>NZ_AP024713.1:612442-1224884 GCF_019702925.1 Campylobacter sp. 19-13652 | reverse complement strand
AGTAGGCACACCTTGAGCTATTTTGCTAAACTTAAGCCCCAAATTACTAAGTCTATCCTCTATATAAAACATTATCGCATCAGCGCTAAGTCCTGGTGTAAACGCAAATATCACCTCCTTAGCACCTATAACACTAGCCATATCAGCTAGCTTAGAGACTGCTTGCTCACTCATCTCATTAAGCACAAAATAAAGCCCCTCATACGCCCCACTTTGCTCCAATATAAGTATATCTTTTGCATTTTCAACTACGCATATAGTATCGCTATTGCGATTTTGGTCTGAGCAGATCTCGCAAAGCTCATGCTCGCTTAGCCCACCGCACTGCTTACAACGCACAGTAAGTCTAATAGCATCATCAATAGCGCTAGCTAGCCTCATACCAGCAAAGCTATCTGACATGGTAACAAAATATGCAAATCGCATAGCAGACTTTTTACCCACTCCTGGCAATGCCGAAAACGCCTCCACAAGGGCGTCAAACCTCTCAAGCCCTTTCATGCTACGCCACCAAAATATATGATAAAGTTATGCTTTTGGTCGCTGTATTCATAGTCTAGTTTAAATTTATGCATAATGCAAATTTGATTAATGATATAAAGTCCTAATCCAAGCCCAGCTTTTGCCTCTTTTATCTCATTTGAGCTTCCGCGTACAAATGCCTCAAGATAATGCTCAATATTATAAGTAAGAGGAGTTCCTCTGTTTGAAACGACAAGCCTGTCGTTGTAGCAAGATACACTGGCGCAGTGGTCTGTGGCGTATTTTAGGGCGTTGTCTATTAAATTTTTAAGCGCAAGACAAAACAGACTAAAATCAACACTTAAAATAGCGTCATCTACAATATCTACGTTCACTTTTTCGCTAAATTTATCAAGCATAAGCATATCAGAGACCTGCTCTACAATGAGCGATATGTGGCACTCCTTATAATCTAATGCGTAGCTTTTTGATAGAAGCTGCTCGATTTTACTAAATTCATTTATAAGCAGATCAAGTCGCTCAAAAATTGCTATTAGTCTATCTTTTTGAGTTTGATTATCTATCATCTCAGAGACTATGCGCCCTTTGCCTATAGGTGTTTTTAGTTCATGCATAATAGCACGTAAAAAAAGTTGCCTAGAGCGGATAAGCTCTCTAATTTTGGCTATAGCGTTATCAAATTCTCTTGCGACATTGCTTATCTCATCTTGAGAATCCATTTCAGAGTCTTTATATAGGCTCATGTCTATATTTCCGCTAGCAAACTGCCTTATGTCTTTGCTTAGCCTACGCAGAGGAAGCAGGCTTTTAAGCACAGAGATATACATAGAAATAAGCAAAATCGAAATAAACAAAAATCCAAAAAGAAGTGGATCGTTTACGTTTTTATTCTCATGGCTTTCTAGCAAAATTCCAAAAGATGGGTTTTGAATCTGTAAATATAGCTCTTTTTTATAGGATAAAGACTGCACTTCACCGATAGGGGTACGCTTTTTAAAGATGCTTTCGCCCTTTTTTATCACATCAAGTGCTAAAGTCTCGTCCTCAACGTACTCAAAGCCAAAATTACTAAAATACCTACGTAAATTTTGCGGAGGATTTCCCTTTTCATAAAGTCCAAGCAGGTAATTTATAGTACTTACCTGCTTTTCATAGAGCTTTTCCATAGCTTTGTCTGATTGTATGCTTACAAAGGTAAAAAACAGCAGACAAACCACACTAAAAGCTATGGCAAATATTATAGTGGTTTTGGTTGTTATTGAGTAACGCAAGGCTTAACCGATTAGCTTATAGCCTATTCCACGTACAGAAAATATATGACGTGGAGCTTTTGAGCTATCGCCTATTTTTGAGCGTAGCCTGCCTATTATCACGTCTAGGCTCTTGCTGTCTTTATCCTTTAGGCTTTTGCAGTTATACACAAGCTGTTCGCGTGATACTGAAAAACTATGCTGCTTTATAAGATAGCTTAAAATTTCATATTCAGCTGGGGTTAAGATTAAAGCCTCGTTGTTAAAATATATCTCATGGCGCTTTTCGTCTATTCTAAATGCACTATCAAGCACCTCTTCTTGCATTTCGCTACTTTTTTTATAGCGACGGATTAGGCTCATTATGCGTGCGTACATCTCTTTTGGATCGTATGGCTTTGGTAAATAGTCATCAGCACCTATTTGCAGACCCACTACCTTATCACTTATGTCGCTTCGAGCTGAGCTTATGATGATAGGTATGTCGTATTTTGAGCGAATTTCTTTGCAAACTTCAAGTCCATCAATGCCCGGCAAAGTAAGATCTAGAATAAGTAAATCATAATTTTTAATTCCAGCACTTAGTCCTAGGTATGGATCTTCGAAATTTGTTATTTTAATGTTAAAGTTATCCAGATACTCAGATAGTATTTGTGCAAACTCAGGATCGTCCTCAATCATCAGTACATTTATCATCATTCATCCTTTTGTAAGTATTTTATACAGGTGTTATTATAACGAATATAAATTTAAACATTGCCAAATTTAATAAATAAAGATAAAATAACGCCTTTAAATTTGAAAATCAGGAAAAATTATGGAATTAGACTATTATGAAGTGTTGGAGATAACAAAAACCGCCGATAATGAGACGATAAAAAAAGCCTACAGGAGACTTGCGCTAAAGTACCATCCAGATAGAAATGCGGGTGATAAAGAAGCGGAGGATAAATTTAAATTAGTAAATGAAGCCTACCAGGTTTTAAGCGATGAAAATAAACGAAGTATATATGATAGACATGGCAAGGCAGGGCTTGATGGCGGACTTGGCGGAGGATTTGACTTTGATATCGGGGATATTTTTAGCTCATTTTTTGGAGAGAGCTTTGGTGGTAGAAGCAGGAGGCGAGGTAACGGCGAAAAGTACCCACTAGACTTAGAAATAGGGCTATCCATAGACTTTCACGAGGCTGCATTTGGTTGCGAAAAAGAGGTAGAATACACCAAAAAAGTACCATGCCATACCTGCGACGGCACAGGTAGCAAAGACGGCAAAAAATCAACCTGTCATCACTGCGGTGGAAGCGGGCGCATAACACAAAGCAATGGCTTTATGTCAATAGTGCAAGAATGCCCATACTGCAATGGTACTGGCGAGATAATAAAGGATAAATGCCCTACCTGTTCTGGGCTTGGGTATGAGGAGGAGCGCCATAGCCTTAAGGTAAATATACCAGAGGGCATCGATAGCGGCATGAGACTGCGTATAAGCGGCAAAGGAAATGTCGGTAAAAGTGGCAACACTGGCGAGCTTTACGTGGTTGTGGAGGTGCGAGAGGATGAGCATTTTATAAGGCACAATAATGATGTTTACGTGGAAATTCCAGTATTTTTCACACAAGCGGCACTGGGAGAAAGTATAAGTGTTCCGACGTTACGTGGTAAAACTGAGCTTAAACTACCTGTTGGCACTGTGGATAAGCAGAGATTTGTCTTTGAAAAAGAGGGGATAAAGTCTGTAAATTCATCACGCATAGGCAATTTAATCGTGCAAGTATCAGTGCAAATGCCTAACAAGTTAAGTCAAGAACAAGAGGAGCTGCTAAAAAAACTGCAGGATAGCTTTGGAATAAAGGGTGGCGAAGCTGCTGAGGAGTGTAAGGGAATATTTGATAAGATAAAGGCTTGGCTTAAATCTGAATAATATTTGTATTTAGGCGGTAAAAGAGGCTTGGCGCCTCTTTTTGTTAAATATAGACTTGGGTTAGCGTTTGGCTAACCCTTTTAATTAAAATGAGTATTTAGTCTCAAATCTTATACGATTTTGCTTGTAGCTATTGCCATCTTTTTTGTCTTTAGCAGTAGCAAAGAAGCCAGAGAATTTAAGTTTTTTACTATAAGCATAGCTTGCGCTTACATTAGCTTCTTTTCTTTTTGCTTTTGCTGTGTTTAACCCATAAGAATAGCCTTTGCCATCGATATAATTAGCTGTTAGTGCGTATTTGTCAAATTTATATCCGGCTCCAACAAACCAGAAATGGTTGGTATCTTTTAGGTTATTGTAATATTGAGTATTTCCTGTGCCACCCATTGAGCTATTTAGAATTTTTGCTGGATTTATTAAATCGCCATTGTCTTCTAGTGTCACAAAGCCTGTACCACCTTCATCTGCTCTAAAGTTTATATATCCAGCATTTAGGTTAGCTCCAAAGAAATCAGCGTTAGCCTTAACCGCATAAAAGCGAGCGTCTTTGTATGGTGTTTTTGTGGCCATTTCATTATTCATAAAATTGCTTACATATTGTGCTTGAACACCTAGTTTTACGTCATCTGCTATAGGTGCGTTTACTTTTAGCTCTGTGCCTACTAGTGTAGCAGTATGAGGCATATTTGCTAGCCATAGTTGGAATGCAACTGGATCAAAATTACCAGCCAAGCCTAAACCATATACATTGGTTCCCATATTATATTGTGTTAGTTTAGGGATTAAATTTCCATCATAATCTGTATCAATTGCAAGTGCATCAAAGGCAAAAGCTGATATTGTTAATCCGTCCACATCTGTATTATAAGCTACCACACCAGTGCCAACTAAATCATCAGTAAAGAAAGTTTTTATGATTTGTTTACCAGCTTGAACTGTTGTGTTATTTATCTTGTATCCTAGATAAAATTGTTTAACTGTGAAAGGTTGAGTTGTGTTTGTGGCATCGCTTTGTGTACCAGAGCCATCTTTAGATAGATAACGAAGCCCTAAAACACCAAAGAAATTATCATCGAATTTTGCTTTAAAATTGCCGATAAATTTAAACTCATTTCTTGCGGCGTTATTTTTTATTCTATCTGCATTGGAAGGCTTTTTGTTATCATATGTGTACCTATATCTCGCAAAGCCTGAAAAATCAACATCTTTAATCGCCTCTTCAAGCGGTGTAGCAGATGCTGTTTGCGCTAGTGCAGAAAGTGCAACTAAAGCAGCTATAGAAATTTTAGCAATCTTCATTATAAACTCCTAATATAAAATAAAGTGTGCTTAATAATATATAAATTTTCTTTAAACAAATATAAATTTAAAAAGTTAATTTAGCCTATTTAATAGGTACTTCTCCGCCATATCTTATCTCGTTTGCGTCTACGTCATCCCGAGCTAGAATATAGGCTATATTGTTTGCTTTTATGGTTTTATTTAGCTTTTTAATATCCTCCTCTAGCTCCTCTTGATAGCTGTAAATCATTGCTACACTTAGTACCCCATAAAGTGCTTCTATGTGCCTAAATACAGCTATTTCAGTGTCTACGTCTCTACTTTGTATGATTGCTACTATCTTATCATCTTGGCTGGTTATTATCTCAATGTCTTGCAATTTTAAAAGCTCATTTGTTACATTATTAAGCATGCTTTTGTTTTTTAGATATACTACGACGCTTGAAATATTCATGTTTTATCCTTGATTTAGGAGAGACTAGTCTCTCCTTTTTGTTATTTTACACCTTCGTTTATAACTTGCATTAAATTTGAACTATTCTTACTGCTGCCTTTTCTAAAATCAGGCTTAAAGCTATTTTCCACCAATGGCTTTGTATTTGCTTGAGGTACGTGACACTGAGTGCAGTTAAAGCGCGCTTCGCTTAGTTTGCCGCCTAGATCTTTGCCAGTGCGTAGGTCGATTAGGTGCGATTTTGGGATAGGTGTAGCGCCCACGTCTTTGGCAAACTCAGGCATATGGCAGTCTATGCAGGCGTTGCTCTCTTTTGTAATCGGCACTAAGCCCTCTATATCATGCGGGATTAAAGGTGGGGCGTTTTCGTATGAGCGCTCATACCTTTGGCTCTCTCCTGCACTTGCCTTGCTCCAGTTTATTTCTGGTAAATTTAGGTCTTTTTCATTCTCTAATGCCACATTTCTAAGCCCTATTTGTGTATCGTCTATACCGTTTTTGCTAGTGTTAGTTGGCGTATTCTGACTAGACGCACACGCTATAAATACCGCAGCTACAAATGCTAGTGTAGCTATAAATTTAATTTTCATTTTTTCTCCTTAAATTTTTGATACTAAACTCAAGTGCATTCTCTTCGCAGGCGTCTATACATAGCCCACAACTTATGCACTCACTGCTTTTTACAAAGCCACTTTTTTCACCTATGATGCTTAGGACTTGCTTTTCTGGGCAGACTCTTTCGCACTCTGAGCAGTAAGTGCAAAAATGCTCGTGGTGTTTTATTCTAAAAATTGAAGCCGTGCTTAAAATCGAGTAAAACGCTCCGAGTGGACAGATGTGCCCACAGGTACCATTTGGTAGGATAAATAGCTCAAATACGACTATTAAAAAAGCCACTCCAAGCCACGCAAAGCCGCCAAAAATAAGCCCTCTTTGCACCACTCCTATAAAGCTCACGCTCTCAAAAACTGGCACGCTAAATATAGCTGAAAGTAGCAAAACGCTCGCTAGGATATAGTACCTGCTTGTGCGTTTTATATTTAGTATTCCGCTTTCATTGAGCTTAAGCTTGCGCCTTATTTTGGCGGTTAGCTCTGTGATTAGCCCCACAGGGCAGACCCAAGCGCAAAATGCCCTAGGGGCTATAATGGCATAAAAAGCCGCTACGATAACAGCTCCAAGTACTGCGCTAGCTCCGAGATTTGCCCCAGCAAAAGCTAGGCTAAGCACTGCAAAAGGATCACTTAGTGGTACGGTGCTAAAAAGCAGCGAGCTTGATAAATCTCCTGCTAAAACACCCCTAAATGAGCCATTTGCCGCAGCTATCAAAAAGGCAAATAATATAAATTTAAAAGCCAGTCTGATTAGGCTAAATTTATACCTACTCATAGCTCATCTCCGCTGTTTAGATAATCCTGTGCACCCTTATGCTTTGATATGCTTTGCGCATTTTTTTCATTGACCCTTTTTTGATCTTGCTCATCCCAGCCCTTGACATAGGTATCATTTACCTTGCCTAGGACTGCGCTTTGCGGTAGCACCGTGATTGAGGGCTTTTGGGTGATGCATGCATGCTCGCACATACCGCAGCCCGTGCAAAGCGCATTATCCACTACTGGTAGCAAAAGTGCGTGTTTGCCAGTGCGCTCATTTCGCCTATGCTCGACTTTTAGCGCTTTGTCTATTAATGGGCAAGCCCTATAGCAAGCGTCGCAGCTAATCCCCCAGAATGCTATACAATTTAGGGTGTCAACTACGGCAACACCCATTTTAGCCAGTGCTATGTCGGCTTTGTCGTTTTTATTTTTCATTAAATTTAAATCCAGCGCCTTCGTTGGACAAGCGGCGGTGCAAGGTATGCTAGGACACATCTTGCAAGGTTGGCTACGTGGGGTAAAATAGGGTAGTCCAGCCCCTAACCCATCTCCAGCCTCTGCTAGCTTTAGTGTATTAAAAGGGCAAGCCTCGACACACAGTCCACATCTAATGCAACTAGAAATAAACTCATCTTCACTCAAGGCTCCTGGCGGACGCAACAATAATCTATCGTTAGCCTGTGTGCTTACTTTCCATAGCACAGCTCCACTTAGACTTAGTGCGCTAAATTTAATCGCCGTTAAAAGAGCCTTTCGCCTTGTCATTTTTAAGCCTTGTATACCTTAACAGCGCATTTTTTAAAGTCTGTTTGCTTACTGATAGGGCAGGTGGCGTCAAGTGTTACTTTGTTTATAAACACCTTCTCATCAAACCACGGTACATACACAAGTCCGCTGGCTGGCTTATTTCGTCCGTTTAGATCAACGCGCGCTTTTACCTTGCCTCGGCGGCTTTCTACCCAGACTAGGTCGTTTTGTGCTACGCCTATTTTTTCAGCGTCGCTTTCATTCATATAGCAAAGCGCTTCAGGTACAGCGCGATAAAGCTCAGGTACACGCATAGTCATGGTGCCGCTATGCCAGTGCTCTAGCACGCGCCCAGTACATAGCCATAGTGGGTATTCGCTACTTGGCATTTCGCAAGGATCCATATACGGGCGGAAAAATATCTTGCCTTTATTTGCGATTGATTTGCTCTCTTTTTGCGTAATGCCCTTTAAATCTCCCTGCGCTAGGCTAGCAGCTTTATTGCCGTAAAATGCAAAATCCCCATTTGGGTTTGCCTTTTTGGCATATGGGTCAAATTCGGTATTAAAGCGCCATTTTGTTTCCTTGCCATTTACCACAGGCCATCTTAAGCCGCGTACGTGATGATATGTGTCAAAGTCGGCTAAATCGTGTCCGTGCCCAGTACCGAACTCTCTATACTCTTCCCATAGATATTTTTGCACGAAAAAGCCGTATCCTTTAAATTCCTCTCCGTCACTACCTTTTACATTTCGGCTATCGCCAAAGACTTCAGAGTTATCAAAGCCAGCTATAATAGGGTCATTTGCGCTAAAATTCTTAGCCTTTTTATTTGCAAAAAGCACATCATATAGTGTATCTTCAGGCGAGTAGCCCATTTTTACCGCTTCATCTAGGACGTTTGGTAGGGATACTTTATCGTTTACTTTTTTCTCACCCCAGACCTCTTTTAGCTTAAAGCGTTTTGCAAACTCAAGCATCTGCCATGTATCGCTCATCGCCTCGCCAACTGGTAGCACCTGCTGGCGCCAGTGCTGGGTGCGGCGTTCGGCGTTGCCATATGCGCCCCATTTTTCATATATCATTGCACTTGGCAGGATTAGATCGGCGACTTTTGCCGAGATACCTGGATATGCGTCGGAGACTACGATGAAGTTATCCATCTCACGAGCTGCTTTTATCCAGTGGTTGGCGTTTGCGGTGTTTTGCCACGGGTTATTTACCTGCACCCACGCCCATTTTATCTTGCCATTTTCCATGTCTCTCATCATCTTGGTGTAGTGGCTACCTACGACTGGGTTTATGGTGCCAGCTGGCAGGTTCCAAATTCGCTCTGTCTCGGCTCTGTGTTTTGGATTTGCCACGACCATATCGGCTGGTAGGCGGTGGGCGAATGTGCCGACCTCTCTAGCCGTTCCGCACGCGCTTGGCTGACCTGTGAGAGAAAAAGCCCCATTACCTGGCTTAGACTGCTTGCCAAGCAAGAAATGCACCATGTAAGCTTGCTCATTTACCCATGTGCCGCGCTGGTGCTGGTTAAAGCCCATAGTCCAAAAGCTTACGACTTTGCGGTTTTGCTCGATATAAAGAGCAGCTAGGGCTTCTAGCTTTTGCTTAAATTCATTAATGTCCTCGTTTGGATCGCCTTTTGCAAGCTGTGCTACAAAATCAAGAGTATAAGGCGCAAGAGCCTTTTTAAACTCATCATAGCTTATTTCCCAGTGTTTGCCAGCGCTATTTTGGTTTTTATTTTCTAGTGTATCACCTGCTTTTAGCCCTAGATATGCTAGCGTTACGCCCTCACGCTCGCTTAGAATTTTTTTGTTTTGCTTTTCGACGGTGTCTAGCTCACTTTGGCGGAATTTGCCCTTGCTGGCGTCCTCTCTCATGCCATATCCTATATCAACTGGACCTGTGCTAAATACGCAGTGGGCTTTTACAAATTTTTCATCGATTAGCTCAGGGTGGTTATAGACTAGCTCGCGTGCGATGTAGTTCCAGATGGCTAGGTCAGTTTGCGGAGCGAAAATGATCTCTATATCGGCGATATTTGAGGTGCGCGTTGAGTAGGTGCTTAAATTTATGACTTTTACTTTATCTGGATTGCTTAGCTTTCTATCGCTTACCCTTGACCAAAGGATTGGATGCATTTCTGCCATGTTTGCACCCCATGTTACTACGGTGTCAGTTAGCTCTATGTCATCATAGCAGCCAGCTGGTTCATCGATGCCAAAAGTCTGCATAAATCCAGCCACAGCCGAAGCCATACAGTGGCGCGCATTTGGGTCTATGTTGTTGCTTCTAAAGCCAGCTTTTATAAGCTTGCTGGCTATATAGCCCTCAGGTATAGTGTACTGTCCTGAGCCAAATACGCCTATGCCAGTTACGCCTAGTTCGTTGTAGGCCTCTTTAAATTTTTTCTCCATTATATCAAAGGCTGCTTGCCACGAGATAGGCTTAAATTTACCCTTTTTATCAAACTCACCCTTTTCGTTTACGCGCAAAAGTGGCTGCGTAAGACGATCTGCTCCGTACATTATTTTAGCGTTAAAATAACCTTTAATGCAGTTTAGTCCGCGGTTTACTGGTGCGTCTGGATCGCCCTTGACTGCGACTATTTTGCCATCTTTAGTAGCCAGCATAATCCCACATCCAGTACCGCAAAAACGGCATGGAGCTTTGTCCCAGCGCCAGTTGCTATTAGCTGATTCGTCTGCAGCTAGACTAGCTGGCATGCTAAGCCCAGCTGCACCACACGCAGCAGCTGCAGCAGCTGATTTGATAAAATCTCGTCGTTGCATAAGTTTTCCTTTAAATATAAAATTATTTTTGCTTTTTTATATTGCAAATTAATCCTAGCCTAAAAATTTCAATATTTTATTGACAAACATCATTTTTATTTATATAAGTTATTATATTTGATTATTTTGGTAAAAGTGTGAGAGTTTGAATTAAACCGATAAAAACACTCTTTTTATCGGTTATTGCCTTTATATAAAATTTATTATATTTTAGCCACTAAGCTCCTCTAAGACACGCTCTAGCTCTTTGCCTTGCCCTATGCGATAAAGCGCAAAATCATATTTTATGGGATCTTTTGCGTCAAATTCCCGCAGTTTATTTGTGATTTCAAGTGCGGCTTTAAAATCATAGCTCTTTCTCTTGCCAAGCCCAAGAGCCAGGGAAATACGGTGCGTATGGACATCAAGCGGTAGCAGCAAGGAAGCGGTATTTATGCTTTTAAAAAGCCCAAGGTCAATATCATCAGGGCGCACCATCCAGCGTAGGTACATGTTATATCGCTTAAGCGGAGATGAAGGTTCACCTTTAAATTCCTTGCCAAAGAAAAACTCATATCCATCGCTTCTGTGCGGATTTAGAGAGTAGATTTTTTGCATCAGCTTTGCTATGCCTTGCTCAATTTTACTCTCTTGTTTTAGACCACTATTTATTATCTCTTCTATGCTGTTATCTTTGCTAAGTCGAGCTAAAGTGATAAAAATCTCACGCACATCAACTGGATTTTGAAAGCGGTATTTGTGCTTTGTAAAGTAGCTTTTTATCTCATTTTCGCTTTGGTTTATGATGTCAAAATCTATTGAGCGTAGAAACTTAACTATCTGTACTGCATTTCCATACCCAAAAAGCGCGCAAGCAAGCGCAGGTACGGGCTTTGCGACCTCTCTTGCTACCCAGAGCGGATCTGGATGGGCTAATAATCCACCCTCATTTGATTTTGCCTCTAGGTGTGTATCTAGGACGGATTTTAATCTATTTGAATGCTGTTTTATCAAGCATTGCTCCTTTTGGTTTTTAAATTTACCTTGCTTTATAGTTAAGCTTTGTTTTAAATTTTAAGCCATTAAATTTAATCGTATATGTTTAAAATTTACCCCATTTTCGCATTTGATTAAGATAAATTTTGAATAAATTTATCTATCATTCACGGATTAGTCTCTTGAAATAAGCCTTTTGGCGCTTGTCATGGCATCCTCACCCTCTAGTATGCTAACGACCGCACAAGCAATGGGTGTGTAGATATTGTGTCTTGACCCTATTATTGTAATGGCTTTTGCTGTGGCTACACCTTCTGCGACCTCGCCTAGTTCTTTTAATATCTCATTTAGAGTTTTTGACTTGGCAAGCCCAAGCCCAACGCGGTAGTTTCTAGATAGCGTGCTGGAGGCTGTTAAAAATAGATCTCCAGCCCCGCTAAGTCCCAAAAATGTCTCGTCTCTTGCGCCAAAATGCTTTCCAAAGCGAGCCATTTCTACTAGTCCCCTAGCTATTAGGCTAGCTCTTGCATTATTGCCAAGTCCTAGCCCATCGCAGATACCGCTTGCTATGGCTATTACATTTTTGTATGCACCACACACCTCTGCGCCTCTTACGTCATCGGATATGTAGCTCCTCATGTAAACTGGGAAAAATTGTGCGAATTCTTTAGCAGTTTGCTCGTTTTTTGAATTTATTACCATTGCGCAGGGTAGACGGCTTGAGACCTCGGCGGCAAAGGTAGGGCCTGATAAAAAGGCTAGCCTGTCATCAGGTATATAGTCTTTATAAATTTCATCTAAAAATCGAAGGTTTGCCGTCTCTATGCCCTTGCTTGCTATTAGATATTTTGCGCCTGTGTCTATGTAATGCTGCTTTAACCAAAAAGCCGCACTTTGAGTCGGTATGGTGCATATGATATGTGATGCTTTTAGCGCTATATCAAGGCCTACAAAGCCTAAAATATCTCTTTTTGTCCTTGAGGATATGACTGCGTCTACTCCAGCATCACGTATCGCACCGTATAGGGCTTGCCCCCATTTGCCAGCACCTATTACCGATACCATAGTTATAATTTAGAGCTTAGTAGCTCGTTTACTTTGGCTGGATTAAATGCCCCCTTGCCTTCTTTCATCACTTGACCGACAAAAAATCCAAATAGCTTGTCTTTTCCACTTTTATATTCTGCTACCTTATCGGCATTTGCTGCTAAAATAGCGTCTATTATGGCTAGTATGGCGCCATCATCGCTTACTTGCTTTAGCCCTTTTGCTTCGATTATATCATCCACGCTCGCACTGCTTTGCAGCATTTCATCAAGCACCTCTTTTGCTGCTTTTTGGCTTATCGTACTATCCTCTATGCGGACTAAAAGCTCGTTTAGCCTGTCTGAATTTACTGGGCTATCTGCTATGGTAACACCATTTTTAAGTCTACCTAAAAGCTCGACCAGTAGCCACGTGGTGCATAGCTTTGGATTTCGACCTTTTTCTATCAAGTATTCAAAAAATGTTGCCATTTCAACACTACTTGTCAAATTTATAGCATCAGCTGTTTTTATGCCATATTCTTGCTCGTATCTAGCCTGTTTTTGTTCCGCAAGCTCCGGTATTTTGATGGCCTCATCGTACATGTCATCAGGTATAATAACAGGTAGTAAATCAGGATCAGGGAAATATCTATACTCCGCACTATCCTCCTTGCCTCTCATTGAGCGCGTTACTAGATTTACTGTATCAAATAGTCTTGTTTCTTGCACGACCTCTTGTTCGTATCTGCCGTCCTCCCAAGCATCGCTTTGGCGTTCTACTTCGTATTCTATAGCCTTTTGTATAAATTTAAATGAGTTTAAATTTTTAATTTCAACTCTAGTATAAAGTTTAGTATCGCCTTTTGGGCGTATAGAGACGTTTGCATCGCATCTAAAGCTGCCCTCTTGCATGTTTGCATCACTTATGTTTAAAAACCTAAGTATGGAGTGAAGCTGCTTTAAGTAAGCCACCGCCTCATCGCTACTGCGTAAATCAGGCTCACTAACTATCTCTAAAAGTGGCGTGCCAGCGCGGTTTAGATCTACTAAGCTGTAGCTGTCCTCGTGGATATTTTTACCAGCGTCCTCCTCTAGGTGCGCCCTTGTTATGCCTATTCGTTTTTTGCCTGCACCCACGTCAATAAATAGCTCTCCATTTTCTACAACTGGTACTTCAAACTGGCTTATTTGATACGCCTTTGGCAGATCTGGGTAGAAGTAGTTTTTTCTATTAAATATTGAGCGTCTATTTATGGTTGCGTTTACCGCTGTGCCAAAGGCTATTGCCTTTTTAACAGCCTCTTTATTAAGCACTGGTAAAGCCCCAGGCAATGCTAGACAAGTCGGGCATACGTGAGTATTTGCCTCATCTCCAAAGCTGGTTTGGCAAGAGCAGAAAATTTTTGTTTTTGTATTTAATTGAGTGTGAACTTCAAGTCCGATAACGACTTCAAACATAATATACTTACCTTGAAATTTAAATATTAGTCGCTATTCTAGCAGAATAAAGCTAAAATTTTGCTATTTTAGGTCACCCAAAGTAGGGCGACCTAAAATATCAGTGGTGCTCGTCTATGGTAACTGCGCCAGCTAGATATACATATGTCAGCATCATAAATATAAAAGTCTGAAGCACAGCCATAAGTGTAAGAAGCGCATAGGCTGGTAGAGGAGCTACAAATGGAGCCAGTGATAGCATAACAAGCAAGAAAAGATCATCTCCTTTAATGTTTCCAAAAAGACGGAAGGATAGTGATACTATCCTTGATATGTGTGATATTATTTCTATAGGAAACATTAGTGGCGCTAGGATTTTGCTAGGCCCCATAAAATGCTTGATGTAGTTTACTATGCCGTTTTTCTTAATGCCTTCGTAGTGGTAGTAGATAAAGACAATAAGTGCTAATGTCAGCGTTAAATTTAAACTAGATGACGGTGATTCAAAGCCTGGAATTATACCTATTACGTTAGAGAAAAAGACTATAAATCCTATTGTAGCTACGAGCGGAAGGTACTTTCTAGCTAACTCATCGCTACCTAGAGTGTCGCGCCCCATGGAGACTACGCCACCTAAGTATGCTTCTAGGATATTTTGCAATCCTTTAGGCACAAGTTGCATTTTTTTCGTTGCAGCGCGCGCTGTTAGCACACAGGCGATTATCACCAGCACGAAGTTAAAAAAGTAAACAAACGAGTGAGAGTGGTGGAAAAAGTGCGAAAACAGAAATAAATCTTTCATCTTGCAAGCTCCATAATGTAGAGATTTTGGTTATTTTATCTAATTAAATGTTAATTTTTTTTTAAGTTTGACTAAAAATTAGCAATTTATTTAAAAATTATGTCAAAAATAAGTTTAAGGATGGTAATGCCAACTACAAATAAAAATACACCTCTTATAAATTTAATCTCCCTTTTTATGGCTAAGCTAGCCCCTAAAAAAGCCCCTATAATAGCGGCTGTCCCCATTAAAAATCCAACCTTCCACAGTACATTTGAGCTTATTGCAAATGTAGCAAAGCTGACAATGTTGCTGGTTAGATTTAGGGCTTTTGTGTTGGCTACCGCCTTTTTTAAATTTAATCCTAAAATTGCAACTAGGCTAAAAGTCCAAAACGACCCAGTTCCAGGGCCAAAAAAGCCATCATAAAAGCCTATGCTAAATCCAAAAATTACCCAAAAAATAGCTGGTTTTAGTTTTGCTTTTTTATCACTTTCGCCTACTTTATGAGAAAATATCGTGTAGATAAAAATTGCTACTAGCATCACTGGTATAATGTAACGCAAAAACCCAGCGTCAAGGTGCAAAATGACTCTAGTGCCGACAAAAGAGCCCATAAAAGTAAACAAAATACCGCTTATAATTTCTTTGAAATTTATAAGACCACTTAAGCCAAATTTAATCGCTGCTGCTAAACATCCAAGGCTTGCTTGAAGTTTATTTGTGCCAAGTGCAAGGTGTGGAGGCATGCCCATAGCAAGTAGTGTTGGCACTGTAATAAGCCCACCTCCACCAGCTATTGCATCGATAAAACCGGCTGTAAATGCAGATAAAATAAATATAAAATATGAAAATAAATCAAGCTCCACGAGTAAATCTCCAAGCGGATATAAAATGGCAAAATAATATCGAAGAATAATCCAAAATTAGCTTAAATTATTAATCTATTATTTAAATTTAATTTATAATTGTATTGACTTAAGGGTATTTGATTGCGCATTTGGCGAGAAGATAGTTTGGAATATTTATATAAATTTAAAAATAAACTCTATGTTATGCAGTGGTTTAGCAGGTCGACCGATTGCTGTGTATATTAAAGCAAAATCAAGTTTCTAAGTGAAGTGAACTAGCGAACATATCATCTTATGATACGAGCTATGGGCAAACATTAAAAGAAAAAGGAAATATTTTGCAAAACAAACGAAGCGCAGATTTTGTAAGAACAAACTACGCTACTTTGTGGCATAATGGTTAAATTTTAGCTAGATGTAGGCTGACATATCGCTTATGTGAGCTTTTAAAATAGCATATGCTTACTCATACCGATTTTACGCTAAGTTTTATTGGTTTGCAATGTCGGTAATGCCAAAAGACGCTAGTATTAGTATAAATTTGTAATTAAAAAATAATGCTATTTTATACAGAGCTTTTTTAAATTTAGCTACATTTAAATTTAAATCGTAGCAAGATAAATTAATGGCAAACTTAAACAGTCTATTTAAATATAAAAATTTATAAATCAAAAACCCTTCTAACACTACTATCACTTTACCTACAAATTTAATCCACAATAAAAGCCAAACACCACTGCCTTATACGTCTAATATCACACCCAACTAGACTACATAGTAAAAACTATATGTTTGTCTACTCACTTTATGTACAGTTATCCTGCTAAGCTACCTTTAAGCCGTAAGTCAAAGCTTAGTTTTTTTCACCACTACGTAACTTAAACCACTAAGTCTAAGTAAAGTAAATCTAAACTAGATGTTAGTAAGTATATTACAATGCAATGCAGGTAAAATAAATAAGTCACTTATATATGTGACACAGGGATTGCTCTTGGAGTTTTATAAAGCTAGGTTATTGATTAAAAGAGCCAAAATAAGAATACACAAAAATGCCATTTTAACACAATATTTAAATTAAGCTATTTTTAAGCACTTGCAAAGCTCTCTTGCTTTTTAAAAAATGGCTTTAATGTCTCCCAAGCATGCTGAACTTTTTCAAAATGCTCCCTGTATTCGCTTTTTATTCGTTCGCTTTTTTGCATATGTCTATCTGGGTGGTACATCTTTACCATTTTTAGGTATGCAGCACGTACGCTTTCAAAATCGGAGTTTATATCGCATCCTAGGATTTTAAATTCATTCTCAAGTATGCTAGCTAGTGCGTAAAAACATCTTGTAAAGCTGCCAGATTTGTTGCTATTTACACGGCTTTTTGCTTTTTGTAGTTTTGAATTTTCATAGCGGAAATTTATGCTAAATTTGATGTGCTCTTTTTTTGAAATTAGCTCATCTAGTGCGTCAAATTCATCCTGCGAGCTAAATCTCATGCTTAGTGTATTTGTGTTTTCGTTATATTTTGCCTTGCTACCTTTAAAGACCTTTTTTAGGTAGTTTGCAAAGATTTTTGGGGCGCTATTTAGCGTAAATATTACATCTTGTGCGATAAAATCTATATCTATGAAAAGCAGTTGGGATAGGCTATTTTGTGCCTTGTATGAAAGCTTTAGGGTTTTATGCTCAGCAAAGTTTAATTTTGGCTCGACTCCTGTGTGTTTTATGGCGATTTTTCTTATAAATTTTAAAAAATAGCGACGCTGCACTAGCTCATTTTTATCATAAAATGATATGACTTTGCCTTTGCTGTGAAGCGTTGAGGCAAAGTTTTTATACATTATTTCTCTAATTTCTCCAAATATAGCTGCGTCATCTGTGCTGATACTTAGCGATTCTAGCGTATTTTTTATCTGCATTGCCTGCCTTTTTATTTTTATAAGGCAGTATAAGCAATAATTGTTCCAGTTATATCTTTTTTATGTCGCTATCTTTTATATAATCAGCAAAACTAGCCTCAAGTTTTGCTTGCTTTTGCTCTATACTTTTATTTTCTGTCTTGCTTTGGGCTTGCGATTTTTGCGGGGTCTCTTTTTTCATTTCTTGTTTTATCTGCTTTAAACTTTCTAAAAAATCCATATGGCTAATCTCCTTAAAATTTACTTTGATTAGTTTATTCATTTTTGGCTTAAAAAATGGATAAATTTAATTTTTCTACAAAATTTGATAAAATTATAGCTTTGTTTAAGGAAATTTTATGTAAAATCACAACTTCAATTTTAATGTGCGCTCGTAGCTCAGCTGGATAGAGCATTTGATTGCGGTTCAAAAGGTCAGGGATTCGAATTCCTTCGGGCGCACCACTTTTCTTTCGTGATTTCTACCTTTTTTAAACTATTTTATAGTAAAATGCCAAAAATTTAAAAGATTTGATTATGGATTATAAAGATATTTTAAACAGCTTAAATGTCATACAAAATGATGTCAAAAAACTTTGTGATAATGAGTACCCTGAGGTAAAACCATATATGAGCGTTGTTGAGTTTGGCAGGCTTGTGGATGAGAGTATTTTGCAAGTTAGGGAGCGAAAAAGCGAGAGCGAACTGTTTCGTCAGATGTTTAACAACGACGATTATTATGAAAATTTAAGCTCATATATGAAACAGCTTACAAGAAGCCTTGTTGCCCAGATAGAAAAAAATGGTGTATACACAGACGTAAACAACAATATGCAAAAAAATTTATCAAACGTTACTTCTTTAATAGAGGTGCTAACCGCTGAATATCAGACCCTACTAAAAGCAGATAAGAAAAATTATTTTAAGAAAAATACCGCAAAACTTGAGGAGATAGCAAGTATAGTAAAAACGCTCGCTATAGCTCAAAAAAATATTACAATGTTTATAAGATATAACTCCGCTATAATCGCAAATGTGATATTGAAAAATTTCAAATCGCTTTTTAAATTTTTTAACAACGCCATACTTTTGGCTAAATCAAGGCAAGATGAGCTTTTGCTAATCGAAATAGCTGGAATGTCAGACCTAATTGTCTCAAACGTGTCGCCTGTGCTAAGTAGCGGCAAGAGCTTAAAGCAAAATGAATTAATCTATCATAGCTTAATCTATGAGCTAAAAAGGCTGAGAAAACTGGCGATTGATGATTAAATTTCAATAATCCTATCGCAAACTTGTCTTAAAATTTCATCATCATGGGTGGCTATGAGCATGGCTGCCTTGTGCGATTTTAGCTCGTTTATTATGGTTTTAAGCGCATTTTTATCAAGCTCATTGCTTGGTTCGTCAAGAAATAGTAGCTGTTTGTCTAGCGGACAAAGCACTCCAGCAAGTGCCACAAGCCTCTTTTGCCCACCTGAGAGATGATATACTACGCTATTTTTATGCACTAAGAGATTTAGCTTTTTTAGCATCTCTGTGCTGATATTTTGGGCTTTTTCATCACTTAAGCCCTGAGCGAGCAGTTCAAATTTAACGTCATCTTTTACTATCGGAAAGATAAACTGCTCTTCACTTTGCTGAAATAAAAACCCAACCTTGCTTCTTGTGTTCTCATATCCATTTTTATTTATATCTTGTCCAAATATTAAAAACTCATCACTTTTGCACTCGCAAAGCCCAGCAAGACATCTAAGCAAGGTGCTTTTGCCGCTTCCATTTGCGCCTTTTAGTCCGATTTTTTCGCCAAATTTAATCTTTAAGCTTACGTCTTTTAAAACAATCTTATCGCCGTATGAATAGGATAAGTTTTTTACCGATAAAGCGTCCATAATATCTCCAAAACCATAAAAACTATTAGCTTAACACACCAGAAAAAGTCTAGCGCATTAAGCTTTTCTTTATAAATTTTTTTAAGCGCTAAGTTGTTAAAACCCCTCGCTATTATGCACTCTTTAGCCATTTGGGCTCTAGAAAATCCCATAAATATAAGTAGTGCTATAAAGCTAGAGTAGGCTTTGTATGTGAGGCGGTTTGTGGCTGGCTTTAGACCTCTAGCAAGAAGCCTTTGTTTAAATAAAACTAAATCTATAAAAAACTGTTCGATAAATTTAACTGCTAAAAATAGCACCACGGTTAGCTTGTATGGGGCGCCTATTTTAGCCATTGCGGCTGCTATGTGAGCGCTTGATAGTGCGCTAAATAGGCTTACTATAAATAAGATTGTAAGGTTTGAGCGTATGAAGCTAAGGTATGCGAGTTCGAATTTTTGCGCATAGATATAGCTTAAAAATATAAGTATTAAGAATAAATTTATGCCAAGCATTTTTTTTATCACTTTGACCTTTTCTTTACAGGATAAAAATGTCAGCATAGAAACTATCGCTATGGGTAAAATAGGCGCTTTTAATGGTAAAATGCTCACAAAAATAGAGTAAAAAAGCGCCAGTATTAGCGAGATATTCGCATTAGGCAATACTCGCACTTAGTGCTATCCTGCGGTAAAAACTCATGCCAGCTGCTGTGATTATGCCCTCGACTATGCTAAGTGGGATATGCGCTATGAGTATGGATATGGCGGCTGGGGCTAGGGCGTCGTTACTAGTATATAGCAAAAGTGAGAGCAAAAGTGCTGAAAATAGGGTGCTTAGCGAGCCTATGGCAAAGTCTAGGACAATCCTTAAAGTGCCAAACGATTTTTTAAAAATCAGGCTGTTTCCCAGGTAGAGCAAATACGCAGGAAGCGCCATGACTAGGGTATTTGACAGCAGCGAACTAAGTCCTCCAAATCCAAAAAGTAGAGCCTGTAAAAAAAGTGCTACAAATATAGCTAAAAAACAGCCAAAACCAATCGAAGCGCCTATAAGCCCTGATAAAATAAGGTGCGCACTAGATATGCCAACTGGTATGTGAATAAAGCTAGCTATGAAAAATAAGGCGGAAAATAGCGCTATTTGTGGCAGCTCATGCTCTTTTGTGCTACGTATTGAAGCTATCAGAAATACCGCTGATACGGCACTTGAGATGATTAAGGTCTGGGTGGATAAAACGCCGTCTGTAATATGCATAGCCTGCCTTTCACACGAAAATAAATAAAATAATACACACAAAAATATTAAAATTAGTTAAAATTTTTAAAAATTATTTAAATTTATCAAAGTTGTGACTTCGTTTTGTGCTTTATTTTGGTGCAATATTAGTTTTTGCAAGAGCGGTTTTTGGTGTATGCGTGTCCAATTATATGGCATAAATTATCGTTTGGTTTTGCTTTTTATGGCTTGGATAATTTAATGGCGCTATTTTTATAAAGTATATTTGTGACTTTGCATTAAATAAATTTAAATAGGCTCTGTTAAAAAATTTCTCCTTAGCGACATTAAAGTAGGCACAGCTCCTCTAATTCGTGCCAGTGGTTTTTGGCATTACCGACATTGTTTTACAAGGTCGGCACGATTTTAGCACTTCGTAAAAACTCAGCGCAAAAATCTGGGGAACGCCATTAAGTCCGTAGGACTTAGGACGACGACTGCTTTTTTGCGGCTCGTATCGCTTTGCGATATACTCGCCTATTCGCTTTATGCACGCACAGCAAGCAGTTGCTGTGCTAAGCCACTCATATACGTGGTGCTAGCTTGCTAAAACCAAATTAAGCTTTAAAAAAGCAATACTTTTTTAAAACAGAGATTTAAAATTTTATACGCAAAAAAATTAAAATCTAAATATTTTTCTTGCAATGACGCAATTTTTGGAGTTTTTAAAATTTAGTAAGTCCCACAAAGGCTTAGGGTGCATACTACTTTTATGCCATTTGTGTTGTAAGCGATATATTTATTACCGCCTAGTTTTTGCTTTTTCTTAGAAACTGTATGCAGGGCAAATGCCTACCATGCTAGGATACTTAGCGGTTATTTTCTAAGCTAATATGCCACTTTGCTATACGTGGGATTAAAAAGCGTGATGTATAAATTTATAAAGCAGCGCTATTGTTTAAAATAGCTTAAATTTAATAAGCCCATATCATCATTTTAGTTTAAGACAATAAACAAAACGAGGCTATAAAAAGCCTCTGGATAAGCCATTTTATAGCTTGCTTAGCACATCAGCAACTATGGCGTCAGCGCCATTTGGCTTAATTTTTTCTTTTAACGCCATGCTTATTGCTTTTAAATTTAAGCTATTTATAATATCCCATATCTCGTTTGCATCCACACTTGAGCCATTTTGTAGACAGATTTTTGAGCAGTCTTTTAAGGCTAGAGCGTTTAGCCTTTGATGATCGCTTGCTGCGTAAGGATATGGGATAAACACTGCTGGCAGGGCGTTTGCCGCTAGCTCCCAAACGCTGCTAGCCCCAGCCCTAGATATGGCTAAATCGGCCTTGCTCATCAAATTTGGCATATCAGTGCTAAATTCAAATACCTCCACATCGTTTGCGCCTAGGTTTTTGTATTTGCTAAGCACCGTATCTATCGAACCTTTGCCGCATTGATGAAGTATTTTTACGCCTATTTGATTAAGCTTTGGATAAAGGTTGATGGCTAGTTCGTTTATCGCTTTTGCGCCTTGTGAGCCACCAAGAAATAGCACCGTTTTTAGCTCACTCCTTACTCGCGCTGTGCTAAAAAACTCATCTTTTACAGGGTAGTTGGTGTAAATCCCCTTTGCATATGAGCTATAAAACCCCCTAGCAAAGGGCTTAAGAAGGCTATTTAGCCTGCCTACGGCTGCGTTTTGTTCATGGATAAAAAGTGGCAGATTTAGGCTAAGTGCAGCTAAGCTGGCTGGTGCTGCTGAGTATCCGCCTACGCTAATTACCGCTTTTGCATTTATGTTTTTTAGATGGCTACGTGCTTTTATGGCGAGTTTTAGGATACTAAAAGCGGCTGAAATTTTTGCAAGTCCACGCTTATTTACTACGCCTTTGCTGGGCAAAAAAATGGTAGCACTAAACTCCCCTGAGCCGTCAAACCACGCCATGTCTTGCCCACTTGTTGAGCCTATAAAAGCTATCTCCTCGCCACGTTTTTTTAAAGCCTCGGCTAGGCTTCTTGCTATGGCTAGATGTCCGCCTGTGCCACCACCTGTTAAAACTATCACGATTTTATCCTTTTACTTATCATTAGTACCATTCCTATGGCTATACTTGAGGCTAGCATGGAGCTGCCCCCATAGCTTAAAAATGGCACTGCAATGCCCTTTAATGGTGTTAGTGAGGTAATTCCGTAACTATTCATTAAAAAGCTAATAGCAAGCATGAGTGCTACACCCATGCAAAATAGATGGTGTGCCTTATCCTCGCACCTGCCGCTTACTCTAAAAATTCTAAAAATTAAAAATACAAATAGCACAAGTATGAGGCATATGCCAGCAAGCCCTAGCTCCTCAGCTATGCCAGAGAGCACAAAATCAGTATGCACTTCGCTTAAAAATCCAAGCTTAAATATCCCTCCACCTAGTCCTTCTCCAAAGAAATTTCCGTGTCGAATGGCGTTAAGCGAGTATGAAATTTGATATGGGGCTGGAGCGTCTGTAACCCTAAGCGTATCCTCAAGCCAAGAAGGTAGCACAGATAGTACCATATCCTGCGCTGTGCCCCACCATGATTTTATACGCGCTATGCGGTGATCTGAGGTCAGGATTATTACGCTTGCACCGAGTATTGCCAGTAATAATCCTATAGAAAACAGCCTCATGCTAGTCCCTGCAAACCACGCCATCATAATAAGCGTAAGCGTAAGCACTACTACCTGTCCTAGGTCATTTTGCATTATAGCAATTAGGCACGCCACAACTGCTAGTACGCAAAGATAGGGTAGCATGAGTTTAAATTCCTGTGGAATGCTGAGCTTTTCATTGCCTATGCGTCGACTAAACGACCAAGCTAGAAAATATATAAAGCCGACCTTAAAAAACTCAACAGGAGCTAGAGAAAAGCCAGGAAGCCTAATCCAGCGTGCGGCACCACCAGATTCAGTTACCATGGAAGCTGGCAAAAACCGCATAATAGACATAAGCACGAGACAGGAAAACAGCAGAGTAAAACCTATAGGCTTAAGAGCCTTATCAGGATTTAGGCGACTTATTGCCCACATTAGAAAAATCGCCAAAAGCCCCACACCAAACTGCCTAATAAAAAAGTGAAACTCACCGTAGTTAAAAAATACAACTGTATAAACTGAAAGTGAGAGCGAAAAGACAATGCTTATTAAAATTAGCCCAGCGCAGGTGTAAAATATGTACTTATCAGTTGTCATTTTTTGCCTTATGAATTTGCCAAAGAGCGCGAGTAGCTGACGGATATTATTGCATAAAGCATATCGTAAGTGTACGGCTGATTTAGTATGAAAAACTCATCAAAGCCCTTTAAATTTACGTCATTTTCGCAGATGATGATTACACTAAAGCCTTTTGTTTTTTTGGCTTTTAGTATCTCTTTTTTGTCCTGTTCGCTCAGTATGTCGTTTTTGTGGATAAATACTAAATTTGGTGTATAGATAGGATTTATTATATGCTCAAACGCACTTAGATAATCGTTTGTTGGGCGGACATTTATACCTAGATGCTCAAGCTGCGATTTTAGTATGTCAAACCCCTTTATGTCTGGATAGGAGATAATGGCATGGTATTTTTTTAGTATGCTTTGGTTTATGCTAGGCAGGCTTTGGCGAGGTGGTTCTTTTGATGTGGCGAGCTTTATTGACATGTTTATGGTATTTTCTGCTAGCTTTAGCTCTATACCAGCTAGCTTGATCTGTCTTTTGGCTAGATTTAAGTATTTATCGTCATAGCTCGATTCTATCTGCTTTGATGAGGTTAGATTTATGTCAAATACGACGTGGTCTCTAGCGTAATTTGTGAGCCTAAACTCAAATAACACCCTTGAGCTTGATTGATTAAAAAGCAGGTATTTGTTTAGGTATTCACATGCTTTTACGATTGGCATCACGTCTGTTTCAAATACCCTAGGGTAGGTTAGAGCATAGTCAAATAGTATGATGTTTTTTGTCTGCTTTGCGTCCTCGTAAAGCCCCTCAAGTAGCAGACTGATTCTATCTAGTAGGTCTGTTTTCATAGTACTATCATCCCATCGCCGTAGGAGTAAAACCTATATCCGTTTTCTATCGCTGTGGCATAAATTTTCTTTGTCTGTTCTAAGCCAACAAAGCCTGCTACTAGCATTATCAGAGTGCTTTTTGGTAGATGAAAGTTTGTAAGCAAGAAATTTTGCCTAATGGGTGGATTTAGCGGGTTTAAAAACAGATCACACTCTCCGCTTTTTAATCCGTTTCTTGCGTAATATTCTATCGTCCTAGTTACAGTCGTGCCAACGCCTAGTATGGGTGTATCGCTCTTTATTATATTTGCTGTGCTTTCAGGGATAAAATAGCTTTCATGGTGCATAGTATGCTCTCTAATATCCTCGCACTCTACGCCCTTAAACGTCCCAGCGCCTACGTGAAGTGTGATGTATGCGGTTTTAAATTTATCCGATATTTTTTTCATTAAATCATTGCTAAAATGAAGGCTAGCAGTTGGTGCAGCCACGGCACCCTTGTTTTTAGCAAATATGCTTTGATACCAGCTCTCATCGTCTGTGTCGGCATCTCTTTTTAGATACGGTGGCAGAGGTATGATGCCTATTTTATCTGTGGCTTTTAGCACCTCGTTTGTGCTTAGATATTTGCTGTTTTTTATAAGTCTAACAACCCTAAGTCCATCATCAAAAAGCTCTAAAACTTCGGCGTTTATGCCGTTTTTCAAATTTATTATATCGCCACTTTTTACCCTACCTTTAATGTAGCAGCTAAATGTTCCATTTTTGCCCACTGGCTGATTTAGCATTATCTCCCTAGCGCCTCCGCTTTGCTTTGTGCCAAAAAGTCTAGCTTTTATAACCTTTGTGTCATTAAAAATTATGGCTGTATTTTGAGGGATTAAATCTGGTAAATCTTTAAATTTAAAATGCTCTATGCTACCATTTTCTCTCCTGTAAACTAAAAGCCTAGCCTCCTCTTTCGGCATGGTTGGGGCTTTTGCGATTAGTTCATCTGGCAGATGATAATCATAGCTATTTGTCTGAGTTAGCGCCTGTTTCATCTAAATCCTCATCATACTCTACTTCGTCAAATTCGCTTACTTTTGAGCTGGGGCTTGCATCCTCATTTTGGGCTTGTTCCTCTTTTTCCTCCTCTTTTTTTACAAGCTTTGCTATTAGGATGGAAAGCCCATAAAGTCCCATTAGTGGAAACGCCATTAAAAACTGGCTTAGTACGTCAGGAGGCGTCATTATAGCTGAAAAAATAAATATTATAACAACGGCGTATTTAAAGAATTTTTTAAGCGCCTCATCGTCAACAAGCCCAAGCTTTGCTAAGAAAAATGTAAGTACAGGCAGCTCAAAAGCCACCCCAAAGGCTATGACAAGCTTTGTAAAAAATCCGACATAATCGCCTATTTTAGGTAGTGCGGTAAAAAGCTCGCCGCCAAAGTTTATTAAAAATTTAAACCCAAGAGGGGTTACTACATAATAGCAAAATGCCGCACCACAGGCAAACATTATGCTAGCTGAAATGACAAATGGTATGACATATTTTTTCTCATTTTCATAAAGCCCTGGTGCCACAAATAGCCAAAACTGCCAAAATATCACAGGCAAACTCGCCACAAGCCCAGTAAAAAATGCCACCTTCATCGCGGTAAAAAACGGCTCTTGCACCTCGGTAAAGATGATATTACTCCCCGCTGGCAAGACCGCCTTTAGCGGTGCAGTCATAAAATCAAGTATCGGATTCCAAAAGCTAAAGCACGCCACAAACGCTATCATCACAGCCGCTACGCTAATGCCAAGGCGCTTTCTAAGTTCTGCTAGGTGCGGACGAAGCTCCTCAAACATCGCTAGCCCCCTTTTTTAGGTTTTTTTCGCTAGTCTCGTTTATCTTGCTTTGCTCACTATTTTCGCTAGATTTGTTTATTGTTTGAAATTTGTCTATCCTGTATGTTTCTTGAGCTGTTTTGGAATTTTTTGCTACCTCTAGCTCGTTAATTGCGCTAGGCTTGTCATGTGCGCTTAGATTTTCAAATTTATCACTATCTCTATTTTTATCGGCTTTTGTTTGCTCGCTTAATTCTTGCATTCTAGCTGCTCTCCTGCCGCCATTTTGAGCCAGTTCGCTTTTATTTTGCTCAGGGGTTAAAATTTGCTCTTTGGAGAGATTTTTTAGCTCGTCTTTTACTGCGTTAACTGGGTTTTTAATGGTGTTTAAGCCTTTATTTATAGCCTCGGCACCACTATTTAAGTTTTTCTTTATCTCGTCAAGCTCCTCAAATGTAAGCTTTTTACGTACCGTGCTTGTGGCCTCTTCTAGGGATTGTTTATACTTTTGTGCGTCTTCTTTTAGTTCGGCTATTTTTATCTCTGATTCAAAGCTCGCTTTTGCGTCATTTACGCCTTTTTTTACGGTTTTAAAGAATTTTGCAATCTGCACCATCGCTTCAGGCAGTTTATCAGGACCTAAAAATAGCACGGCAATTATGGCTATTATAAGTATTTCAGGAAGGCTCATACCAAACATAAATTTACCCTTTTTAAACAATTCTCGCCATTTTAGCCTTTTTTTACTTATGTTTGAATTTAAAGCGTGATGTAAAGCGCTAACTCATCGGCTAAAAGATACTCTTTTGCGTAAATTTTATCTCCCCTTTGTTCGAGCTTTTTTTCATTTATTAGTGTTTGCGCCTTTTCTTGCCATGCGTTTGGCAGGCTTTTTATCTCTACACCTACGCAGCTTCTAAGCCCCAAAAATAGCCGCTCAAGCACCATGTCATCGCTGCTTAGCACCTCTTTTTGCCTAGAGTTTGGGGAGGCTAGATACTGATTTAAGCTCTTTGGCGCATAAAGCCTAGCACCCCCTAAAAACCCCACGCTATAAGCACCAATTCCAAGATATTCCTTGCCCTGCCAGTATCCTAGATTATGCCTGCAAATATCGCCAAAATTTGACACCTCATAGCGCTTAAGCCCCACATTTTCTAGCTCATCTTTTACTAGCCTTGCTAGGGCTTCGTCATCTTTTGAAAGCTCCAATCTATTTTGAAATGGCGTACCCTCCTCAAGCGTTAGGGTATAGGCTGAGGCGTGGCTTATGTTAAGCGATTTTATGGCCGCTACTTCGCCTTTTATGCGCTCTTTATTATCAAGTGCTGTGCCATAAATTAAATCCACACTAATGCGCTTAAGTCCTGCTTTTTTTGCAGCCTCTACCGCTTTAAAGACTGCGCTTTTATCATGTGTGCGTCCTAGCATTTTTAGCTTATCATTATAAAAGCTCTGTGCGCCCATGCTTAGCCTATTTAGTCCAAATTCCTTCATTTTGCTAATCCACTCAAAGCTTGCGGAGTTTGGATTAGCTTCAGAGGTAATTTCTGCCTCTTTTTCCAAAAACGGACTAATCTTTAAAAAAAGCTCCTCATAAAGTGCGGCATCCACCACACTGGGCGTTCCGCCACCTATAAATACGGTTTCAAATTTAACTCCTGCTAAATCCTTGCTAAAGCTATCGAAATCTTTGATTAATGCCTTAAAATAAGCTTTAAATTTATCCTTTTGCCCTACCAGTGAGCCAAAGGCGCAGTAGGGGCATTTTGATTCGCAAAATGGTATATGTATGTAAAGTAGCACTATAAAGCCTTTAAATTTTTAGCCATTTTAGCATAAAAGTGGAGATAAATTTAAACCGAGTATAAACTCTTTTTTGCTACTATGTCAAGATTTTTAATAAATAGGTAAGAGAATGCAAAAAAAGTACAGACCAAATGTGGCGGCCGTCGTGCTAAGTAGCGCATATCCGTTTAAATGTGAGGTCTTTTTGGCTCGTAGGATTGACTTAAAGGACGTCTGGCAGTTTCCTCAAGGTGGCATTGATGCTGGAGAGAGTGAGCTTGAGGCTCTTAAGCGCGAGCTAAGAGAGGAGATAGGCACCGATGATGTAGAGGTGCTTGGCGAGTATCCTCAGTGGCTTAGCTATGATTTTCCAGCTGGGGCGAGCAGTAAAAAGACTTATAATTATGACGGACAGACGCAGAAGTATTTTTTAGTGCGTCTTAGACCGAGTGCAAAGATAGTGCTAGGTACGCATGAGGCTGAGTTTAGTGAGTATAAATTTGTAAATGCAAATAGCGTGCTTGATAGTATAAATCACTTTAAAAAGCCGATTTATGCGAAGGTTTTAAGCTACTTTAAAGAGAAAGGATATATCTAAATGCTAATAGTGCAAAAATATGGCGGCACTAGTGTGGGTACGCTAGAGCGTATCGAAGCCGTGGCAGATAGAGTCGCAAGAGCTAAAAAAGATGGAAATGATATAGTCGTGGTAGTCTCTGCTATGAGTGGGGTTACAAACCAGCTTGTAGAGTACGGTGAGCATTTTAGCAAGGTGCCAAATGCAGTAGCTATGGATATGCTTTTAAGCTCTGGAGAGCAGGTTACTACGGCGCTTCTTACAATCGCACTAAATGAAAAAGGCATAGAAACCGTGGGGCTAACTGGCGCTATGGCAAAAATTTATACCGATAGTGTACACACTAAAGCGCGCATAGAGGAGATTGACACCTCTAGGATAAAAAGCGAGCTTGAGAGAGGCAGAGTAGTAGTCGTAGCTGGCTTTCAGGGCGTAGATGAAAATGGAGACATAACTACGCTTGGCAGGGGTGGGAGCGACCTATCTGCTGTGGCGGTAGCTGGGGCGTTAAAGGCGGATTTGTGTGAAATTTATACTGACGTTGATGGAGTTTATACCACAGACCCACGCATAGAGAAAAAGGCAAAAAAGCTAGAGCGAATAAGCTATGAGGAGATGCTAGAGCTTGCAAGCGCAGGGGCAAAAGTCCTGCAAAATCGCTCAGTCGAGCTAGCTAAAAAGCTAAATGTAAAGCTAGTAACTAGAAGCAGCTTTAACGATAATGAAGGTACATTAATAACAGGAGAGGATAATATAATGGAAGCAGTTTTAGTAAGCGGCATAGCATTGGATAAAAATCAAGCGCGCGTTACACTTAGGGGCGTAGTAGATAAGCCTGGTATCGCGGCTGAGATATTTACCACTCTAGCAAAAGAGAATGTAAACGTAGATATGATAATCCAAAACGTCGGACACGACGGTACTACAAATCTAGGCTTTACAGTGCCTCAAAATGAGCTAGAAATCGCAAGACGCGCTATGGATAAGCTTCAGGCTGCTAAACATATCGAATTTAACGACGCTATCGTAAAAGTTTCAGTCGTTGGCGTAGGCATGAAAAGCCACAGTGGCGTGGCATGTCTAGCGTTTGAGACGCTAGCGCGTGAAGGCATAAATATACAGATGATCTCAACTAGCGAAATAAAACTATCCATGATAGTAGATCAAAAGTACGGCGAGCTTGCGGTGAGGGTGCTTCACGACGCTTATAAGCTCGACGCTTAGGTCTTTTATGCAGGATTTTAGGAGCTGGAGCCTAGCTGCTATACGTGATGAGGGTGTGGGCATGAGCTGGATGGAGCAGCGTCTAAGCGAGTGGGCGCCGCTGCTGGCTACTAGGCTGTCGTATCTTTTGCAAGGGCGAGCATTTATCATCATCACAGATAGGGAGCGGGAGTGGTTTGAGAAGTATTTTCTATCTCATATAAATCCCCTGCCAGCCACACGTCCGATGTTGCCGTTTTTTTCCTTGCGAGCGCTATATCCTCGCTTTGATGAGATAAGTGTAAAGGAACAATCAGACCTGCTTGAGGATATGCTTAGCATTACTTTTGCAAACGGCTTTGTCTATTTTTACATAGGCAAAAGCTCTGATACTAGGGCGGCACTGGCTAAGTCAAGTGACATGAGCTACATGTGGCTATTTGATGAGCAGTCTCAAAATGGCTTTTATCTAAATAGCTCTGATGAGAGGCTTGATAATAAGCTTGTCTCTTTATTTAAGCTTTTTAGCAAAAGCGTGGATGCGGTGCTTTTAGCAAAGGCGAGTGTTTGAGCTCTTGCATTATTATTAGCGGCGATTTTAATGCCCTAAAAGATGAGCTAATAGCCAAATACGGCATAAATTCACTAAGATTTTTTGAAACAGATGAGCTTTTAGTAGATGACGCTAGAGCCATTATTTCAGAGGCTTATATAGCTGAGGTTAGCCAAAAATTTATCGTAGTGCTTGCTGGCGCTTACTCAAGTGCGGCTCAAAATGCACTTTTAAAAATCATCGAAGAACCGCCTAAAAATATCGTTTTTATCTTAGCTGCCTCCGCTAAAAGCCTTTTTTTACCAACTATTCGCTCAAGGCTTCCTGTTCTTACAAAAGATAGTGCAAATACTCAAAGATACGAGCTGGATTTAAATTTACAAACCCTCACTCTAAAAAGTATGCTTGAGTTTTTAGACAAGATAGAGGCTGGCGAAAGGGTAGGAGAGATTGCAAAAAACGACCTAAAAGCGGTAATTTCAGCTATTATTGATGAGGCAATCAGGATTGGAATGCGATTTAGCTTAGATGAGTATGAGTATTTTTACAAGCTAATATCACTAGCTGATTTAAATGCTAAATCCCACGCTCTTTTGACCCCGCTTTTGCTCTTAATCTTACACAAAGGACGCAGATGAAAATTTATGAGATAAATCCAAAAAGCGATTTTGATAAGCTTGCTGGCTATATAGGCGCAAGTGCGGCTGGAGCTATCATAATGCATAAAAAGTCTGAGATTAAATTTATCCTTTTAAAAGATATTAAAGCAGCTGCGGCAAATATTTTAAAGCAAGATGCCCTTAGCGTTGGGGCTGATTTGCTAACGCATAAAGATACGATTTTAGGCGGACGAGATAAATTTCAAGCCGTTTTGATGGCCACTCCAGCCCAGTTAAAGATACTGGCAAAAAAAGAGAGTGCACAAGACTTCTCGTTAAAAGAGCTGGCTAAATTTTTATCTGCTAGCTCATACGAGCCGTCTGGTGTTAGCATAATGGGCGTTGTAAATATAAACGAAGATAGCTTTAACCCAGCTAGTCGCAAAAGTGGCGTAGCTGCTATAGAAAAAATAGAGCAGATGATAAAGGCTGGTGCTAGCTATGTTGATATTGGGGCTGTTAGCTCAAGACCTGGCAGCGAGTATATCGGAGCTGAGGCGGAATTTGCTAGATTGAAGTGGCTTTTAGATGAGATTTATAGGCTAAAAATATATGAAAATGTGAGGCTAAGCCTTGATAGCTTTGATGAGCATTGCTTAGAGTATGCGCTTGATAGGGGTTTTAGCTTTATAAATGATATATCGGCTAATGAAAATTTGGCCTTTTTGGCCGCTAAATATGATGTGCCGCTTTGCATTATGCATATGCAGGGAAATCCTAAAAATATGCAAGATAGTCCGCACTATGATGATTTGCTAGGCGAGATTAGCGATTTTTTTACAGCTAAAATAGCGGCTGCTAAGGATAGGGGGGCAAAAAAGATAGTCCTTGATGTCGGCATAGGTTTTGGCAAGACCGCCGAGCATAATATGCTTTTAATAAAGCATTTATCCCACTTTAACAGGCTGGGCTATCCGCTTTTAGTGGGGGCTAGCAGAAAGTCGGTGATAAACGCATTTTATAAAAGCGATGTAAAAGATAGGCTAGCTGGGTCGCTTTTTTTACACCTGATGGCTGCACAAAACGGCGCTGAAATAATAAGAACTCACGACGTGGCAGAGCACGCTCAGCTTTTTGCGCTAAATGACGCTTATAATGATATAAATTTATGGTAAGACTATGACACAAAAAGAGTATGAAAACGCAGTATCGACGCTAAATTTATGGGCAAAGGCGTATTATACAGACGATGCGCCATTAGCAAGCGATGAGGAGTATGATAGGCTTTATCATGATGTTTTAAGCTATGAGGAGCAAAATCCAGACAGGGCGCTTTCTTTTTCGCCTACTAAGCGAGTCGGCGGCGCACTAAGCGAGGGCTTTAGCAAGGCAGCGCATATAAAGCGTATGTGGAGTATGGAGGATATTTTTAGCAAAGATGAGCTTAATGCGTGGCTAGAGCGTGGGGATAAATTTAACGCAAGCTTTGTCGCTGAGCCTAAATTTGACGGAGCTAGCCTAAATTTGCTTTATGAAAATGGCGTTTTAGTTAGGGCCTTAACTCGTGGGGATGGCGTCGTTGGCGAGGACGTAACGCAAAATGCAAAGACGATTAAATCAATCCCCCTAACGATAGAGTACAAGGGGCTTATTGAAATTCGTGGCGAGGTCGTCATTAAAAAAAGCGACTTTGAAACCATAAACAAAAAGCGTATAGAGAGTGGCGAGCCTCCGCTGGCAAACCCTAGAAACGCCGCAAGCGGTAGCCTAAGACAGCTTGATAGCGCCATAACTGCAAGCAGGCGGCTGTTATTTATCCCGTGGGGTGTGGGCGAGCATATCCTGCCTTATAAAAAGCATAGCGAGATTATGGATTTTGTGCGTTCTCTTGGCTTTTTTAGGGATAAATTTTTTAAAATTTGCAATGGCGAGAGTGAGATAAATGCGGCCTATGATGAGCTTTTAAAAGAGCGTAATGAGCGCGAGGTGCTAATGGATGGCATGGTGGTGCGTGTTGATGATTCGGCATTTTGCGCTGGGCTTGGCTATACCGTTAAGTTTCCTAAATTTATGGTGGCTTTTAAATTCCCAGCTATCGAGAAAGTTACTAGGCTGATTGATGTGGCTTTGCAGGTGGGGCGAAGCGGTGTGGTTACGCCTGTTGGGGTGCTAGAGCCTGTGGATATAGACGGCGCAAATGTAAAATCAGCCACTTTGCATAACTTTGACGAGATAGCGCGCCTTGGGCTTATGAAAGGAGATTACGTCAGTATTATCCGCTCTGGAGATGTCATACCAAAGATAACAGGTGTGTTTAAAGATCGCAGAGACGGCAGCGAGAGCGAGATAATCCGCCCTAGCCACTGCCCAGAGTGTGGGTCGCATTTGCTTGATGAAGGGGTGTTTATAAAATGTCAAAATTTAAGCTGCCAAGCGCGCGTGATAAACTCGATAATCTATTACGCATCTAAAAAATGCCTAAACATTGATGGGCTTGGCGATGCTATTGTAAAGCAGCTATTTGAGGCTGGGCTTATTAGGGGGATTGCGGATATTTATAGGCTTAAATTTGATGATGTTATGGCTCTTGAAGGCTTTAAAGAGAAAAAGGCAAATAATCTTTTAAACGCTATTGACGCTAGCCGTGGCGCACCGCTTTGGCGCTTTATTGCTGGGCTTGGCTGCGAGCATATAGGTGAAGTAGCAGCTAAAAAGATAGAAGCGACATTTGGGCTAGAGTGGCTGGGGGCTAAATTTGATGAGATTATTTTAATTGAGGGCTTTGGCGAGCAGATGAGTAGCGCTTTGGTTGAGTTTATCAAAATAAATGGCGAGGCGATAGCTGAGCTTTTAGATGAGGTGCGCCCTAGCGTTAGTGCTGGCGAAAGCAGGCACAGCCTTGCATTTAGTGGCAAAAGCATAGTCATCACTGGCACTCTAAGCCGCCCCAGAGATGAGATAAAGGCCGAGCTTGAGGGCTTGGGCGCAAAGGTAGTAGGCTCTGTAAGTAAGAAAACGGACTATCTCCTAGCTGGAGAGGCAGCTGGGAGCAAGCTAGAAAAGGCAAATGAGCTAGGCGTAAAAGTCATAGACGAAGCAGAATATGAGAGGCTAAAGGGTGAGGGCTGATAGGCTAGTAAGCGAACGACTTGGCATAAGCCGAAATCAAGCAAGCGAGCTTATCGCGCTTGGCGGTGTGCTAGCAGATAAAGCCATCATAGCAAAAAGCAGTCAAATTTTACGCGATGATGCGCACATAGAGCAGCTTGGCGATGTGTATGTGGGGCGCGCAGCCTTAAAACTAAAGACATATCTAGCCTCGAGCGGCTTTAGCGTAGCTGGACTTAGCGTACTTGATGTTGGGTGTAGTACGGGAGGCTTTATGCAGGTGCTTTTATCTAGTGGTGTAGCAAGTGTCCTTGGAGTTGATGTGGGGCAGGGGCAGATTTCGCCTTTGATTTTGCAAGATACGCGCGCAAGGGTTTTTGAACAGACTGACATAAGGGGCTTTAAAAGTGATGATAAATTTGATCTAATCACCTGTGATGTATCTTTTATCTCGCTTAAGCTTATTCTTGAAGCACTTTGTAAAAACGCAAAAGTAGGCGCTAGTATTATTTTGCTTTTTAAGCCGCAGTTTGAGGTCGGCAAGGAGGCAAGGCGTAGTAAAAAGGGTGTGGTACTGGATAAAAAGGCGATTTTAAGTGCGCAAAAATCCTTTGAGCTAGAGGCGGCTAGGCTAAATTTAGTACTAGCTGATACTAGGGAGTGTGGGATACTTGGAAAGGAGGGGAATGTCGAGTATTTTTACCGTTTCGTGCGAGCGTGAGGCTAGCGTAGATGAGGTTACGCAGCTTGCTATAGGTAGATTTGACGGGGTGCATTTAGGGCATAAAGAGCTTATCTCCCTCCTTGGCAAAAGTGGTGCCGTGCTACTTATTGACACGCATCAAAGCCCGTATTTAACGACCATAGCCGAGCGTATTAGTTTGATTGAAAAATCTGTTTATGTGCTTGATATTAATCGCATCAAGGATCTAGATGGGGGTGAGTTTGTCGCTATTTTGCAAAAGGAATTTAAAAGCTTAAAGCAGATAGTTGTAGGGTATGATTTTCGCTTTGGAAAGTCCAGGACTTCTGGCGTAAATGAGCTTATGGAGCTTTTTGATGGCGAGACTTTGGTTGTGCCTGAGTTTAGGCTGGATGGCTTTAGTGTGCATAGTGCGCTTATTCGCAGTATGCTGTTTCGAGCAGATGTAAGCGAGGCTAGGCGGCTTTTGGGTAGGGCTTATGGAGTGTGCGCTGATGTTATTAGGGGGCAGGGGCTAGGGCACAAGGAGCTTTTTGCTACTATAAATTTATCCACCAGTAGTTATGTCCTGCCAAAGGACGGAGTTTACGCTACTCGCACTATTTTAGGCACTCAGTACTATGATAGTGTGAGCTTTTTAGGGCATAGGGCTAGTACTGACGGCAGATATGCCTTTGAGACGCATGTGCTTTTTAGGGATTTGGGCGAGATTAGCGGTAGGGTTAGGGTGGAATTTATTAAACATATTCGAGATAATTTTAAATTCCCCAGCCTAGCCGAACTAAAAAAGCAGATAGAGCTTGATATAAAAACAGCAGGAGAGATACTTTGCTAAAAGATGAGCTATTTTTAAGCGCACGTGATAAGCAGTTTGAATTTGATGCTAGCGTGGCAAGCGTATTTGATGATATGATAAATAGAAGCGTGCCATACTACGATGTCTCAAGTGCGCTAATAACTAACCTGCTGGCTAAAAGGCTGCCTTGTGGCGCAAGAGTAATGGATCTTGGCTGTTCGACTGCAACTACCCTACTTTTGCTTTGGCAAAAACGCCCTGATTTGCTGCTTTTTGGTATTGATGAAGCAAGTGCGATGATAGAGCGTGCGCAGGCAAAATGCAAGGCCTTTGGCGCAGAAATCAAGCTTAGCATGGGCGATATATTAGCGTTTAAGCCCTCAGGCTATGAAGCGATTATTTTAAACTACACCATGCAGTTTATCCGTCCAATTCGCCGTAGCGAGCTTGCCGCACGTATATGCAGTGGGCTAAGCGATGGTGGGGTATTTATTTTTAGTGAAAAGATAATCTATGAGGATAAGCGTCTAGCAAAGGAGATGATAGATATTTATGAGGAGTATAAACTAGCTCAGGGCTATTCGCGCTACGAAATAGCCCAAAAGCGCGAGGCGTTAGAGAATGTCTTAATCCCCTACACCGAAGCCGAAAACCGCGCGCTTATGCTAGAGGCTGGATTTTCGCATGTTGAGAGCGTATTTAAGTGGGGGAATTTTATGAGCTTTATCTGCTTTAAATAGGCGCTAATTTACGATGAGAGATTTTATAAATTTATTAAAAAATAACGAAAACTTCCGCATTTTAAGCACTGTACAGCTTATTTGCTATTTTGGTGCGTGGTTTTCGCATACTGGTATTTTTACCCTGCTTATTGAGCTTAAAGCCCCAGTTTGGGCGATTACGCTTTGCGCAGCTATGGCATTTATTCCTGGAGTTGTACTAGCGCCATTTAGCGGAGTGCTTATAGATAGGATAAGACCAAAGTCGCTTTTAATGGGTGCGTTACTTATTGAGACTTTTAGCGTGCTTTTGCTTGTTTTTATCGATGATATTAAGCTTTTGTGGCTTTTGGTGGGGCTTATTTTTATTAGAATGGGCGTGGCTGGAGTTAGCTTTCAGACGCAGATGAGCCTGCTTCCTAGAATTTTAAGCAAATCCGAGCTAAAGCTAGCAAATGAAATCCACTCCATAATCTGGGCTGTAAGCTACACGGCTGGCATGAGTTTGGCTGGGGTTTATATCCACTTTTTTGGCATAGTTAGTGCATTTTTGTTTGATTTTGCGCTATTTTTGCTGGCTTTTTTTATACTGCTTCGCCTTAAGGCAGACATAGAGGCAAGCCATAAATCAGAACGAGCCCTAGCCATGCTTAAAAGTGGGCTTAGCTATCTGCGTCAAAATCCGCTTGTGTTAAATTTAATCCTCCTTCACAGCTTTGTAGGGCTTACTGCTTATGACACACTTGTGGCACTTTTAGCGGAGTATAAATACGCCGCAGTCATCTCAATCCCACTAGCCATAGGCTTTACAAACGGCGTTCGTGCAGTTGCTTTAATGATCTCTCCAGCTATTTTAAGCCGCTTTACAAACAACTCCACGCTTGTATTTTTGTATTTAGGACAGGGTGTGGGGATAGTGCTTTGGGCTTTGTTTCAGTTTGACTTTTACGCCGCTTTTATAGGGCTTTTTGTGGCCGGATTTTTTACCTCTACGCTTTGGTCTTACACATATACGCTCATTCAAACCCACACCGATGAGAGATTTTACGGCAGGGTCGTGGCATATACTGACATGATATTTTTAAGCGTAGGCTCGCTTACGTCATTTGTGATAGGCTGGCTTTTTGACGCTGGATTTAGCTTAAGCCTTATTACGGCGATTTTGGGGGTTTTATTTTTTGTGGGGGCGGTTTATCTTTTATGGGTTAAAAGAGCCTTTAAGCTCTCCTAAACCCTCTCATAAAAGCTGCTACCGTTTATAAATTTTTTCTCATATTCCCTGCTATTAGGCACCAAATCAGCATGCCCAGCATAGAGCCTACCGCCGCTTTTTAGTACCTTTGCAAGCCGCTCAATACACTTTAGTCTAAAATCATCATCAAAATATATCATCATATTTCTTGAAAGCACTATATCAAATTTCCCAAGCCCAAAAAGCGCATCATCAAAGACATTTATTATCTTAAACTCACACTTTGCGAGCATGGATTTCTTTATTAAAAATTTATCCCCCATATTTTCAAAAAACTGCTTTTTTTGCTCCTCGCTTAGGCGGTGCAGGCTTCTAGGAGAGTACTCGCCAGCATTGCACTGAGCTATGGCCTCTGAGTTTATGTCTATGCCAGTTATGCTAATTAGAGGATTTGGTAAGCTTGCCTCATAAGCTAGCATAGCGATAGAATAAACCTCATCTCCGCTACTGCAAGGGGCGCAGAGTATTCGAGCGCTGCCTAGGCTTTTTGCGTAGGCTATGACATCTTTTAGCTGGGCTAGCTCCCTGTAAAAATAGGTCTCATTTACGGTTACTAAATTTAATATATCCTGCCTTAGTTCGGTGTTGCTTTTAATGCGTGAAAGCAGCATCGCATAGGTGCTTATGCTGTTATTTTTAGCAAAACTACTAAGGCGCTGCATGGTTATGTCTCGCTTTTGCTCTAAATCAACACCACTAAATTCCTTAATATAGCGCATAAGTTCGTTAAATCCGCTAATATCACTAGGTGCAACCTCGTTATTTGTCGCCTCTTGGACTATCTCTTTGGATTTTTTAAAAAACATTTAAAAACTCCTCTAATTCTTTTTTTATGGACATAAGACTTAATGATTTTATGTTTGGATTTAGCTCAAGTGCACGCTTTGGCATGCCGTAGACGATTGCGCTTTCCTCGCTTTCTGCTAGGCATTTAGCGCCAGCTTTTTGTAGTTCATTTAGCCCTTTAGCACCATCATCTCCTATGCCAGTTAGAAGTATCGCCATTGTTTTAATATTTTTTAAAATTTTAACACCAGAGTGAAAAAGCAGATCCACGTTTGGTGAATATGTCGTAACCGCTTCTGATGGCTTTGCGCTTAGAGGTAGGGCGTCTGTTAGCTCGAAGTTTTGATCACACACATATATGCAGCCACTCTTTAGCAGGCTTCTTTGACTTAAAAGCTCGCTTGTTACGCCAGTTTCTCTTTCAAGCTGTGAGGCAAATGAGGGTAAGAAAAGCTTATTCATATGCTGAGCGATTAGGATTGTATTGCTCCCTATTTTTATATCGTGAAGTAGCTTTTTTATGTGTCCAGGTCCCCCTGTAGAAGCGCCTATTAGCACAAGCTTTTGCATTAAGTATCCTTATGAAAATATAAAAAAGATTATATCATAGCTTTTATTCTTAATTTATTAAAAATTTATTCTATTAATTGTAAAATCAAGACTAAATCATGCTTAAGGAATTTATTATGAGCGCAAGTATTGAGCATTTTAAGCGCATAGCTAGCATTCCGCACTGCAGTTTTGATACTGCTAGATTGAGGGATTTTTTAGTCGATTTTTGCCGTGATAAAGGCTGCGAGATTGGTGTTGATGAGCTAGGAAATATCCACGCTATAAAGGGTAGTCCAAAGCTTTGCTTGCAAAGTCATTATGATATGGTTTGTATAGGTGATGCTCCAAATTTAGAGCTTGTTTTTAGCGATGATGGCTTTTTGCGTGCAAAAAACTCAAGCCTGGGCGCAGATAACGGCATGGGCGTAGCTATGATGATGCAAATGCTTAGCGAGTTTGACAACCTTGAGTGTCTTTTTACAAACGATGAGGAGGTTGGGCTTATCGGTGCAAATGGCTTTAAAGGCGAGTTAAAATCTAGCTATCTTTTAAATTTAGACAGCGAAAGCGATGATGAGGTAATAGTAGGCTGTGCTGGCGGTGTAAATGTCTTTGCCAGTGTTCCTGCAAGATTTGTAAATGGCGTAAAGGGCGAGTGTTATGAGGTCGTTGTCTCTGGCTTAGCTGGGGGGCATTCTGGTATAGACATACATAAAAATATCCCAAACGCAATAAAGGTACTGGGCGAGTTTGTGGCTAAAAATGACGGCGTTTTATGCGAGATAAATGGTGGCGAGCGAAGCAACTCCATACCAGTTGCAGCTCGCGCTGTGGCGATATTTAAAACAGCGCCAAAAAAGTGCGAAAACGTAAGCGTAAAAAAACTTGAGGCAGAGTATAAAAGCCTAGAATATAGCGCGCAGATACTGGCTTTAATAAATTCATTTGCCCAAGGCGTCAGAAGCTTTGACGTGGATCTTAAAATGCCTATTGATAGCATAAATTTATCTTTAATCAAGCAAGAAAATGGCGTTGTGGAGCTTGAGTTTTTTGCTCGTTCTATGAGCTGGGAGGGACTTCATAGGCTTGAGTTTGAGACGGTTAGCTTAGCGCACGCTCTTGGATTTAACACAACTAGCAAGGATAGAAGTGTGCCGTGGAAGCCAGAAGTAGGCAGCTTTAGTGCAGATGTGCTAAAATATCTACAGGGCTTTAATAAAAATGCCAAAATCGCCGCCGTACATGCTGGGCTTGAGGCTGGGGTTATCAAAGATACACAAAGCGGCATAAAAGAGGCCTGCTCAATAGGCCCAAATATTTACTCTCCGCACTCAGTTAGCGAACGTTGCGAGCTAGCTAGCGTGGATCGCATAGAAAGTGTGCTACGCGAGATAGTAAGGGCGTATCAGTGAACTGTTTGCGCTTAGGCTTTGGCGTGATTTTTGCGCTTTTTTTCTTTTCTGGTTGCGTTTATTTAAACGAGCGTGGCGTCTCGACGCAGTATTATAATGATTGTAAGGAGTATTATGACGCCACAGGCACGTACCAAAAAAAGTGCGATCACAACATTATAGACTGGAACTAGCTATGATAGAACAGGCTAGAAATGAGGCGCAAAGAATTCTAAATACACCAGCAAACTCAAGCCTTTTAGCAAAGATTAAGGCGCTTAAAAATGTAGAGTGTGAGACTAGCTATGGTGATGTGATAAGCGCGAATTTTAGTGCGGATTTTAGCTTTAAAGAGCAGGTAAAAAGCCTAGCAAAGCAGCTAATGCCGTGGCGCAAGGGGCCTTTTAGGCTGGGCGAGCTTTTAATAGACAGCGAGTGGCAGAGCTTTATTAAGTTTAATCTGCTTGCGCCGCATTTAAATTTAAATGGTAAAACAGTCGCTGATGTGGGGTGTAACAACGGCTATTATATGTATAGGATGCTGCCTTTTTTGCCAGCGCGCATAGTTGGCTTTGACCCTAGCGTACGTACCTTTATGCAGTTTAAATTTATTGATCATTTTATGAAAAGCGGCATGGAATATGAGATGCTTGGTGTGGAGCATTTGCCATTTTATGAGCATAAATTTGATACTATTTTCTGCCTTGGTGTGATATATCACAGAAGCGATCCGGTCGGTATGCTAAAGCAGCTAAAATCTAGCCTAAATGCAGGTGGCGAGGCTATAATAGATACGATGTTTATTGATAGTGATGAGGAGATAGCACTTTGTCCTAGGGGGAGTTATTCAAAGATACCAAATATCTATTTTATTCCCAGTATTAGTGCTCTTAGAGGCTGGTGCGAGAGGGCTAAATTTAAAGAATTTGAAGTGCTTGGAGTTTCGCAAACAGACCATGTCGAACAGCGCAAAACAGAGTGGATAATGGGGCAGAGCTTGAATGATTTTTTAGATCCAGTTAACCCAAATCTAACAATAGAGGGCTATCCTGCTCCAAAGCGCGTTTATGTCAGAGTAAAAATTTAAAGGAAAATAATGGCTGATGATATTTACGAGGGGCTTGAGGAGAGTAATATAGTCTTGCCAGAGGAGGAAAACCCCCTGCGCAACGAGCTAAATACCTCACCAAATATAAAAATAGCGCTAAGCGGCGTGGTAACAGAACTAAAGAAAAATAGAGCAAGAACGAAGCTTTTTACCTCTGATGAGATGGTGTGTGATAATGAGGGGCTTGTACACTCTGGCTTTGTGATAAGTGCGGCAAATTACGCAGCGCTTGCTGCTATAAATGAGACTTATGCGATCACTATTAATTCGCGCATTAATCTCTTTGGACCTGCAAAACTAGGCGACGTGGTAGAATTTGATGCGAGTGCACACTTTGACGAGTCAAGAAAGCGTGAGGTCAGAGTAATAGGGCGGATAAAGGATATTAAGGTCTTTGAGGGGACTTTTTCGGTTGTTGTGCTTGAGGAGCATATATTTTTAGCTCAAAAGAAAAATATCCAAAAAGAGGGCTCGATAAGGCGGGCTAAAGAGAGGGAAAAAGATCAAGAAAAGGCGCAAGGCTAGCTTAATAAAAACCAAAAGCTAATTAATGTATAATCTAGGCTTTAAATTTAAAAAGGTTTATTTATGAGATTAAGCAATGACGAAGCTTTAGATTTGATAAAAAACGCTCCACTTCACGAGCTGGGGCGGCTGGCGCTCGAGCGAAAAAGACAGCTACACCCCGAAAAAATCACCACTTTTATAATCGACAGAAACATAAACTACACAAACGTGTGCTGGGTGGATTGTAAATTTTGCGCCTTTTACCGCCACGCAAAGGAAGCGGACGCCTATATCCTAAGCTATGAAGAGATCGGCAAAAAGATAGAAGAGCTAATCGCCATAGGCGGCACGCAGATACTCTTTCAAGGCGGCGTGCATCCTAAGCTTAAAATCGAGTGGTATGAAGAGCTTGTTAAATTTATCGCCACACACTATCCAAGCATCGACATACACGGCTTTTCAGCAGTCGAGATAGACTACATAGCTCGCATTTCTAAAATCTCCACTCGCGAAGTCCTAGCGCGGCTAAAGCAGGCTGGGATGTACTCTATGCCAGGGGCTGGGGCGGAGGTGCTAAGCGACAGGGTGCGTGAGCTAATCGCGCCTAAGAAAGTCGATACCGCAGGCTGGCTACGCATACATAAAGAGGCGCACGAAGTGGGGATGAAAACGACGGCGACAATGATGTTTGGCACGCTTGAGACGGACGAGGAGATAGTGCGGCACTGGGAGCATATCAGGGCTTTGCAGGATGAGACTGGGGGCTTTAGGGCGTTTATTTTGTGGAGCTTTCAGGGGGCAAACACCGAGCTAGCGCGCCTTTATCCAGAGATAAAAAAGCAAAGCTCAAACCGCTATCTCCGCCTGCTTGCAGTCTCACGGCTGTATCTGGATAACTTTAAAAATATCCAAAGCAGCTGGGTGACGCAGGGTAGCTACGTGGGGCAGCTTGCGTTGCTTTTTGGGGCAAATGACCTAGGTAGCACGATGATGGAAGAAAACGTCGTCGCCGCAGCTGGGGCAAAATATAGAATGAATAGCGAGCAGATGATAGAGCTAATCCGCGACGTGGGCGAGCTACCAGCCCAGCGAAATACGAACTATGACATTTTAAGGCGGTTTTAAGCTTGGCTTGTGTGGCGTGTGGCTGGGTGGCGTAAATTTAAATTTGCTAGCAAAAGTGGCTGGGGGCTTTGTGGGTGCGTCTAGCAGGCGTTACTAAGAGCCTTTGCAATGCGTATTGTGGGAGCTTGCGTTGCTGTGCGTCGTTTTTAGGCGTGGCTAGGAGCTTTGCAATTAGTATTGCGAGTGTATCTGCTGGCTTTGGCGGTTTGCGTTGTGACAGCTTAAAAGGCTACGACTAGCTTTGCGTGATAGCCTGGCTGATGATATACTAAAGCTAGATAGCTTTTGGGGAGTAAATTTAAAAGCTGTAGCATTGATTATTTGGGTGTTGCTGACTTAAAAACCAAAATAAAAAACAAGCCCAAAGGGTAAAATAAATTTAAAAGGGTAAAAATGGCGAAAATTTTAAGCTTAAACGTAAATGGCGTGAGCGTACCAGTAGTATTTGAAGGCTCAAAGAGCCTGCCCGTGGCTTTTATTAGGCTTTGCTGGCGTGGGGCTGGGGCAAATGAGGACGGCGCAAGCGCGGCAAAAGCTGGATTAGCTAGACTAAGTGCACAAATGCTAAATGAGGGATGCTTAAGCCTTGGATCGTCCCTGTTTGCCAGCGAATGTGAGCGCAAAGCAGTCGGCATAAATGCAAGTGTGGGCAGAGAAAAGCTAGTAATCGAGCTTGACGCACTAAAGGAGCATTATGAGTTTGCACTTGAAAAATTAAGGCTCGTACTTAGTGAGTCAAATCTAATCCAAAGCGAATTTGACAAGTGTAAAGCCCTAAGCCTTGGCGAAATATCAAACTACGATAATGACAATGACTATGTCGTTCGTACGGCGCTTTTTGAGCAGTTTTTCTTTGGTACGGCGCTGGCAAATCCTAGCATAGGTACGGCGGCTAGCCTTAAAAATTTAAGCCTTGATGATGTGCGAGGATTTTTAGCTTCGCACCTTGATTTGGCGAATTTATACGTTGTATGCGGCGGCGATTTAAGCGATAATGACGTGGCAAAAATAGCGCAGGTAATAGAGGTTTTGCCAGTGGGGCAGAGCAGGGAAGTAAGGCGTTTTAGCCCTGTAAAAGTACCTTTTGAGAGCTTAAGTTTAAAAGAATCTGAGCAAGCTTATATAAATTTTGCCTCTGCGTTTAATGTGCAAAATGAGGAGCGATACAAGGCCAGAGTGGCTAGTTTTATCCTTGGCGAGAGTGGCTTTGGAAGCCGAATAATGGAGGAAGTGCGAGTAAAGCGTGGGCTTGCATATAGTGCGTACGCAAAGGCGGTAATTGGTAAATCAGCCTCGTACATGTATGGATATTTGCAGACTAAAAATGAAAGCGCAAAGGAAGCTATAGCTGTGGTGCGAGATGAGTTTGATAAATTTATCAAGCATGGCGTAAAGCAATCCGAGCTATCTCAGGCGAAAAAATTCCTACAAGGTAGCCTTCCGCTCTCACTTGAGACACTTTTTGCTAGGGCGAATGTCGCTGATAGCGAGTTTTACGAGTATGGACGGCTTGGGGAGTTTTTAAAAGAGCGTGAGAGGATAGCCGCGCTTAGCCTTGATGAGCTAAATGAATTTATCAAATCCCATAGCGAGATAAATGAGTTAAGCTTTGCTGTATTAAAAAACGAAGGCTAAACTAGAGCTCTATGAGTGCTTTTAGCAAACAAGACGCCGCGAAACTAGCCAAAATAGGCGTGTTTAGCCTGCTTGATCTAGCGCTTTATCTGCCTAGTAGCGTGGATGATACGACGCTGACGCAAAGCCCAAAAGAGGGCGCTGTATGCGTGAGTGTGAAAATGAAGCACTCTCGTCGCGCAAGTGGAGGCATGATGATAGCGCTTGCTTGGTGTGAGCAGTGGGAATGTGAGATAAAGGTCGTCATCTTTCACGCAAAGCCGTGGCATTTTGGGGCTTTTGGCGCAAATAAGGAGCTCGTGCTATCCGGTAAATGCCACTTTGTCTATGGTAGCTATCAGCTGACAAATCCACGAATAATCACAAACATAAACTCAATTATTTTAAGGTATAAATCAGAGCTTAAAAGCGACGAGTTGGCGGCTTTGGTGGCTAGGTATGTAAGCCGTGATGCGCTTTTAAAAGAGGGGTTAAACGCTGATGAGGCTGAGGCACTGCTTAGCTTTCACAGTGCTAGTGAACGCGGAGTTTGGGCTATTGCTATGCTTGAGAGTGAGGATAGCGAGCTAATTAAGAGGCTTAAATTTATAGAAATATTTAACTATATTAAAAAACTAAGCGCAAAAAAGACAACCGTCCCAGCTAGTCCCGTAGCACTTTTTGATATAAAAGGCTGGCTTGGTAATCTGCCATTTACCCCCACTGCCGACCAGCTAGCCGCTATTAGTGATGTGCGCAATGATTTAGTTAAGCCTGAGGCTGCAAGGCGTGTGGTAATGGGTGATGTGGGTAGTGGCAAGACGTTAGTAATCCTAGCCTCAGCCCTAAGCGTATACCCAGATACAGCCGTGCTAATGGCGCCTACCTCAATCCTGGCTGAGCAGCTTTACGATGAAGCAAAGAGACTGCTGCCTGAGTTTATGTCTATACGACTCGTGCTTGGTGGTGGGCGAGTGCGTGATGATGGCTTTGGTGATGATATAGACGAGACGGATGAGATTCAGACTAAAAAGCCGCTAGCACCAAATGCAAATTTAATAATCGGCACCCACGCTTTGCTTTATATGAAGCTACCAGAGGCTAGACTGGTAATGGTCGATGAGCAGCACCGTTTTGGCTCGGCTCAGCGCCAGCTTGTTTCAAATCTAGCCTCAAGTCGTGAGTTTAGTCCTCATTTTGTGCAGTTTTCTGCTACGCCGATTCCGCGCACGCTAAGCCTCATACAGTCTTTTATGGTTAAGTTTAGTTTTCTTAAACAAATTCCATTTAAAAAGCACATTATCACGGAGATTTTGCAGCCATCTGGCTTTAGCTCGCTCATTACTCACATAAAATCCCAAATATCGCAAGGCAAACAAACTATCATCGTATATCCACTTGTAAACACTTCAGAAGCCTCAAAATACCAAAGTCTTGATGAGGCAAGTGCGTTTTGGCTAGCAAATTTTAAAAATGTCTTTATTACTCACGGCAAAGATAGGGAGAAAGAGCGTATCTTGCGTGAGTTTAGGCAGAGTGGGGATATACTTTTAAGCACGACTGTGGTTGAGGTGGGTATATCTTTGCCTCGTCTTAGTACGATAGTTATAGTTGGGGCTGAGCGGCTGGGACTAGCCACGCTTCATCAGCTGCGCGGTAGGGTAGGGCGAAATGGCGGAGTGGGCTGGTGCTTTTTGTTTACTAAGCTTAAGACTCCGCCTGCTAGGCTTGTTGAGTTTTGCACTACACTTGATGGGTTTAAAGTAGCTGCGATGGATCTTAAAAACCGCCAAAGTGGGGATATTTTAAGCGGATTTTCGCAGCACGGCGCTACTTTTAAATTTTATGATTATGAGGAGGAGATAACGCAAGCAGCAAGGGATAGGCTTACCTCTTTTAAATAATATAGGCTCGCCTCGTTACGCCCAAGTCCGCAGGCGCTGTGATTGCATATTTCGCGTCTTGCTAATACGAGCGATGCTTTGCATTATAAGTACGCTTTGTTTTAAAATTGCTTGCAACCGTATCTAATGTGTGCAAGCCATGAAAGTAGCGCAAGTAAAGTAAAGCCTCTTTGGAAAATCGCCTCATGATACTTCGCATTATTGGTTTAAATTTGGAGCGGACTAAATAAAATTAAAGCTAGTCGTGATGAAATCCTGCTTAAAAAAGGAGCTAGCTTGAATAATATATTTAAATTTATCGCCTAATCTGCCTAGCATTTAGACTTTTAAACGCAAAAAAGAGCTAGGCGCGAGTTAGCATTGCTTTAAGCAAGGCTTCGCTGGCTGGCGTGGAGTATGAAAAAACGCACTACGTCCGCAGAATACTTCAAACGCCAAGGTAAAGAGTGTGCGAAAAGATACTACAAGCTGGGGCTAGCAGACGCTTGCACTGAGCTTGCTGATGTGTTTATGGCCGGGTGGAGTTTGATTTAAAGGCGGCTAAAAGCTAAGCATGTATGCGTATGAAAATACCAAAGAATAAATCGCCAAAGAGTAGGCAAAAGCCTAGCCCACATCTTGGGAAAATGGCGGCGTATCAAGTGACTTTGAGGTGGCTGTATTTTTTGCGTTACATAGAGTGCCGGCACGAATGCCAAATTTGCTGGCGGTGATTGTGATTGCTTGATGGTTTATAGCACGCTTGGGACGCCTTTTGTGAGCGGTGCTTAAATGAGGTACTTGAATATTATGGCAAATATCTCGCTAGCTTGGATAGGAGTGCTAACGGAGGATATTTTAGCGAGCTTAAAAAGTGGCAAGAAAAGTATGTGTGTTAGTTTGGATTTTGCTTGATTTAGCTTTTAAGCCAGCTTGTCTTTTTGCCTTATACTGCGTTGGTTTTTAAATTCGCTCAGTCACATACTATATGTATGCTCCTGTCGCAAATTTAAAATTCGCCTTGCCAAGACGAGCGATACTTCGCATATAGCTAGTCCTTGTTTGGCAATCTCCGCTCGATACCTGCGTAGAAAAGCTTTGCACCCAAAACCCCACGTAATGAGTGGCTTATTACCGATTTTTATAGCGATACAAAGTGAGCTTCTAAAAATCGTGCCAACGTTGCGAAGTAGCGACTGTCATACTTAAGGGTACTACCACGAATTAGTGGGGTTTTAGGGTGCTGGAATGAAAGAAAGGGAGCGACTTTGTAAAGCAAGACGAAGTAGCAGCTTCTATGAAAACAAACGCAGTGCAGTAATTCAAGCCCCTTTCCCACTAGCGCAAAGAAGAAAAGCTGTAACGTTAAGTAAACCTAGCCTTTGTGTAAAAAAGTGCGTGTGGGCATCGGTGGGCGAGACGGCTGCTAGTTGGCGTGTCGTAAGTAGTAAGCTTCTTTAAAACAAGGCGTAGCCGCAGTTTCTAGGTGAAGCGAAACTGAACCCTAGCGAGTATATCACTCAGCTATGTGAGTGATGGGTAAATAAAAAATGGGGGGGGATTTCGCAACAGTGGCTCGTTTTCTTGACAAAAAAGAATTTAAGCTTAAGGCTCTTTACTTTTTTAAGTATAAAATAAATTTAAATCAAAGCCAAAAACTAAAGTTTTACGGTTTAAGCCAAATTAAAGCCCCTTGGGTTGTCACACTGTAATCAAAAAGTAAAAAGCCCAAAAGCAGGACTAAGTCTTAATACAAGCTTAAGACTTAGCTATAAATTTAATTAGGCTTTTAGTGCTAGCTCCAATACGTCCTCGATTTTATCGACTGGGATTATTTGCAGGCTGTTTTTGACTTCATCAGGTATATCCGCCAAATCTCGGTCGTAGTTTTTGCGTGGTATGAGCGCCGTTTTTATGCCAGCTTTAAAGGCGGCGATGAGCTTTTCTTTTAGCCCACCAATAGGCAGCACTCGTCCGCTTAGCGTTAGCTCGCCAGTCATTGCCACGTCGTGGCGGACTTTAATGTCGCTTAGAATGGAGGCTATCGCAGTTGCCATTGTGATACCTGCGCTTGGCCCATCCTTTGGCGTCGCACCCTCTGGGACGTGCAGGTGCAGATCATATCGGCGATAGACGTCGCTTGGGGTGAGCGGACGCTTATCATCAGGGCGGGCTGGTATGATTTTGGCTGGGATTTTTAGCTCGCCACGATCTATTAGCACCTTTATCACGCTAAAGGCTATGGACGCACTCTCTTTCATTACATCACCTAGCTGCCCTGTGATTTGCATAGCGCCCTTGCCCTCGATACGCACCGCCTCAATGCGCAGCACATCGCCGCCCACGCTAGTCCAGGCTAGCCCATTTACCTCGCCTATGCGGTCTTTTTTATCGGCTGGTTCTATCTCATAGACTTTCTTTTCTAGGTAGTCTTTTAGGTTTTTGCTCGTGATTTTTGCCTTTGGTGCGTCTGGGTCAAGCAGTAGGGACTTTGCGACTTTACGCAGCACATCTGCTATGCGGCGGCGGAGATTTCTCACGCCACTTTCACGAGTGTAGTCGCTTATTAATAAATTTAAAGCCGCCTTATCAAAGCTCACATCATTTGGCTTAAGCCCATGCTTTTTAAGCTCCTGTGGGATTAGGTATTTTTTAGCGATTTCAAATTTCTCCTGCGGGGTGTAGCTGCTTAGGTGGATAAACTCCATCCTATCTCGCAGTGGCGCTGGTATCGCACCCACATCGTTTGCCGTGGCGATAAAGATTATCTTGCTTAAGTCGATGTTAAAATTTAAATAATAATCCCTAAATTTATTATTCTGCTCAGGGTCAAGTATCTCAAGCAGCACCGCCGTCGGATCGCCGCGGTAGCTCCTGCCTACCTTATCTATCTCATCAAGCACCACGACTGGGTTCATCTGCCCAGCTTCGATTATACCCTGCACGATTCGCCCTGGCATAGCGCCTATGTAGGTGCGGCGGTGCCCACGTAGCTCATTTACGTCTTCAAGCCCGCCCAGAGCGATACGCACTAGCTCACGCTTTAGGGCTTTGGCGATGGAATTTGCTAGGCTGGTTTTGCCCACGCCTGGAGGGCCAGCAAAGCACAAAATCGCCCCGCCATTTACCTTCTCGCTCACCCCACGCAGAGCCAAAAGCTCACGCAAGGCAAAATACTCCTCAATCCGCTCTTTTGGCTTTGCTAGGCTGTAGTGGTCCTCATTTAGCTGCTTTGCCACCTCTGCCATTGAGGTTTTTTTCTTAGCCAGCTTTTCAAAAGGCACCTCCACAACCCAGTCAAGGTAGCTTTGGATAGTGTTGGCGTCCGCGCTATCTGGGTGCATACGGCTTAGCTTTTCAATCTGCTTTTTTATCTCCTTATACGCATCATCTGGCATAAATTTTTTCTTAGCTTCTAGCTTGTCTCTATACTCCTGCAGCTCCTCATCACGGCTTGTATCAGTGCCTAGCTCTTGCTGGATTTGCTTTAGCTGTTCTTTTAGGAAATACTCTTTATTTATCTTGTCTATTTTGGAGTGAGTTTTGTTTTTTATCTCTTTTTGGAGTTTATTTGTCTCTATCTCCTCTGCTATATGCTCTATTAGCATTTCTAGCCTAACCTCTAGCTCAGGCTCTATAAAAAGCTCATAAGCAAGGCTCTTTTTTAGTCTAAGTGCGCTGCTTATTATATCGCATACTCTCGTGGCTTCTGAGCTTTCCTCTATGGTTTTTAATAGATCTGGTGTAAAATAGTGGCTTATGCTGGCTAAGGCTCTTACGTTATCTCGCAATACGGCTAAAGAGGCTTCAGTTTGCACCTCATTTGGGCGGATTACTCGTATGCGATCTACTAGTGCAACCGGTGGATTTGGGCTTATAGCTCCTATTATGCGTCCTTTTTCGTAGCCTTGTACTAGCACTTTTACCCTGCCTTCACTTAGCTGTTGAAGCCTGAGTATCGTACATATTACGCCAGCGTCATATATATCTTCTATGCCCCTAATATCAGAGCTTTTGCTAGGTACTACAAGTATCATATTGTTTGTATTTTTGGCTAGTTCGACAGCTTTTATATTGTCTTCATCGCCAGCACCAAAAAATAAAGGAGTAATCATAAACGGATATAAAAACTCCTCCTGGACTACTATCGGAAGCTCGGCTGGAAAAATTCTATTTTCATTTATTTGCAAATTTATCTCCTACTCAAATATCTTTCTATACCATGGTAAATCAGGCGCTATCATATCAGCATCTTTCATAGGCGAGTTTTCTAGCCTTTGAGTGTAGATGTCAGCGGATATTTCTCGCCCAGTGCGCTCGTAAAGGCTTTTTATTTGCTCTTGCAAAAAGTAATTAGCTAGTTTAAATTTAACAAGCATTGTCTCAATTAGCGGACGAAATTGCGTATTTGGATACATATATATAAAGCGCTCAATGCCAGCTATGCTATCCTCGATTAGCTTTTGATTTCTATCTGGCTGAGTAAATGAGTCAAAGTTTGCCTTTATCTTTAAAAACTCAGCAAATTCGGTCTTGCTCCCTCCATCGCCGTACTTTTTGATATACTCGTCTAGGTAGTAATTAGCCAGTATATACTCCTCGTTTCTAGCGTGTGCTTGAGCTAGGATTAAAAGCATCTGCTCAAGTAGTGGCGACCTTACATGCTCGCTAGAAAATGAAGTATAGTGCTTATCAGCATTTTCTAAATCGCTGCTTTTTATATCCTCTAATATTTGCTCATACCACGCATCAGGGCTAAGTCCATAAAGTCCGTCATCTTGCTTTGCACTACAAGCAACAAAAAACGCAACTACAAATATCGTCAGGGCTGATTTGGCGATAAATTTATGTCTCATCTTTACCTCTTTTTTAAATTTTTTGCTTATTTTAGCTTTTTTGGCATTATTTTTGCATAAATTTGATAGTTTTTTCATTTTTTAATTTAAAATAAGATAAAATAAGCAAAATTACAAAAAGGATAATTTATGATTTTGAATGTTGCAAGCCCTATTTTAGGCTTTGAGCATATTAAGAGCTTTGAGCTTGTTGAAATAGATCAGTTCTTTGTAAGGCTGCAAAGTAAAGACGATGCGACTTCATTTACTGCGATAAACCCTTATGCTTTGCGTAGCTATGATTTTGAGGTGCCAACATACTACGAGGAGCTTATGCAGATTAACGAAAACAGCGCTTTGCGTGTGTATAATATTATGGTTGTGGCTATTCCTCTTGAAAACTCAACTGTAAATTTCATCGCCCCAGTTGTGATAAATTTAGACAACAAAACCCTCTCTCAAGTCGTCCTAGACGTGGCAAAATATCCAGAATATGGACAATCGGAGCGCATATCTGATTTTTTGGCTAATTCTGAGGAGAGTAAATAAATTTAATATGCAAAGCAGGCTTTTAAAGGGCTTTAGCCTAGTTGAGCTTTGCTTTGCTATTATTATACTTGGCATTAGCATATCTGCTGTACTGCCTATATCAAAGGTAGCATTAAGTGCTAAAAACTCACAAGAGAGCTTGCAGGCTCTAGTGGCTCAAAAGCAAATTTTAGCCACTAGATTAAAAGAGCGTAGTGGCGGTATCGGTAAAGATAGCGAATTTTGCGATAAATACGGCTTTGGCTGTTTTGATAAATCGCCTAAAGCACCCCAAATACAAAGCGATACTTTAAATCTCACTCTACCTGTTGCGCCTAAAAATTTTACATGGCAGAAAATATAAAATTTTACAGCCTTAAAAAGCCTGGCTTTAGCTTGGTTGAGCTTTGTGTGGCTATTTTGGTTTTTGGCGTAGTAGCTAGGGCGATTTTTTATTCAAACACCCTAAGTTATGAGCTTTTAAACTCGGCTTTAAAATCCCAAAAACTTCAATCTTTAAACTCAGCCATTAATATAATTAGCGCTTATTATCGTTCCCATATTGCCCAAAGCGTTTTATCTAGCGAGGATAAGCTACTTTGGGTTAGTGCTAATGAATATGCGCAAAGCTCGTATTTATCACTTGTTGATATGAGTAGGAGCAATAGGGAGAAAATTATTACTAAATTTAAACCCTCAAACATTTTAGAGGCATTTTCGCAAAGTGCTGGGGTGGATTTTGCTAGTGAGTTTAAGGTGGTGGCTATTTTTAATGGAGTGAGTTATAATACCAGTGATTTTGGCTATTTTGGGGATAATTCTCTTGCCTTGGTTAGAGCAAGTGGTGATGACATTTTGCAGATTAAGCCTGGCTATAAAGGGCAAATAAGCGGCGCGTATACTCTGGCATCTAGTGCGTATGCTTTAAGCTTTGATAAAGATAGTGGAGCAATTTGGCTTTATCATGATTGGCATCCGTGGCTTGATGAGAGTCTTATTAGTGCGCCAAAGGCACTGATAATAGATGGGCTTAGTGGGGCTAAATTTAGTATTAGCGAGGCTGGGACGGAGATTGAGCTTTGCATTGATGAGATATGTGCTAAAGAGATTTTGCTATGAAGCGTGGGTATATTTTACTAAGCGCCATAGGCGCACTTGTGCTACTGGGTATTGTTGGGGCGTTTGTGTTAAAGGAGGCAGCCACTACTAGCGCTATTAAAAGCACTCAAATAGCAAAGACAAAAGCAGATCTTGTGGCGCTATCAAGCGAAGCCGTCGTGATTAATGAAGTGCTAAAACATGACTTTAATCAAAGCTGTTTGGATAAATTTCAAAAAAGCTTTTCTAATGGCGAAGTAATCGCTAGCTATGAGCTAACATATAGCGATGATATAGGGCTTTGCAGTGGTGCTTTTAGCGCAAATGAGGCGACTATTAAAGAGTTGCGAGTAATGGTAAAGGCTACTATAATCTCTAACATCCAAGGGACTTTAATAAGAAAATTAAAAATTTTTAATTTAAAAATTTAAAATAAAGGCGACTTTTTTATGGATTTTATGGTAAAAAATAATACTTTTTTAAATTTAAAAAGCCAACAATATTAAATTTAAAATTAAAAATTTATTTTAAATTATGTTATAATTAGCTCACACCAAGTAAGGAGGAGATGATGAATACAAGCATCACAGGCAAACAGTTTGAGCTAACCGAACCGATTAAAAACTATGTCGTATCGTCGTTTGAGACGCTTGAGAAATATAACCTAGACATCATATCCGTAAAATGCGTAATAAGTGCTGATGAGAGGCAGGGTAAAAAGGGCTTTAGTGTGGAGTTAATTCTAAATCTAGCCCATAAAGAAACCATCGTCGTAAGGCAGAAAAATAAAGACCTGTACGCTGCTGTTGATGAGGCTACTAGCAGGGCAGCTAAGGTGCTTAGGCGTGAGCATGACAGACGCACTACCGTAAAAGGCAAAGACGACGATAAAAGTGAGCGTCAGAGTGTGGGGATTGAGGCAATTGAGCTAGAAAATATTGACGAAATCGTACCTATGGAGCTTGAGCTATATAAGCCACTTGAGATAGAGGAGGCTTTAGAAAAGCTTAAAGGTGACGAGAGTATGCAGTTTTTTGTTTTTTACGATATGGATGCGAAAATGCGTGTGATTTATAAACGTAAAGACGGAAAATTTGGGCTTTATTGATAATTTTATCATTTTAAAAAATTAAAAGTGCGTCTATTTTTATCATTTATCGCATATGGGCGCACGAGCTGATTTTCATTTAAGCTATTTTTATAAAATAAAAGGCTCTTTTAAACAAATAGCATTATTTTATTTACAAATTTTAAGCCACAGTAAAATCAAAACACTACTTGCTTACATCGTAAAGCGATATGCTTGTCTACTAACTTAATAAGGCACACCCTACTTAGTAGTTATCATCCTAATTCCTGCAAAATCGCCCAAACTCATGTGGCGGTAGTGTAAGACATAACTGCCAACAGGTGGTTGCATGATTTTTGGCTGAGTGGCTTTTGCGCACTATTAAAATCGGAGCTAAGCTACTCACATATGTTGGTAGCTTGCTTTTGCAATTTTGTAAAACAGCACTATTGTTTAAAAGAGCCAAATAAAAAACTCAAGTTTAAAGGCAGGATAACCCCACCTTAAGCATTAATTAAATAGACCTTTTAAAAGCTCTTTTACGTCGCTTTTGCTATCATCTTTTAAGCTTTTATCGAGCAGTTTATCTATCGCCTTTGCCGCTTTTTGCTTTAGGTAGTCTGAGTTTATGCTGTATTTTGGCTCATCTGAGGTGCCTGTGATTTTTACGCTTAAATCGGTCTTTTGAATTTTTAAATTAAGCGGTATGTTTATGACCTTGTTCGTTGTGTTAAATGTCCCTTTTTCCACCACTGCGTTTGTTGATTCTGAGGCTAAATTTGCTTTAAAATCAATGATATTTTTATTGAGATTTCCTGTAAATTTACCATCATTAAAGACCTCTTTTGAGAGATCTTTTGTAGATATTGTGGAGACAAACTGCACCAGTTTTGTATTTTTTAGCTGCCCTTTGCTTAGAACAAAATTAAAATCACCCTGCTGATTTTTTAGATTATACGTAAAAGTACCGTTTGAAAGCCCCTCATAAAACGGCTGCAAATCGACCATTTTTAGCATTTCCTGCACCTTAAAATCACTTATCTTTGCGTCAAATTTATCCCCATTTAGCGTAGCGCTTAAATCTCCGTCAAATATCTTAGAGCTAATTTGAGCCTTAATATCAGCACCCTTTCCTTGCGCATTTACATGCGCTTTTATCGCACCGTTTAGCTTACGTCCTGTTAAAAATGCAAGCTTTGAAAGATTATCGCTTATTACGTCAAACTCAGACTCATACTCGCTATTTTTTAAATCATAACTAGCCTTAAGCCCGTTTATGTTTGCTAAATTTGAGCCTATTTTGCCCTCAAATTTAGCCGTTTGTGCGTCTATTTTGCTATCTATATTAGCCTCAAATATCAAATCCTCATCCGGTTTTTTACCTGTGAGCTTTTCTATCTCTTTTGCGCTCATTTTTGCATTTTTTAAATTTAGGCTCGCATCTCCGTTTAAAGAGTGTGTATCAAAGCCTTTTATGTCGGCTTTTGCGTCTAAAAGAGCGTCTAGGATAGGTTGTTTGCCAGCTAGTAAAAATAGATCTCTTATATGAAGCGCACTTGCTTTTAGGCTTGCGTTTTTACCGTCAAATTTACTCTGTATGTCTCCGCCAAGCGCTACTCCAGCGGTCTTTAAGCTCACTAGCCCAGTATCGTTTGTAATGATCTCCCCATTTAAATTTATAGGACTGCTTAAGGTAGCATTAAGCGCAGATTTAAACTCGCTCGCATCAGCTGAAGTAAGCCCAAAAGTCGCCTTTAGAGCCTTTGCTCTTAAATCATAGCGCCCTTTTAGGTTTTGCAAATTTAAAAGTCCGCTTATAATGTTTGCGCTAAAATCGGCTACATTATCAGAGAGGCTTGCGTCCACATCTGCGTTAAAGCTAATGTCTTTTAGGAGGTTTGTGCCTAGTTTATTTAGCTCAGCGGCATTTAGCACTCCAGCCTCACTTTTGGCAAATACCCTACCAGATATATTTTTGCTTATTATGCCTTTTAGCTGGGCTACGCCATTTATTTTGCCTTTTGCGAGTGGTGGTTTTGCCGCAAGGGCGAGTGCTTTTTGTATGTCTATATTTTCTATTTTTGCGTTTAGTACATCGGCGTTTAGGCTGGCTATTACGCTACCTCCAAGCCCATCAAGCTTTGCATTTAGCTGGCTAAGCTGTCCGTTTTTAAGCCCCACATTCGCATTTAGCTCTACCTTACCATTAAGCTTTTGCTTTATGATAGGCTCAAGTCTTAAAAGCTCGTCGATTTTTACCTCAAGATCTGTATTTAGGAGCTTTTGATCTAAATCATAAAGCGTATTTTGCGCATTTATCGTAGCCACTGGGGTATTAAGTGCTGTTTTGGCACTCACTAAAGCACCGTCTAGTCTTGCGTTAATTATTCCCGTGATTATAAAATTTTGTGGCAAATCAATGCCAAAATCGCTCTTTATTAGTGCGTTATTTGCAATGGCTTGATTTATTTTTATGCTTGCTGGACCACTTGGTTTTTGCTGTGAGTTTTCGTTTATATCGGCTAGCAAGTCCACTTTTCCGCTTAGGTAAGCAGGTTTTAACATCATCGCTAGTGCGTCCTCTATCCTGGCCCCTCTTGCGTCTAGTTTTAGTGTGTTTAGTTTAAAGTCTTTTAAATTTGTTAAAAAGCTTAAATTTGACCCAAGTGCGCGCCCAGAACCATTAACTGAGAAATTTTTTGCACTTCCTAGTGCTTTTCCGCTTATATTCACCTTATCTTTTAGACTAAGCCCCAGACTTTTTAGATTGTTTGCGCTAATGCTATAATCTAAATCAAATCCAAGCTTTAAAAGCTCAAGCTTGCCTTGAATGTCAAATTCTATCTCATTGTTTGCGGTTGCTTTTATGTCTAGGTTGTTTGGTCGTAGTTTAAATTTATCAAACCTAACCTCAAGTCCGCTTTTTTCCTTTATAATTTTGCTTGCATATGAGGCAAGTATCGAGTTTGCGTAGTTTGTAAAGGCTAAGGAGTAAATTGCTACGATTAGTAAAACAAGCAATATTGTGACTATTTTTGCTATTTTCATACTATTTTCCTTAATAATATTAGTTTTTTACTATCATGTATATTTAGTCAATTAGACTAAAGTTTTTGGCAAAATTTATAAAAATTCATTGACTTTTGTTTGGATTTTTGCTATGATTTCATCACTCAAAAATAAAGAGTGCTAAAATTGAAATCAATCCAAAGGATAAAATATGAACTTTCAACCATTAGGCAAGCGTGTATTAGTCGAGCGTGTAGAAGAGACTAAGACAACAGCTACTGGCATTATTATACCTGACAATGCCAAAGAAAAACCTTTAAGCGGCGAAGTAAAAGCTGTAGGTAGCGAAGTAGAAAATGTAAAAGTCGGCGATAAGGTCGTTTTCGCTAAATACGGCGGCACTGAAGTAAGCCTAGAGGGCAAAAACTACCTAGTACTAAACATCGACGACGTCCTAGGCGTAATAAAATAAGTTAAAATTTAAATCAAGGAAAGAAAATGGCAAAAGAAATTTTTTACTCAGACGACGCTAGAAATAGACTATATCAAGGCGTAAGTAAGCTAAATGACGCAGTAAAAGTAACAATGGGACCACGTGGCAGAAATGTGCTAATCCAAAAGAGCTTTGGCGCTCCTACTATCACAAAAGACGGCGTGAGCGTGGCTAAGGAAGTCGAGCTAAAAGACACTATCGAAAATATGGGCGCAAGCCTAGTAAAAGAGGTCGCTAGCAAGACAAACGACCAAGCAGGCGACGGCACTACGACCGCTACGGTGCTAGCTCACGCTGTTTTTAAAGAGGGCTTAAGAAACATAACAGCTGGCGCAAACCCAGTCGAAGTAAAGCGTGGTATGGATAAGGCTGCTGCAGCCCTTTCGGCTGAGCTAAAAAATATCGCAAAAGCGGTAGCTGGCAGCAAGGAAATAGCTCAAATCGCTACAATCTCGGCAAATTCAGACGAGAGCATAGGCAAGCTAATAGCTGACGCGATGGAAAAAGTCGGCAAAGACGGCGTGATAACGGTTGAAGAAGCAAAGTCTATCCAAGACGAGCTAAGCGTAGTTGAGGGTATGCAGTTTGACCGCGGATACTTAAGCCCGTATTTCATCACAAACCCTGAAAAAATGCAAGTCGAGCTAAGCAGCCCATACATCTTGCTTTTTGATAAGAAAATAACAAATTTAAAAGACCTTCTGCCAGTGCTTGAGCAGGTGCAAAAAACAGGCAAGCCACTACTAATCATCGCTGAAGACATCGAGGGCGAAGCGCTAGCCACTCTAGTGGTAAATAAACTACGTGGCGTGCTAAATATAAGTGCTGTAAAAGCCCCTGGATTTGGCGACCGCAGAAAGGCTATGCTAGAAGACATCGCTATCCTAACAGGCGGCTCAGTCATTAGTGAAGAGCTAGGCAGGACGCTAGAAAGCGCGTCTATAGCAGACTTAGGACAGGCTAGCAGCGTCGTAATCGACAAAGACAACACAACTATCGTAAATGGTGCTGGCGAAAAGGCTAATATCGAAGCTCGTGTAGCTCAAATAAAGGCTCAAATAGCTGAAACTACGAGCGATTATGATAAAGAAAAACTACAAGAGCGCCTAGCCAAGCTAAGCGGCGGTGTAGCTGTAATCAAAGTAGGTGCAGCCACTGAAACTGAGATGAAAGAGAAAAAAGACCGCGTAGATGACGCACTAAGCGCCACTCGTGCAGCAGTGGAAGAGGGTATCGTAATAGGTGGTGGCTCTGCGCTAATCCTAGCTAGCAAGCGCGTAAAACTAAGCCTAAGCGGCGATGAAGCCATAGGTGCTGACATAGTGCTTCGTGCGGTAAAAGCTCCACTTCGTCAGATAGCTGAAAATGCGGGCTTTGACGCTGGCGTAGTCGTAAATGCAGTATATAGCAGCAAGGACGATAACTACGGCTTTAACGCAGTAAGCGGCGAGTATGTGAATATGTTTGAAGCGGGCATAATCGACCCTGTAAAAGTCGAGCGTGTGGCACTTCAAAATGCAGTCTCTGTAGCCAGTCTGCTACTAACAACTGAAGCTACAATAAGCGAGCTAAAAGAAGACAAGCCAGCTATGCCAGCAATGCCTGATATGGGCGGAATGGGCGGTATGGGGATGATGTAATCCCCAGCCTTGTGCTTGTTAAATTTTTTGCCCCTGCTTTTTGGGGCAAAGAGCTATTAAATACTTTAAACTATAATATTGCTTTTAATTATAATTTCTGCCCCCCCCAACACAAGCCTAATTTTGCTAATTCTTGCCAGTAACTTTTGGTATTGCGAAGTAATGTCGGCGCAATCTTTTGCACTTTGCAAAAAATGGTATAAAAACTAGCCTGCTTGTTGCAAAGTAAATATGCTCACTAACATCTATTTTTGCCCAAACTAGATGTGTTTTGCTATCTTAGGTGGTTAAGGTCATAGCTTTTAAATAGACTTTTTTGTGTGGAGCGACTCTTGCCTTACTAAGCCATCTCATGGCCTGCATATACTGCTATATCGTAAGCGAATGAGCGGAAAATATCGCTTGCTATACAAGCAATATATAAGCCATTTATACAAAGCTGGGAATTTAAAAAGCAATACTATTTGCCTAAAAGAGCCAAATGTAACTTACTCGATTTTGCCGTTTTTAAAACAACAATTCATCTAAATATTTTATAACCTGATAATTTTATAAAGTATGGTTTTGAATTTGAAACAAAAAGGGACTAAGGTAGTAATAAAATTTGCAGTTAATATGGGTAGCGGTGGTGACTTAATGCTTTTGCAAAAAGCCTTTTTAAGTTAATGTGCTTAAGTTTTTATAATGTAGTTTTTAAATTTAGCCATTTGCAAAAGCCTTGCTGATGTCCAAAGGCAGACCAAAAAATATTTTCTTTTTTATCTTAAAGCTTAATTTTCGCTAAAAATACTATCCATTAATCCGTCTAAAAACTCATCTGGGCTAAACTCAGCCAAATCATCAGCACTCTCGCCCACGCCGATGTAAAGTATAGGCAGCTCGAGCTCGGCTGCGATTGAAAAGAGCATTCCGCCCTTTGCCGTGCCGTCTAGCTTTGTGATGATGACGCCATCAAGGCTAACTAGCTCATTAAACGCCTTTGCCTGCGCTAGCCCTGCATTGCCCTGCGTGCCGTCAAGGACTAGTATCTTGCGGTGTGGCGCTCCAGCCATAGCTCGGTCGCTTATGCGGACGATTTTGGCTAGCTCGCTTTTTAAATTTGTCTGATTTTCTAGCCGTCCAGCGGTGTCTAGCACCACTCTATCCGCCCCCCTTGCCACGCCTGAGCTAATGGCGTCAAAGGCCACGGCTGAGGGGTCGTGTCCCTGCTTTGTGGCGATGATTGGCACGTCTAAGCGCGCAGCCCACTGGCGTAGCTGCTCGACTGCCCCAGCCCTAAAAGTGTCGCAAGCCCCCAGCACCACGCTCTTGCCGCTTTTTTTGTATAAATTTGCTAGCTTTGCTATGCTTGTGGTCTTGCCAGCTCCATTTACGCCTAAAATCAGCTCCACAAAGGGCTTTGCCACGGGCGTTTGACGCTCTTTTTCGTAGATAAAATAGCTACCCATCACCCGCTTTAAATCAGCCCGCTTTACCATATCATCAGGCGGCAGGTAGTAGATTATTTCTTCCACTATATCATACGCCACGTCAGCTTCTAGTAGTAGTTCCTCTAGGGTTTGCTTGTCTATTTTTCTATCGCTTTTAGTAGCGCGCATCACTCCAAAGGTTTTTGCAAAGCCCTTTTTAATAATATCTATCATCTTAGCACCGCCAAATTTATATCACTTTCTAGCATTTCAACTGGTGCCAGCCCTACATATGAACGAATTTTATTTCCGTTTTTATCGCTTATTATTATCGCTGGTAGGGCGTTTATGTTTAGTGCTTTGGCTAGGTCTTGAGCTTTTGTTACGACTTCATCGGCGAGGTTAAACTCATCACTTAGCTCTTTTATCTCATCATCGCTCGCACCCAGGATTGCTAGCATTATTTTTGCATCGCTTTTGTATTTTTGCGCTATTGTGTAGATGTAGCTAAGCTCCGTTTTGCAAGGCGCGCAATTAGGAGTTACGAAAATTATTACACTGGCTTTATTTTCTGATAGCTTTAATCCACCATTTATTGTGCTTACATCTATGGTGCTGTTTGATAAATTTGATAGCTTAAATTCCGTTATTTCTACTTCTGCTTCTTGATTTTGTGCTTGGATTTTTGTCTCTTCGCCACTCTCTTTTTCTCCACTACATCCAGTTATAAAAAATGCAAGCATAGCGCAAGCTAAAAGCCTTTTCATCTTTTTCCTTAAAAATAAATTTGATAAAATAGTTCAAATTATACATAAAGATTATTAAAATGAGCGTTAAATTTGATAAAAAAGAGCTTCGAGAGAGGTTTTTGCGTGCTTTAAAGTCGCAAGATGAATTAAAGGTAAGACTAAAATCTCACGCAATTTGTGCTAGATTAAAATCTTTAATAAAAGCTAGCAAAGCACGCTCTGTGCTGCTTTATTTGGCGCTTGATTATGAGATAGATGTGTATAGTTTAAGGCGTGAATGTGCTAGAAATTGCGAGATATTATCGCCATTTATGGCAGGACTTAGCTTAAAAATGGTAAAATTGAGACTTCCTTTGCGTAAAAAGCGCTTTAATGTGCGAGAAAGCGCAGGAAATGGAGAGTTTAAAGCTAGGTTAGACTTGGCTATTGTCCCTGCTGTCGCAGTTGATGCAAATATGGCTAGAATAGGGCATGGAGCAGGGTTTTATGATAGATTTTTTGCTGGGCTTAGATACAGACCAAAGCTCGCTTTTGTGAGCGCTTTGGATAATTTTGCAAAAGCAAAGGTAAGCTTAAAGCATGATGTAATAGGGGATTTTTACCTAACCCCTGGACAAAATTATATAAAAAGAGGAAAAAATGATAGAGGTTATAGTAGGCTCGCTCGCCGCTGCAGTGGGCGCAGGAGCTGGGTACGCGTACGCTAAAAAGATAAACGACGCAAATTACAATATATTTTTAGAACAGGCAAAAGCAAAGGCAAAGGCGATTGAATTTGAAGCCGAAAGAGTGCTAAAAGACGCCAAAATAAGCGTGCAGGAAGCGGAGTTTGAAGCTAGAAAAAAGTATGATGAAAAAAGTGCGAAGCTAACAAAGGAGTATGGGCTTAAATTTGACGAGCTGGGCAAGGCTGAAGCTAAGATAAAAGCCCAAATGAGCGAGCTTGAAAACGGCAAAAGTGAGCTAAAAAAGTCCCAAGACGAGGCAAAAAGTGTGTATGAAGAGGGGCAGAGCCTAAAGGCAAACTACCAAGAAAAGCTAGCCCAGGCGCTAAAAGTCCTAGAGCACGCCGCTGGGCTAACGCAAGAAGAAGCTAAAGCCGAGGTGCTAAAGCGAGTGGAGGAAAAAAGTCGAGCCGACATAGCTCACATCGTCCGCAAAGGCGAAGAAGAAGCTAAAAGAGAGCTTAAAAAGCGGGTAAATTACATCCTAGCGCAGGCCACAAGCCGCTTTGCTGGGGAGTTTGCGGCTGAGAGGCTAATAAACGTCGTCGATATTAAAAACGACGACCTAAAGGGTAGGATAATCGGCAAGGAAGGGCGAAATATCAAGACGCTTGAGATGGTGCTGGGCGTGGATATAATCATCGATGATACCCCACACGCCATAATCCTAAGCAGCTTTAATCTCTACCGCCGCGCCATCGCAACGCGCGTCATTGAGCTTTTAGTTGAGGATGGACGCATACAGCCAGCACGCATAGAAGACCTGCATAAAAAGGTAACGGAGGAGTTTGAGGCTAGCATACTAGAAGAGGGCGAAAATATCGTGATGGATCTGGGGCTTAGCGGCATACATCCTGAGATAGTAAAGCTAATCGGCAAGCTTAAATTCCGCGCTAGCTACGGACAAAATGCCCTGGCTCACAGCCTAGAAGTCGCCCATCTGGCGGGAATAATCGCAGCTGAAACTGGCGGAGATGAGAAGCTGGCTAAGCGCGCTGGGATACTGCACGATATTGGCAAGGCTTTGACGCACGAATTTGAGGGTAGCCACGTGGATTTGGGCGCTGAAGTCTGCCGCCGCTACAAGGAGCATCCAGTCGTGATAAACGCTATTTACGCCCACCACGGACACGAGGAGGCCACGAGCGTAGAAAGCGCTGCTGTGTGTGCAGCAGATACGCTAAGTGCGGCTCGCCCAGGGGCTAGGAGAGAGGTGCTGGAGAGCTTTTTAAAGCGGGTGCAGGAGATTGAGGAGATAGCAAAGAGCAAAGAGGGTATAAAGCAGGCCTACGCCATAAATGCTGGGCGTGAGATACGTGTCATCGCAAATGCAAATTTGATAAACGATGATGAAGCGGTGCTGGTGGCAAAGGAGATAGCCAGCGAAATCGAAGAGCGAGTGCAATACCCAGGCGAGATAAAGGTAAATGTGATAAGGGAGACCCGTGCTATACAGATGGCTAAATAAATTTATCATTTTTTTGGCGAGTTTAGCGTTTTTGGTGAGCTTTGCTAAGGCTAGCGATAGCGAGGAATTGCTCCTAGACGCAGCTCGCTCATACACAGCTGTCTTACGCACAAATAACGTGCGTCCTGATATTATAAAAAAGGCAAAGGCGATAGTGATTTTCCCTAGTGTAAAAAAGGTCGGACTGGTGTTTGGCGGACTAGGTGGAAGCGGCGTAATGGTGGCTTTAAATGGGGATTTAGTAGATAGTGTTAGCTTAGTTAGTATAGGCGGTGGAGGAGCAGGGCTGCAGGCTGGATACAGCGATAGTGCGGTGGTTTTATTTTTGATGAAGCAGTCTTTTATCGAGGACATAAAGGGGCTAAAACTCGTCCTAAAAGCAGACATGATAGCTACTTTTGCATCTGCTTCTGCTACCAAAAATGGGGTTTATGGTGATATCTATGCCCTTTCAAAGGATAGTGGATTTTACGCTGGAGCAAGCCTAGATGCGGCTGTTATTAGCTATGGCGGAGATGTTAGACAGAGTGACGATTATGCTTATACAGAGCTTATGAATGCCATAAATTTTGAAAACTTAAAATAGGTAATTTTAAAATGCAAGATACAATAAATTCATTAGCCACATACGGCTATGTGATACTATTTTTTTACTCTTTGGGGGGCGGTATGTTAGCTATTATCGCAGCCGGCATCTTAAGCGCACAAGGAAGCCTAGATATTTGGCTTTGCGTGGCCGTGGCTTTTGCGGCAAACGCTCTGGGTGATAGCATACTTTTTTATATCGGCAGACATAATAAATCAGCCATAATGCCATATCTTAAGGGGCAGGAGAGAAAGCTTAGTTATTGTAGCTTGCTAGTGCGTAAAAATGGCAGTTGGCTTGTATTTTTGCAAAAATTTATATACGGTGTTAAAACGCTAGTTCCTATTGCTATGGGGCTTGCTAGGTATTCGTTTTTTAAATTTAATATTTTAAATGTATTTGCTTCACTGATTTGGGCGATTTTGCTAGGATTTGGTAGCTATTATTTAGGAGATAGCTTGGCTAAATTAGTAGAAAGTAGTGGGTATTTGCCAGCTGTTGTGGTTGTTTGTCTGCTTGTGGCTGGGTATATTTGGCTTGGTAGGGTAAGTGCAAAAAAGGTAAGATAATGCTTTTATCTGTGCGATTTAAAAGACGCCTTGTTTTTGCTGGAGCTTTTGTGCTAGCTTTAGGTTGTGGGCTATTTTTTACAAGCTATTATATAGGCATTAAAGCCCAGTCCATGTTTTACGCAAAGCTTGATGAGCTAAGCAGATATGGTGTTTTAAGTGTTACTATGAGTGATTATGATAGAGGGTTGTTTCGAGCAAATGCTCAAATAAGTGGGACTTTAAGCGACGATATACCATATAGCCTAAAAAGTGAAATATCCTACTCTTTACTTAGCTTTATTTTTGGTGTAGATAGCAAAAATGAGCTAAGTGTTAAGCTAAAAGATGGTCTTAGTAGCGATAATAAAAGCCAAAAAGCAAGCTTTAATATAAATTTAAAAAGTTATATTAGTGGAACCAGCGAAGCTTTAGTACGGATTCCAGCACTTTATTCTAAAGTTTTTGAGATAAGTCAGGGTGTAAGCATCAAGTCAATAATCCATGCAAATGAAATTAAAATTTTAGATATCTTTGCTAAAAATTTAAAGCTTATAGGTGATGAAAAACAGTTGAGTTTAAATGGTGTCAAAATAAGTCTAAATGGCGATTTTGACGCCACTATTTTTGCTCAAAAAAGCATTGTGAAAAATATAGATTTGGATAAAATTCTGCCAGATAGCATAGAGGCTAGGGTGGATTTTGTAAGCTATAAAAATATAGTCGATGAGTTTATTTTTGATAATGTAATTTTTCTTTCTAGACAGGTAAAAAAGCGTGAGCTTATTAATGTAAATTACGATTTTAATATCGAAAAAATAGGCATTTTAAATGATAGCAAAAAATTTTATCCTTTAAAAGATTTTAGAATTAGCATGGTACTTAAGAATATAGATTTAAACGCATTTTTAAGCACCTCATTAAATCCAAACCTAGACCCTCAAATATCTAAAATCGCCCTTATTGATAGCGGTTTTGAAGCTATTTTAGAAAGAGCTAGTATAAAAAATTTAAACTCTTTGAACGCATTTTTAAAATTTAGATTAGCAATATCTAAAAACTCAAATGAAGCCAAGCCTATACTAAATCGACTAAAATTTGATGGAAAATTAGGCATAGATGCTGGAGTGAGCGAATTTTTTAAAGTATTTGATAGGTTTTTTACCCATAAGGAATATGTCTTTATAGATATAATTGATAAATTTGTTAAAACCAGCGGAGTATTCGAAAAAAACGGCAACGAGATAAGCACTAGTTTTAAATTTGACAAGAATAAAAACGATATTGTATTTGGGGCATTAGAGTATGAATTAAAAAATATTTTGTTTTAAAGGCTTTTTTAAGCCCCCCTTAAGCAACTCTCTTATATAATTCCAGCTCACGATTTGAGAAACCACCTTTAACTTTCTAACAGTTAATAAAGCTTTTCTTTACTTTACCCTTTACTCATTAAAAGCTCTTTCATAAGCTTTTATGATTACAGGCTTTAATAATAAATCGTTGTTCTATAATTTAATAGTGTTAGTATTTAAATATTTCAATAGTCAATCTTTGAAATCTAAACAAGTGATCGATTGAGCCAGACTTATTTATTATTTATGATAATAAGTCTAAAACAATGAAACAATTTATTTTTTAAATAAATTAAATTTAAAAAGTTTTTAGATTAAAACTTCATATTTAATTTTTAATATGGAGAGTTTGATCCTGGCTCAGAGTGAACGCTGGCGGCGTGCCTAATACATGCAAGTCGAACGGACAAGTAGTAGCTTGCTACTATGCGTTAGTGGCGCACGGGTGAGTAATGTATAGCTAATCTGCCCTACACTGGGGGACAACAGTTGGAAACGACTGCTAATACCCCATACTCCACCATAACTCAAGTTATGTTGGGAAAGTTTTTCGGTGTAGGATGAGGCTATATCGTATCAGCTAGTTGGTGAGGTAATGGCTCACCAAGGCTATGACGCGTAACTGGTCTGAGAGGATGATCAGTCACACTGGAACTGAGACACGGTCCAGACTCCTACGGGAGGCAGCAGTAGGGAATATTGCTCAATGGGGGAAACCCTGAAGCAGCAACGCCGCGTGGAGGATGACACTTTTCGGAGCGTAAACTCCTTTTCTTGAGGAAGAAAAATGACGGTACTCAAGGAATAAGCACCGGCTAACTCCGTGCCAGCAGCCGCGGTAATACGGAGGGTGCAAGCGTTACTCGGAATCACTGGGCGTAAAGGACGCGTAGGCGGATTATCAAGTCTTTTGTGAAATCCTATGGCTTAACCATAGAACTGCTTGGGAAACTGATAATCTAGAGTGAGGGAGAGGCAGATGGAATTCTTGGTGTAGGGGTAAAATCCGTAGAGATCAAGAAGAACACCCATTGCGAAGGCGATCTGCTGGAACTCAACTGACGCTAAGGCGTGAAAGCGTGGGGAGCAAACAGGATTAGATACCCTGGTAGTCCACGCCCTAAACGATGTATACTAGTTGTTGCTTTGCTAGTCAAGGCAGTAATGCACCTAACGGATTAAGTATACCGCCTGGGGAGTACGGTCGCAAGATTAAAACTCAAAGGAATAGACGGGGACCCGCACAAGCGGTGGAGCATGTGGTTTAATTCGAAGATACGCGAAGAACCTTACCTAGGCTTGATATCCAAGAAATCCTGTAGAGATACGGGAGTGCTAGCTTGCTAGAATCTTGAGACAGGTGCTGCACGGCTGTCGTCAGCTCGTGTCGTGAGATGTTGGGTTAAGTCCCGCAACGAGCGCAACCCACGTCATTAGTTGCTAACAGTTAGGCTGAGCACTCTAATGAGACTGCCTTCGCAAGGAGGAGGAAGGTGTGGACGACGTCAAGTCATCATGGCCCTTATGCCTAGGGCGACACACGTGCTACAATGGCATATACAATGAGACGCAATACCGCGAGGTGGAGCAAATCTATAAAATATGTCCCAGTTCGGATTGTTCTCTGCAACTCGAGAGCATGAAGCCGGAATCGCTAGTAATCGTAGATCAGCCATGCTACGGTGAATACGTTCCCGGGTCTTGTACTCACCGCCCGTCACACCATGGGAGTTGATTTCACTCGAAGCCCAAATACCAAACTGGTTATGGTCCACAGTGGAATCAGCGACTGGGGTGAAGTCGTAACAAGGTAACCGTAGGAGAACCTGCGGTTGGATCACCTCCTTTCTAGAGTACAATAGATATTCTCTCACAAGATATCTATCAAAGGAAAATATCTCAATCGTCCTTGTTTAGATTTGAAAGATTGACATTAGACTAACATTACTCACTTACAAAGGCAAAAGCAGAGGCTAAGGCTTTTAGCCTATATCCCTGTTATATACCGTTGTTAAGAGTAGTTAAATCTTTAATAGTTATTACTATATTGAAATATTAAATAAATTAGCATTAATACCTTAGAATTTAAATAATCTAAAGTATAAAGCTAAGCTAGTAGAGTGTGAGCTTTGTGAATGTAAAAGTAAAAATGGGTAGGATAAATAAAATAACTTATTACACCTATTTTACAATATATCATTAATCTAGTATGGGTGATATACTATACATAGATAAAGGCATTGTCCTAGCTAAGTTATATTTTTAGTTTCTAGTATAATGTAAATATAATAGCAAGTAGCTTTTTATATTTATGTTTTTACTGTCTTAGCTATTTATTGTGGCAATATGTGTTAAATTTAGCTATATTGCTATTATAGTTATTTTTAGTTATTACTGTTTAATGGGGAATTAGCTCAGCTAGTAGAGTGTGAGCTTTGCACATAAAAAAGCAAACTGCTTTGCTTTTTTGGATATATCGTTGTGAGCGTAAGCGAACCGATATAGACACTGCGTGCATAAAGGCTTAGCTAATTGTCTGTTGTTTTTTTGTTTGGGGAATTAGCTCAGCTGGGAGAGCGCCTGCTTTGCACGCAGGAGGTCAGCGGTTCGATCCCGCTATTCTCCACCATCAAATTTAAAAGCCATCATCTTTAAAGCAAAAAAGCCTTTTAAAGATGCTTACAAACTGCACAATATTTATATTATAGTTAAGCCATAAGCCAAAGGCTTAGCTAAGCTTCATAAGGGCCTATAGCTCAGCTGGTTAGAGTGCACCCCTGATAAGGGTGAGGTCACAAGTTCAAGTCTTGTTAGGCCCACCATGATTTCCTCTTATGATTTTTTGCCTTGTTGCTTCTTTGCTTTTAGGGTTACTTAATATAGTATTTATATGAATTATTTAAATTTAATGATTTTATATAAATTAAAATTATCTACATTAGTGTTTTTGTGTAAGTATGTCTTATAAAGCTGTATTATAAGATATTATAGTATTTTAGGTTATCTAGATTATCTTAGGTATATATCATTTACCTTTGGCTTTTTTAAAAGATAGCGTTATTTTTTAATTACAAATTCTAATTAACTGCACAAGCCCAACTTCACCATACTCCACTATTTGTATAAATAGCTTTTAGCATATTAGCATTGACTAATATTACAAAGCAATGTCATCATGATTTTTAGAATTTTATAAAGCTTGGTGTAAAAACCTAAAAAACACTCTTAGACTAAGTTTAGTATGATAGCTACTTTTATACAGTTTTTATTGTATTGTGCAAGATGCCTGTTGATTATAGTTTAATTTTGTTGTATTTAGAAGCTTTGCTTTGTCTACTTATTTAATGTGTATACAATAAATAGTCATCCTGTTAAATTATTAAGTGGTCTATATATTATAAGTCAAAGCAAAGCTTCTTTAGTAAAGCAAAGCTTTTTATAACTCTTTATAGTTTTTTGCTAGATTTTACTAAAGTGAAGCTTTTTGCAACTCTTTACAGTTTTTACAGCTCTTTACTAGGTTTTACTAAAGGAAAACTTCTTTAATAAAGGAAATATTTTACTAAAGGGTGGATTTGTTGAAAAAAATGGGGGGGGGGTATTATTCCTAAAATAAAGAGATAATTTATAAAAAATATGTTATTATTTTAATAAATTTATTACTACTCAAAAAGGTAAAAGCCATGAATGAGATTGCTATTAGGATAGTTGCTGTGCTTCTTACGTCTTTAGTTATCGCATTTTCAGCGTTTTTATTTATTGATTATAAAATTACACAGGATAAATTAAGCACCTCTTTTATAGCTACTCAAAATAGAATAGTAGATGGAGTGGGAGTATATCTTGATGATTTTATAAATAACAATATTAGGCAAGTTAAAATAGCTGCTGATACCATAGCTAGCGAATTTGGAGAAGTGGACAATAAGGAGATAGTAAAGGTTCTTAAAGCTTTTGCTAAACAGGGTGATTATTTAGAGGTTTATTATGGTATGGAGGACGGAGGGTTTGTGTCCTCTGCCGGAGTGATACCAGCGCCAACTAAAGATAGTAGCTATGACCCACGTAAGAGCTTGTGGTATACTGGTGGAAAGATTAAGGTGGGGTACTCTGAGCCTTACAGGACGAGATTGAATGGCGAAAGCGTAGTTACTTTTTACGCACCAATCATAAAAGCTGATAAATTTATAGGAGTTGCTGGTGTTGATGTGAGACTTGATTCTGTGATTAAAGCCATGAATAAAATGGGAGCTGGTGAAAATAGTTATAGCTTTATTTCACAAAAAGACTCTACTATGTTAATGCACCCAGATGCCAAAAACCAAGGAGAGCATTTGCCAGTGATGCACACTATAATGGACAAGTTAGACAGCGGCGATATAGAAAAAGACGGAAGCGTGGCTTATGAATATGCAGGAGAGGTAAAAGAGGCCGTTTGTCGATTTGTTGGAGATCATGGGTGGTTGCTTTGCTCATCTTTGAAAAAAAGCGATAAAGACGCTGCGATTAGTGCACCAATTAGTACTAATACTATGATAGTTGTTTCGTTTTTGATACTTTTTATATTTGTGGTATTTGTATTTTTGTTTCGCCTTGTGTTATTTAGAAAAAGTCGCGGTAAAATTTAAAAATATATGTTTTGTTTAAATTTGATAGATAGAATAAGAAAAATAAATTTAAACAAAGGAAAACCATGAAAAAAATTATATATTCTACTTTAGCGGCATTAGCGCTATCAAGTAGTCTTAGTGCAGATACCTTTATCTTAGATAAGGCTCACTCAAATGTAGCTTTTAAAATAAAGCATATGGGATTATCAAATGTAAATGGATTTTTTAAAGATTATTCTGCTTTGATAGATTTTGATGTAAAAGAGAATAAATTTAATGCTCTAAAAGCCGATATAAAGGTCGCTAGTGTAGATACTGATAATTCAAAAAGGGACGAGCATTTACGTACGGCTGATTTTTTTAATGTTGACAAATATCCAGACATGACTTTTGAAATGACTAACTATAAAGCAGATGGAGATGACGGAAAAATGGTCGGTGTTTTGACAATCGCTGGCGTTAGTAAAGAGGTAAAGCTAGATACTGATATAAACGGACATCTACAAAAAGATGGTAAAACTATCGTTGGTTTTAGTCTTTCTGGAAAGATAAAGCGCTCTGATTTTGATTTTGCCCAAGGCTTTGGTTCTTCTTTGATAGGAGATGAGATAAAAATCAGCATAGATGGCGAGATGAGCGCCGACGAGTAGTCCGCTTTTTCCTTGTTTTTGGCGCTCTAGTGCAGGTTTTGCTAGCGCGCCTTTATTCACTATCTAGATCTATCTCTGGTAGCTCTAAGTCATATGTTTCTATTTCCTGCAGTTCCTGTGGTTGATTTTGTGGGTTTTTTGGCTTGCTTTTTAAATTTGTGACCCCTTTTTGCACTCCTAGTTTATCGAGCTTTGAGTTTAGCTCGTCTTTACTAATAGGGCTTATTGCTTCTTGTTCTAGCTTAACTTTTATTTGCTGGTTATTTTGCCTTGTTTGGCTTAAATTTATTCGCTCTAGTTCATTATCTATCGCTATGCAAAATACCTCCGTATACCCCTGTTCTGGTTTATTTTCGTCAAGCCACTCAGACATAACTAGGAGGTGGTTTGCGTAATCAAGTCCAGTGATATTTCCGCGCAAAAGCTCGTATTTTAGGAAAAGCCAGTATGTGTTTAGTGTGTCAGATTCGCAGTACTCCTCTATCTTTTCTATTTCGTCTTGCAAATATAGCCTAAAAACGTCATCTCCATGTGTGTCATATTTTCCAGGTATGTTTACGCTTTTACATATTGCATCTAGCCCTATGCCACGAGCTGCCCCAAAATCTCCAATATGGTCACATAAATCCAGATGAAACACTCCATCATATCTGCTTCTGTAGTTTGTCCATTTGTCCTTGCCGTCGCCACTGGTATCAAAATAGGTTGGGCAGCTTAGATTGTATTTCATCGCCCGTACCATAAGCATAGGCATGTCAAACCCTCGTCCATTAAAGCTGATTAGCCTAGGATTTTGTGAGTTTATAAATGAGATAAATTTATTTATCAGCTCGCCCTCGCTTGTTGCTTTTATGCTATTTACTCTTTCAAATTTTCCAAATTCATCAGCCATCACAGCCGAAATAGCCACAACTTTATGAAAATTTATAGGTAAAAATTCGCTACCAGTTTTATTTTTTTGCACTTCAAATGCTTGCTGCATGACGCTTGCATCATCTCCCTCATACCCATATACGGCTCTTAGTGCGTCAACATCTGGTATGGTTTCTGTGTCAAAGATACATATATGGTTTGTTTTTTTCATAAGATAGTCCTCATTTTTTAACTTTTTTATAGCTATATTTTATAAATTTTATCAAAAAACTACTTAAATTTCATAACCCCCCCCCATTCCCCCAACTTTCTAAGCTTTTCTTAAGCAACTCTCTTATATAATTCCAGCTCACGATTTGAGAAACCACCTTTAACTTTCTAACAGTTAATAAAGCTTTTCTTTTACATTATATTATTATCCTTTCTAAAACAAACTTGTTTTTGTCTTTAGAAGCGATGTAGTTATTTATGTTGTAAATCGTTGTTCTTTAATTTATTAATGTTAAGAGTCACAAGCAAGTTTTAATAAAAAACAATTTTACAGGACTTGTTAAAGACTTAAGATTTTATCTTTTTTCACTTTATATACTAATAAAGTTTAGTATTTAAAGTAGAAGTTTAACATCACAACTAAATTAGGATTTAAAACTTATCTAATTTAGTGTTAATGCTTTCCGTCTTGAAAGATAAAAGATTAAGTATCGTAAGATTAAATTTAATCAAGCATTAAATTTGAAATTACCTTTAGCAAGGAAGTGATGCGAATTAGAATATTAATATTCTGCCTATTAATTACTTTAACATAATTATTAGGTATAAAAAAGGTAAGCTACTAAGAGTGAATGGTGGATGCCTTGGCTAGTAGAGGCGATGAAGGACGTACTAGACTGCGATAAGCTACGGGGAGCTGTCAAGAAGCTTTGATCCGTAGATTTCCGAATGGGGCAACCCAGTATATAGAGATATATACTACCGCAATGCGGGGCGAACTTGGGGAATTGAAACATCTTAGTACCCAAAGGAAGAGAAATCAATAGAGATTACGTCAGTAGCGGCGAGCGAAAGCGTAAGAGGGCAAACCTAGTGCTTGCACTAGGGGTTGTAGGACTGCAATATAGACTAAATGATGATAGCAGAATAATCTGGAAAGATTAACTATAAAGGGTGATAGTCCCGTATGCGAAATCTGATTTTTACTTAGCAGTATCCTGAGTAGGGCGAGACACGTGAAATCTTGTCTGAAGCTGGGAAGACCACTTTCCAACCCTAAATACTACTACTAGACCGATAGCGAACAAGTACCGTGAGGGAAAGGTGAAAAGAACTGAGGTGATCAGAGTGAAATAGAACCTGAAACCATTTACTTACAATCATTCAGAGCCCTATGATTTATCAGGGTGATGGACTGCCTTTTGCATAATGAGCCTGCGAGTTGTGGTGTCTGGCGAGGTTAAGGAAACCCGGAGCCGTAGCGAAAGCGAGTCTTAATAGGGCGATTAGTCAGATGCTGCAGACCCGAAACGAAGTGATCTATCCATGAGCAGGTTGAAGCTGGTGTAAGAACCAGTGGAGGACCGAACCCGCTAGCGTTGAAAAGCTATGGGATGACTTGTGGATAGGGGTGAAAGGCCAATCAAACTTCGTGATAGCTGGTTCTCTCCGAAATATATTTAGGTATAGCGTTGTGTCGTAATATAAGGGGGTAGAGCACTGAATGGGCTAGGGCATACACCAATGTACCAAACCCTATCAAACTCCGAATACCTTATATGTAATCACAGCAGTCAGGCGGCGAGTGATAAAATCCGTCGTCGAGAGGGGAACAACCCAGACTAACAGCTAAGGTCCCTAAATCTCATTTAAGTGGAAAACGATGTGAAGTTACTGAAACAACCAGGAGGTTGGCTTAGAAGCAGCCATCCTTTAAAGAAAGCGTAATAGCTCACTGGTCTAGTGATTTTGCGCGGAAAATATAACGGGGCTAAAATGAGTACCGAAGCTTTAGACTTGTCTATGACTATTCAGACTAGCTCGTCTTTTAAGTGTCTTTAAATGAGCTTGAAATTTTACTCAGTTACATACTTTATGTATGCTACTTCGTAAAATTCCATTGCAACATTTAAATCCATTTTAAAATACTTCGCTTTCTTTGTTAAAAGATAGTAGAGTTTTTAAATGGTAAGATTAAATTTAAAGATAAAATAAAATATGAGTATAAAAAGTCTTAATAGTCATAGACAAGTGGTAGGAGAGCGTCCTATTCAGCGTTGAAGGTGTACCGGTAAGGAGCGCTGGAGCGGATAGGAGTGAGCATGCAGGCATGAGTAGCGATAATTGGGGTGAGAATCCCCAACGCCGTAAACCCAAGGTTTCCTACGCGATGCTCGTCATCGTAGGGTTAGTCGGGTCCTAAGCAAAGTCCGAAAGGGGTATGCGATGGCAAATTGGTTAATATTCCAATACCAACACTATTGTGCGATGGAAGGACGCTTAGGGCTAAGAGAGCTAGCTGATGGAAGTGCTAGTCTAAGGATGTAGGTTGAATTATAGGCAAATCCGTAATTCTTTATCCGAGATCTGAAAGGCTCACAAAACTCTTCGGAGTAGCGTGAGAATCTCTGATGCCGTCGAGCCAAGAAAAGTTTCTAAGTTTAGATAGTGTTGCCCGTACCGTAAACCGACACAGGTGGGTGGGATGAGTATTCTAAGGCGCGTGGAAGAACTCTCTTTAAGGAACTCTGCAAAATAGCACCGTATCTTCGGTATAAGGTGTGCCTAACCAGGTGTATGGATTTACTCCAAAAGCCAGGAAGGTTACAACAAAGAGTCCCTCCCGACTGTTTACCAAAAACACAGCACTCTGCTAACTCGTAAGAGGATGTATAGGGTGTGACGCCTGCCCGGTGCTCGAAGGTTAATTGATGGGGTTAGCGTAAGCGAAGCTCTTGATCGAAGCCCGAGTAAACGGCGGCCGTAACTATAACGGTCCTAAGGTAGCGAAATTCCTTGTCGGTTAAATACCGACCTGCATGAATGGCGTAACGAGATGGGAGCTGTCTCAAAGAGGGATCCAGTGAAATTGTAGTGGAGGTGAAAATTCCTCCTACCCGCGGCAAGACGGAAAGACCCCGTGGACCTTTACTACAGCTTGATACTGCTATTGGGATAAAGATGTGCAGGATAGGTGGGAGGCTTTGAGTATATGACGCCAGTTGTATATGAGCCGTTGTTGAGATACCACTCTTTTTTATTCTGATAGCTAACTAGCCTGAGTTATCCTCAGGTAGGACAATGTCTGGTGGGTAGTTTGACTGGGGCGGTCGCCTCCCAAAATGTAACGGAGGCTTACAAAGGTTGGCTCATGTCGGTTGGAAATCGACAGCAGAGTATAAAGGCAAAAGCCAGCTTAACTGCGAGACATACAGGTCGAGCAGGGACGAAAGTCGGTCTTAGTGATCCGGTGGTTCTGTGTGGAAGGGCCATCGCTCAAAGGATAAAAGGTACCCCGGGGATAACAGGCTGATCTCCCCCAAGAGCTCACATCGACGGGGAGGTTTGGCACCTCGATGTCGGCTCATCGCATCCTGGGGCTGGAGCAGGTCCCAAGGGTATGGCTGTTCGCCATTTAAAGCGGTACGCGAGCTGGGTTCAGAACGTCGTGAGACAGTTCGGTCCCTATCTGCCGTGGGCGTAAGAAGATTGAGGAGATTTGACCCTAGTACGAGAGGACCGGGTTGAACGAACCACTGGTGTAGCTGTTGTTCTGCCAAGAGCACCGCAGCGTAGCTAAGTTCGGATGTGATAAGAGCTGAAAGCATCTAAGCTCGAAGCCAACTCCAAGATGAATCTTCTTTTAAGAGCTCAGAAAGACTATCTGTTTGATAGGCTGGGTGTGTAAGTGATGAAAGTCATTTAGCTGACCAGTACTAATAGCTCGTTTGCTTATCTTAAATAAGCATCACTTCCTTGTTAAGGGTAATTTTTACTTGCTCTTTTTCCGTTATGCGTCGTTGGACTGCATTCGAAACTTCGGTCATTACCTATTTGGTAACTCCCTTGTTTCTCATTTGTCCGCCTAGCCTAACGAAAAAAAGCTACGTAAAAACAGATCCTAAAACAAGAAAAGTAAAATAAAACTTTTTATTAAAGCGAAGCTTCTTTAAAACAAAGCTTTTAAACTTGTCTCTTAACATTTAACACAAATAGCGTTAATCAGTGTATCTTTAAAAGATATATTGCTTAACGCTGTCCGTGGCTATACAGACTGGGAAACGCCTTGTACCATCTCGAACCAAGAAGCTAAGCCAGTCATGGCTGATGATACTCTCCCTTACTGGGATGTCGGGAAAGTAAGTCGCTGCGGACTCGTTAATTATTCACTATCTACTTTCTAAAATCTACTTATAAAATTAATTTATGTTTAATAGATTAAATGTAATGGATTAGTTATTGCCTATTAATTGCTATTAGTGTTAATATTCTTTATTTAGTAGCAGGTTATTCCTATGTGTTTATAGTCTTAATAAAACTTATAACTTAACATTCATTAAAGAATTGATACATTGATACATTGATTAAATAAGTAATATAATCTATTGATTATAAAAGTTATCTAGTCATAACATACAAAAATATATAACTAAATAAAAAGAGTCGGTGTAAAAATATGTTTAGAATTTAAATCTTATAAAATATTGGTTATAAGTATAATATTATGATTAAGTTATATATTGCTCTGCTAATTCATTAATCACCTTTTTATCTAGCCTTTACTTATTGTAAAACAAAAACAGAGTGTAAATATCTACCCATAATCTATACCATAATGCTACTACATGTGTATAGCTTTGATAAAAATCAGCAATAACTAAAAATATATAAATTTAAAAACTAAAGCCCATTTATTTAAGTATCTTATAAATTAAACTACTGTTTGGTACTTCACGCATCTTTTAAAAGCATAGAAAGCTTATTAAAAAGCTAGTTGTTTAGTTATAGGCCTTCTAAGCAAATATTACTGCTTTATAAATTTAAAAGACAATCTTTATACAACGTATATGGATTGTTTATTAATAGCTATTATATCGCAAAATAATATACTGGCTAAAGTACAAGAACATGGTAGGCCACATAGTGGCTTAGCAGAGCAACTGCTTACTGTGCGTGTGTTAAGCTTATCTAGTAAAGCAAAGCTTATTTAAAACAAGGCAAAGCCGCAGTTTCTATCAAAACAAGGCAAAGCCGCAGTTTCTTTAAAGCTGCGTATGTGGTCGGCATATGCACAGCTTTAAAGAACTTTGCTTCCCGCATCAATTTATAGCACACCCAAATACAACAAACTTGATATAGGGGAGTATTATTGCTTATGATGTAAGACATATAAAAGTATTTTACTTTACATACTCACTCTTATCCATGCTCTCCAGATTTTATACCAAGCTTTGCTAAGAGCTAAAATAGTACTGACATTATTGCTTTTATAGCGTTAGTAATGCTTTATGCTACCAGTATGAATTAATAATGTTTGGTTTGTAAAATGAGGAGGGGGATTAAATTTGTAATTTAAAAACAATAATATGTTTTTAAAGAGCCTGTATTATAAATTAAATTATAGGGCGATAAAAGTAAAGAAGAGTAAAAGAGTGGAGCTAATGGTGTTTTATGGGGGCTCTTTGTTGGGTAGATGAATGGATATAGGGATTGCTTTAGTTTGGATTTGTGATGTTTTACTAAGGCTCTAAAGTCTTTTATAATCTTTCTTGCTTTATATAAAGGCTTTATTTATTATTGCTAAGCATTAGAGACTTAGTTTTGGTGATAGGTGTTTGGGCTTAAGGAGTAGGTAGAGAGTGGATAAAATTAATGTATTAGATGGCAAGAGATCTTATTTTATAAACTCTTGGTTTGGTAGGCGGTTAGAGGCGGTTACTAATTGATTGTTGAATGGGTGTTTGGATTAAAGTACCTTGCACAAAACTTTCTAGCTAACTTATTAGAGTGTAAAAGATATAAAATTATATGGGTATTTAATGAAACAAAGCTAAGCATAAAATAAAATTAGCAAGGTTTGGTTTTATGTATAATTTTAGGCTTTTACTTTGTTGTTTTTTTGAGTTTGGGTAAACTAAAAAAGCATAAAATATTTACTAGAGTCTGCTTGTGGCTTATGTGTGATAGGTTGTGAATTTATCTAAAAAAAAAGGGGGGGGGGGGGTGAGAGCTACTCCTCGCTATGTAGTAGCTCTCTTAGCACAGTAGTGGCGTAACTTCCTTTATCCAGCTCAAAAGATAGCGTAAAATGCGCCTTCTCCTCAATGTACTCATATTTTAAATTTTTCAAAAATGCCCACGCAAATCTATACACCCCACTCATCTTGGAGGCTAGCTCATAGTACTCGCTAAACACGCTATCCTCTACCCACCGTGCAAATCCAGCGCTCTCAAGCCTCCTTGCGCCAAGCAGCATTCCGCAGCTAGTGATGTCCCTGCGTATAAATCTCTGCGTCTCCTCGCTTAGCCGCTCATTCTCAAGCACAAAGCATTTGCCATGTGGATAATGCCCCATAATTTCCCCGCCTAAAAGTCGAAATAGCGTCTGCTGAGCCTTTAGCTCATGCGCTATTTGCTTATCTATGGGATAAATTTCACAAAGTTCATTTATGCTAAAACTATCTGCAAATCTGCTTATCTCGACCCTTTTGCTTAGCCATCGGTTAAAAAGCTCACTTTGAAACGCAGAGATTAAAAACTCACTCATCTTTTTATTCTTCATCTTTTTACCACGCAACACCTCGAGTCCGCTTGCGGCATTATCCCCATATTTGCCAAATCTCTGATAGCCAAAATAGTTGGCAAATCCATTTAAATTTATCGCATTTATCGCCTGTTCTAGTCTCACGGCATCAGCTGGCAGTACTTTTTTTAACCTGATAAAAAAGCTATTGCCTTTTAAATGCCCTACCTTTAGTTTGTTGTCATGATAACTTGCGCTTAGTATTTTTAGCTCAGGCGTGCTAAAGTCTAAAAGCTCGTTTTGAAATTTTTTATGTACGCTTATTTGTTGGGTGGTTAGCCCCTGTTTATCTTTTAGTCCAGCTACCCCAAAATCTTTAATCTTAGCCCCACTTACCTCGCTAAAAATTCTCAGTGCCTCCTGTGTGCTAAGCCCCTTTTTTTGCACATTTAGCACTAGCCACTCTCCATTACCACTTGGCTCATATAGCGGGATTTCTCGCACTACAAAATCATCTGAGTTTTTGCTAAAATGCACATTTATAGGGGCATGTGATAGTGCATGTAGAGGCTTAAAATTTTCTTGTTGCATTTGGTTGTCCTTGAGATTTTTTGTCAAGATTATAGCTAAAATTTAAGCCAAATTTATATACAATAAAACTTTTATTAAGGATATTGATATGCTAGAAGTTAGAGTTTTTAAATTTAATGCAAAAAATGACGTGCTAGGCTATTTAAAGCCGCATTTTTACCTGAATTATGACTTTGCTACGCTTGGCGAGCTACTTAATGATATGCAAGATTCAGACCCGTATCTTGGGCTAGGCGAGGTTAAATACGTAAAGGTAAATGGTGTAGTTTGCGACATAAATGCCCCTTTGGCTCTTTTGGTTAATAAATTTCACAATGACTTACACATTACTCCGCTTAGTGAATTTGAAGCTAAAAATGACCTTGAGTACACTCCAAATGCTTTTTGGAGCGTGTATGATGAGCATTTTAGTGCGCTTTGTGATGAGGCTGATAAGGCTAGTTATGCTTTGCTTGAGCCTTATTTTTATGCTTCGCCGGTTAGGGAATTTGTGAGTGATTTTGTGGGCGATAGTTCGGTAATTTTTGCTAAAAAAATGGCTGAGAAATATCCAGAGCGAAAAAGGGAGTTTTTGCGCGTAATATCTGGGCGAAATGGCGTGTGGTGCGCGATTAGTTTAGATGAGTTTATGCTAAGTGGCTCCGAAGTGGCAAATGAGGCTTTAGAGTGGGCAAAGGCTAATTTGCAAAAGCCGCATTTAACGCGCAGTATACCGCACTTTGATACAGAAAATGCCCTGCCAAAAGATGTGAAATTAAGCGAGAGATTTAATGAATTTGACGCTGTTTATTATGGCAGGGAGCATAGTGTGAGCGGACTTAGCCTGTTTGAAATAAAAAGTGCAAATTTGCCAAGTGGCTTTGATTATTTAGGGCTTAATGATGAGCTTGCTATAGGGCTTGCTAGTCGTATTTTGTTTGATGCGTTTGACAGCGGAGCTGATTTTTTGCTCGTGGATAATGACAGAGATTTTTATATGTTTGATACCCTATCGCGTGAATGCGAGAAGCATACTAATAGAAAAATAGAGAATTTTTACGTCCTAAGAGTAAGCGAGCTTTTGGCACTTGATGGCGACTGGGAGGCGCCAGAGCTAGTTAAACATAAGCTTAAAGTATTGCTTTAATTTTCAAGATAAAGCGCAGGTAGCGGAGAGCTGGCTTTTCTGCGCTTTTCTTATATTAAATTTTACCCAAAAATAACATCATTGTAAGAAAAACTTAGCTATAATTTGTGTGGCACAGCAAGCGATCGCTTGAAAAAGAGGAAAGTCCGAGCTGCAGCAGGATAGGGTTCTATCTAACGGATAGCTGGGGAAACCCAAGGGAAAGTGTAACAGAAAGTAAACAGCCGTTTATGGCAAAGGTGAAACGGTGGGGTAAGAGCCCACCAGTACGATTAGAGATTTTCGTAGCTTTATAAACCCAACTCGCAGCAAGAAGGGGTGGTTTAATCCTGCATCTTGACCCTTTGCTTTAGCGCGGTATGCAAATGCCCGCATAGATAAATGATCGCTCACGACAGAACTCGGCTTATCGCTGTGCCTTTTAAATTCATTTAATCTATCTTAAATATCCATACTAAAAATTACGCTCTTTTAAACAATGGCATTGTTTTTCAAATTTCAAAAGTAAGCCCTGCGTCATGTATGGGTGGCTTTTAATTACTCGAGCGTATAGTGCGAAGTTTTGATTTTTTGCCTAGACTGGGTGTAGGAGAGCATATTGTTTGCGATACAAGCCACGAAAAGCTATGGGCTTTAAAGGGGATTTTCTGGATTTTATGCTTAGTTTTTATATGTGCTAGAAATATTGTTGATACCATTATTTTATAATGTTATTATCACTAAAAGCTACTTGTGTGAATTTGGTATAAAGTGGCTTAAATTTGTAATTAAAAATAATAATTTTTTAAAAGAGTTGTTTTAAATTTTTTATCTTTACTTTAAAGCCATTGCCTGTATCAAGAAACTTTTATATAAGCCTAAAAATCTTATATAGTGTTCTTAGGGCGCAGACTTGCTGTGATTGCTAAGTGTAAGTCAAGCTTATTTAATAAATTTGGAGAGTTTTTTAATTTTAGTAAAATAAGCGTTGTAAAACTGGGTGCTTTTTAATGATAGACATACTGTATTTGATTTAAATAAGGCATAACAAAATAATTCAGCTAAGTAAAAAGAGATAAATACATATGGTAACTTAAATAAATTTAATAAAATAGGTTAAGTATGAGCTCTGCAAATTTGAGATTTTGATGAAATATTGAATTTTTTAAAAAGAGTGGAGACGTGGAAGTGCCATTTTATTAAATAAAACTTAGCGTAAAAATATAAATTTATAAAATTAGTTTAATTATGACAATATCGCCTTATTTTAGTAAGTTTTAAAAAATGTTTAAATATAATTATTACTGAAATTATTTAAAACTAAAGGATTTTTAAATGTCTCATACATTTAAATGTGTGTTGCCCATTATCATAGGGCTTATTGTGTATGGTTTGCAGTTTGTGGTTGGCTTACCTGATGGGATAACTCCAAATCAGTGGCTTTACTTTTCAATATTTATGGGCGTTATAGTGGGGCTTATTTTAGAGCCTATTCCGGCAGCTCTTATTGGACTTATGGGTATAGTTGTGGCCGTGCTTTGCAAGGTGGGTCCAAAAGGAAGTGGTGCGCTTGATGCCAAAATAACGTCAGCGGCAGCGATAAAATGGGGGCTTGAAGGATTTTCTAATACCATAATTTGGCTTATTTTTGCCGCATTTATGATAGGTATAGGCTACTCAAAAAGTGGGCTTGGTAAACGTATAGCGCTTATTTTGGTTAGCCGTCTTGGTAAGACCACCTTAGGACTTGGATATGCTATTGCTATCGTAGATGGTATTTTGGCTCCGTTTATCCCTAGTAACGCCGCAAGAAGCGGTGGCACGCTATATCCTATTATCTCAAGTATACCTGAAATGTTTGGTTCAAAGCCAAATGACCCTAGTACTCGCAAAATAGGTGCATATCTAGCATGGACTGCGCTTGCTACTACCTGCGTGTCTAGTTCAATATTTTTAACAGGGCAAGCTCCAAACGCCCTAGCTGTAAACGTAGCAGCTCAATCTGGTGTACATGCTCCTAGCTGGGGTGGATGGTTTATTGCGCTTTTGCCAGTTAGTGTTATTACATTTTTACTTACCCCTTATTTGGCTTATAAAATTTATCCGCCTGAAATAAAAAAGGCTGAAGATGTGGCTACTTGGGCCGCAAGTGAGCTTAGTAAATTAGGCGGAATAACCAAAAAAGAGATAGCTATGGGACTTATTTCTCTTGGTGGCTTGGTGCTTTGGGTTGGCGCAAAGCAGTTTGGAGTAAATGCAACAACAACAGCCATAATGGTAATAATAGCTATGATACTTACAGGCATACTCAAATGGGATGATATTTTGTCAAATAAGCCAGCATGGAATGTTTTAGTCTGGTTTGGTACTCTTGTAACATTAGCAGGTGGGTTAAATAATACTGGATTTTTAAAATATCTAGGAGGGGTTTTCTCTGGCGCACTTGGCAGCATAGAGCCTTTATATGCTATTGTAGGGCTTATTTTAATCTTTTATTATATTCACTATTTCTTTGCATCTGGCACAGCTCACGTCACTGCACTTCTTGGTGTGTTTATAGCCATTGCAAGCGGTATTTCTGGATATGATGCTTCAGTTATTACTCTGCTTATTCTGCTTCCTATGGGCTTTATGGGCGTGCTTACGCCTTATGGTACAGGACATAGTCCACTTTGGTTTGCAAGCGGATATATACCGACGAGTGATTTTTGGAGGCTTGGGGCTATATTTGGTACGATTTATATGATTATTTATCTAGTAGTTGGGCTTCCGTGGGTACTTTTTGTGGCAAAAGATTTTGCGTTTTAGTAAGGTTAGGGGAGGCTTCTCCCCTAAGTTTTAAAAGGCTGGAAGTATTGAGCCTTTATATTTTTCCTCTATAAATTTTTTCACTTTTTCGCTAGTGATAGCCTTATCAAGCGCCTTTATTTTTGGCTCATTTTCATTGCCTACTTTAACCACGACGTAGTTTACATATGGGTTATTTGCACCTTCTTCTATAAATATAGAATCCCTTACTGGGTTTAATCCAGCGTTTAGTGCATAGTTTGTATTTATCACGCTTGCTGCTGTATCGCGAAGTGTGCGAGGTAGCTGAGCTGATTCTATCTCAACAAACTGGATATTTTTTGGATTTTCCACTATATCCTCTACCTTTGCTAGCGGATTATCGTTTAGTTTAATTACGCCTGCTTTTTGCAGTAGTTTTAGAGCGCGAGTGTTGTTTGATGGGTCGTTTGGTATAGCGATTTTATTGCCTTGCTTTAGCTCGTCTAAGCTTTTAAATTTCTTGCTATATATACCCATAGGCTCTAAATGTACGCCCACAGTTGTCTTTAGGTGAGTGCCTTTTAGCTTATTAAATTCATCTAAATAAGGCACAGTCTGAAAGTAATTTGCATCAAGCTGCCCCTCTTCTAGGTTTTTATTTGGTAGTATGTAATCGTTAAAAACGATAACATCTAGATCATATCCAGCCTCGGCCAAATCAGGCTTTATAAGCTCTAGAATTTCTGCGTGTGGTACTGGCGTAGCACCTACTTTTAACTTTTCAAGAGCATTTGCGCTAATGGCAAGTAGCCCAGCAAGGGCAATGTGAGTAAGTTTCATATTTTCTCCTTTAAATTTGGTGTATTAAAAGTTTGGGATTACTACGTTTTGATATTTTTGCTTGATGAAATTTTTCACTTTTTCGCTAGTGATAGCCTTATCAAGCGCTTTTATTTTTGGCTTATCCTGGCTTCCATCACGCACTACGACATAGTTTACATACGGGTTGTTTTCTACTTTTTCCATATATATGGTGTCATTTTCCGGATTTAGTTTTGCATTTAGCGCATGGTTTGTATTAATCACACTGGCTGTCGTATCACGAAGCGTACGTGGTAGCTGAGCTGGCTCAAGCTCCAATATTTGCAGGCTTAGAGGATTTTCTACTATGTCTTGGATTTTGGCTAGTGGGTTGTCGTTTAGCTTGATTAAGCCAGCTTTTTGCAAAAGTAGCAATGAGCGAGTTTCGTTTGTTGGATCATTTGGAATTGTGATTTTATCGCCCTTTTTAAACTCCGAAACGCTCTTAATCTTTTTGCTATATAGCCCCATAGGCTCCAGATGTACGCCTACTGTAGGGACTAGATGTGTGCCTTTTTGTTTGTTAAACTCATTAAGGTACTGAAGGTGCTGAAAGTAATTTGCGTCAAGCTCGCCTTCATCTGTCTTTTTATTTGGCAAAATTCCATCGTTAAATACAAATATCTCAAGTTCATATCCAGCCTCGGTCAAATCAGGCTTTATGAGCTCTAGAATTTCTGCGTGTGGTACTGGCGTAGCACCTACTTTTAACTTTTCAAGAGCATTTGCGCTAATGGCAAGTAGCCCAGCAAGGGCAATGTGAGTGAGTTTCATATTTTCTCCTTTATTTTTTGGTAAGCTTGTATAAGAAATTGCCGCCACTTTGAAAAATTTGAACTATGATAAGAAGCACAACAACAGCAATGTAGAGTATCTCATCATCAAAGCCGTTGTATCCGCGGTTTATCGCTACAGCGCCCACACCGCCACCGCCTACAACTCCAGCCATCGCGCTAAAGCCAACGACTACGATTAAGGTTAGGGTTAAATTTGAGACAATGCTAGGCAACGCTTCAATAAAAACAACTCTAAAAACTATCTGCAAATCCGTAGCCCCATAGCTTCTAGCGGCCTCGATTAGCCCTTTATCGACCTCGTTAAAGCTAGCTTCAATAAGGCGCGCTAAAAATGGCGCAGTGCCTATGGTTAGGGGGACGATGATAGCGGTTGTGCCGATGCTTGAGCCAGCTATTAGCCTAGTAAATGGGTCAATTGCCACTATTAAAATGATAAAAGGAAAGCTTCTTAGGGTGTTTGTGGCTATGTCTAGGATTTGATAAATTTTTGGGTGCGGTTTTAAGCCGTTTTTTGAAGTCATAAAAAGCACCACAGCAAGCCCAAGCCCTATGATAAAGGCCACTGTTGTAGAGACTATCGCCATGTAAAATGTCTCAAGTATCGCCTGTGGAAAATGCTGGATAAATTTATTAAAAATATTTTCTACCATAATATCGCCCCTTTTAAAAAGGCTTAATTATAGCTTTTATAAATTTAAATGCGCCTGATATTTTTTGTTTACTTTAAATTTAGGTATAATGGCTAATTTTAGATTCAAAATTTTTAATAGGGAAATATCGTGATAAAAATAACAGTAAATGGCGACGAAGTCGAGGTAAAAGAGGGGATTAGTGTGACTTATCTACTTACGTTTTTGGGTTTTACGCCAGAATTGGTTGCGATTGAGCGTGAAAAAGAGGTGCTGCCTCGTTCTACATGGAATGATGAGATTGTCAAAGACGGAGAGAATTTTGAGGTGGTGCATTTTGTTGGTGGGGGCTAATATGGGATTAAATTTAAGCAAGCATTTACCTTATCTTTAAATTTGAAAAAGCGTGAAAAATTATCATAAAACCACGTTTTTTCAATATGAAACATCATATTTTATATTTTGCATTTTCATACTATCATTAAGAAAACATTAAATTAAATTATTATATTATGAAGTTAAATATTTTATTTCTGCTAAATTTAAGAAATAAGGTGTGAAAACTCAAAAAAAGGAGTATAGTATGGCTATACAAAATGCGCTAGAACTAGCCAGTAAAAGACTAGACGAGCTTTCTAAACTCTCTACGTTAAAAAGTGGCAAAAGTGGCATTATGCAGACTCTTAGTGAGCATGGGTTTAGTCGTAGGGACTTTATGAAATGGGCTGGGGCGATGACTGCTTTTATGGCGCTACCTGCGTCTATGACGCCTATGGTGGCTCGTGCGGCTGAGCTAGCAGATAGGCTACCTGTGATATGGCTTCACATGGCTGAGTGTACAGGGTGTAGCGAGAGCTTGCTGCGCACGGACGCCCCTAGCATTGATAGCCTTATTTTTGATTATATTAGCCTTGAGTATCACGAGACTATTATGGCAGCGGCTGGCTGGCAGGCCGAGCATAACCTAGAGCATGCTATAGAGGAGTATAAGGGCAGGTATATTTTGCTGGTTGAAGGCGGTATACCAACTGGTGAGAGCGAATACTACCTCACGGTTGGACCTCATGGCACTAGTGGCAAAACCCACGCTGTAAAAGCGAGCGAAAATGCCGCAGCAATCTTTGCCATAGGCACCTGTTCTAGCTTTGGCGGTATCCAAGCGGCTGCGCCAAATCCATCAAATTCAGTTGGACTTTCTAAAATCACATCAAAGCCAGTCATAAACGTCCCAGGGTGTCCACCAAGTGAGAAAAATATAGTCGGTAATGTTTTAAATTTCTTGCTATTTGGCACGCTTCCTGCGCTTGATATATTTAACCGTCCAAAATGGGCTTATGGCTTGCGAATTCATGATCTATGCGAGCGTCGTGGGCGATTTGACGCTGGGGAGTTTGTCCAGCATTTTGGCGATGAGGGAGCAAAGCAGGGGTATTGTCTTTACAAAGTAGGCTGTAAAGGTCCATATACCTTTAATAACTGCTCCAGAGAGCGATTTAATCAGCACACTAGCTGGCCAGTACAAGCAGGACACGGCTGCATAGGCTGTTCTGAGCCTGATTTTTGGGATACGATGGGACCATTTGAGGAGCCTATGGCTGATAGATTATATGATACAGTGCTAGGGCTTGGGGCTGATAGCGTGAGTGATAAGGTGGGTATAGGCGTGCTAGCGCTTACTGGTATAGGCATAGCAGCGCACGCAGCCATAGCGTCTACTAGAAAAAACGAGGAGTAGTAAATGAGTGGCAAAAGGATAGTAATAGACCCCATAACTAGAATAGAGGGGCATTTGCGCATAGAGGTGGTAGTTGACGATAATAACGTCGTGCAAGAGGCGTATAGCGCTTCGACTTTATGGCGTGGAATAGAGCAAGTGGTAAAAAATCGCGATCCAAGAGACGCTGGATTTTTCACCCAGCGTGTGTGTGGCGTGTGTACATTTTCGCATTATAAAGCGGGCATAATAGCCGTAGAAAATGCTTTAGGCATAAAGCCTCCACTAAATGCAAATTTAACCCGTACGCTTATGAACTCTGCTCTATTTTTACACGATCACATCGTGCATTTTTACCAGCTTCATGGGCTTGATTGGGCGGATATTACAAGCGCTTTAAAAGCAGACCCAAAAAAGGCGAGCGAGGAGGCGTTTAAGTGGTGTGATTATCCTTTAGTGGCTGGCGAGGATAAGCTAAAAGAGGTGCAAGCAAAGGTTGCTGAGTTTGCTGCTAAGGGAAATCTGGGACCATTTGCAAATGCTTACTGGGGACACTCTAGCTATAAATTTACCCCTGAGCAGAACTTAATCGTACTAAGCCACTATCTTGAGTGCTTGCGCATACAGCGTATAGCTGCGCAGCTTATGGCTATTTTTGGCGCAAAGCAGCCTCATCCTCAAAGCCTTACAGTTGGCGGAGTTACCTGCGTTATGGATTTGCTTGATCCAAGCCGCTTAGGGGAGTATATGAGCAAGCTTGCTGAGATTAGGGAGTTTGTAAACCGCGCATACTATCCAGATGTATTAATGGCAGCTGCTATGTATAAAGATGAGCCTAGCGTTTTAGGCGATATAGGCGTTTCAAATTTATATACCTTCAAAGAGTTTCAAATCGGCAAAAACGAGTGGCTTTTTGATAGCGGCATCATAATGGACGGCGATATAAGCAAAGTATTGCCAGTTGATGCTGAATTAATAACCGAAGAGGCAACTCATGCGTGGTATGCTGATGATGAGCCGTTAAAGCCATATGATGGCAAGACAAACCCACACTACACAGGGCTAGTTGACGGCGAGAGTATAGGAAGCGACGGCGAGATGGTGCATACAAAGGTGCTAAATACATCAGGCAAATACACGTGGATAAAAGCCCCACGCTATGGTGGCAAGCCTTTGCAGGTTGGGCCACTTGCAAATATCGTGGTAAATTATGCGCTAGGTAATAAATATGTCGTGCCTGTTGTGGATGAGTTTTTATCTCGCACAGGACTACCGCTAAGCGCTGTATTTTCAACCCTTGGTAGAACCGCTGCTCGTATGCTAGAGGCAAAAATAGTAGCTGATAATACCATGCTAGCTTTTAATGCGCTGGTTGAGAATTTAAAAGTAGACCAAGAAACATGCGCTAAATACGAAATCGATAACGACAAAGAGTATAAGGGCTATTATATGGGGCATGTGCCTCGTGGTGCGCTAAGCCACTGGTGCCGCATAAAAGATGGTGTCATCTCAAACTGGCAAGCCGTCGTGCCAAGTACGTGGAATGCCAGTCCAAAAGACGCAATTGGGCAGATGGGTGCATATGAGGCTTGCTTAATAGGCACTAAGCTTTCAGATGTTACAAAGCCGCTTGAGATAATTAGAAAGATACACTCATATGACCCTTGTATCGCCTGTGCTGTACACGTAATGGACGCAAAGGGTGCAAAGCTCGGCGAGTATAAGCTAGACGCAAGCTTAGTTTAAGGAGGAAGTAATGGCAAATCATAAGCCAGATCGCATTAGCGAGTATGAATTTTCCATAGGGCTTAGGCTAACTCACTGGATACGTGCGGTGGCTATTGCGCTTTTAGTCCTTAGTGGGTACTACCTATCCTATGTCTTTGCGCAACCTGAAGTCTCAAGTACGCCGACGCTATTTTTGCAGGCAAAAATACGTATGTGGCACCAGATTATAGGTTTTGTGCTAATAGCTTGCTTTGCGTATAAATTTTATCTATTTTTCTTTGATAAATTAAGCCGCAAAGAGTGGATAAGTATAGTTGATTTTTTAAATCCATTTGTCTGGATAAAGCAGATAAAATACTATCTGTTTATGGGCAAGCACCCACATTTAAAGGGTGTTTATAATCCTTTGCAGTTTGCATCGTATTTTTTCTTTTACGTTGTGCTTGCGCTAATTTGCCTTACAGGGCTTGTGCTATACGTTCATGTCTATCATGAGGGGCTTGGTGGGCTTATTTATGAGCCTATGCGAGCTGTGGAGGCGTATATGGGCGGACTAGCAAACGTCCGTACGGTGCATAGGGTATGCATGTGGATTATTATGTTTTTTGTCGTGGTGCATGTTTATATGGCGGTATTTAACGCTGTTAAGGGGCGCAACGGCGCAATGGACGCCATAGTAAGTGGCTATAAATACGTAAAAGAAGAGCATTAATGCGTGTTGGCGTAGTTGGTATAGGCAATGTGATGTTTGGCGATGAGGGCGTGGGTGTACATCTAGCTATGGCTATGAGCGAGAGCTATGAGTTTTACACGGATGATAAATTTGACGCAAATCCCCTTACTGGCGACAGCGTTGAGTTTATAGATGGCGGTACTTTAGCTATCGCCCTCACGCCGATTTTAGCCAGCTTTGATAAGCTTGTCGTGATTGATTGCATTAGCGCAGATGGGGGCGAGGCTGGAGACGTTTACTTTTTTGACTATGCTGCTATGCCAAAATCCATTCGCTGGGACGGTAGTGCACATGAGATAGAGATGCTTCAGACGCTCTCTTTACTTGAGCTTGCTGGGGATTTGCCGCCTACGCATATCTTAGGCATAGTCCCAACCAGGGTAGCACCCATGAGCTTTATGCTCTCAGATGAGGTTAAAAATGGCGTAAATTTAGCAAAGCGCGCACTCTTAAAACATCTACAAACCCTCGGCTTTAATTACAAGCTAAGAGGAGAGGTGAGTGTGCAAGATATGGCTGATAGATATGCTAAAAGGGGGCTTGCGTGATACTTTTGTTTGAGTTTAGCTATGCTAGTAATAATGACTTATTTGTCCCTTTGATACACTGCGTGCTTAAAAGCGATGAGTGCGTTGGGGTTAAATTTAAACACCAAATAGTAAAAGAGCATAACAAAATAAAGCTTTATATATCTAGCGATGAGGCTGGGCTTAGCGTCCTCTCGGACGTTCTATCTCGTCGTTTGCCACACTCTTTATTTTTGCTTGATACTAATGTCAGTGCACTTAATGAGGGGAAGTTTTTGTTTAATGAGGGTGCGCTAAGCCTACAAATTCCAGAAATATCAAACATAACCCCAGTGCAAATTCAAAGCTTTTTAAACCAAAAAGAGCTAAATTGCAATGAATTTGGCATATTAAGCGATATGAGGGTAAACGGCGAGGCGGTAAATAGCGCAAATTTTAACTCCTTGCTTACCTCATGCTTAAATGCGTTGTTAGATAAAAAAAGTGTAAGCTTAAGCGATAAATTTCACTCTTTTAGCGTTGCGGCTGGAGTAATCTTTAGCGATTCTTGCTACATAATGCCAACAAATTTAAAGCACATTTCAAGGCTTTTTATAGCTGATGAGGCGGCTGGGGTTTGTCTAGCTAGCTTTGAAAAGCCGCTTGTAAAGCTTAGGCTAAGCGCAATTTATAAAAACGCACATGAAGGCTCGCCAAAGTACTTTCACGTGGGGCTTGCTAGGGATATTTTTATGTACGCACTCTGTGTGCGCCTTAGTGAGACTGGGGTGGATTTTTTAAGCATCAAAGCTAGCGAGTATTTTAGCGAACCATTTATCGCAATGCCATGCGAAAACGGCAGCGTAGTATGTAGTGGAGAGGGGTATTTAAGCAATGTGGAGGCTGATTTTGTAAAAAACTCAGACGATAAAAACTTCGCACTTTACGCACTTAGCGCTTATGAGTTTGGGCTTTTAAAGCAAGAATCGAGCCTTAGGGTATTTTTATCAAAGACTAGGGCTGATGAGGTAGAAATTGTAAAAAATGGCGAGAGTACGCGCGTTTTGCGATTTGGTACTATTTCTAGCTGGGAGGAGATTTTTTCTGAGATTTCAAGGCTTGAGGGTGGCGAGAGATTACTTGAGAATTATAAAAAAGAGTTTAGCTTGCCTAGTGGCGGATTAAATTTAAAAGAGGGCTTTTTTGCTATTTTTGCCATGGCTGGACTGCTTTTAGGGCTTAGCGATGATATGCGCAGCGCAGGCGAGGCTATGCTTGAGCTTTCAAGTGAGTTTAATGCTAATAGGGGCGTTAGGATTGAGTTTAAAATGCAATCAGCCACTGAGTTTGACATTGCACGCGCTATTCGCTCTGTGATGAGCTTTAGGCTTGCTGGGGCTGGGGAGAAAAATATAGCTTATGGTCTGGCGGAGAGTTTGGCTCATTTTTTAGATGAATTTATTGCAAATGTAAAAAATGAATGCTCCATAAAGCTAGCCATAGGCTCTGGCTCGCTTTTTGCAAATAAGGCGCTTTTAAGCCTTTGTGCAAAGCATGCTGGGGTTAAGTTTAGTAGGGAGTACGCTCTTGAAAGTGGGGTATAAGTATGAAATTTCTGGGCTTGTTCAAGGCGTGGGGTTTCGTCCATGGCTTTATACTCTAGCGCTTAGGCATGGCATTTTTGGAGAGGTTTTTAATGATGATGAGGGTGTGAAACTCTGGGTGTTTGGCGAGCCTTGTGCGGTGGATAAATTTGAAGCTAGCATGAAAGATAGCCTGCCACCACTAGCTCGAATTGATAGCGTTAAAAAGACTAAAAGCGAGCGCGAGTTTAGCGAGTTTAGCATAGTAGGCTCAAAATCAGCTAAAAAAGAGGCGCCGATTTTGCCTGATTATGCGCTTTGTGCTGATTGCGAACGTGAGTTTTATGACCCCACAAATCTGCGCTATCACTACCCATTTATTAACTGCACAAACTGTGGCCCTAGATTTAGCATTATCCGAGCGCTACCATATGATAGGGCAAATACAAGCATGGATAAATTTAAAATGTGTCCTACTTGCAAAAGCGAGTACACAGACCCGACAAATCGCCGCTACCACGCTCAGCCCGTATCCTGTCCAAACTGTGGACCAAGGCTAAGCTTGCTTGATAAAAATGGCGACTTTATTGCTAGTGAAGACGAGGCGGTAAGTCGTGTGGCTAAGCTTATAAAACAAGGGCGTATCATTGCCATAAAGGGGCTAGGGGGCTTTCATCTAGTGTGTGATGCGACAAATGATAATGCCTTAGCCACGCTTAGAGAGCGCAAAAATCGCCCCCATAAGCCGTTTGCCATAATGGCAAAAGACCTAGCCATGGCGCAAAATTACGCTAGCATAGATGAGGTTGAAGCTAGCCTTTTAACCTCAAATTTAAAACCCATTGTACTACTAGCTAAAAAGCCTCAAAGCACGCTAAAATCGGATGTAGTGCCGCTTTCAAATTTGATAGAATGCGGGCTTAATACAGTAGGAGTTATGCTAGCTTATACGGGGCTTCATCTACTGCTTTTTGAGTACTTGCATACACCTATAGTCGCCACAAGTGCAAATGTAAGCGGCGAGCCTATACTTACAAATAGCAAAGCTGTACTTGATAGGCTTTGTGGGGTGGTTGATTACGTGCTTGATTATGATAGAGATATATTATCTCCAAGCGATGATAGCATAGCCTTTGTAGCCCACGGCGAAGCTAGGTTTATCCGTACTTCGCGCGGACTTTGTCCTAAATTTATAAGTACTAAATTTGATAAAAAAGGGACATTTTTAGCCTTAGGTGCTGAGCTAAAGAGTACGTTTGCGATTTACAAGGACGGACAAGCTATTCTCTCACCTTACATAGGGGATTTAAAAAACGTCGCTACCTTTAATAGATATAAGGATATTTTAGAGCTTTTTAGGCAGACTTATGGGCTAGAGTTTGATGCGGTGGCTGGGGATTTGCACCCACATTTTTTAAGCAAAAGTGCCGTGAGTGATAAAAATATCATAAACATACAGCACCATCACGCCCATCTTTTAAGTGTGCTTTTTGAGTATGAGCTAGACCCCAAAATTCGGCGTCTTGGCTTTAGTTTTGACGGGACTGGGCTAGGAGATGATGGTACTGTTTGGGGTGGAGAGGTGATGTTTTTAAAAGATGGTGAGTATGAGAGAGCTTATCATTTTAAGCCATTTTTGCTCCTTGGCGGCGAAGCTAGCATTAAAAATATTTCTCACATTGCTTATAGCATTTTAAAAAGCTATGGGGTGCTTGAGCTAGCTAGTGAGTGGGTAAGCAAAAACATAAGCCAACAAAGCCAAAAAATGCTAGATATTGCCTACTCTAAGCGTATAAATAGTCCGCTAACTAGCTCTTTGGGGCGAATTTTTGATGCGGTTGCGAGCCTTGTTTTTGGGCTTAATAGCATAAGTTTTGAGGCTCAAAGCGGTATGATGCTTGAGGCTTTTTATGACGCAGATGAGGCGAGTTGTTATGAATTTAATGTGAATAAAAATGGCGAGATTGACTTTTTGCCTGTGATTTTAGCTGCGCTTAAAGATAGCCCAAAAACTGTGGCTAGCGGGCTAATAAATGGGCTATCTGCCATGATGGTAAATATCGCAAAAAGGCACAATCTTGAGGTGGTTTTAAGTGGAGGTGTTTTTCAAAATGCTACTCTTTTAAGGCGAGTTTTGTCTGATTTTGATAAAAATGGCATAAAATACTATGCACCAAAGTTGCTTTGTGCCAACGATTCTGGCGTAGCTGCAGGGCAGTTATATTATATTTTGATAAATTTTTAGATATAATATTCAATGTTAAAAAGGAGGGTTTAACAATGGAAGATATTATCAGATTTAGCGTATCGCTACCAAAACAACTTTTGGTTGAACTTGATAATAAGGTATCAACTCAGGGCTACGCTTCACGCAGTGAATTTACTCGCGATTTAATAAGAGATAAGATAGTCAGGGATAGCTGGGATAGCGGAGAATCAGGGCTAATAGGAGTTTTAAGTATAATTTATGATCATCATCAAAGTGAGCTTTTAAACAAAATGTTAAAGCTCCAGCATGAAGCGGAGGTAGAGGTAAGCTGCTCTATGCACGTACATATGGATCATCACAACTGCCTTGAAATTATAGTCTTAAAAGGCGATGCCTCATACATACGTGCTTTTAGCGATAAAATCGCTGGTTTAAAGGGCGTTAAATTTGCTGAATTAACACGCGCAGCAGTACCAGAGTCTTAATAATAAGCTTAAATTTAATAATTAAAAGATATAATTAATAAATTTAATCAAAGGAGCCAAGATGTGCAAAGACTGTGGATGTAGCCTGGGCGGCAATAGTGCTTTAAGCATGCAGTTTCACTCCCATCCCACGCTAAACGAGCCTCACACGGTTGAGGTTATAAGCAAAATACTCTCAGCAAACGACCACGAAGCCGAGCATAACCGCGCACATCTTGATGCAAAGGGTATTTTGGGGATAAATTTAATGTCAAGCCCAGGTGCTGGAAAAACTACTATGCTAGAGGCGCTGATAAAAAGCAAAGCCTTTAAAATAGGCGTAGTGGAGGGCGATTTAGAGACTAATCAAGACGCAGACCGCATCATAAAAGCTGGTGCACAGGCTCATCAAATAGCCACAGGGCAGACCTGTCATTTAGACGCATTTATGGTGCATGAGGGGCTTCATTATATAAATTTAGATGAAATAGACGTAGCTGTGGTAGAAAATGTCGGAAATCTCGTCTGCCCAGCTGCGTATGATGTTGGGACGCATTTAAATATAGTCCTGCTTTCAGTGCCAGAAGGAGATGATAAAGTCAGCAAATACCCAGTGATGTTTAGGAGCGCAGATTTGCTTGTGGTAAGCAAGGTGTCATTGCTTAAGCATTTTGAGTTTAGTCTTGAACGGGTTAAAAAAGACGCCCGTGCGCTAAATCCAAAGGTGGATATAATAGCTATAGATAGCAAAACTGGCGAGGGGCTTGAGGCTTTAATAGCTTATATAAAAGCCAAAAAGGCGGCTAGATAATGTGCCTTTCAATACCGTCAAAAGTGATAGAAATAGATGAGAATAATTACGCCACAGTCGAGACTTTGGGCGTGAAGCGTCAGGTTACACTTGATCTTATCGCTGAGCCAGTTAGCGTGGGGGATTATGTGCTTATACACGTTGGTTTTGCCATGGAAAAAATCGACACTAAAATCGCTTTAGAAAGCCTTGAGCTATACCGCCAAATAGCCGAGGATATGGAAAGTGGAGTGATAGATGAGCGTGAAGGAGATATGGGGCTAGCTAGCCTTAGCGACAGGCTAAGTACGCAAAAAGGCGAGTGATGGATTTGATTAATGATTATCGCAATAGCGAGCTTATCCTAGCCCTTGCTAAGCAGATAAAAGCCGAAGCTGCCACTTTATCGCGCCCTATAAATATCATGGAAATCTGCGGCGGACATACGCACTCTATTATGAAATTTGCCCTAGGCGAGCTTGTGGAGGGTGTGGTAAATTTCATCCATGGGCCAGGATGTCCAGTTTGCATTATGCCTGTTTCTCGCATAGATGAGGCGTGCGAGCTAGCGAGTATGCAGGGTGTGATATTTTGCACACTAGCTGATATGCTTAGGGTGCCAGGAAGCCATACTAGCCTTTTAAAGCTTCGTGGGCTAGGGCATGATATAAGAGCGCTTTATACTCCGCTTGATGCACTAAAAATAGCTAGGCAAAACCCAGATAAAAATGTGATATTTTTTGCCATAGGCTTTGAGACGACTACGCCCATGAGTGCAGTTATTATCCAAAAAGCCTTAGATGAGGGCGTTAAAAATCTTTACTTTCACATAAATCACGTTACAGTCCCAGCCCCACTTCGTGCGATAATGGCTGATAAAAACGTAAATATTGACGGCTTTTTAGGGCCAAGCCATGTAAGCGTGATAGTAGGAAGCAATGCTTATAAAGAACTAGCTCTTGAGTTTAAACGTCCGATTGCCATAAGTGGCTTTGAGCCAGTTGATGTGATGGCTAGTGTTTTAAATTTAATCCGCCAGCACAAGCGCGCAAGCTTTGAGGTGTTTAACGAATACAAAAGAGCTGTGAGTGCGCAAGGAAACGTAAAGGCAAAAGAGCTCGTGGCAAAATATATGCGCCCTTGCACTTTTGAGTGGAGGGGGCTAGGCGAGATAGATGATAGCGGACTTTGCTTAAAAGATGAGTATGTAAGTATCGATGCTAGGCGAGTATTTGCCTTGCAAAAAGAGCAAGCCACAAAAGAGGCAAAAGCATGTATATGTGGACAGATACTGCGTGGTGTGTCAAAGCCGCCAGAGTGTGCGCTATTTGCCAAAGCCTGCACGCCAAACTCCCCAGTAGGAGCTTGTATGGTAAGTTCTGAGGGAGCTTGTGCAGCGTATTATAAGTACCAAAGGAGGGGAGCTTGAGCGATAGGATAAGCCTAGCACACGGAGGTGGCGGCGAGGAGATGGAAGCGCTTATAAATAGCGTTATTTTTGAGGCATTTAGTGAGGTTGGCGGAGAAATTTTAAAGCAGGCAAATGACTCTGCGATTTTAAATTTAAGCTCTCCTTTGGCGTTTAGCACAGATAGCTTTGTCGTTAGTCCGCTGTTTTTTGCAGGCGGAGATATAGGCAAGATAGCCGCCTGTGGGACTATAAACGACCTTGCTATGGTGGGTGCTAGGGCAAAGTATTTAAGCTGTGCACTTATTTTAGAGGAGGGGCTTTTGCTTGGCACTTTAAAAGCTGTGCTTGCTTCGCTAGCTAGCGAGTGCGCTAAGGCTGGTGTAAAAGTCGTCTGCGGTGATACCAAAGTCCTACCACGTGGTAAATGCGACAGTATGTTTATAAACACATCTGGTGTAGCTGAGGTGCTTTGTGAGGGTGTTGGGGTGCAGTCTTTAAAAGATGGTGCTAAGCTTTTATTAAGTGGCGACATAGGCAGGCATGGTGCTGTGGTGCTATCTGCTAGAGAGGAATTTGAAATAAGCGCTGATTTAAAAAGCGATTGTAAGAGCCTACTTGGCGTTGTTATGGCTCTTATAGAGGCTGGCGTGAAGCCGCTTTGCATGCGAGATGCGACTAGAGGAGGACTATCTGCTGTACTAAATGAGCTAAGCAGGGCGAGTGGGCTTGGCGTAGTGGTGCGAGAGGCGGATATTGCTATTAGCGATGAGGTGCTTGGGATTTGTGAGATATTTGGCTTTGAGCCATTTGAGCTGGCAAATGAGGGGACGTTTGTGCTTGCAGTATCGCCAGATGACGAGCAAAAGGCACTTGAGGTGCTACGTAAATTTAACCCATTCGCCGCCTATATCGGAGAGCTTAGCGTGCGCAGAAGTGGCGTGATACTGCAAAGCAGGTACGGTACGCAGCGGTTTTTGGAACCACCAAAAGGCGAGCTGCTACCTAGAATTTGCTAAGGAGGCGTACATGCATGAGCTAAGCATAGTCCAAAGCCTAGTGGCACTTTGCGAGGAAAATTTAAAATCAAGGGCTAATAAATTTGATAGTATAACCCCTCCTAAAATCCGTGAAGTCGTGGTTAAAATAGGCGTTTTAAGCGGAGTGGAGCCGCACTATTTGCAAAGTGCGTACGACGTGTATAAAATAGGCACTGTGTGTGATGAGGCGGAGCTTAGTATAATAACTCAGCCTGTGGTTGTTAAGTGCCTTGAGTGTGGGGGTGTTGAGGAGCTTAAAAAGCATGAGTTTAGCTGCCCGAAGTGCAAAAGCACTGAGCTTGAGGTAAAAGACGGCGAGGATATGTATCTAATGCGCCTTGTGATTGAGTAAAGAGCAGCTTACGCAACCGATTTTAATCTGATTTATCTATTGCTAATTGAAAGCGTCTTTAAATTTAAAACCTTAAAAATAATATAGCTTAGACATTTCCTGTGGTGATTTGGTTTTGGTTTTTTAAATTGTCTTTAAATTTAATAATTGCTATGTTTTAATTCTAGCAAGAACCTAATGCGCGTTAAGGGCTATTTTGATATTTGAATAAATTGAATTTTGGCTATTCAAACAACACCATTTTTTAAAAATTTCAAGGAAAGCCCTATGCTACGTGCATAAGTAGCTTAAATATGTTCATTTGTGATACACAAACTCAGTAGCGTGCTTGCTAAGCCTAATAACTTATCGACGCTCCCCATATTTTATGTCAAGCTTTGCTAAATGCTAAAAATCGTACCGATATTATTGTTTTGCAATGTCGGTAATATTTTATTCTATTGACATAAATTAGTAGTATTGAGATTATACTATGGTTTAAAATATGCTTAAACTGGAAATGATATAGCAAAAGTTTAGTTTGGCAGTAATAAATAATAAATATTGTTTTATGAATTTAACCGGTATAAAGTAAATTTATAAAATACCGTTTTTTAAATATTGCCATAAGTTTATAAAAGGCTCTATTTTTGGCTTTTATTAAAAATAGAGCCTAAGTCTTTAATCCGATGCCACCTCATAAAGCACGCCGCTTTGTCCCAGATACTCTAGCACGGACGCGACATCGGCGTTATCTACGTTTATTACGAGATTTCCCAGCACCTGCTCTCCGAGCTGTTCTAGCTTGCCCCAGACTATGTTAAAGTCTATGTTTAGCGTCCTTGCCATATGCGTTATGACGCTGTTTTGAGCGACCTCTTTTGGGAAAAATAGGCGGATATTTACGCCTGTGCTTGGCAGGACTTCATCTTCAGCCAAAAACTCTTTCATCTTTAAATTTGGCTTTAAAAATAGCTCCTCCACGCTGCCGCTGCCGATGACTTTGCCGTGTTCTAGCAGGACGGCTTTGTGGGCGATTTTTTTAACAACGTCCATCTCGTGCGTTACTAGCACTATGCTAATGCCAAGGTCTGCGTTTATGCGTGCAAGCAGCTCCAGCACGCCGCCAGTTGTGTTTGGATCAAGCGCAGACGTGGCTTCATCGCTTAGCAGGATCTTTGGCTTTAGGGCTAGGGCTCTGGCGATTGCTACACGCTGCTTCTGCCCGCCGCTTAGCTCTTTTGGGTAGGCGTTTGCTCGCTCGCTTAGCCCCACGATTTCTAGCAGCTCGCCCACTCTGGTGCGTATCTCGCTATCCTTAAAGCCCCAAATTCGAAGCGGCATAGCGATATTTTCAAAAGCACTCTTGCGGCTCATCAGCGCAAAATGCTGAAATATCATACCTATATCTTTGCGAAACTCCCTTAGCTCGCCACCGCTTAGGCTTGCCACTTCCTTATCGCCCACTTTCACGCTGCCGCCGCTATAGCTTTCTAGCGCATTTAAGCAGCGAAGCAGGGTGCTTTTGCCAGCGCCGCTGTGTCCGACTAGGGCAAAAATCTCGCCCCTAGCCACGCTAAAGCTCACATCGTCAATGACCCTAAGCTCGCCGTAGTTTTTGATTAAATTTTCTACCTTTATCATTGTACGTCCCTGTATTTTTGGCGAATTAAATCTATGCCTATTAGCTCATTATTTCTTAATACTTTCCAATACTTAAAACCATTTAATCTTGTTGTTTTAGTTTTTTTTATTTTAGCAGCTAAAGAGTGCATATCGTATTTTTCTGTATTAAACTCGAGTTTTCCATCATCTAAGAGCGTGGCTTTGCTGCCATTTAGATAAAAGGTTTCTCCTGATATAAAAAAACCAGCCTTGATCATATCTTTCATATCAGCTTTTGGTGGTTTTTTGTCCCATTTTGCATTAGCTATATCACTATTTTCAAATTCTATTTGGCTAATTCTTTTTTTTCCGTAATGTATATATCTCTCATCTTTTTCTATGCTGATATATCCCCTGCCTAGCTTTTTTGCCATAGCAGCAGTTGTCATAGTTCCGCCAAATGGATCTAGGACGACATCGCCCATTTTTGAGCTAATTGCTATTATTCTATATAATAAAATTTCTGGTTTTTGGGTGTTGTGAAGCTTGTTTCCAAGTTTGTCTTTTAAGCGTTCATTTCCGCTACATACGGGTATTTTCCACACAGAACCAAGCTGACGTCGTTCGCCTTTTTTAAATAGATTTGGCTCTAAAACATCACTATTTAGCTCTTTTGCGGTTTTATAGTTAAATGCAAATTTGCTACTTTTTGATTTCGCTGCCCAAATCAGTGTCTCGTGCGAGTTGTTTAGTCTAGTGCCCAAAAAATTTGGCGTAGGGTTACTTTTTTGCCAAATCACATCATTAATAAGCCAAAAGCCAAGCTCTTGCATCGTAGCACCAATTAAATAAATACACTGCATTGAGCCAATCACCCAAATACTGCCATCTTTTTTCAATACCCTTTGGCACTCTTTTAGCCATTGAAGTGTAAAATTTCTATATTCTGTCAAATTATTAAACTTATCCCACTCGTCATCACAGCCTTTAAATTCTGCTCCTTCAGGACGCAGTAGTTTGCCACTTGTTTGCATAAAATATGGCGGATCTGCAAAAATCAAATCTATAGACTCATTATCTAATTTTTTTAATTCAGATATGCAATCGCCTTGAATAATTTTTTCTATCATAGTCCTTTTAAAGTCTCCCCGCTAGGAAATAACTCTGCTCTTAATTGCTTGTATTTATCTTTGTCTGATAGTAGTTTTTTGATTAAAGTTGGTTTTTGCTCTTTTAGTTTTTTTAAACTTTCTTTAATCTCTAAACTATTATCAAAATCTGGTACTTCTAAAATTTCTTTGCTTCGCTCATTTTTATTTTTACTTAAATGTGAAACTATCTCCTGCCACACATCCATTCTTTTAAATAGCTCTGCAAAAATTTCGGCACCGTAATATAATTTGGTTGTTACTAGAGTATCGGTGTTTGAGTCTATGCGTTCTAGGTAGTATTTTTTGTTTTTCTTGAGAGCGTCATCACAAAACCACATACAAGCATTTATTTTTTTATTAGGATATTTTTCTTTTAATGCCATTATTTTTCTGATTAGATTATCAAATTGACCGCGTTTTTTTGTGCTATCGTGATCATCTATTACTTTTTGCTCTATCAAAAAAATCTCTTTCTTATCTGTAAAAAGTTGATCCGCATTAAGGTCGCTATTTATATTCTTGTCCAATAAATCAAACCCCATTTCACGAATATACTCCGTAAAAACATCTTCCAAAAAATCGCCAAATTTAATTTCATGACTTTGTGTGATATTTTGAATAAGTTTTGTTTTTGCATTTGTTATTCGAAAAATTCCAGTGTATCTCTGAGGGTTTTCTATAACTGTCTGCAAAATTTCAAGACTTAAGTCGGCTTTAAAAATACGCTCATTTAAGCTATTCTTAAAATTTTCATATGTCACTTAAATCTCCTCAGCTCTCCCACTACCTTTTCTAAGCGCTCTTTGGCGTTATCTAGGGCGGCTTTGTTCTCGGCCACGACATTTTCTGGGGCGTTTGCGATAAATTTTTCATTGCCTAGCATATTTTCTAGCTTTGCAATCTCTTTTTCTAGCTTTGATTTTTGGGCGTTAAGGCGCTTTATTATCTCGCTCGTATCCACGCCAGCAAGTGGCACAAAGGTGCTTAGGCTTTGGCTCACATCAGCCACGGCGTTAGCGACCTTTTGGCTTACAAACTCCACCTTTTCGCACTTCGCTAGCGTTGCGATTAGCTCTGCTTGCTCGCTTAAATCAAGCTCGCTTAGCACGTAGGCTAGCGGGATTTTAGCGTTGCCTAGATCTATGCTCGCCTTTGCCCTGCGTATGCTAACGACCGCTTCAATTAGGGCGTTAAATTTAGCTTCATTCTCGCTATCTGCAATGCCCGAGACTGGGTAGCGTGCTATCATTATACTATCCGCTCCAGCTTCCAAGCTCGTGCCGCTTAGCTCGTGGTAAAGGTGCTCGCTGATAAATGGCATAAATGGGCTAAGTAGCTTAAGGCTCTGTTTAAAAATACTACCTAGCTCGGCTATCGCGCCCTTATCTGCCTTGCTAAGCTCAATGCCCCAGTCGCAAAAATCATCCCATAAAAACTTCTGCACCGCATCCGCTGCGTCGTTAAATCGGTAGTTTTCTAAATGCTCTCTAGTAATCCTTACGCAGTTATAAAAGCGAGCTAGCATATATTTTCCCACGCCTGAGCTGATTTTATCTGCGTCAAAATCCTCAAATTTAGGGGCGTTTAAAAGCAAGTATTTGCTGGCGTTGTAAATTTTATTGGTAAAATTTCTAGCCAAAGTCAGCGCCTCATCGCCTAGGCGTATGTCCCTGCCAGCCGCAGCTAGGGTGGTGAGCGTAAAACGCAACACGTCCGCACTATACTCATCTATCACGTCAAGCGGATCTATGATATTGCCGCTGCTTTTGCTCATCTTTTTGCCGTCGCTGGTTTTAACCAAAGAGTGCAGGTAGATGTCGCTAAAAGGCAGCTTTTTAGTGGCATTTTCGCACTGAAACATCATCCTAGCCACCCAGAAAAACAAAATATCAAAGCCAGTGATTAGCATAGTATTTGGGTAAAACTGCTCCAAATCGCCATCAAACCACTTTTCATTTTTATACGCCTCGCCGTTGCCCCAGCCAAGCGTAGAGATAGGCCACAGCCCAGAGCTAAACCACGTATCAAGCACGTCTGGGTCTTGTTTAAATTTATCACTACCGCATTTTGGGCATTTAGCTGGCTCGCCTTCATCCGCCCACTCATATCCGCACTCATCGCAGTAAAACACAGGTATCTGATGTCCCCACCACAGCTGGCGGCTAATGCACCAAGGACGCAGCTCTCGCATCCAGGCATTAAAGCTATTAATGTAATGGGCTGGGTAGAATTTCGCCTGCCCTTCGTTTGTCATTTTTATGGCTTCATCGGCGATTTTTGGGCTAACGAACCACTGCTTTGAGATATATGGCTCGACGACGTTTTTGCAGCGGTAGCAGTGTCCGACTTGATTTATATGCTCTTCTATTTTTTCTACAAAGCCAAGCCTTTCAAGCTCAGCCACCACCACATCACGAGCCGCAAGCCGCTCAAGCCCAGCAAACTGCCCGCAATGCTCGTTTAAAATACCCTTTTCATCAAAGATTGTTAAAAATTCCAAATCGTGCCGCTTGCCCACTTCATAGTCATTAACGTCGTGCGCTGGCGTTACCTTTACCACGCCTGTGCCAAAGTCCATATCGACGTGGCTATCGGCGATGATTTTTATCTCTCGGTTTATGATAGGTAGTCGCACGCTAGCCCCTACTAAATGGGCGTAACGCTCGTCGTTTGGATTTACCATTACCGCCGTATCACCAAAGTAGGTCTCAGGGCGAGTGGTGGCGACTATGACTTCGCCGCTGCCGCTAGCTAGGGGGTAGCGCAGGTGGTAAAGCTTGCCCCTGTTTTCCTTATGCTCCACTTCGACATCACTTAAGGCGCCGTCGTGGGTGCACCAGTTTATCATATAATCGCCCCTGTAAATAAGCCCCTTTTCATATAAATTTACAAAGGCCTTTTTAACGGCGTTTTTTAGCCCCTCATCCATGGTAAATCGCTCTCTGCTCCACGCTGGAGTTACGCCTAGGCGGCGCATCTGAGCGTTGATCGTGCCGCCGCTTTTTTCCTTCCACTGCCACACGCGGTTTAAAAACTCGCTTCGCCCAAGCTCTTCCTTGCTAAGTCCCTGGCTTAAAAGCTGTTTTTCGACGACGTTTTGCGTGGCGATTCCTGCGTGGTCAAGCCCAGGCTGCCACAGCGTAGTAAAGCCGTCCATTCGCTTATAGCGGGTGATGATGTCTTGCAGGGTAAAGGTCAGGGCGTGTCCGATGTGTAGCACGCCAGTTACGTTTGGTGGGGGCATCATAATGCAAAAGCTCTTGCCGTTTTGTATGTTTTTGTTGCCGTCTGTTTCGAAATATCCACGCTCTTCGCAGATTTTATAATACTTCTCTTCCACTTCTTTTGGGTTGTAAAAATCAGCCATTTTCTCGCCTTTTAAATTTAAAAATGGTAGATTTTAGCCAAAAATGAATTAAAAATTCATAAGTGTGCTATAATAAAATCAAAAATTAGGAGAATTTATGGACGCTTATTTGCTCGCTTTTTTAGTTACTGCTGGAGTTATTGTGCTGATGATTACGCAGTTAAAAAAGATAACTGATAGACTTGATAGGGAGGCTTATGAAAATGGTGAAAATTTTAAAAATACTAGCGAAAATCTACCTGCAATAGCTAATAAATATACGCTTTTTTGTGATAGTATTGATGGCGAGATTAGATTACTTAGGGGGCTTGATGGGGACGCTTTAAAGCAGGGTGCAAAAGAGCCATTTTTACAAAGGTTAAGTGAGATAAGTCGCAAGCTAGCCTACGTGCAGAGTATAAATGTAAACACAAAAGATAAAGGTAAATGGGAGAGTGAAATTTATGCTATTTTAATGCAGATTGAGGATGCAGTTGGTGAGTTTTGTTTAAATTCTAAAGAGATAAAAGATGAGATAAGGGCAAGGCTAAAAGATAAGTTTTAAGCTGCATTTTGATAAAATTTATGCAAAATTTAAAAAGGGTGGATTATGAATGACACTTTAAAATTAGGTAAATTTGAGTTTAACAGCCGCTTTATCCTAGGCTCAGGCAAATACGCCCACGAGCTAATAGACGCTGCCGTAAATGAGGCTGGAGCGGAGATAATAACGCTAGCTATGCGGCGAGTGGGAGAGAGCAGCGAGCGAAATATACTCGATTTTATCCCAAAGCACGTTACGCTTTTGCCAAATACAAGCGGAGCTAGGACGGCCGATGAAGCGGTGCGTATAGCTAGGCTGGGCAGGGAGCTAGGCTGTGGGGACTTTGTCAAAATCGAAGTCATAAGAGATAGCAAATATCTCTTTCCTGATAACGCTGAAACAATAAAAGCGACTGAGATTTTAGCCAGCGAGGGCTTTGTCGTGATGCCATATATGTATCCAGAGCTAGCCGCCGCTAGAGCTATGCTCTGTGCAGGGGCAGCCTGCGTTATGCCCCTAGCTGCGCCCATTGGCTCAAACGCGGGTCTTGCCTTTCGTGCGGCGATTGAGATAATGATAAACGAGCTAGACGCCCCAGTCATCATTGACGCAGGCATAGGCACTCCAGCTCAGGCGTGCGAGGCTATGCAAATGGGTGCGGCTGCAGTAATGGCAAACACCGCCATAGCCACGGCTCGTGATGTGCGGCTAATGGCAAGAGCCTTTGGCGAGGCGGTTAGGGCTGGCAGGGCTGGATATCTAGCTGGGCTTGGTAGAGTGCGAGAAGTGGCAAGTGGAGGAGAGGCGAGCAGTCCGCTGACTGGATTTTTGGGTGAATGAGATGAAGTTTAAACGAACTGACCATATGAGCTTTTTGGCTGGGCAGCAGGATGTGGGTACGCAGATGATGGACGAGGTTTTAGCTGCGCGCGATAAGTACGACCCAGACTCATATAGTGCCGATGATGTGGTTTTAGCGCTTAAAAAGCCGTATCGTAGCTTAGCTGATTTTGGAGCGTTGCTAAGCCCTGCTGCTGATGAGTTTTTAGAGCAGATTGCTGCTACTTCAAAAAGGCTAACAAGAAGTGCCTTTGGAGAAAATATCACCCTTTTTACGCCGCTTTACATTTCAAATTTTTGTGAAAATCACTGCGTTTATTGTGGCTTTAGCGAGCATAATAACATACGTCGCCATCAGCTTAGCGATGAGGCGATACGTTCAGAGCTTGAGGTGATATCTGCTACTGGTTTACAGGAGATATTGCTACTAACTGGCGAAGCTCCAAATCACACGAGTGTCGAATATATCGCAAATGCTGTGCGATTAGCTCGTGAAAAATTTAAAGTCGTGGGAGTTGAAATTTATCCGTTAAATGTGGATGGATATGCGAAGCTTAAAGAGGCTGGGGCGGACTTTGTCAGCGTGTATCAAGAGACTTATAGTACCGACAAATACGAGCGCCTTCACCTAGCTGGTAATAAGCGTATTTTCCCCTACCGCTTTGCAGCACAAGAGCGAGCGATATTAGGTGGCATGCGCGGGGTTAGCTTTGCTGCGCTTTTGGGTATTGATAACTGGCGTAAGGATGCCTATGCCACTGGGGTTCATGCTTATTTAATCCAGCAAAAATACCCCCACGCAGAGATAGGCTTTTCCTGCCCTAGACTACGCCCTATATTAGGCAATGCCAAGCTAGCACGCCTTGGCGTGAGCGAGCGCGAGTTACTGCAGGCTGTTATGGCCTATAGGCTTTTGATGCCGCTTTCAAGTATTACCATATCAACTAGAGAGCGTGCGCATTTTAGAGATAATGTCATAGGGCTTGTAGCAAATAAAATGAGTGCAGGTGTAAGCGTGGCTGTGGGAGAGCATAGCGAGCAAGAAAAGCAGGGCGATGGACAGTTTGAGATAGATGATACTAGAAGCGTGGCTGAGGTTTGCGCGGCTATTAGATCTGCTGGACTAATGCCATTGATGAGTGAGTATGTGTATGTATAAATTTATGATTAATTTTAGTTATAATTTTTCATAAAATAATACATAAAATTTTACTAAAAATATGAATTTATCGGCTTTTTATACTAGCTTTAAATTTGTAAAACTTTAAATTTGGAGTATAAATTTGAGCTTAGTTTATGCTATTGCTTCGCCTGATATTTGCGTTGGAGATTTTGAGGATAGAGTGCAAAGGCTTTGCAAAGGAGGCGTTGATGCTATTGTACTGCGCGCTAAATGGCTAAGCGAGGATGAGTATTTTACTTTGGCACTTAGGCTTAAAAAACTGTGCCAAAGTAGCAAAACAAGACTTGTGATAAATCACTTTTATGAGGTTGCTATAAATTTAAACCTCGATTTTTGGGCTAGTGGGGAGTGGATTAGGGATAGGCTTGATAGTCTTGGGCTTTGCTACGGTGATTTTAGTGCTTTTCGTGATCTAAAATGTGGTATTAAAAGCGGTTTTTATGCTCCAGCGCATAGCCTTTTAGAGGCTATGGCGGCGCTTAGCCTCGGAGCTTCTTTGCTCGTTGTATCGCCTATATTTGGCGCTAGCTGCAAGCCAAATGCTAAGCCAGCTGGCGTTAGTTTAATAGGGCAGATTTTTAATGAGTTTGGCGGCGTAAAAATAATCGCTCTAGGTGGGATAAATCCTCAAAATGCGCCCCTTTGCATAAAAAGTGGTGCTTGTGGGGTTGCTTTACTAAGCGAGCCTATGCAGACTAAAGACCCAGAGGGCTTTGCTAGGCTGTATAAATAGGGCTTGACTATTTTAATTGGGCTCTTTTAAAATAGCATTATTTTATTTACAAATTTTAAGCCACAATAAAATCAAAACATTACTGCTTACATAGTAAAGCGATATGCTTGCCTACTAACTTAATAAGGCACGCCCTACTTAGTAGTTATTATCCTAATTCCTTCAGAATCGCCCAAACTCTTGTGGCGGTAGTGTGTAAGACATAACTGCTAACAGGTGGTTGCACGATTTTTGGCTGAGTGGCTTTTGTACACTATAAAATCGGGGCTAAGTTACTCACATACGTGGGTAGCTTACTTTTGCAATTTTGTAAAATAACACTATTGTTTAAAAGAGCCTTTAATTTAAATTCTTACGCATATTTGGTAAAATTAAGGCTTTATCTTTGTAATGCTATTTTCCCTGGATTAAGACGTGGATATTTTTAAAATTTGCACATTTGGTTTGTAGAGTGCTTATTTTTAAAGTATGGATATTATTTTTAATCACAAATTTAAGCCACTTTACAAGCCTAACGCTCCTAATTTGAGCCACTGGCTTTTAGTATTCGCCATTACTTATGCAGTAGCGGCATGATTTTAGCCATTCGCAAAGCTTTAGTGTAAGCCTAAAAACACTCTTAGCAAAACCTAGTAAACCGACTACTTTTTACGGCTTGATGTTTTGCTAGCGTCCATTTTTGCTAGGCTTTGTCTAGACTGTGCGAGTTTGTGCTACAAAGTGACATAGAAAGCAAGGCTTATTTAAAAAGATGTTATAAATTTAAATTTTTAAAAATGTAAGATAGTGGTGGTATGGTATGGAGTTGAGGACTATTCGCATTTAAACGGTATTTTAATGCTTTTAATCGCTTGATGTTTAAAACTTTTAAGAGGCTAAAAAATGAGCTAAATTTTTAGCCTGAAACTTTAATTGTATAAAACTTAATAAAATTATTTATGTTTATTTTTAGGTCCATGACTCTTGAGTAAATAGTCTTTGTGTTGTTTGTAGAAAGTTTTCCTAGGTCTGTGACATTTTTTGGCTTATAAGGGTAAGTTATCATATTTTTAAATTCTTTTTGCTTAATTAGAAAATATTGTGATACCTTAAATTTTTTGAGTTCGCCAAAGCTTTTGGCTTTTAGCATTTAGGTTACTTTGCTAGGCTAGCATATCGCGATTAATAAGCTACTCATGCACAATATAGGGCTTGAGTTTAAGCTTAAAGAAGCCTTTAAATTCGCACTATCATGGAGTGTAAATTTATCTTTATTTTTGCTTTGGATAAAACTATTCTGCGTTAGGGAGGAGGGGGTGATTTTAAGCTTATTTAAGCGCTAGATTAAATTTATCCTTCCACCAAAATAGCGCAAAGCCAAGCCCAAACCCCTTGACGTATCGCTCATCAAATATAAACTCATGCGCCATAGTCCTAGGCAGGTAAAAAAGCTCTATGTACTCATCCTCCACGCCGCCGCCTTCGCCTATTAGCATATCATCATCAATCTGGGCATAAAACATAGTCTGTGCGTTGCCGCTAAAGCCAAAGCCACTTCTAGTGCGAGTAATGCGTATTAGCGAAGATACTGCGTAGCCAGTCTCCTCGGCTATTTCCTCGATTATGGTTTGTTCTTCGCTTAGCCCCTTATCAAGCAGCCCTGCACAAAGTTCATACGTGTAGCCGCGCTCATCCTTGCTAATAGCACTATCGTCAGCCGTAGCGTGCCAAACTGCTGGGCGAAACTGTCTTACAAAGACAAAGCTATCCTTGCTTTTATGGTATAAAAGTGCAGATACGGAGGGCATAGCACTTATACATTCCCATGTGCGAGGCTTGCCGTTTTGTATAAAATTAAGCCTGTATGGGCGGATAAATTTAGGATTGATTAGCGGTTCTTTGCCAGTTATAGTAATATCCACTTTGCAAGTCCTAAAAAGCTAAAAAATCCTATACAATCTGTAAAGGTCGTAAGAATGACGGACGATCCAACGGCTGGGTCTATGTTAAATTTCTTTAGCCCAAGCGGTATAACCGTGCCAAAAAAGCCAGCACTGAATAAATTTATAATCATACTGCTTGTAATAACCGCACCTAGCATCGGACGGTCAAACCACGCCCATGCTATCACGCCAGCTATTACGCCAAATAATACTCCGTTACTAAGCGATAGCAGTACTTCGCGCCTTACTACGTCCTTTGCGTCTTTAAATTCTATCTCACCAAGTGCAAGGCGCCGCACTGTAACGGTAAGCGATTGCGTGCCAGCATTTCCCCCCATGGATGCCACGATAGGCATGAGTACGGCAAGTGCGACATATGAGGCAATCGTCGCGTCAAAAAGCCCTATTATAAGCGAGCTTATAATAGCTGTGCATAAATTTATCCCAAGCCATATCGCCCTCGCCTTACCAGCACTTGCCAGACTCTCTTCCTCCTCGGCCTCGTCGTTTACGCCAGCTAGGTTATAAAGCTGCTCGGTGGCTCGTTCTTGAATGATATCGTGTATATCGTCTGTTGTGATACGTCCTAGTAGCACACCTTTACTATCAGTTACGCCTATAGATGTGAGGTCAAAATCCTCCACAAGTCCGACAACGACACTGATATCATCGCTATCAAGTGCGCTTGTAGCACGATATTTGTCTCCGCTTCTTAGGATAATATCCCCTAAAAACATGCTAAAATCAAACAGTATAAGATCCTCAAGCGGCACTGCATACTGAAGCACTCCACATGCATCAACCAAAAAAAGCTGCGAGACGTTTTCTAGTTCACCTTCTGATTTTAGCCGTCTAAGTCGCTCAACCGCAGTCTGAAGCCGCTCATCAAGTCGCGCGGAGAAAACCTCTGTCTGCATATAAGCTCCAGCCTCGTAATCATCATAGCTACGAAGCCTTAATATTTCGTCTTGATCCTCTTTATCAAGTCCGTCAAATAGCTCCTTTGCCTTATCCTCGTCTATATCCTCGATGTATTGAAGTAAGTCTGTGGCGTCATCGCTTTCTAGCTCCTCAAGGGCTTCTAGCATTTTTTCATGCGGAACGGTCTCGATGACGTCTTTTAGCATATAATCAGGCATCTCAATGGCTGCGTCGCCCAGGCTTTGAGGGTCTAGTTTTTCTAGGTAGTCTAGGTATGCTTCATCGTCGGTTTTTTTAAGTGTTTTTAGGTGCTGAGTGAGGTCATAGGCGCTTATCTCATCTCCAGCGAGATGGGCGTCAAGCTGCTCTTTGGCGCCGTTTACTAGCTCTTCATTCATTGATGATACTCTACTATATCAGATGCATTTGAAATTTTTGTGCTAAGTGGAGCGCTTTGAAGTGTTTCGTTTAGCACTCTATCGCTTTTTGCCACGATGGCTTTAAATTTATCAGATCTAGCCTTATCAAGCTTGCTTTTTACTACCTTTAACACGCTTTCTGGATTTATCGGCTTTTTATTTAGATAAAGCCCAAGGTGTAGGTGTGGCCCAGTGGCTATACCGCTAGAGCCTACATATCCTACTACCTTGCCTTGTTTTACTTTTTGTCCAGATTTTATCCCTTTTGCGAAGTTGTTTAAATGAGCATATAGGGTTTCATAATCTCCAGCGTGCTTTATGATTATCGTCTTTCCGTAGCCATTTTTTACTCCGACAAATTTTATCGTGCCATCCCCTGCCGCTTTTATAGGCGTGCCTCGAGGTGCTCCGTAGTCTACGCCTAGGTGTGCTCTGTAACGCTTAAGTACAGGATGGTAGCGCTTTAGCGAAAATGGGCTTGTAATAGGGGCATTGCCAAGGGGTCTTATGAGGAGAAACTTCTCCTGCTCTTTTCCGTCTCTATCGTAGAATTTGTCATTAAAATAGTATGCTGTGTATGTTTTTGATTTTGTCTTTAGCATGGCAAAATTTATACTAGGCGTGCCAAAAGCTCGCCCTAGACGAAACTTTTGCGAATAGCTTATGATTATCCTGTCGCCTTTATTTACCTTTCTAAAGTCTACGCCTTGCCCTCTAAAAGCTCTATTAAAAGCCGCGGCAAGCTGCCCTGAGCCTGTATAGTCGTAGATGTCTTGAGATACGGTGCGGTCTAGCTTTAGGTTTAGAATTTGATCTTTTGTCTCGTATATAATAGGTATGAAGTCTATCTTATACTCGCCATTTTCCCATTTATATATATGTGCTTGAAGCTCATCTGTGATAGGGATTAGTATTTGCTCTGCGGAACCGTCATCAGCTCTTAGTATGTCATATCTAGTACCAGCTGTTATGTCTGCAACTGACTCTTTGTCCTCTGCTGAAAGTGAGTAAAAAAGTGATAGTGGAATTTTATTTTTCTCTAAAAAACGCAAGAACGAAACACCGTTTTCCCAGCTCATTTCTGAGACTGTGGGGGAGATAGCAAACACTTTTAGGCATAGTAATAATAAAAGCGCGGCAAATCTCATTTGGTATTCCTTAAAATAAAAATAATTTTCAGATTTTATAATAAATTTGCTTAGAAAATTTGAAAAAAAAGCAAGGAATAGCTATAATCTGCGAAAAACTTTTCTAGGAGTTGTTTTGAAAAGGATATTATTTGCCATTTTTCTATCTTTTGCGAGTGCGCATGGAGCTAGCTTTAGCATGAGCGAATATGCAGCACAGATAGATGGGATTGATGGGGCTACCGCTACTATAAAAGATAGTAAAGATATTATAATAGGAAGCAGTGGGGTCGTAGTGCATGCCTTTGGCGCTGATGAGTCTATTATAGCTAGGGCTAGCGTCATAGCAAAAGACGGTGTAAATGCTACTGTTAGGTTTGAGGTATTTGATATGCTAGCTCAGCGCGCATTCCCTCTACCTGGCGTAGCCCCAAAGGTGGGCGATATAGTGCTTTTAAACTACCTTTATGATCGCTCGCTTATAGTTGTGCCAAATAAAGACATATATGAAGAAGTCGTAAAAGCCTTCCCTAGGATGACATTTATCCATCCAGACATTGTTGGAGCATATCTGAGCTATGAATATAAGCCAAATCCTAGCAGGGATGATTTTAGAAAGATGTGCGCTGCAAGCGGTGCTGGGCTTATATTTATAGGGCTTGACGGTAGGGGCGTGTTTGCTGATTGTCAGAGTTTTAAAATTTTAAAAGAATTTAAAACAGGAGAGGTGGAGTATTATCAGCTTCCATTTTATACTAGGGTAAGGGACATAGATACTGTATTTTGGAAGCTTGATGCGGAGCATATAAATAACTACGACGCTTATTATGACTACCTATTAGAACAAAATGATAACTAACGACGATATTAAATTTTTTAAAAATTTATTAGGCGATGAGGGTGCTTACTTTGACGCGGCACACCTAAATGCCTACTGCTACGACGCTACAAAGGCTAGATGTTTGCCTGATGGGGTGCTTTTTCCAAAAGATGAGAGCGATATTAGTAAAATCTTAAGCTACTGTAACCAAAAGCGCATAAAAGTAGTACCACGTGGCGCAGGGAGCGGCTTTACTGGAGGGGCTTTAGCAGCTGGTGGAGGGCTGATACTCGCCCTTGAGCGGCATATGAATAAAATCCTAGAAATTGATACTAAAAATCTAGTCGCAGTAGTCCAGCCTGGGGTGATAAACATGCAGCTTCAGCGTGCGGTGGCTGAGGTGGGGCTTTTTTATCCTCCAGACCCAGCTAGCCAGGAGTATAGTACGCTTGGGGGTAACGTGGCTGAAAATGCAGGCGGAATGCGTGCGGCAAAATATGGCATTACAAAAGATTACGTAATGGCGCTTCGTGCTGTATTGCCAAATGGCGAAATAATAAGGGCTGGTAAGCGCACCATAAAAGACGTTGCTGGCTTTAACATAGCTGGCATATTAGTTGCTAGCGAGGGTGCACTAGCAGTTATTACTGAAATTACTTTAAAGCTAATTCCAAAGCCAAAGTTTAGGCGTACTGCGTATGGGGTTTTTCCCAGTGTAAATGCCGCTATGAACGCAGTTTATAAAACCTTAGCTAGTGGTGTAACCCCTGTTGCTATGGAGTTTTTAGACGCACTTTGTATAAATGCGGTCGAGGATAAATTTAACAAAGGCTTGCCTCGTGATGCTGGCGCTATTTTAATAACAGATGTTGACGCAAATGTAGAAAACGTGCTTGATTATGAGCTTAATATTATTAGGGAATGTTTTAATCAAAATGGAGCTAGCGAATTTTTAATAGCAAAAGATGAGGCGCAAGCGGCTGATATTTGGTTTGCTAGGAGAAATTGCTCTCAGGCGATTACTTGCTACGGAAGTTTAAAGCTAAACGAGGATGTTACCGTGCCGCGCTCGGCGCTTCCTCATCTACTTAGTGGGATAGATAAAATTTCAAAGGAATTTGGCTTTAAGGTGCCTTGTTTTGGGCATACTGGAGACGGAAACGTACATGTAAATGTAATGGTGCCAGATAAAAACGACAAGGCTCAGGTAGAAAAAGGACATGAGGCTATAACGGAGATTTTTAAGCTAGCAATCTCGCTTGGGGGTACTTTAAGCGGCGAGCATGGCATAGGTATATCAAAGGCAGCCTTTATGCCACTTGCATTTAGCAAAGCAGAGATGCAGCTTTTTCGCCGTATAAAGAGCGCATTTGATCCAAACGGCATACTAAACCCCGATAAGATGGGGCTTTAAGAGATGGAAACGAAGGTATTTAGATACCTATTTGTAGGTTATGTTGTGTTTGCTCTTGTTGGAGCTAGTATACTTGAAATAGACATAATGCGCACTAGGCATATACCGTTTATAGATCAAATTTTTACCGCGGCTTCGGCTATTTCTATTACTGGGCTTACTACGCTAAATGTCGCAAATGACTACACCATATACGGACAAGCCGTGATACTGCTGCTTGTTCAAATCGGTGGTTTTGGTTATATGTCTATGGCTAGCCTTATTTTTTTAATAATCGGCAAAAAGCTCGATTTTGGCGAGCGCAGCATGCTAAAAGAGGATCTAGTCTATCCAAACTTTCGTGGTATTATTAAATTTATAAAAAAGATTTTTAGTGTTATTATAGTCATTGAGCTAGCTGGTGCAGTGGTGCTTACTTTGGTTTTTATGCTTGATATGCCATTTTATGACGCACTTTGGGCTGGGGTCTTTCACTCTATTTCGGCTTTTAATAATGCAGGATTTTCGATATTTGAAAATAGCTTTATGAGCTATCATGATAATCTAATCCTAAAACTCACCATATCATCGCTTGTCATACTTGGTGGGCTTGGATATTTGGTGCTTAGCGAGTGCTACGCCTTTTACAAAAAGCAGCAAAAGCGCCTTTCTATCCATACTCGCATAGTCCTTATTATGAGTGCGGTTTTGTTTTTGGGTAGTTTTTTTGTTATCACTATTCTTGAGTTTCATCATGATGAGGCGTTTGCTGGATTTGATGTATATGAGAAGCTTTTATCGTTTTTCTTTTTGACTGTAAATTTACGCACCTCAGGCTTTAATAGCATAGATGTTAGTCAGCTTCACGATCAGACTATATTTTTCTCAACCCTTATGATGATTATAGGTGCAGCCCCTGGTGGTACTGGTGGAGGCATGAAAGTAACTACTCTAGCGGTGCTTTTGCTCTTTACATATAGCGTACTTAAGGATAGAGACCCAGTAATTTTTAAGCGCAAAGTCCCGTCAGAAACGATACGAAAAGCTTTTGTGATTTTTGTTGCTTCTATGATCTATGTTGTTGTTTCTGTGATGGTTATAGGAACTCTTGAGGATAAAAATAATGAAAAATTCCTACCCATTTTATTTGAGGTTAGCTCGGCTTTTAGCACTACTGGTATGAGCCTAGGCAGTAGCGATGGTAGCTCATCTTTGGTGGGCGATTTTGATACCTTTGGCAAGCTTTATATCGTTGTGCTTATGTTTATGGGACGTATTGGCGTGCTTGCATTTAGCTTTATGCTGCTTGGCAAAAACAAAAAAAGCAAAATAGAATATCCTACTGAGGAGGTAAATTTATGAAAACTTACGCTGTTATAGGGCTTGGTAAATTTGGCTCATATGTGGCTAAAGGACTAATGGATCACAACATAAACGTAATAGCGGTTGATAAATCATATGAGGCAGTAAAAGAATTTAAAAGCGTGTGCGAGAATGTCTTTAAACTAGATGGCTCTGATATAACAGCGCTTAAAGAAAGCGGCATAAGCGACGCTGACGTAGCAGTCGTAAGTATTGGCGAAAACGTCGAGGCTAGCATTCTTACAGTTATGGCGCTTAAGGAAGCTGGCGTACCTATGGTAATTGCAAAAGCTTATAACATAATACACGGTAAAATTTTAAGCAAAATCGGCGCAAACCGCGTCATATACCCAGAAAGAGACAGCGCAAAGAGGCTTGTGGGGGACTTTTTGCAAAATCCAGCCTTTGAGATAATAGATATCACAAACACCATAAAATCCGCACGCTTTGTTATAGGCGGTGAGCTAAATGGCGTAAGCCTTGGTGAACTTGATAAAAAGCTAAAAGACGCAAAAATCGTCGCTCATAAGCACGAACACTGGAATATGCAGCTAGATTTTAGCGTGGCTTTGACAAGTGGCGATACTTTGGTTATGGTGGGTACCGAAGACGCTATAAATGAATTTATAGCGCAATATTATTAGGGTTTTGCTAGATTTTGTGGCAAACAAATGAGCCAAATATCAGCTGTAAACACGAGCAATCTTTTAAAATTTGCCAGTATTGCTACAAGACATCACGACGCTAAAGAAGCCCTTGAGAAAAAGGGTAACCTTAGCGAAAAAAGTCTAAAAGACCTACAGGCGCAAACCAGACAAGAGTTAAAAAGCTCAAATCTTTTAAATATAAGTCTAAATGGCGTACCAGGGTCTGGCATAGACGCAAATGGTAAAATAACCATAGCTGGCAAGCTTATGGGGCTTGATGAGAGCTTTAGCAAAGCACAGATAAATGAACTCTCAAGTTTTATGCTATCTCAAAGCTTTGCTGATTTGCCAAAGCCAGTTGTGAATAAAGACTCTTTTGCTTTGCTTGATAGGGCTGATATAAGCATTGATGAGTTTAAAAAGCTTTGGAGTAAAAATCAAGAAAAGATAAAAGCAGAGCTAAAAAATGGACTACTAGCTCAGGAAAAAAGAGCAGATGAGAAAGTAGAGCACATTAAAAATGCTAAATTTAAACCTATCCAAGCAGTGAGTAAAACAAAGACTTACAAAGATGAAGCAAGTAGCGAGTATCGGCAGTTTTACGCCCTTATCGCACGTGAGTTTAACAGTGGCAAAAACGTCTTTGAAATCTTAAAAAAAGTGGCAGAGGGTAGAGTGGATAAGCTGGCTTAGGAAACTTGTCTTTATTTTATGTTTTGTGGTGGCACTTAAATTAAATGCGTTTTTTACGCAATTGCAGATTATGGTATGCATTAAATTTGCACTACCTAGGGCTTTTAAAAATTTAAACCTAAATAAATTTATAAAGGCTTGAAGCGAGCATAATCTCGCTTCAAAATCGCCTTATTTTGAGATTAGGCGCTTTGTCTCTAGAGCGATTTCTAGCTCTTCGTTTGTAGGTATGATTAGCGTATTTACGCGCATTCCAGCCTTGCTTATGCTACGCTCTGTGCCACGCTTGCTAAAGTCGTCGTTTTCTTTGTGGTCTATGCCTATGCCAAGCAGCTCAAGTCCGTCTGTTACGCCAGCACGCACTAAGTTTGAGTTCTCACCGATACCACCTGTAAATATGATAGCGTCTACGTTGCCGCCAAGGACTGCATAGTATGAGCCTAGATATTTTTTAATGCGATAACAGAACATATCAAACGCAAGCTTTGCATTTGCGTCTTTGTCCATATTGTTTTCCACATCACGCATATCATTTGAGCCATAAATTCCTAGCATACCGCTTTTTTTGTTTAAGAATGTATCAAGCTCGTTTATGTCTGCTTTTAGCTCGCCTTGTCTTACTAGATAAAATAGCACAGCTGGATCTATGTCGCCACTTCTTGTGCCCATTACTAGACCCTCAAGCGGACTTAGCCCCATGGTGGTATCTATGCTTTTGCCACCTTTTATAGCAGACATGGACGCGCCGTTACCTAGGTGTAGGGTGATTGCGTTAAATTCATTTAAAGGCTTACCTATGAATTTAGCTGCTCTTTCTGTGATGTATTTGTGTGAAGTACCATGAAAGCCATATTTTCTCACGCCATATTTTTTAGCCGTATCTAGTGGTATGGCGTAGCGATATGCATATTCTGGCATGCTTTGATGAAATACAGTATCAAAAACGACTACATTTGGCACCTTGCCCTCTGTGCTTTTTATGGCAGTTAGTATGCCGTCTAGGTTGGCTGGATTGTGTAGTGGAGCTAGGCTTATTAGATCCTCTATCTCTTTTGTTACGGTGCTATCTACTAAGGCTGCATCTTTAAACGTCTCGCCACCGTGTACGACGCGGTGTCCGATGCCGTCAAGTTCACTTAGATCATGTAGTACGCCTGCTTCTTTCATTAGCTCGCTTACTATCTCAAGCCCTTGTTGGTGGTTTGCGATAGGCTGGTTTCGCTCATACTTTTGTCCATTTGCTTTTAGTACAGCATAGCTCTCTTTTTCACCAATTTTTTCTACTAGACCGCTAGCTATGCTCTCATTTTTATCCATTAAAAATAGCTGAAATTTAATAGAGCTAGAGCCTGAGTTTAAAACTAATATTTTCATAAATTTATCTCCTTACTGTTTTGCTTGAATTGCGCTTATTATTACTGTATTTACTATATCCTCCACGAGTGCGCCACGGCTTAGATCATTTACTGGCTTACGTAAGCCTTGCAAAATCGGACCTATGGCTAGGGCATTTGCGCTACGCTGGACGGCTTTATATGTGATATTGCCACAGTTTAGATCCGGGAATATAAATACATTTGCCTTGCCTGCGACTGGGTCGTTTGGCATTTTTTTACTAGCTACGGCCATATCGACGGCTGCGTCATACTGAATAGGCGCAGCTAGTGCCATATCAGGGGCTAGCTCTCGTACCTTTGCGGCTGCTGCTTTTACTGCGTCTACGCTAGCGCCTGTGCCGCTTTCGCCAGTAGAGTAGCTTAGCATGGCTACGCGAGGATTTATGCCAAATGATTTTGCTGTATTGTAGCTGCTAATTGCTATGCCAGCTAGCGCATCTGGGTCTGGATTTGGCGTGATAGCACAGTCTGCGTAGATTAGCACCTCCTCCTCAAGCGCCATAAAGAACATTCCAGATACTAATGGGCTTTTTGGATCGGTTTTTATGATTTGAAGTGCTGGGCGAATCGTGTCAGCCGTTGTGGTGTTTGCCCCGCTTACCATGGCTCCTACTAATCCTTCTTGAACTAGCATGGTGGCAAAGTATGTGCGATCTTTAGCCAGAGCTAAAGCCTTGTCTAGCTCCATGCCTTTGTGCTTTCTTAGCTCATAAATTTTCTCGCCAAATTTAGCTGTATGTTCGCTTGTTAGCGGATTTATAATTTCTGCTTTGCTGACATCTACACCAAGCTCATTTGCCAGAGTATCTATCGCTACACGCTCGCCTAGCAGGACTATTTTTATACCCTTTTCTAGCAGTATTGCAGCCGCTTTTATCACCCTAGGGTCTTCGCTTTCAGGTAGTACTACGCTCGAGTTTGCCTCTATTGCGCGTTTTAAAAGCATGTTCTCAAAGCGAGCTGGGGTTAGAATTTCCTGAGTTGTGTTTAGTATTTCATCAATCTCGGCTGAGATTAGAAGTTTTGAGTTTTTATTTATGATATTTAAATCAGCCGCATCTTTATCATAAATAGGGGTGTTTAAATTTTTTGCTATTTTTAAGTTTAATGTTAACGGCTCAAATACGCTAAAGCCAGCAACCCCAACCACTATCGTTGCTTCGAATTTAGTTGAAAATGCGTCAAATTCATCGATGAGCCTAGTCATCACCTCTTTTTCTTTACCTTGTTTTAAGTGCTTTTTGTCCACGTCTGTTAGCTCGACTTTATACACTCCTACGTTTTTGAATTTAGAATTTAAAGCCGATTTTGCCTCTTCTAAATTCAAATCTGATATAATATACAGATTTTTCACAGAAAAACTCCTTATGTATGGAACTGAAATTGCTTTGAATTTTATCACATATAAATTTAATTTTAGGATAAATTAGTTATGAATTTTAAAAAAAATTTTACTAAATTTACTTTTTTTGCATTTTTGGGGCTTTCTTTGGCTGGATGTACACCTTCGGCTGATCCGCATATAGATATGAAGCCGCCAGCTTATGTAGAACAGCTACCAAGCAAAGAAAGGCATGCAAATATTCCAAATCCAGGTAGCCTTTATGGGCGCGGACAAAACCCACTTTTTGCCGATAGAAAGGCCATGAATGTAAATGATTTAGTAACGATATTAATCTCTGAAAATGCCTCGCAAACCTCAAGTGGAAGCCACAGTACAAGCAAAGATAGTACAACAAGCTTAGGCGCTGGCGTATTTGGCGCAGCAGCAGCTCCTCTTAGTACGGTGGCAAAACAGCTAAACAAATATGCAAACATAAACTTTAGCGCTGGTAACTCAAATGAATTTAACGGTACTGGCTCAAGTTCTCGGACTGAAAAGTTTACCACCACACTTACGGCGCGAATAATAAAGGTTCTTGAAAATGGTAACTATTTCATCGAGGGAAATAAAGAAATACTTATAAATGGCGAAAAGCAGATAATGCAAGTTACTGGAGTTATCCGCCCGTATGATATCAGTCAAAATAATCAAATAGATAGTAAATATATAGCCGATGCTAAGATTAGCTATAAAACAGAGGGCGACATAGACAGAGCCACTAGAAAACCGTGGGGCACAAAGCTCATGGAGGCTATCTGGCCGTTTTAAGCTTAAGGCTTTAGATTAAATTTATATTTTATGGTTATGAAGTGCTTACAAATTTATAATGTAAGCACTTTCTTGTAACCGTTAGTAACATTTTGTACTCAAAACTCTAACTAAAGCTTGCGTAAAAGGTAAAAAATCATCTAAGTTTAAATTAAATAATCGTATAATATCAATCAAAATTTAACCAAAGGCAGCGATATGAAAGAGTTAAACGGCTCGCAGATGATTAGCGAGGCATTGCGACTTGAGGGCGTTGAGGTCGTGTTTGGCTACCCTGGTGGCGCAGCGTTAAATATCTACGATGAGACATACAAGCAAGATCATTTTCGTCATATACTCACTCGCCATGAGCAAGCAGCTGTGCATGCAGCAGATGGGTATGCTAGGGCGAGCGGTCGCGTCGGAGTGGCCTTTACCACTAGTGGTCCAGGCTTTACAAATGCAATTACTGGGCTTGCGACAGCTTATTCTGATAGCGTGCCTTTGGTGCTTATAAGCGGACAAGTGGGGCGTGCCTTAATAGGTACTGATGCCTTTCAGGAGATAGATGCGGTAGGCATTTCGCGCGCCTGTGTGAAGCACAACTATCTAGTACGTAGCATAGAGGAGCTGCCTAGGATAATAAAGGAGGCGTTTTATATCGCACGTACTGGACGCCCAGGTCCTGTGCATATAGACATACCAAAGGACATAACCGCTGAGATAGGGCTTTTTGAGTATCCAAACGAGGTGAGTATGCCTACTTATAAGCCAACTTACAAAGGAAATTCTAAGCAGATTAAAAAGGCAGTTGCGGCGATAAAATCAGCCAAACGCCCACTTGCTTATATAGGCGGCGGTGCTATATCCTCAAATGCCGCTGAGCCTGTGCGAAAACTCCTAGCTATGAGTGGAATTCCAGCCGTGCAGACACTTATGGCGCTTGGCGTTTTAAGAGATGATGATAGCTTAAATTTAGGCATGGCTGGCATGCACGGAAGCTACGCTGCAAATATGGCTATTAGCGAGTGTGATCTTCTTATTTCGCTTGGTGCGCGCTTTGATGACCGTATCACTGGCAATACTGCTGAGTTTGCCAAAGGCGCAAAGATAATTCATGTGGATATAGACCCTAGTTCCATTTCTAAAATCATAAACGCCGATTATCCTATTGTCGGAGATTTAGCCACTGTGGTAAATCAAATCATGGACGAGTTAAATAGCGATGCTGGTATAGATCCTAGCCTATATGCGCCTTGGCGAGATACGCTTGATAAATTTAAGGCTCTTTATCCGCTAGACTTTGATGATAGCGAGGGGGTTTTAAAGCCTCAGTGGGTGATAAAGCAAACTGCCCAAATAGTAGGTGATGAGGCTATAATCAGTACAGATGTAGGGCAGCATCAGATGTGGGTGGCGCAGTTTTATCCATTTAATAGCCCTAGGCAGTTTCTTACAAGTGGAGGGCAGGGTACTATGGGGTATGGTCTACCTGCTGCACTTGGTGCAAAGGTGGCAAAGTCTGCAAATGCGGTGATAAATTTTACAGGAGATGGCTCGATACTTATGAATATACAGGAGATGATGACGGCTATGGCTGATGATATACCTGTTATAAATATCGTGCTAAATAACAACTTCTTAGGTATGGTTAGGCAATGGCAGACGTTTTTTTATGAGCATAGATTTTCTAGTACGGATTTAAGCCTGCAGCCTGATTTTGCTATGCTTGCTGCTAGCTTTGGCGGGGTTGGCTATAGGGTAAAAACAAAGGATGAGTTTAAAAAAGCCTTAAAAGAAGCGCTTGATAGTAAAAAGCCAGCTATTATTGACGTCGTTATTGACCGCTTTGAAAATGTCTTGCCTATGGTGCCAGCAGGGGCTGCTATATATAATATGATACTTGATGACAAGGGTAAAAGATGAGAAGGCTAATATCTGTAATAGTTTTAAACGAGCACGGAGTTTTAGCTCGTATTTCTGGGCTTTTTGCTGGGCGAGGGTATAATATTGATAGCCTTACAGTCGCACCCATACCAGAGAGTGATTTTTCTAGGCTTAGTATAGTTACAAATGGCGATGAACGCGTGCTTGAGCAGATAGTAAAGCAGCTTCATAAGCTTATACCTACTTATAAGGTAATAGAGGATGCTAGCTTCGTAGAAAAGGAAATGGCGCTTGTAAAAATTCCTCTTAGTGAGGATTTTGCAGGGCTTGATGCGATACTTAAGGGCTATAATGGTAGTGTTGCAAACTCAAGCGATGAATTTATAGTCGTAATGGTTGTAGATGACGCAAGCCGCATAGATAGCTTTTTAAAAACTGTGAAAAAATTTAACCCCATAGATATAGTCCGTGGTGGTTCTGTAATTATGGATATGTGATGATGAAACTAAGCGAAATAGCCGAACTACTCGGCATTAAATTTAATGGAAGTGATATTTGGATAGATTCTATTAACTCCCTAAAAAACGCCACTAAAAGTGAGCTAAGCTACTGTGATGGCGAAAAAAACGAGGAGCTTTTAAGGCAGACTAATGCAGGCGCTATTTTAGTAAGTGAGGCTTTAGCTCTAAGCGTGCCAGAGGGCTGCGTTAAGCTAATAGTGCCAAGCCCGCATCTAGCCTTTGCTGTTTTAAGCCAGAAATACGCAAAACCTCTCTTTGCTGAGCCTGCCTTGCCTTGTGATATTGCAAAAAGTGCAAAAATCATGCCAAACGTGCATTTAGGCTCAAATGTCAGCATAGGTGAGGGTAGCGTGGTAATGGCTGGTGCTTATATAGGAGATAATGTCAAAATAGGTAATGACTGCCTCATACACCCAAATGTCGTGATTTACAACGACTGCGTTATAGGAGATGGTTGCCATTTGCTAGCAAACTGTGTCATCGGTAGCGATGGCTTTGGCTACGCTCACACTCCAGACGGTAAGCATGTAAAAATTTATCATAATGGAAATGTTGTGCTTGAGGATTTTGTGGAGGTCGGAGCTTGCACTACTATTGATAGGGGTGTGTTTGAAAGCACCATTATAAAAGCCTACACAAAGATAGATAATCTCGTGCAAATAGGGCATAACTGCGAGCTAGGGCAGGGGTGTATCATCGTGTCGCAAGTCGGGCTTGCTGGTTCTAGCGTGCTAGGGCGAAATGTCGTCATGGGTGGACAAAGTGGTAGTGGTGGACACCTGAAAATAGGGGATTTTGCGCAGATAGCTGCGAGGGCTGGGGTGAGTAAAAGCTTAGAAGGGGGGCGCAAATATGCAGGCTTACCTGCTGTGCCTTTTGAGGAGTATTATAAGCTTCAGGCAAAGATTTTAAGATTTTTTAAAAAGTTAAAATAGTTTGAGTCTATCTGCTTATTTGGCAGATAGGTTTTAAATTTAAGATTTTTGCAAGTTTATAGGTGGATTTAAATTTATGCTCAGTTTAAATTTAAACTAGACATTTTACTTTTATTCTAAATAATTAAATGCAAGTGTGGGCTTATATGTAGTACATTAGCCCCTCTTGCCTTCCGGTATTTTTTATCTCACTCATGTATCGATAGACGCTTGGCTCGCTTATTTTTAGTATTTTTGCTACCTCGCTTATTGCGCCTTTGATGTTAAAAATTCCATTTTTATAAAGCTTAGCTATTATCTCTTTTTTCTGTTCTACGGTAGGCATTAAGTTTGAATTTATTATATCTATGCCGACTATTTCCGATACTACGGCGGATATTTCTTTGGTTAGATTATCGGCTATGTTGCTACTTGTGGTTTTTGCATTTGTTATTTGAGGGCTTATATTGTCTTGTAAAGCCATGTTTATCCCGCCTAGCTTTATTATGGCATTTGCTATATTTTCATATTCGCTTTTATCATGGTTTATGCATAATAACCCTACGAGTTTGTCGTCATCTTTTATAAAAAATGTCGCCCCATATAGCGTCTTTCCGTCTTTTGCCTGTATTTTAAAGCCGCTTTTATCGGTGTTGTTTTTATACTCTTTTTTTTCTATTATATCTTTTATAAATTCAGCCTGCGCTGAATATTCAGAACGCTTTGATAAGGGGTTATGTATGGCTATTATGTTTGATGTTTGTCCTATAACATCGTGTAATACTATCTCGTAGCTATCACCTAAAGTACTGCTTAGAAAAAGTGCTAGTTGCTTGTATTCTTGTATTTGTTTGCTATTCATTTACCGTCCATATTTTTGGTAAATTTTAGCATAAAATATTTAATTAAACTTTACATTACATTATTTGATAATTATTATATTTTAAGACTGCTTATTTTTATACATTTTTGCGTCTGCTGCTTTTAGTATCTCCATTTTATCACTTAATTCATTGCTTATTGTTGCTATGCCTATGCTTGAGTTTGCGTGCCAGATTTGATTAGGTAGCTGTACTTTTATCTCGTTTATACTCTGTAGTATTTTGCCGGCTACGTTTTTGGCGCCATCTTTATCTGTGTTTGGGCATATTATTATAAACTCATCTCCTCCTAGTCTGCAAGCTATATCATCTGTGCGTACTCCATCTTTTATGGCTTGAGCTATCTTGATTAAAAGCCTATCTCCAGCATCATGTCCTAGTGTGTCGTTTATTCTTTTAAAGTCGTTTAAATCAAGCATAATAATAGAAAAAATATCTCCATTTTTGTTAAATTTGTCTATGTATCTATCAAGCTCATTCATAGTGCTGCGCCTATTTGCAAGCTTTGTAAGTTCGTCATTTAGAGCTATTTGTCTTAGCTTTTCATTTGCTACTTCAAGCTCCGCTGTGCGCTCTTTTACCTTTTGTTCTAGCGAGGTTTTAAGCCCTAAAAGCTCCTCGTTATATTTTATAAGTATGTCAAAGATATTGTTAAAAGATTTTACAAGGGTATCTACTTGCTCACTTTGGCTGTTATTTACCGCGTCAAATGCTTCTTGAGGTGTTTTTCCAGATTTTATTAGTTTCATTTGAGAGGCTAGGTTTTTATCCATTCCGAGTATATGAAATGTAAGCCAATGCACCAAAAAATCAAGCAGTTCTTTTGCTTCAAATTTAATATTTTCAGGATTTAATGCGCTATAAAGCTCTGTTATTTTCTGTATAAAATTTCTATGCTCGTTTTTGTGTAGTGCCATGTGTCTTTGATCTACACCATATTCTTTTGCGAGCATCTCTTCGTTGCTAAAGTGATATTTTGTATAATCAAGTAGATCCTTAAAGATATCATTTATCTTTACTGTGTCTATTGATGAGCTTGAGAGCAGATCTCCTATTTTATTTATTATCTCTATCAGATATCTATGCTCCGTGTCTATTCTAGAAATATCGGTTTCAAACTCTTTACCCCACATAAAAACTGGCTTTTTTTCTTTTATATTTATCATTTTTATCCCCAGTGTGGTTTAAAACTTAGCCATTTTACTTTAAATAATATTAAAATAAATTAAAAAAATATAATTTAAGAATAATATCATAAGTTTACTTTAAATTTATTCACTGCTTTCTAAAAATTTAATAAATTTTCAAAAATGCCTTGACAAAAGGTTTCGTTTTTTGTATAATCACACTTCATTTTTTGAGTGTCTTGTTAGCTCAGCCGGTAGAGCATCTCACTTTTAATGAGGGGGCCGTTGGTTCGAATCCAACACAGGACACCACTAGGTCGCTTAGCTCAGTTGGTAGAGCGCCACCCTTACAAGGTGGATGTCATAAGTTCGAGTCTTATAGCGACCACCATTAAATTTAAGCTTATTTTTTAAATTTAATTCTTTATTTTTAGGTGCAGCGGTAGTTCAGTTGGTTAGAATGCCGCCCTGTCACGGCGGAGGTCGCGGGTTCGAGCCCCGTCCGCTGCGCCACTTTGCGTCTTGTTAGCTCAGCCGGTAGAGCATCTCACTTTTAATGAGGGGGCCGTTGGTTCGAATCCAACACAGGACACCATTTTTTGTAGGGTTTAGACCCTTTCGTCTAGTGGCTCAGGACACTTCGTTCTCTGCGAAGTAACAGAGGTTCAAATCCTCTAGGGGTCGCCAGAGCTATGGTCGCTTAGCTCAGTTGGTAGAGCGCCACCCTTACAAGGTGGATGTCATAAGTTCGAGTCTTATAGCGACCACCATTAGATTTGGCTTTTAAAAATAAAGCCTTTTTTACGCTCGGTTCTTATAACTGGGTTTATTGATTTTCTAAAACTTTCTTGCTTTTTAGATAAGCAGGGCTATATTTTTTAGGTGCAGCGGTAGTTCAGTTGGTTAGAATGCCGCCCTGTCACGGCGGAGGTCGCGGGTTCGAGCCCCGTCCGCTGCGCCACTACTTCAATATATAGAGGACGCGATGGATTTACAAGCGTTTTTAAAATCAGATTTGTGCAATAATTTGTTAGAACAAATATCTACTAAGACAGGGCTAGATCTATCTAAAATTAGCCAAATTGTCTCTTTTGTCGCACCTTTATTTTTGGGTAAAATTACAGATAGCCTTAAGAATGGCGGTGCAAGTGAAATTATATCTCTTATATCAAATCAAGATAGCGGTAATAAACTTTTGAGCTTATTAGATCACGATGACGCAGATGAAATAGTCTCCAAAGTAGCCAGCGAGACAGATGTAGAAAAAAGTAGCGTCAATGATATGATGCCTATGATAGCCTCTGCTATTAGTGGATTTTTAAATAAACAAGGTGGAGCAGATGCGATAAGCTCTATGCTTGGCTTAGAAAATTTATCAAAAAACGGTGTGGCTAGCTCTATTTTGGACGTTGCTAGTAGTTTCTTTTCAAAAAAATAATAAAATAAAGCATAGAGTATCATCTGTGCTTTAAAATTTTCAAATTTAAAAACATCTATCTCAAATTACTGTCTTTTGGTCTTTTTATTTTTATTAAAAGACATACTCAATAAGCATACTTTATTTAATTTTGAATGTCTAGAATTTAAGCTTAAGGATAATATGGAAAGTAAGATTATCCTTAAAGGTTATCCATTTGGTTCTATTTTATACATTTAAGATTATATATAAGAAATTTTAAGATAGAGCTTTGCGCTAATGCAGCTTTATGCTTTTGTAATTTTATAGACAACGTCTTTAAGATTACGCCTTTTGTGTGCATTGCCACTTTTACTTGCTATTTTTGAGGCATGCCGACTAAGTGGTGCGAGAGAAAATCCAAATAGCTTTATAAATAAAACTGGCTATTTTTTAACCATTTATTTAAAGATAAGGCTACTAGATAGAGTGAGGTATATGGTTGCATTGTTAAAAGCGCTGGGTTTATTACCCAGACAAGTTAGATAAAAGATACTGCTAAAAATACTACGATATGAGGCTAGTTGGTGCTTGCTAATTTTTATAAGGATAGAAGTAAAAATTGATCTAAGCAAGGCAACTACTGCGCTATTGGGTAAAATATTCTCACGAATTATGTGAAATGAAATAGACATAAGACCTAAGGTTAGTATAAATGCTGCGCTTCTAGCATGGCTAAATCTTTGGAAAATAGGTGAAAAAATATGTGAAAAATGCAAAAATAGGAGCAATTATGGCTACTTAAAGGTATTATGCACTAATGGCGTGCTTTGTGCAATTGGGTATTTTGATGATTGCAAGGCTGATACGGTAAACGATAGAGTTTGAGGAGGTGGGGGTGGCTTATGATTGACGGATTTTACGTTTATGAATAGTATAAATTTATAATAAGCATATGCGGCAAAATTAATCTTTAGCTTAGGTTTGTATTTGCTGATTTTTGCTATAAGTATTGTTTTTTCTATATGATTGCGTTTTATGATTTTAGTTGATAGCTATTGTAGTTTTATGGCGATACTGCTAAGGAATTAAAATCCAGTATTTATATATTATAAATTTTCTTTTTTGAAATAAAGTGTTTTAGTTAAGCTATTTTATCTAGTATAAATGGTATGAAAGCAAATTTATTTTTTGGCTCTTTTAAAGACAGTGTTTAATTGTAAATTTTAAACCGAAAATTTAACGCTGCTAATTCTTGCTAGTGGCTTCTTAGCATTGCCGTTAGTATCCTTCAATGTTGGTATTATTTTGGTGTTTCGCAAAACTCGGAGTAAAAATCCAGGGATTGTTCTTAGGATACAGTCTTGGCAAGTCCTATTTCTAGACTTGTTCGCCCTAAGCGAAAGGGAAGCTTCTTTAAAATGATACGTAGCCACAGTTTTTAAAGAAGCTTAGCTTTCTGTCCCACTTAGTGGCGCAAATCCGTTTGGTCTAGGTGCAACGAAGTAACTAGGTGCTGGTAAGTATATTACTTTGTGATATGAGTGATAAATAAGTCACTTATATCTGGCTAGGGCTTTTTATTAAAACTTTGTAAAGTGCTAGTATTGTCTAAAAAGGCTAATTTATTTAAGATTAAAAACAAATTTAAATCAACTAGCCCAAAGTTGGGCTAGTTGAAAAGGGGATGGGCTAGACAGATAATTTAGTCTAGGCGCATTTTTTCATATGGGTGTTTATCTGGGTCTGCGTAGTCATCTAATCCGCTTACCTTTAGTTGTTTTATGTTGTTCATCCAATCTCCAAGTGGATCGTTTGTCTTTGCGTTGTTAATAGGTGCTGGTGCTGGCTCTTTTGCATCATCTGGGGTTTTAAAACCAGTTGCAATGATTGTTACCTCTACTTTATTGTCTGTCATATTTTCATCTGTGGTTGTACCAAAGATGATGTCTGCGTCCTCATCAGCTGCGGTTCTAACCATGGTAAGAGCCTCGTCAATGTCGCTTAGTGGGCAGTCTGGGTGCATTTTAAAGTGGATTATGATACCAAGTGCGCCATCTATTGATATGTTGTTTAAAAGTGGGGATTGTATGGCATTTTTTGTCGCTTCTTGCGCGCTTTCATCGCCTGTTGCCACACCCATTCCCATTAGTGCCATGCCTCTATGCTCCATCACAGTTTTTACGTCAGCAAAGTCTATATTTATGTCGCTTTTTCCAGAGTCAAGAATAACAGTACACATGCCATTTACTGCTCTTGATAGGACATTATCTACCATCTTAAAGCTCTCTTTTATGCCAGCTTTTCTATCTATTATATCAAGTAGCTTCTCGTTTGGTATGACAACTATGGAGTCGCTTTCTTTGCGTAGCTCGCTAAGACCTAAATCTGCTAGCTTTCGCCTTTTATTGCCTTCAAAGTTAAAAGGCATGGTGACTACGGCGACTGTTATAGCACCCATCTCTTTGGCTGCTTGAGCTACCACTGGAGACGCTCCAGTACCAGTACCACCACCTAATCCAGTGGCAATAAATACTATATCCGAGTCCTCCAGTACGCTTTTAAGCTCCTCATAGCTTTCTTGTGCTGCTTCTCTACCTGTCTCTGGCTTCATACCAGCACCAAGCCCTTTTGTCTTTTTTTCACCGATTTGAATTTTTGTGTGAGCTAGAGATCTATCTAGAGCTTGCAAGTCTGTATTTGCTACTATTAGATCTATATTTGTGGGCGCATATTCAGCTATCATGTGATTTAGCATGTTGCCTCCACCTCCACCTACGCCGATGACTTTTATTTTTGCACCATAAGCACTTCTTGCTTCTTCTACTTCATACGCATTCATTTTCTCCCCTTAAAATAGTTGTGTTATTTTATTCCAGATATTTTTAAACCAGCCACCAAGCCCAAAACTTGTGCTTTCTTTGTTTATGGTAGCTATTTCAGATAGATCGTCTCGCTCGCTGCTTATATTTGCTGTTAGCTCCTCTATTACAGTATAGCTAGGTTCTGTCTGGTTTTTTGAAATTTCAGGCTCTAGTAGGCTTTTAAAGCTTTTTTGCTTTGTTTTTAGTACTTCACCCTTGTATCTCATGTTTTTTTCTGAGTCAAACTCATACTGCGTAAAACCACCAGCTCCATACATACAAAGCCCAACAGCGCAAGAATAGGCTGGGTCGTTTATCATCTCATAAAGTCCGCCCACGGGTTTTGGTCTGGCTATTCTTACTGGCTTGTCAAATATGGCTGAGGCTATGCGTCTAATGCCGTCTAGTTTTGTCATTCCGCCAGTGATTACGATGCCTGCACCAGCTAGCTCCTCTCGTCCGCTATTTGCTAGGCTTTTGGCTAGTACGGCTACGGTTTCATGAATCCTAGCATAGATTATATCTAGGATTACTTTTAGTGATATTTGCTCTATTTTATCCTCGCCTATTTTAGCTACGTCTACTACGTCTAAGGACTTTGATATGTAGCTACTATAATTTAGCTTTATCTCCTCAGCTTGTGGTACCGGGGTGTGTAGCATCCTAGATAGGTCGTAGGTTATCGTATTTGAGCCAACTTCTAAAAAGTCATTGTATCTTAGCGAATTTCCAGAGTGGATTACCACATTACAAGTCTCTCCACCCATGTCAACTACCGCAGCCCCTAGCTCTTTTTCATCGTCTGTTAGTGTGGCTATTGCTGAAGCGTATCCTGAGAGCACTAGATTATCTATCTCCACGCCTGCTAGACTTACGGCTTTTCTTAAATTTAATATAGGGGATTTTTCAGCTATTATGATATGCGTTAGCACCTCAAGTCTAGCTCCGTTCATGCCAAGTGGGTCTTCTATGTCTGCTTGATTGTCGACTTTAAAGCTATATGGCAATATGTGGATTTTTTCATATCCTGCAGGGATATTTGCTGCTTCATCTGCCATTTGCATAGCACGCCTAATCTCGGATAAATTTATATCATGCTCTGGTATGTTGACATATCCACTGCTTTCTATGCTTTTTGTGTATGCCCCAGATATCGAAACTATAACCTGTTCAAATTCCGTCCCAGCTACTCTCTGCGCACTTGTTAGAGCCTCTTTTATAGATTTTGCAGCTAGTTCTATGTTGTTAATTACGCCCTTTTTTACACCCTGTGCTTTTTGTGTGCCAACGCCTATGACATTTAGCCCTGAGTCTGTGCGCTCTGCTATTATGGCGGTTATCTTAAAAGAGCCTATATCTATGCCTAAAATTCTACCGTTCAAGAGAGTTACCTTTGTAAATATTCTTCTACTTTATAACGCTTTCTTAACTGCGCTATAAGATCTTTGAAAAGCTCGTTATTTTTAAGAGTTTTGGCATTTTGCTCCACTAACGTTTTGTACTTTTCGCTAACGTTAGTAAGCAATTTTTGTTCCAAAATATCATAAACTACAGCTTTTTCGCCTAATATTACATAGCCTTTTTTGTTAGTTGAGTTAAAAAGCTCTGTTATAAAATTTGATATTTCTATCTTGCTTAGTCCATTTATATTTGCTTCATAATCCCTGCTAAGCCAGATAGCATTGTCTTTAGGTATCGAATTTATCGCCTGTTCTGCTTGTTTTTTTAGCTCGCTTGCTAGTTTTTCTTTTATGTATATTTTTTCTACCTCAGGCTTTGCTTCTTGATAGCTTAGTGGTTGTGGCGGAGTTATTTTTGTTATTTTTGCAACCATGAATTTATCGCCGTTTAGTATCGGTTTTATACTTTCTCCTACCTTTGCTTTTGTGATTTCACTTATTTCAAAAGGAGCGTTTTGTTGTGTTAGTGTCATTGTTTTTTCAGGTGTTATCTCCCCTTTTTTTATGGAGAGATATTTTTTTAGCGCCTCTTGGCGGGTTTTGTCTATGCTATAGTCCTTTATTACAGCTTCTTTTGCGGCTTCAAAATCGAGCAATTTATCATCAGATGACTTATAATTTGACATATGTTCGTCATAGTATAGTCTCAAGCCAGCTTCGTCGCTACTGTCTTGTACCACAGGTACTTCTATGAAATTTAAAGTGTATGATGTTTGGGATTTGTATAGGTCTTTATTTTTTTGCCATAGCTCTTTTAATTCGGCTTCATCGATTTTTATCATGTCTTTATTTAGACTTATTATTTTTAGAGCCACTTTATCTTTGCTGAAAAATGCACCATTAAATAATTCCAAATCTTTAGCGTTGGTTCCAAGTGATATGGCATTTCTTAGCTTGTTTATTAGGATGGCCTTTTTTAGGCTATTTTCGTACTCTTTTGGTTCTATGTGGGCATTTTTTAGGGCGTTTAGATAAATTTCTTTATTAAATTTTCCATTCTGTGAAAAATTTTGATCATTTATAATCTGGTTTAACACATCCTCATCACTCGCCACTAAGCCCAAATCGCTTGCAAAATTAATAAGTAGTGCATCTTCAATTGCTGCATTTATTGCTATGCTTTCCAAATTCATCTTATCAGCGGTTTCTTTATCGAGTTTACCGCCCATAATGCCGTTGTAGTAGCTATAAATTTGTGAGTATTTTTCTTGCACATCTTGAATGCTTATGTTTGTCTTGCCTACGCTTGCTAGCGAGGTAGCTCTGCCTTTGTTAAAATCATACGCACCCCAGCCGACAAATCCAGCTCCAACAAAGGCTATAGTGCTTATCCATATCGTAACCACAAGGTATTTTTTATGCTTTTGCATCCAAGTTATCATACTTTTTCCTTAAAGATTTTAAAACAGTATTGCGATTTTACCTTAATAACGCTTAATCAAGGTTAAAAATAGCCGAATTTATGGCGAATTTTTTAAAATTACTAAAAATTTTATGTATTTTTGTTAGTGAGTTTGTTAGCGTGGTTTAAAAGTATTTTATTAAGCTTTTATCAAATTTATAATACTATTGGTTTAAAAATTTACAGGATAGTAGTTGAACTCGCCACATATTCCAGTCTTACTCAAAGAAGTTTTATCGGTGTTTGAACAAAGTACAGGACTTTTGCTTGATTGTACTTTGGGCTATGCTGGGCATTCGTCTGCCTTGCTTGAGCAAAATGATAGTGTAGATTTAATTGCTTGTGATAGAGATGATGAGGCTATTTGCTTTAGTTCGCAGAGGCTTTTGAAATTTAAAGATAGAGCTAGGATTGTAAAAAGTCCATTTTCTGAGGTTTTTTCGCATATTTTGGATGGTGAAACTCGCAAAATAAGGGGGATTTTGGCAGATATTGGGGTGAGTTCGCTTCAGCTTGATAAAAATGAGCGCGGATTTTCGCTAAATTCTGATAGTTTGGATATGCGAATGGATGCTTGTAATGGCGTGAGTGCAGCAGATATTGTAGCGGATTACTCAAAAGAGGAGCTTGAGCGAATTTTTAGGGATTACGGCGAGCTTACAAATGCTTCAAAAATCGCCCAAAAGATAGTGCAAGAACGGCTAAAATCCCCTATAACAAGCGCAAAACAGCTTAGGGATATTTTAAGTGAGTTTAGGGTGTTTGGCAGGTCTGTAAGTGTGCCTACTTTAGTGTTTCAAGCGCTTAGAATAGAGGTAAATGACGAGCTAGGAGAGCTAAGAAGGCTCCTTAAAGCCATACAAGAACGCGCGAAAGATGGGCTTTTAAGCAATTGCTTGGTGGCTATTATTAGCTTTCACTCGCTTGAGGATAGAATGGTAAAAGAGGCTTTTAAAAGCTGGGCTAGAGATTGCGTATGTCCTAGCGAGCTAATGCGGTGCGAATGCGGTAAAAACCACAGTCTAGGTGAGATAATAACCAAAAAGCCGCTCACTGCTAGCCAAGATGAGATTAGATTAAACTCACGAAGCAAGAGCGCAAAATTACGTGTATTTAAAATAAGGTAAAGTAAATGAACAATGTGCAAAAAGTGGCTAAAAGTGGCATTAAAAAGCCAAATTTAGACAAAAGTGCCATGGAGATATTAGCTAGAATAAATAATCACGAAAAAGCACCAATAAAATCGCAAAAAATCCAAAACAAAACTCAAGCTTTAAAACCAAAAAAGGCTTTAAATTTAAGACCCGATGATAGCTCTAAAAATACTAAGCCAAAAGATAGCACCGATGAAAAAATAGAGCTTTTAAACCAAGCTGACGAATCGGAGGAGAATATCAGTTTTTATCAGCTTCTTTTGGTATTTTTGGTGATTTTTATAGCTCTTGTGGTTTTGCTACCAAAGGTTTATATTTCAAATCAAATTTATTACCTAAGTAAAGAGGTAAGCCAGCTAAATAGTAAAAAAGATGTGCTTTTGGAGGAAAAGAGCCTACTAAACTCAAAAATAGAGGAGATAAGCTACAAGCAGCAAATTTTACCAATGGTGGAGCAAAGATGAGCGAAGTAGCGATAATATGGGGCTTTTCTGGGGTGGCATTTTTGATTTTTTTAGCCTTTGTGTATGCCTTTTTTAGTACTAGGCGGCGTGAGGCGGATCTTAGGCAGTGGCAAGGCGCAATCAGTGCGCAGATAGAGGCCATTAGGGCTTCTGGGGAGAGTAGAGCAGGGCAGCTTGAGCTACTTAGAAGTCTAAGTGAGGCTAGAGCAGGGCAGACCGAGCGGGCTTTGGGTGAGATAAAGGCTAGTAGCGCAGAGTCGGCGCTTGCGTTATCTGATACCTTAATAGACCGCTTTTACCTGCTAAACTCAAGTCTAAGCAAATCTCAGCAAAACACTCAGCAGCTTTTGCAAGATAGTTTAAAAAACATAGACGATGGCTTTAAGGCAGTCAGAGAAAAGGTCGCTAGTATCGAGCATTTGGGGGATTTGCGTGATAGTATAGATGAGTTTAGTCGTATCTTTAGCTCGCAAAAACTTAGAGGAAACTTTGGTGAGTTTGAGCTTGAGAGAGTGCTTAGCGTGGGCTTTGGTGCAGCGTCAAATTTATATGAGCTTCAGCATAGGCTTGATAATGGCAGGATTGCAGACTGCGTTTTAAAGTTAGCGCATGATGAGATTGTTTGCATAGATGCGAAGTTTCCGCTTGAAAACTACCGTCGTATGGTCGATGCTGATGATGAGGCGACTTTAAAATCTGCCACAAAAGAATTTGAAAAAGACGTCAAAAAGCATATCCTAGACATATCATCGCGCTATATCATGCCGCCGCAGACGCTTGAGTATGCAGTGATGTTTGTGCCAGCCCAGGCGGTGTTTTTGCGTATTAGTGAGAGTGCCGGGCTGCTTGAGTATGCGCTTGAGCGAGGCGTATTTATTGCTTCAGCTAGCACTCTTATGCCTCTTATTTACTCGCTTAAGCTGCTTGTAAGAGATGTTTCTTTGGCAAAGCATGCAAATGAGGTAAAGGCTGAAATTTCAAAGCTAGCGCAGGATTTTAGTGAATATGAGAGTGCTAGGGTAAGCCTTGCAAAGGCGCTTAAAAAGGCTATTAATGATTTAAGTGTACTTGACGCGCGCTCACAGGTGCTTTTGACACGTTTTAGGGCTATCGAGGGCGGCAATGAGAGGGATTAGCCCTGGCGCTTTATTTTCTCGCGCTGCCTTATCTTTAGCAAAGTACGACCCAGCTAGATTTTACCTTATTTATGCGCTTAAAGCCACCGTTGCCATGGCGCTAGCCGCTACACTTGCGTTTGTGTGCGGACTTGGCATGAGTGGGGCGATATTTGCGTTAAATATCACGATGGGGATATTTTTCTTAGGCGACCTTGATACCACAGATAGGCACAAGCTTGGCTTTTTGGCGCTTTATCTTGTGCTTTCAAGCTGCTTTTTGCCTATGGTGCATTATTTTATGGCGCTTAGGCACTGGCTATTTTTGCCTGTTTTTATCTGGATATTTTTTGTTAGTTACAGCGTGGCTTATAATGTAAATTTAAATAAAATCTTGCTCGTTGTTAGCACAACTGGATTTGTCGGGTTTATAGCCTATGAGAGCGGAATACTTGATGTTTGGCGAGCTGTGGCTGGTCTTTGGGTAGGCTGGGGAGTTTCGGTTAGTATTAAATTTGGTAGATTTAATAGATATGGCGCATTTGTTTTTAGAAGTATGCAGACTATGATAAATGACGCTTGTGATATGACTCGCGCACTAAAATCAAGCCAGAGGGAGTTTAACAGTGCTAGCGATAAAACCATATCTCACATAAACTCACTAAAAGCGATGTTTAAAAATGATAGTATAAATTTAAAAGACGCTAGGCTTATTAGAAACCACGCTAGAGCGGTATTTTACCTGTATAAAATGGAGGAGATTTATTATTCGCTTATATCGATTAGGGGGCTTTTTTTAAATATCCCAGACAAGCAGCTTCTCTCGTCTGTACGCTGGGAGATATTCCATAATCTACGTGAGCTAAGCCGTCTGCTTGAGGGCAAAAGTCCTAGGCTAAAAGATAGCGCATTAAATGCTGTAAAACAGAGCCGATTTAGCATACTTGCAAGTGCGCTTGAGGTGCTTTATTCACATGTAAATTTAATAAAAGAGGGCGGTGAGGATAAAATTTCACTAAAAGGGCAAAATCAAATCAGTCTTAAGCAGTGGTTTTTGGGTATAAGCTTGCATGACGCAAAGACTTTAGCTGCGCTTCGTTTTGCTTTTTGTGTTAGTATCGCAATTTTTATTTCGCAGGTTACTAAGCTAGATCACGGCGTTTGGATAGCGGTTGCGGTTTTTAGTTTAAATCGCACAAATCGCTACACTCTAAAAGCAGCTGGCAGGGATAACATAATGGGCGGACTTTTGGGGTTTGGGCTGGCTATGGGAGCTATTAGCCTGTTTGGCAGTCTGCCTGTTATGTATGTGTTGGCAGCTTTTGGAATGTTTTTGGTTTATTATCTTAAAAACTACTCACAATTTGCCTTTGCTATGGCATTTATGTTTGAGTTTTGTACCATTTTTTATTTTATAAAAGACGATTTTATGACGCTTATGCTACATAGGCTCTTTGATGTATTTTTGGGATTTGTGGTGGTTTATGTGGTTTCGCTTTTTACTCTGCCAAAGGATAGCGAGGATCTTAAAGTGAAGGTAAAAACAGCCCTTGATAGCTTTATAGGATTTTTTGATGATACTCTGATAGGACATAAAAAAGGCTCTTTTGTGCCAAGCGAGCAGAGGATTTTAAGTGCGCTTCTTGCTCTTAGAAGTGCTGCGTTGGTGAGCAAAAATGACAAGGCTAGGCAGATAGCTAGGCTTTTGGAATTTATTAATACGGATCTAATTAGCCTTAGAAATTACATAAAAGCCCTAAGGGATAGGGAGCAAAGACAGGCTGCGATAGATAGCGATTTAGCTATGCTTGAGCGTAGATTTGAGATGATGAGCAAAAAGCTAAACTCGCTACCTTATTATTTTGTCAAAGAGGCAAATGAGAAAATCTTAAGCGCAGATGACGCAAAGCTAAACTATCTAATAACTCGCGTCTTAAATCTACAAAATGAAATTTATTCGCTCCTTTGAGCGTCTAAAAGCCTTGATAGGACATATTGTTCTAGCTCTTTTTTGGGTATGTCGTGCTTTATTGCTTCGTTATAAATCTCCTCTACCTTGCTTGAGTATTTTTCGTATGCAAAGTATGGAAAATGCACAGTCCACGCCTTTTTTATCTGTATTTTACTTATCTCTTTTCTAGCCCAGACTTTAAACAGATCAAATCCAATAAAGACAAAGGATGTTACAAGTACGGTTGAAAATATAGAGATATGTGGGTCGATTTTACTTAGTCCGTAATGCGTCAAAATAAGTAGCGGCAGGAGTATTAGTACGCAAAATATCCCATAAATTTGATAGGTTTTGTAGTGGTTAAAGCGGAAATTAAGCTTTGCTCCATCTACTAGCATACCCTCGTTATAAAGGCAGTTTGCCTCAAGTAAATCACGAAAAAGTATTGGCTGTTTTGATATTATAAAGATATGTTTTAGGATTTTGTCCTTCATGCTCTGTCCTTTTTGCGTTATTATATCAAATTTATTTATTTTATATTAAATAGAATGTATCGATTTTTGCTAGAGTTTAAATTTAAAGCCTTATTTATTACTTTTGCCAACTATAAAAGACACCTGCTTAAGAGTGGCAAAGCCAAATTTAATGCGTATTATCGTCTTAAATTTGATGAGGCAAGGGTTAAAGATGTGCTAAAATCAGCGTTTAGCTTGGTATAGACTTGCTATAAAGCTGCAAGCATAAAAGACTAAAAGCAAGCTAAACACCGTTTTGGTGCAATAAAGCCTTTGCAATCTTATTTGGCTGGATAAATTTATTCCCTTTATAAATCGTGGTCAACATTTAAATTTACTCACAACCACACCAAGGCTATCTAACGTTTTTTCATTTAAAGCTCATCGTAAAAGCCAAAGCCTCTGTGTTTATGGGGCTTATTGGTGCCAAATCATATCTTTTTAAATTCCGCAGCTTTAATAAAAGCCTCTAAGCTGAGTTTTATTGCACAAGAAGGTGTGGTTCTTTTATCTTTTGGCGGATCATAGGAGCTTTTTTGCTAAAGTCTATCAAATCCTCCACACTTTGAATACTAAAAGGCAGTGCATTTAGGCAGTGCGTAAAAATCTGCGTGGCAGCTATCGCGTCGCTAAGTGCGCGATGATGGGTGTTTTGCACGCCTAAAATCTGCTTTAGCGTCTCAAGCCCATATCTATGGCTTGGTATCGTTCGCCTAGCTAGGTCTATAGTGCAGATTTTGCGGTTTAAAAGCTCTGGATAGCCAAGGTTTGTGAGGGTTTGTGAGATAAATGTAAAGTCAAAATTTACGTTATGCGCAACAAAGACTGCGGAGTTTAGATAAATTTTAAATCTTTCCATAACGGTTGCAAGCGGTGGTGCGTCGACTAAATCTGTGCTTGTAATGCCAGTTAGCTCTGTAATTTCATCAGGCACACTCGCGGCAAAGGCAAAGCTTTCAAATGTATCAAGTATTTTGCCATTTTGTATTCTTACGGCTCCTACTTCTATGATTTGTCCGCTTTTTATGCTACCTGTAGTCTCTATATCTACCACGCAAAAAATTTGCTCGCTTATGGCTCTTTTTCTAGTGGCTAGCTCGTAGCGCCCACTACTGTCTTTAGCTATCTCAAGTCCAAGCCCCTGCCACTCACACAGATCTCTAATGTTGATAAAATCGGAGATCTCACCTATATGTTCGGCCTTGCTGATTAGCTCTTGCCATGTTAGGCTTGAGTGAGCTATGATATTTAAAAAATTTTCTAGCTTTTGCTTCAAAACTGCATCTTTAGCGCACGTATGGCCTCCTCATATGAGCTTGAGGAGAATATATAATTGCCTGCGACTAGCACGTCTGCGCCAGCTTCGTCAAGCTCTGGAGCGTTTAATCCGTTTACTCCGCCATCTACTTCTATTAAGCATTTAGCATTTTTGCGCTCTATTAGCTCTCGTAGGGCGCGGATTTTTTCGTATACTACAGGCATAAATTTTTGTCCGCCAAAGCCCGGATTTACGCTCATTAGCAGCACCATATCAACCTCTGTGATTATATGTTCTAGAGTGGATACTGGAGTGTGAGGATTTAGCACTATGCCGGGGCTTATGCCCTTATCTCTTATGTATTGTATGAGACGTAGAGGGTGCTTTTCTTCCTCTATGTGAAAGGTTATAAATTTTGGATTAAATTTCAAAAACAGATCCACGAAAAATGGTATATTTTCCACCATTAGATGTATATCAAGTGGCTTTGTAGCGACTTTGGCTACAGCCTCCACGACTAGCGGACCTATAGTTAAATTTGGTACAAAGTGTCCATCCATCACATCTACGTGTATGAGATCTGCGCCAGAGTCGCAAATAGCCGCTATTTCTTCATTTAGCCTACCAAAATCAGCCGATAAAATACTGGGTGCTACATACATTGATTACCTGCTCCGAGCGTAATTTATAAATAATTTTGGCACATATTTTAACATTACTAAGCTTTGATAAAATATAAAATCTTTAAATTTAAGTTAATATTTTGCTTTTTTTAGGTAAAATCCAAGCTAAAATTTTTGTAAAAGGACAGCAAAATGGCAAAAAGATGTATGGTAACTGGCAAGGGTCCAATGGTCGGACACAACGTAAGCCACGCTAACAACAAGACTAAGCGAAGATTTATGCCAAATCTAAGAACAATTAGAGTAATGCTAGAAGACGGCACCACTCAAAAAATTCGTGTAGCCGCCTCTACATTACGCACCATGAAAAAAGAGTCAAAATAATTTAGTCTTTATAATTATGCTTTGGCGTACTTTTTGTGCGCCTCTTTGCTTTTTATGATTTAAAGAGTCCTGAATTTCTTTATAATTTTATTTTTAAATCCACAGATAGCTTTAAAATTTTTAAGCCATTATTTTTATCATCTGCTGATTAAATTTATCTAGCTATGAATAAAAGAGCCTTTTCTCCACCAACTTCTAAATCAACGCAAGCTCCAGTACTACCTGTATCTACCTCTTTTTGAAGGATAAAGACTTTTGGCATAGATGATTTTATATCCACACCCATACTTAAAAAATATTTTAATATATTAAGCCCTATGACATTCATAAACTCTACGATAGAATCCTCCATCTCATCATTAAATCTATCTTTAATTATGCTGGCTATACTTGGTGGCAAAGAGAGCATTATTTTAAAATTTATAGCTCCATAAAAGGCTATTGAGCCACATATGTAGCCTTCGTATATATCATAGCTTCTAAGCCCTACATCGCCTCGACAGACTATCAAATTTGACACCACGCTTAGTGTATTTAGGTTTATTTCTATGATATTTGGGAGGTATTCGACTATCAGTTTTGTAATTCCCGTTTGTCCGCTTTCGTATGTTTTTCCTGTAGGGTATGAGTTTTCGTTGTACTTTATAAAATCATTAAAGCTATTAAAAAGCAGTATCTCAGCCTCTTGCAATAATGAGATAATACCTGCTGGTACTGAGCTTTTATTGATTCCACATATGGCTAGGCTTGCCCCTCTGGTTGCGCTTATTTTTGCTAATGATACCAAAAAATTTGCACCGAGTATATTTGTAATGCTTGCTGCATCCACAATAAGGGCGAAAAATTTAAATCCAGATGCCATTAGGCTTTTATGGTATTCCATGTCAAATTCTAAGTTAAACTCAGAATCTATAAGTCCGCTTATTTTGTAGACTATTATATCATCATGGTTAAATGTCTCTATTATCTTTTTTGCGATATTTAGTGTAGTCCAGCTACCTACTGCGTATTTATATTCGCTCCTTTTTTGGATAAATTCACGAAAGTTTTTACACACCACGCACTCATATCCTCTATCAGCAAGTCTTCTTTGTATAAGCTCTCTCTTTTGGACATTGTTGTTAAATAAAAGTACCTCTTTGGCAAGTTTTGCGCTACTTACCCTACCAAAAAACAAAGCCGCTTCCTTGTGGCTTTCAAATAGCGAAAATGCGACTATTACGCCCAGATTTTTGAGTATGATTTGATGCTTGTATGTAGTGTAATCGCAAATCCCTACGCTAAGCCCAGTGCGTGCGGCTATGTCTTGTAGCATTGTTACTGTTTGCATTAGCCACTGTTTGTCAAAATAGATGACGTCTCTAAGTGAAACCAAAACGCATTCGCATTGTCTAGCTAGTATGGTATTTATCTCTGTTTCGCCTATCTTTATGCTTTTGTTTTTTAAAAAGCCAAAAGGTCTTAAAATAGTCAATGCGCCCTTATAGTGTATCCTCATTTGCCTCGCCCAGTTTTTCTTTTATTTTTTCTACTTCGCCCAAATTTAGCTCATCATCAAAATCAAATATGTATCTTAAATTTGTAGTGCTAAAAATTTCTCGACTAAACTCAAACCCAAAGAGCATTTTTGATAGCATAAAATCGGCATGCATTTCGTTTTTACCTTTATTTGCACACTCTGATAGCTTTTGGGCTTGCTCTAATATTTGAGCGTCCATATCCCAAATTTTTAGTGTCTCATAAAGAAGCTCAAAGCCATTTACTTTAGCTGTGGCTTTAAGGAGCTTGTTGTAGCTTAAATTTGTCATATATGTAAGCGCACAAGGGTCTATTAGTATATCCTTAAGTACAGCTTCGCAAATCCCTAGCATAAGCGGTAAAAATACAAAAATTTGATTATTTTTATCTGGGGTTTTAATATCATAAAAATCAAACAAAAAATAGCATATAAATAGCCTGAAATTTATTGGATTTAGCTTTAAAAGCTTCCACTGCTTTGGGGCTGCGCTATATACGTAATAAAGCCTAATAGCGTCTAGCATCACTCTATTTCCATACTCATCAAGCTTGCCTTGCTTAGATAAAAGAGGCGTATTTTTTAGCTTTTTGTGGATTGAATTTATGGAGGATATAAATTTTGAAAGCTCTGTATCTTGCTTTATCTTTGCTATGGCTGCGCTTAAGTTTCCTTGCATTAGCACGCTTTCGCACTCTTTTGCGCTACTGTCTGGCTTTGGCAACTGTGAGATTATGTGGAGTGCTTTTTGTTGTAAGGACTCTTGCTTAAGCATTATTTTCCACCATATTAGACCTACTTTTAAATTTATTTAATAGAGCATATTATCATTATTAAAAATCATGATATTATATTTATTTTTCTTTAATTACCATTTAAAATTTATCTATAAATATGCTATTTGTATTTAATTCAGCAATTATTTAGGAATTTTTAGAGAAAATTAATAAATACTACATCATTTGAAAGGATAAAAATGCTACACGAATACAGAGAAGAAATAAAAGCTTTAAAAAATGAAAACAACCATTTTGCAGCTCTTTGGGAGAAGCATAACTCACTAGATGACGCCATAGAAAATGGTGCTGCGCTATCTGATATGGAGCTTGAGAAGCTTAAAAAAGAGAAGCTTTTAGTAAAAGATGAAATTTATTCTATGATACTAAAATATAAAAAAGAACACGAAGCTTAATCCCCAAATAAAACCCACATTTATATGTGGGTTAACATCTAGTTTTATTCTTGCATTTTTTAAATTGGGATAATAAATTTAACGTCTAGCTTACTGCAAAAAGCCTATTTTTTGCTTAATTCTAAATCAAGCCTTGCTTGCATCATCTCTTTGGTATTTTGTAGCCAGTTTTCATCAGTGGTGTCAACAATAGGTAAGAATATTACTTTTATCTCCCCACTACCAAAGCTAAAGCGCTTTGAATCCATGATGTTTGTGCCTACAAGCAACACTGGTTGTACATTTAAATCAAGCTTATCGGCTAGCATTTTTGCACCATTTTTAAATTTGCCAATTGTTATACCGTCTGTTCTAGTGCCTTCTGGAAATATGGCTATAACTCGCCCTTCGCTTACACGCTCCTTTGCCTCTTTTAGCATTTTTACCACAGCGCGAGGGTTTGACCTCTCAAGAGGGATCATTTTTGGAATTTTGAGGATTTGCCCTATTATTGGTATCTCTCCTATCTCTTTTTTGGCGACCCAGCAGAGATTTTTTGGGCTTATTTCCTCCATTATTACAATATCAAGCATACTTGCGTGATTTAGTATGACCATATTTGCGCTTTCATCGAGCTTGCCCTCTACTTTTAGGCTGTATCCTCCAAAAAATCTCTGAGTTTTAGCCCAAATCTGCCTTATTTTATGTATTGATTTTCGAAAGCAAAACATAAAGATAACTACGCTGATTATGGATATGATAAACTCAATAGAAAAAAATAGCGCCTTAATTTTTCGTAACATCATCTCTTTTTACCCAACCTACCTGACTGATCCCGTCTTTGTTAAATTTAATTTTGTAATAATCACCAGCAGAATCTAGTATTTTTACACCTTTTTGCACCCTGCCAGTTTGCTCATAAAATGCAGTTGATGAGGATATAGGTAGTATTCTTACCTGCGTATCTGCCTTTAGTACAACGATATTTAATGGATTATAAACATAAGCGCCCAAAAATATAAAAAATATTAATCCAACTATATAAATGAGCCTTTTTTTCCATATTGATAGCACTAAAAATAGCGCCGCAAGTGCAAAAATTATGGTGTTTTTGTAAAATTCAAAATATCCCTCTTGCGGATTTAGTCCAACTTGTGTGCTTACCTCATCATTTTCTAGCTTAAGCCCCATTTTTTCGATTATTTTGATTCTATTTTGCTTTAGATTATAATAGGTAAATGAGAAGTTTTTAATCCCGCTTTTTATAACAGCAAAATAATAAGCACTTTGTTTGTTAAAATCTCCGACTACAGTATCTATATCTTGTCTTATTATATCTGGATTGTCTATGTGAAAGTTTCTTAAATTTACATTAGAGCCTTTAAGCTCAATCATTATTATATTATGCTCATCATCAAATTTTTTTAATCTAAAAGAGCTGGCTTGTAGGTCGTCTGCTACAATATGGCTATATCTGGTTTGCTCAAAATCGACAGCCTTAATTTGTGGCAAAAATACGTTTATTGTTTTTTGCTGGAATGTGTCTTGATTTGCTAAGACTTTTAACTTAAGTGCAAAGCTTTTTAGGCTACTTGAATTTGCTTGAAAGTACAGGGTGCTTGAGTAAAGACCATTGCCTATATGCGCCCATTTTACGCCTTTGTGGTTTAGCCAAGATAGGCTCTGCCCCTCTATGCTTGTTTCAAATTTGAGACTTAAATCACTTTGAGTGTCGGCTGTGATTTTCATGCTAAAGACCTGCCCAACATAAACAGACTCAGGCATACCTGATACTTTTAGCTTCAGTTCAGGGGCTTTTAAGTGCTCGTAAAGCTGCTCATCTGGGACATTTACTTCATCGGTTGGGGCAAATTTTAAGTCGCTTCCGCGTATTACTTCTGTTATCTCTTGTCCTATTTTTGGCTGCTGTTTTGCGCTTGCAGCTGGACTTTCTGCTATTATGTCAAAAATATCTTGTGCAAGCACGACTTCGTATAAGGCGTTTATTAAAATTAGCACCAAAAGCTTTTTTAGCATAAGAATCCCTTAAGCATTTTAACCCCATCATCACTGCCTAACACTTTCTGGCAAGCTCTTTCTGGGTGCGGCATAAGCCCAAATACCCTCTTATTTGTATCGCATATGCCAGCGATTGCTTCTATTGAGCCGTTTGGGTTTAGATTGTTGCCGTCTTTGTCGCAGTAGGTTAGTAAAATTTGATTGTTTTGCTTTAATTTATCAAGCCCATTTTCATCTATGTAATAATTGCCTTCACCATGAGCTATGGGTATATTTAGAACCTCTGATATTTCGCAGTTTTGCAGGAATTTATTATCATTTGATGCGACTTTTAAAAAGTGCATTTTAGAGATAAAATCAAGTCCACTGTTTCTATGTAGTGCGCCTGGTAGTAGACCAGCTTCGCAAAGTATCTGAAATCCGTTGCAAATTCCAAGCACATATCCACCTTTTTTTACATGTAAAAACAGCGATTTCATGGCTGGACTCAGCTTTGCTATTGCTCCAGTACGCAGATAATCTCCGTAGCTAAAGCCGCCAGGAAGTACGACTAAATCAGCGTTTGCAAAGCTATTAGTGTGCCATATTATTTCGCATTTTGCTCCTAATAACTCAAAGGCATAAGCCGTATCTCTTTCGCAGTTTGTGCCAGGGAAATTTATTATAACTACCTTCATAAGACTATCTCATACTCTTCTATTACAGGATTTGCTAAAAGCTCCTCGCACATCTTTTCACACAGGATTCTTGCTGCGTCTTTGTCTGCGGCGTCTAATTCTAGGACTATTTGTTTTTTCATTTTTACCCCTTTGACACTATCAAAGCCAAGCGCTTGAAGTGCTTGTTCGGTTGTCTTTGCTATAGGGTCTAGCACGCCTTGTTTTAGCGAGATATTTATGATAGCTTTCATTTTTTTCCTTTTTTAAGATAGTATGCGGCGTAAAACCTCTTCGTAGGCGACCTTTACATCACCAAGCCCTTGTCTAAAGCGGTCTTTGTCTAGTTTTTCATTACTGTTTGCATCCCAAAATCTACAGCTATCTGGGCTTATCTCATCAGCTAATAGGATATTTCCGCCTTTATCTACGCCAAATTCGACTTTAAAATCAACTAGCTTTAAACTTCTAGCTTCAAAGAATTTAACAAGTACAGAATTTATCTCTCTGCCCAGTTTTCTTAGGGTGTTTAGATCGTTTTCGCTTTTTACTAGCCCCATTATAAGGCAGTGTTCGTCGTTTACCAAAGGATCGCCTAAATCATCATTTTTATAGTAAAACTCAACTAAGCTAAAAGGCAAAACTGTACCGTCTTTTATCCCGAGTCTTTTGGTTAGCGAGCCAGTTGCTATGTTTCTTACGACTACCTCAAGTGGAATTATGTCTACTTTTTTTATAAGCTGCTCATTTTCGCTTAGTACTCTTACTAAGTGGGTGGCTATGCCATACTCGCTTAGCAGATTAAAAATCTGAGTGCTAATTTTATTATTTAGCGCACCTTTCCCGATTTCTGAGCCTTTTTTTTCTCCGTTAAATGCGGTTAGGTCGTCTTTAAATTCTGCTATTAAAAGATCTTTGTCATCTGTTGTATAGAGGCGTTTTGCCTTTCCTTCATAGGCTAAATTTATCCTTTGCATGCTGCTTTTTCCTTTATTTGGACTTGATTTTTAATACTTTGATCGTGTCTATGGCTGTTTTTAATTGCAAATCATCATTGACCTGTTTTTGGCTTATTTGGTCTTTGTCTGTTTCTTGTTTTATTTCCTCTTTTTTCTCTTTCGGTTCTATTTTTTCTAGCTCGTTTTGAAGGTGTGCTTTTAGTTCGCTTTCTTTGATTGAGAAGTTATCGCTATCGTTTTGTGGTACCTTTGCTGCTGATACTACGACGTCTGGCTCTACTCCAACTGCTTGTATGCTACGTCCGCTAGGAAGGTAGTATTTTGCTATTGTTATCTTTAGAGCTTCTAGTTTATTTATAGGCATTATTGATTGTACGCTACCTTTGCCAAATGTTTTTTCACCCACTATTATTGCACGTTTAGTGTCTTGCAGTGCACCGCTTACTATCTCGCTAGCACTTGCACTTCCACCATTTACCAAAATGACTAAAGGAGCTTTTGTTAAAGTATTTCTAGGGCTTGCTTTATATGTTAGGTTTTCGCCCTCATTGCGCCCTTTTTGTGATACTATTACGCCATCATCTACAAAAAGATCCACTAAATCAACAGCCTGATTTAATAACCCTCCTGGGTTATTTCTTAAATCCAATATAATTCCATCGACATTTGGATATTTTTTTATCGCATCGCGTGCCTTTTGAGTTACGTTTTTATCAAAATTACTAACCCTGATATACAAAATATTGTCGTTTTTTATGAGTTTTGAGCTTACGCTTTCTACTTTTATTATATCTCTTGTGAGCTTTATGTCAAACGGCTTTGGCTCGCCTTTTCGTACTATTGTTAAGGTAATAGGCGTTTTTGGCTTTCCGCGCATTTTATTTACCGCTTCATCTATAGTAATGCCAAGTGTTGCCTCGTCATTTATTTTTAAGATTATATCTCCAGCTTTTATTCCAGCTTTATAGGCTGGGGTATTATCTATGGGGGCTATTACTGTAAGTGCACCATCTTTTATGCCTACTGTTATGCCAAGTCCGCCAAACTCGCCACTGGTTTGCACTTGCATATCTTTTAGGGCTTTTTCATTTAAAAAGCTAGAGTGTGCGTCAAGATTTTGCATAAGCCCAGTTATGGCTTTGTCTATTATGTCGTTAAATTTAATATCATCTACGTAGTAAGTCTCTACTTTATTAATCGCATTTTGTAGCTTTTTTAGGGCTTCTAGGCGCTCTTTTTCGCTTGTAGTGTCTTTAGCTATTGCAAATGATGCTGCAATTGAGCAAGTAATTGCTGCTGTGATAAATTTATTTAGGGTTTTCAACTTTTCTCCTAGAGTTAGTGAGATTTTGGGTGCTATTTTAGTTATTTTTGGCTAAAAAAAGCATAAAATATATAAATGTTTTAGAATTTTACCAAAATTAAGTAAATTTAATAAAAAAACTTGACATTAATAGACTAAAGTTGTATAATGCCATCATTATAAAAGTTAAAAGGAAATTATATGGCAAATATAGCTGAAAAATTAACATCGCAAATGACTAGTATAGTAGATAACTCAGTCAGCCTTGCGATACATAATAAAAACCCAGAAGTGGCGCCTTTGCACCTGCTTTGGGCTTTGGTGGCTGATAGTAGCTCACTTTTAAATCAAGTCTTTAACAAGCTAGGCACTAGTCGCGAGGCGGTGGAGCTTGAGATAAAAAGCGCTGTTTTGCGGCTTCCAAGTAGTTCAAATGTAAGTAAAGAAAGTATTAAATTTAGCCACGCAGCCGTTAAGTCATTAGAGCTTTCTGAGGCTTTAATGGTAAGCTTAGGTGATAGCTACATCGCTGTGGATACGTGGATAGTGGCAAATGCTGGCGAGGCGTGGTTTAAGGATGTTCTTGATAAATTTATTGACCTTGGTGAGCTAAAAAAGGAGTTTGAGCTTATCAGGGGTGGCAAGAAAATCGACAGCCAAACCGCCGATGAGACGCTAGAAACCCTAGCCAAATACGGCATAGATCTCACGCAAAAAGCCCGTGAAAACGCCATTGACCCAGTCATCGGACGGGATGAAGAAATATTAAGAATGGAGCAAATCCTAATCCGCAAAAGCAAAAATAACCCAATTTTGCTAGGCGAACCAGGCGTGGGAAAAACCGCCATCGTAGAGGGACTTGCCCAGCGAATAGTGCGTGGCGAGACGCCTACAAGCCTAGCAAATAAGCGAGTCATCGCCCTTGATATGAGTGCATTAATAGCTGGGGCGAAGTATCGTGGGGAGTTTGAGGACAGGCTAAAAGCGGTCATTGACGAAGTCAAAAAAGCGGGCGACGTGATACTCTTTATCGATGAAATTCACACTATCGTGGGCGCTGGGGCAAGCGAAGGCAGTATGGACGCGGCAAATATCCTAAAGCCAGCCCTAGCACGTGGCGAGCTGCACACTGTAGGGGCGACGACGCTAAAAGAATACCGCAAATATTTTGAAAAAGACGCTGCGCTACAAAGGCGTTTTCAGCCTGTTAATGTCGCTGAGCCAAGCGTAAATGAGGCGCTGCAAATTTTGCGTGGGATAAAAGAGCGTCTTGAAGTGCATCATAATGTAAGCATAACTGATAGCGCGCTTGTGGCTGCGGCAAAGCTGAGTGATCGCTACATCAGTCAGAGATTTTTGCCAGATAAGGCGATAGATCTAATCGACGAAGCAGCAGCTGAGCTAAAAATTCAAATAGAGTCTGAGCCGTTTGAGCTAAGCAAAGTTAAGCGTGAGATAGTAAATCTCCAAGTCGAAGCTGAAGCCATAAAAATGGAGGATAAAAACAGCCCACGCTTAGCCGAGATCGATAAAGAGATAGCAAATTTAAACGAGCAGAAAAACGCTCTTAGCGCTAAATTTGAAAACGAAAAGGCTGTTTTTAACGGCATAGGCGAGGCAAAAAAGAGCATAGATAGCCTAAAAAACGAAGCCGCCATCGCTAGACGAAACGGCGAGCTAAGCAAGGCAGCCGAGCTAGAGTATGGGCAAATACCAGCCGCACAGGCAAAGGTGGCCGAGCTAGAAGCACGCTGGGAAGCCCTAAGCAGTGCGGGCACACTGCTAAAAAACAAGGTCGATGAGGATATGGTCGCTGGGGTGCTTAGTAAATGGACTGGTATAAGCGTAGCAAAAATGCTAACTAGCGAGCGCGAAAAGTACCTAAAAATCGAAGATCATCTGCGTGAAAATGTCGTGGGGCAAGACGCCGCCCTGCACGCCCTAGCGCGCGCTATCAAGCGAAATAAAGCAGGGCTAAGCAGCCAAAGCCGCCCGATAGGAAGCTTCCTTTTCCTTGGGCCAACTGGCGTAGGTAAGACCGAGAGTGCAAAGGCTCTGGCTAAGTTTTTATTTGACGATGAAAGGGCGCTCATTCGCTTTGATATGAGTGAATATATGGAAAAGCATAGCGTCAGCCGCCTGCTAGGTGCGCCTCCAGGCTACGTGGGCTATGACGAGGGCGGACAGCTTAGCGAGGCGGTGCGTAGACGCCCTTATAGTGTGATACTTTTTGACGAGGTTGAAAAGGCTCACAAGGACGTATTTAACGTGCTTTTGGGCATACTTGATGATGGCAGAGCGACGGATAATAAGGGCGTGGTGGTCGATTTTAAAAACACCATCATAATCCTAACCTCAAACATAGCAAGCGATGCGATTATGAATTTAAGCGGCGATGAGCGAGAAGCGGCGGTAAATGCGGCACTTAGAGCGTATTTTAAGCCGGAATTTATAAACCGCCTTGATGATGTCATCACCTTTAATCCGCTTAGCGAGGATGAGCTCATTAAAATTGTGGGCATTATGTTTGCTGGGCTTGCTAAGACGCTGGCTGAACGTGGCATAAAGGCTAGCCTAAGTATGAGCGCTAAAAAACTAATCGCAGGGGTGGGCTTTGATCCAGATTACGGCGCAAGGCCGCTTAGACGGGCACTTTATGAGCTGGTAGAAGACGCACTGGCAGAGAAAATCCTGCGTGATGAGCTAAGAAGCGGCGATGAGATAATAATCGACGCAAATGATGAAAAAATCGTGATAAAAAAGCTTAATTAGCCATTTAAATTTGCTAGCTTTTAGGGCTAGCAAATTTTATCTAAAACTCTTCGCACCTCTGTCTGTAGGTGCGCTAACATCCAAAAATCCTTCACAAACTACCAGTGTCTCTACCGAGTTTCCGTGGCCAAGCTCGCTTACTCTTGCGTTACTGCAATTCTTATACACGCAGTCTATATCATCAAATTTAGCCACTTTTTTCTTAGTTCTTGGCTCATTTATTTGGAGAAAAAACTAATGCCATCGCACTTACCCCATTTGTTTACTATTATTTTGCTATGTTCTATGCTTAAAACTCCGTCATAGACAGAGAATAATTTTACGCAGCTGCTGTTAGTATCGCTACAGCTTTTTGTTATTAGTAGATTTTCTTTAGAATGTTTGCTTGCGGAATTTGTTATTTTAGCAGGAAACTTTACTGCTTTTAGTGAAGCAGTGATGGTTATTATTGCACCAATTGCTAGAATTATTTTTTCATATTTTATCCTTATAATGAATTTATATGGTTTTACTATGACCCCCCCCTAACTTAAAATTCGATTAATATTTATGGAGTTTAAAAAACATTAATAAATGGATTATATAATCAAAGTTTTGATTTTTATTCTCAAAAAGGAAAGAGTTATGAAAAAACAGTTTTGGCTTAAAATACATACCTATATAGCGATATTTTTTCTTCCATTTATGCTGCTTTTTGCTGCTACTGGGGTAGGGCATTTGCTAGGATTTAACCAGTTTTCTGGCTCGTCAAAGCAGGTGTTTGAGTTAAATATTGCCCCTACTAGCGCCAAGGATGAATTAAAAGGTGTGCTTATTGATACGTTAAAAGCGCATGAGCTTTTTATACCAGGTGGATATGAGCGCGTTAGAGATGGTAAATTTAGCCTAAATAACGCCAAATATGCAGCCAGTATATTTAACAAAGACGGCAAAATGGTGGTCGAATATAGCGAGCGCACGTGGTTTGGTACTATGTATAGCATGCATTTTGGGCATGGAAGTAAGCTTTTTAACTGGCTAGCCATTATATTTTCAGCCTTTATTTTGGTTGTTTATTTAAGCGGTTTTATAGTTACAGCATGGTGTAAAAGATACCAAAAATCGGCAATCATGGCACTTATAGGAGGTGTTCTTGTCGTGGCATTTTGCTATTTTCAGGCAATAAATATTTAAATTTGATATAATTTATTTTAAATTTACTCAAGGATAAAAATGAAAGAGATAAAGCGGCTTTTAGCGACAAAGGAACTGGTCGATAGTGCATCGCAGATACTTGATGTGCGTTCGCCATTTGAGTGGGATGACACTGGGGTTATAGCGGGCTGTAAAAAGGTAAGCCTTTATAATGATGATGGACTTATGAATGAAAACTTTGTAAGCGAGGTCGATGACTTAGGGTTTAATAAAGATGAGCCGCTTTATGTGATTTGCCACTCTGGTGTACGCAGTCAGGCAGCTGCGCAGATACTGGCTAGAGTCGGTTTTAAGGAGCCTGTTAGCCTAGATGGTGGCGTGGCAAAGCTTGGCGTGGATGGATATGAATTTAGCAAGGAGTAGGGCGGGTGAAATTTAGAGTTTTTACGCTTTGCTTTTGTCTTGCTACGCAGTTTTTGTACGCCTCTAGCGATGAGACAAATAGCCATAAATGCGACCTTTTAAAGCGAGATTGCAGTATTGCTGGCGTAAGCGTAAGTCTAAGGGATAAAAATCTAAAAGCCATGCGGGAAAATACGCTTTTGCTAAAGGGTGAAATAATAGCGCCAAACATAAAAATAAAGGGTATTCAAATGGATATGGGTGATATGCCAGTGAGCGTAAAAGCGCTGAAAAATGGTGAATATGAGTTTAAATTTATCCCAGCTATGTGCATGATGCCAACTATGAGCTATGAGGTGTTTTTATACAGTGGCGAGAGCCTTGTCGGCAAGGTTGGAGAGTTTGGTATAAGTCATTGATTAAATTTCAAATATTGTTTAAAACTTAAACAAAAATAGTCTTTATTTTTCCTAATTTAAAGGCTATTTTTATAAATTTGACTACTAAAATACACATTATTAATTATAAAAATAATAAAAAATAAATTTTTAAGTATTATTTAATATTTTAAGCCTTACAATGTAGATGAATTTTTATTGAAAGGTTTTGTATGAATTTCAAAAGCTTTGATCTTCGTTGGATGCTCTCCCTTTTTGGTACCGCTGTTGGAGCGGGAATATTGTTTTTGCCTATTCGCGCTGGTACTGGCGGGTTTTGGCCTATTGTGGTGATGTGCTTTTTGGTTTTTCCGATGACTTATTTATCGCACAGAAATCTAGCTAGGTTTGTAAACTCAGGCTCAAGACCGCAAATGGATATAACACAAGTTGTTACAGAGCATTTTGGTAGTGGCTGGGGTGGTGCTATTACAGTGCTTTATTTTTTTGCGATTTTTCCTATATGCTTAGCTTACGGAGTTGGTATTACAAATACTATAAATTCATTCGTCGTAAATCAGCTAGGCTGGGCTGAGCCACACCGCTTTTTCCTTGCGTTTGTGCTGGTTAGTACGATGATGTTTGTGCTCGTGTTTAGTGAGGAGATAGTTACAAAAATCTGCTCTGCTTTGGTCTATCCGCTTTGTGCGATTTTGTTTATTTTTTCTATTTATCTAATGCAGCATTGGAAATTTGAAGCCATTTCAAATGTGCCGTCTTTTGGTGAGTTTGCAAGCGTCATTTGGCTTACTTTGCCAGTTTTGGTCTTTTCATTTAATCATAGTCCGATAATCTCGACATTTGCTCAAAGCGTACAGCGCGAATATCCACAAGATACGGATAAAAACGTCAATAAGATAGAATTTGGCGCTAGTGTTATTTTGCTTATTTTTGTTATGTTTTTTGTCTTTTCTAGTGTTATGTGTCTAAACCCTGATGAGTTTGCAAAAGCTAGACAGATGAATATCCCTATACTTTCATACTTTGCAAATGAATTTGATAGTCCGATAATCGCATACGCTGGTCCACTTGTGGCGCTTCTTGCGATTGCGTCGTCGTTTTTTGGACATTATTATGGCGCATATGAGGGGCTTTGTGGCATGCTTAAAAAGGCAAAAGGTGATGATGGTAAGCCAAATAGCAGAGCAGTAAAAGTGGGTGCAACACTATTTTTATATATTAGCACCGTTGTGGTGGGCTATATAAATCCAAATATCCTAGGCTTTATCGAGGATTTGGGTGGTCCGATAATTGCAGCTATTTTATTTATAATGCCTATAATTGCTATTTATAAAGTCCCAGCAATGGCTAAATTTAAAAACCCTCTCCTTGATGGATTTGTGCTTTTAATGGGCGTGCTTACAATCTTAAGCGTAGTTTATAAAATGGTATAAAAATGGATAGTATCTTATCTATATTTAAAATAGGTGTGGGTCCAAGCAGTTCGCACACCATAGGTCCTATCGTTGCGATGAACCGCTTTTGTGAGCTTTTGGGGGATAGAGTGGAGCTAGTAAGCCGCGTACAAGTCGTACTTCATGGTTCGCTAAGCTTAACTGGCAAAGGGCACCTAACCGACATAGGCTGTATCATCGGACTTTGCGGCTTGGCACCAAAAGATGTAACACCTGAAAAAAAGCGTGCTATAATAGATGCAGTCTTTGGCAAAAATACCCTGAATCTAGCTGGCAGGCATGAGATAAATTTTATCTATGATAGGGATATATTTTTTGATGATAGCATGCTTCCGCTTCATGAAAATGGCCTAATCGCTAGGGCGTATGACGAAAATAATGAGCTAATCGTAGAGCAGACTTACTACTCCACTGGTGGGGGCTTTGTCTCCACTGCGCAAGAGCTTAGTAGCCCTGATGGCCAAAGCCTAGATGAGGCAAATCTTAAATTTGATTTTGATAGTGCCTCAAAGCTAGCCGAGCTATGCAGCGTTCATAACTGCAGCATAGCTGAGATAGTGATGCTTAGAGAGAGCGAAAGCATGAGCAAAAAGGCGGTAAAGGATTACTGTTTAGAGGTGTATGAGGCGATGATGGAGTGCTATAATAACGGCATAACAAGCTCTGAGCGTATACTGCCTGGCTCTATCCGTCTAAACCGCCTAGCTCCAGCTATTAAAAAGCGGCTTGATACAAATGAAAAAGAGGATATGGATCCTCTTGCGATGATTGATTATGTGTCTATGTATGCTCGAGCGGTAAGTGAGGAAAATGCAAGTGGTGGTAAGGTCGTAACTGCTCCTACAAATGGGGCGTGTGGTGTCATACCAGCGGTGCTTTTGTATATCCAAAATCATCGATTTTACATGGACGAAGCGAAAATCATTGATTTTATCCTAACCGCAGCAGCAATCGGCTATTTATACAAGAAAAACGCAAGTATAAGCGGAGCCGAGGCTGGCTGTCAGGCTGAAATAGGCGTGGCTAGCTCTATGGCAGCAGCGGCTATGGCGATGGTTAGCGGAGCTAGCACGCAGCAGGTCTTTAATGCTGCTGAGATTGCTATGGAGCATCATTTAGGGCTTACTTGCGACCCTGTGGGTGGGCTGGTGCAAATTCCTTGCATAGAGCGAAACGTACTGGGCGCTATAAAAGCGATAAGTGCCGCTAAAATGGTACTAGATGGCGATGCGACAGCTCGTGTAAGCTTAGATGAGGTCATCATCACGATGTATAAAACCGGTAAGGATATGAACTCAAAATACAAAGAGACAAGCCTAGGTGGACTTGCCAAAATGGTAAGCTGCTAGGCGTATTTGCCCCAGTTTTGGCTGGGGCTAGTATGTTTTAATCTACTTGCTTTAATAAATCATTGATTAATTCTTTTAGATAGGGTGGATTTTGATTAGAGTAGATATAATCTACGCCGTAATTTATGCTAAATAAACTTCCGTCAAACTCAGCCTGAATATCAGAAAGTGTAAAGCTATTGCCGTCTTTATTGATGTTAAAATGATAAATTTCACTGGCATTTTCTGACAGGGCTTGCTCTAGCCACGATTTGCGGTTTTGAGAATTTATGAGTTCTCTTTTGTTGCTATCAATAGAGTTATTGATATAGTTAAAGCAATCACTTGCTCTTCTTAAATCTTGATCTTGAGGGTATCTGTATATGTTTGCTAGATACGCACATAAAGAGATGTTTAAAAACTCAAACTCTTTTTTTACAGCTTTTTTCCATTCCTCTCTTTCTTGAATATTTGTTATGCTTTTACCTTGTTCTATATAGTTTTTTTGATATTTTGATATGGCTTATAGAATATCTTTGGGTTCATTGTATGGCTGTATCATTTTTTCAAGTTTTGCTATTTCTTGTGGTAATTCTGCTATTTTTTTATTATAATCTGACAATTTATCGTCTATATATTCTTGCGTTATCCGCTTATCTATCTCACACCTTGCACTTACCACTAGCCTGCCGCCCTCTTTTTGGCTGTTCCATTTTACGTCCGCGCAGTAGGGCTTATTTTCTATCGCATCTCCCACACTTATGCTCTCATCATACTTAAATGTGCCATCTTTTACGGCACTTATCTCACCACTGCCACATCCTGCTAGCATAAATGCTACCGCACAAGCAGCCGTACTTGAGATTAATATCTTTTTCATTTTAAGCTCCTTTTAAAAAATGTCTTTGAGTATATCGTTTTTTTTTTTTTTCAAGAGGGAAAATGGGGCATGGTAAAGTAGGGCGTTATATTAAAGCGCTTTAAAAGTTTTCATAATATGCTACTTAATTTTATCTATATTTTAAATTAAGCAGCTAAAGTCAGCGCATATGAAGTCCAAGCCCAGCCACGTAGGCTAGGCTTGTAGGCATGTTAAAGAGAGCTAACGCACCAAAGAGCCAAAGAGACTATTTTAGCACTAGTCCCTCTGTTGCGCCATTTTTGCGTCTTACCCAGATTATGGCTTTTTTGCCACTTATTTCAGACATAGCTTTTTCAAACTCAGCTACGTTTGAGATTGTGCTTTCTGCAATTTGCACGATTATATCTCCTGGTTCAAAGCCCGCAGCTTCTGCTTTTGAATTTGGTGCGACGTTGCTTACTAATACGCCGTTTACGCTTTTATCTATCCTTAGCTGGTAGCGCAACTCTTTGCTTAGTTCTTTTACTTTTAGTCCATAAAATGACTTTGCGCTTATTGCGCCTTGGGCTTTATCCATGCTTATGATTTTTATTGTGGTGCTTGACACTTTTCCGGCTCGCTCAAATTCTACTTTTATGTTGCTTCCTGCTGGTTTTGCGGCTATTGTATTTTTAAGGTCTGTTACATTTTTTATAGGTGTTTGATCTATTTTTATGATTAAATCTCCTCGCTTTATCCCAGCTTGATCTGCTGGAGAGCCAGCCTCTACGCTATTTATCAAGGCTCCGTCTTTGTTTTGGTATATCTCTTTTTGTTTCCGGTTTAGGTTTGATATGCCTACGCCGATGTAGCCTCTTTCTATCTTTCCTGTTGTGATTAGCTGGGTTGCGATTTGCTTAACCATATTTGAAGGTATCGCAAATCCTATGCCGTTATTTCCGCCACTTCGGCTTAAAATAGCGGTATTTATCCCCACTAATGCGCCTCTAGTATCCACTAGTGCACCGCCTGAGTTTCCAGGGTTTATGCTGGCGTCTGTTTGGATAAAATTCTCATACTGATTTAGCCCTATGTTGTCTTTATTTAAGGCCGAGATTATGCCCTGCGTTACACTCTCGCCAACGCCAAAAGGGTTTCCTATGGCAAATACTACATCGCCCTCAAGAAGCTTGCTGCTATCAGCCATTTTTATGCTAGGCAGGTCTTTAGCGTCTATTTTAATCACAGCTATGTCTGTTTTTTCGTCAGTACCTATTAGCTTTGCTTGATACTCCATTCCGTCGTTTGCTAGAGTTACGTTTATCTCCTCAGCGCCATCTATTACATGATTATTTGTTATTATGTATCCGTCATTTGATATTATTACGCCAGAGCCGAGCGAGTGTAGTTTTTGCTTTTTGTTTTGATCTAAATTTGGTAGAAATTGATTGAAAAAGTCTCGTAAAAATGGATCAGGAAATAACCCCTCAATACCGCTACTACCTAGCATTGTTTTCGTTGTTGATATGTTTACGACTGAGGCTTTTGCGTCTTTTATGGAGTTATGATATGAAAGCACGGCGTCGCTTTTGCTTGCGTCTATGCGGTTAAAATCGCTTGGAGCGTCAATAAATTTAATCTCACCAGCCATAAGAGAGGCTGCTAGTATACAAGATAATAAGTAGGCTTTTTTCATGGATTGCCTTCCTTTCGTTAGATATTTTTTGGTAAGAAATTATATAACTTAATTATTAACGGCTGTAACTAAAATGTAAATGCGATAAAATTTATAAAGTTGATTGACTTTGGCTCAAGTTTTATGCTATAATTTATAGCAAAAAGATTAATAAAAGGATATAAATGAGTAATAGCTTATACGAGACTTTAGGCGTGAGCCAGTCTGCTAGTGCTGATGAGATTAAAAAAGCATACAGGCGTTTGGCTCGCAAGTACCATCCAGACATAAATAAAGACGCAGGGGCGGAGGAGAAATTTAAGGAGATAAATGCAGCCTATGAAATCCTAAGCGATGAGCAAAAAAGGGCGCAGTATGACCGTTATGGTGATAGTATGTTTGGTGGACAGAGCTTTAGCGATTTTACCAGAAGTGCTGGCAGCAGCGATGATTTAAATGATATACTTAGAAATATCTTTGGAGGTAGTGGCTTTGGTGGGGCTAGATTTGGAGGCTTTGGCTCTTTTGGGGCAGATTTTGGCGGAGGATTTAGTTCATTTAGCTCAGATAGATTTAGTGATACAGACTTAGACACAAAGGCTAAGATTGTAATACCATTTAACGTCGCTATAAGCGGTGGGGAGCACTCTATAAATTTAAACGGCGATAGCATAAAAATAAAAATTCCAGCTGGTATAAATGAGGGCGAAAAGCTACGCATAAAGGGCAAGGGGCGAAACGGCGCAGACTTAATTTTAACAGTCAGCCTTGAGGCAAGTAGCGAATACGAAAGAGATGGCGATGATTTATATAAAGATGTTATAATTCCTTTAAAAACCATGCTGTTTGGCGGTAAAATTACAGTTTCAACTCCTAAAAAAGAAAAGCCAGAGGTAACAGTCAAAATAGCAGCAGGCACAAAAACAGGCGCTAAAATTCGCCTAAAAGGCTACGGCGTACAAAACCGCAAAAGCAAGCTTTATGGAGATTTGTACTTGCGCACTAGAGTAGGCTTACCTGATGTGGATAAGCTTGATGATAAGCTAGTGGAGCTTATGAAAGAAAAATTACCGGAGTAAAAAATGCAAAACAAATATCACGAACCAGTCTATCTAATAAGCGTCGTCGCAAAGGTGCTAAACATACACCCCCAAACCCTTCGTCAGTACGAAAAAGAGGGACTTATAGAGCCTTCTCGTACGGATGGACGCATGAGGCTTTACTCGCAGCGTGATGTAGACCGTGTAAAGATGATACTGCGTCTAACTCGCGATTTGGGCGTAAATTTAGCTGGTGTTGACGTGATACTTCAGTTAAAAGAGCGCATCGAAGAGCATCAAAATACCATAGATGAGCTAAGGGCTGAACTAGAAAAAATAGGCACTATCATACCTACTAAAAAGTCGCTAGTAAAGCGTAAGAGCAACTTTGATCTTATATTTTACGAGGAAAAATAGTGGATAAAATCCTTGTAGCTTTTTTGCTGACAACAGCGCTTACTGTAGTGCTAAATCTCATCTTTAAGCGCTTTAGTATACCAACTATCATAGGCTACATAGTTACAGGTACGCTTATTTCTGAGGCATTTGATTTTAAAAGCAGCGATGAGGTGCTTCATTTGGCTGAGTTTGGGATTGTGTTTTTGATGTTTACAATAGGTCTTGAGTTTAGCTTTAAGCACCTTTTGCAAATGCGCCGTGAAGTCTTTGTCAACGGCTCGCTTCAGTTTTTGCTATGTGGCGGATTGCTCGGACTTTTGGCGTATTATCTTTTAAATTTAAACGAAAAATCAGCCCTAATAGTGGGGCTATCTCTAGCGCTTTCATCTACTGCTATCGTGCTAAAGACACTAAATGACAGTGGAGAGATAACCCAGCTATATGGGCGCAAATCGCTTGGGATTTTGCTATTTCAGGATATTGCCGTCATCCCAATACTGCTTATGATTGACATTTTCTCAAATAAGGATGCAAGCGTAAAAGAGCTGCTTTTGCAGACTGCGCTTAGTGCTGGCGTGCTTTTGGTGCTGCTTTATTTAATAGGCAGATATGTTATTAACTGGGTGTTTTATAAGGTTCTTCAGACAAATTCTCAAGAGATTTTCATAGCGACCATACTTTTTATGGTTGTTGGGGCTAGCTCGCTTGCGCATTTTTTTGGATTTTCTTACTCGTTGGGAGCGTTTTTAGCAGGAATGCTACTAGCTGAAACTGAATACAAGCACCAAATAGAAGCCGACCTTATACCGTTTCGTGACCTTCTTTTGGGGCTATTTTTTGTTACCGTAGGTATGCAGCTAAACCTTGCTATGATAGCTAGCAACATCTCCTTAATCCTAGTGCTTTTAGTAGTAGCTCTTGCTATAAAGGCGGTTGTGGTTTTTGCTATTTTGGTTCTTTACGTAAACCGCCGCACATCGGCTAAGGCTGCGCTTGCTATATTTCAGGTGGGTGAGTTTGCGCTTGCTATTTTTGCGCTTTTGGTTTCGCGCGGATTTTTGGCTTCTGATACGGCACAAATTTTAATCGCAGTTTCTGTTATTTCTATGTTTATTACCCCTTTTGTGCTTAAAAATTTAAACCAAATAGCAAATTTAATAGAGCGCGAAGTCCAGACACCACGTCAAAACGAGCTTACAAAGCCGCAAAAAATCAAAAATCACATAGTCATTTTTGGCTATGGAAAGTTAGGGCAGGAGGTGGTTTTGCGGGTGAAAGAGCAGAATTTATTATACCTCGTGCTTGAAAGCGATATAAATTTAGTCGAGCTTGGTAGAAGTCGTGGGGAGAATGTATTTTTGGGTAATGCAACCCAGCAAAGCACATTTGAAAATGCCTGCATAAACACTGCTGCTGCTGTGATAGTAACGGTAAGCAACGAACAAAAATTAGAGCTAATCACGCAAAGTCTATCCCACTACGCACCAAATGTGCAAAGCGTAATTCGATTTCGTGGCAATGACGAAAAAGAGCTTTTTTCTGATTTGGGTGATCATTTCCATCTTGTGCGCGAAGAGCGAGCCGTGGCTAGGATACTCGTACATGAGGCACTTCAGTGCAAGATAAAAAGTGATACTACACCTCTTTAGCCCGCATATCTTACTTTGCTTGGGCTTTATCGGACTTGGAAAGCTTTTTAATTTTTATTTTGCCTATTAAATTTTTAAACCATAAAAACCTTAGTTCTATTATGCTAAGGTTTTAAATTGATTTTTGCGATAGGAATAGTCTTTAGCAACCAAAGAAGCTTATTTAATATATGTTATAAATTTATCCACTTCAAATTTAAATCTATGCAGCTGGAATTTTATCTATATGGACTGGTTATTATTGCGACTAGCCAAAATGGTGTACTTTTATGTAGGTGTAGTTCTTGTAGATGCCACTTATTTTTTGTTTGCTTGGACTGTCTTTTTATAAAATCTGTTAGACCTGGGCGAGGCGGAAAATTTAAATCACGGCACTTAAAGAGTTGAGTTTGAATTTAAGGTAATAAGTAAGCGAAGCAACATACTTGCCAGGACTACGTCCTTTTAAAATTATAGCAGCTAGTCTTTTTAGTTTGCGCCATTTTTCTAATAATTTTTTAAAATATTGCAGCTTGTTAGGTTTTAAATTTAAAAAACCTTATGACCGCCACAAAAATAGCAGCCATAAGTTTAAATATTATGCTCCAGCTTTTTTCTTTGCTTCTAGCCTAAGTACTCCTAAATGAACCATATAGCAGCAAAATATGCAAGCTACCACAGCAAACATAAGTAGGTAAAATCCCCAGTCCCAGCCATAGTGCTGCGCCACGTAGCCAATAAGCGCCGTACCTGAAAAGCTACCAAGCACATAGCTTAAAAGCCCCCTTAATCCAGTAGCAGACCCAGCTGCAAACGGCGGCACAAGCTCGATGGTTTGCAAGGAGCTAAGAAACATCGGCACATAGATAAAGCAACCTATAATGCCAGCTCCAAGCGTAACAACGCCTAGTGTATCGCCACCTTTATAGATAAACATAGCAGCGCCAACGATGACTAAGCATATAATCGATAGCGGCATACGGCGCCCTTTAAAAAATGTATCTGTAAGATAACCAGCAGCGATTGTTGATATGATGGCCGACCACTCAAATATCGCAAATGCCACACTCATATCCTTTTTGCTAAAGCCCTTTGTCTCAAGCAAATAAAGCGGCAGCCACGTAAGCACCCCAAAGCGTATCATATAGGTAAAGACATCAATAAAGCTCACAAACCAGACGTTTTTATCATTTAATATATAGCCTTTTAAAATTTGCCAACTACTTAGCTTTTCGCCATCCTCTTTAGCTACGACTAGCTCATCTTTGTCATTATGCAGTATCTCATTTAGCGGTGGTAAGCCCTCGTTATAGGTTTTGCCCACACCAAAGATAGCAAAAATCGCCGCTATAAAAAGCACCACTGCAACTGGCACTATAAAATTTGCCATCTGCCAGCTATGCATCCCAAAAAACTCCGCATCACTTCCTAGCCATGCCATCGCCCCGCCAGTAATGGGCGCAACAAGTCCGCCGCCAACGTTGTGCGAGCTATTAAAGATTGAGGTGATTAACCCCCTACCTTTTCTAGGGTACCAGCTAGCTAGCACCACGTAAGCAGGACCTGCGCCCATACCTTGAAATAGTCCGTTTGCGCAAACTAAAATGAAAAATAGCCAAAATGCGGTGCTAAAACCCATCATTAAATTTACAAGCGCTGAGAGCAAAAGTCCAAAAATCATAAACCACTTTGGATTTGATTTATCAGCTAGCACAGACATAAATCCCTTACTAAGCCCATAAATTACAAGCGAAGTGCCAGAAATTAGCCCAATATCGGCCTTATCAAAACCTAGCTCAGATTTTAAATATGGTGTTGAAAGAATGAAATTATTACGTATAATGTAATATGCCGCATAGCCTATAAATATGCCAAAAATAGCGTTCCATCGCAAGCGATTGTAGGTATCAAGCACCTGTGCTGGCGGCACTGTTTTGCCCTGTTTTGAGCTTAAAAAGCCAAACATCTCACCTCCTTTATTAAAAGATAGCTATTATTATATTAATATTTTTATTTTTGTCGCTTTTGGAAAATAAAATCATACTTTTTTGGTATAAAATGTGTCAAATCCGCCAAATTCATGGCGGATTTTTATTACTCTGGCATATTTAGTATGAAAATTTCATCTTGGCTTTGATTTTTGCTAAGCAAATAAAGCTTCTCGTCCACTATCTCCATGCTCATTACATCCCCAACATCAGGCATACCATAGGCTTTGAGTACCTTTGCGCTGTCTTTATTGATTTGCATAAGAGTGTTGTAATTTTTTGAGTAAGCATAAAGCATATCACCACTAAATGCCGCTGCTGTGATGTAATAATCCCCTAAGTCTCGTCCGTCTTTTAGTGGTACAGCTGAGTTTAGCGGCGTTTCAGCGCTTAATAGCCGATCGTTTGTGTCTATTTTGATCAGGGTTTGCTTTTTGCTTTTTTCATTTGGCACGCTTAGCATATACATGTAGTGGTTGTTTGGCTCGCTCGCTAGTGTTGCGACGTAGCTTTTTTTGGCACGCACTGTTAGCACGTAAGGGCGGTCTTGCTGCCATGGAAGCACTAGTCCGCCAGTTGTGTTTCTAAGCGTTACCCACTCTTTGTAAGTGTCAACTTGCTCTTTTGAGGCGCGCTTTATGGCGACTAGGGTTTTATTTATGCCTGTTATGATTAGAGTGCCATTTACGAACGTGGCGTCTGCTAATAGCTTTAAATTCCTGCCATTTGGCATATCTATGATGGCACTTGCGGTTGGGTTTAGATTTTCATCGATGAAATATACCCCGCCGTCGCTATTAACCACAGCAAATTCGTTATTAAGCGCGTCATATGCTAGCCCACTAGCTCCGCCTTTGTCAAATATCCCAGTGGCCTTAAATGGTAGCTTTTTGCTATTTATTATTTTAGGTGTGGCTAAAAGCTCGCTAAAAGCGCCATTTTGTGGATTTTTATCAAATTTAATGGCTGAAGCTTCATTTACGCCAGCCATATACGGAGTCTCGACGACGTTTGCGCCAGTAAAGCTAAGCGGCTTTTTCAGCTTTGGCCAAACGTTAAGTATCCAGGTGTTTTTCTCTAGGCTTATGCGCTCTGGGCTGCCTTTGCCGACAAATGGTGGTGGACCAGCTGAAATAAAGGCTTGAACGGCGTTTGAGGCGATGACTATAAAGCTTAAAAATATGACAAATTTAGAATATGCGCTTAGTGGCTTTATTTTTGTATCGTTTGAGGTTATCTCATCTTTAAAATCGCCCTTTTTAACAAGTAGTAAAAGTACGCCCATAAATATAATGACTACCCAGTAAACCAGCACTCCCCATGTATAAGTATGTGCGCCAAAAATATCTCCTCCAAAGCCCATTCCCATGTCTCTACTAGACATAAATGACGTGTGTCTAAGCGTCATAAACATGCCGTATCCGCCGCTTATAAATACTGCGGCAATATATCGTAGTTTTAACCCGTAGCGCAGTATGAGTATGCCTGCTACGCCAGTTACGACCATGCCTATGCGCTCTTGCCAGCACAGGGTGCAAGGACCCTCGCCCACGACGTATCCTAGGTAGAAATTTGCTATGCCAACAGGCAGGGCTAGGACTAAAAATACGGCAGTTGCCATTATAAAATTAAATGATTTTTGATTTAGCATTATGCCCTCCTAGTATGCTATAAACGGCAGTACTGACGTCCAGCTTGCAAAGAAAAACATAATGTAGCAAATCGCCGTCGCCCCCATAAAAAGCCCCCACGCAAGCCGCTCTTTTGAGGGCTTGATTAAAACTATTAACACACAAATGGCAAATAGTGTAAGCGTTAAAAATTCCATTACTACTCCTTTATAATTTCTTAGGAAATAATACTAATTTAAAACTTAAAGTTAAATAATTATATTTAATTTTTATTAAATTTTATTTATATTAAATTATAAATTTATCAGCATATTTTTGGAGCATAAAAGCTTAAAAATAGATATTCTTAATGAATATTTTTTAAATTTATAAAATTTTAAATTTGATTTATAAAATTAAATATATTCTACAGGATTGCGCAGAGTATTTTTGGCGTTACCCCAGCCGTACCTAAGCAGTAGCTGGGGTAAAATGAGCGATTATTTGCCTAGGAATTTTTTCATATCAGCCTGTGCGTCGCCGCTGATTAGAGCGATGTTATAGTTTTCGACTAGGAAGTTTAATATCTCTTCGTTGAAAAACTCAGGCAAGCTAGGACCTACGTTTATGTTTTTCACGCCTAGGTAGAGTAGGGCGAGCAGGATTATGATAGCCTTTTGCTCCATCCACATTAGCACGATTGAGATTGGTAGGTCGTTTATGGCTATGCCTGTGGCTTCGCTTAGGGCTAGGGCGATTTTAACGGCGCCGTTGCTGTCGTTGCATTGTCCTAGGTCTAGGTAGCGAGGTATGTTTGTGCCAGGAACTGTGCCAAAATCCACGTCGTTAAAGCGGAATTTACCACAGCTTGAAGTAAGGATCACGCAGTCGTTTGGCAGGCTCGTGGCTAGCTCTCTGTAATAATCCCTATCTTTGCCTGGTGCGTCGCAGCCTGCGATTACGAAAAATCTTTGAATTTTTCCGCTTTTTACAGCCTCAAGTATCTCGCCAGCCATTGGTAGGACGGCTTTGTAGTGGTGTCCTGTTACGATTGTCTCATCTGAGTTAAAGTTATCTACATCAGGCAGGCTTAAGGCTTTTTCTATGACTGGGCTAAAGTCATCGCCATTTATGTGTGTTACGCCCTCAGTGCCTGCTATGTCGTAGCCAAATAATCTATCAGCATACTCGCAGTTTGCACGTAGTGGGACGATGCAGTTTGTGCTCATTATGATTGCGCCCCGCCACTCGTTAAATAGCTTAGTCTGGTCAAACCACGCCTTGCCGATATTGCCTTTTAGGTGTTTAAATTTATTTAGCTCTGGGTAGGCGTGGGCTGGGAGCATTTCTGAGTGGGTGTAGATGTTTATGCCCTTGCCTTCGGTTTGCTCTAGTAGGGCTTTTAGCATATGTAGGTTGTGTCCGCTTACGAGTATGCCCTTACCTTGGGCTTTATTTTGCGTTACTCTAACTGGGCTTGGCACGCCGTAGGTGCTAGTGTGGGCGTTGCTTAATAGATCCATTACTTCCACGCCAGCCTTGCCCACTCGCAAAAGCTGCTCAATGTGTTCGTTAAAGTTAAAGTTCATATTTGTTAGCGTAAAATAAAGCGTCTGAGCGATGACATCATCTACTGCTTTGGTGTTTGCGCCTAGCTCGTTAGCGTGATGACGATACGCACTCATCCCCTTTAGCCCAAATATCATCATATCCTGAAGTCTAGCTTTTGTGCTATCTTTGCCACAGGTGCCCTTATCTTGCCCTTTGCTACCACAGCCGCCTGGTGCGCTCATCTCGCACTGATGACAGAACATTTTTAAAGCTTTTTCGCTCATTTTTTCTCCTTTTAAAATTTGGCGAAATTATAGGGGTAAAATGAGAATTTTTCATTGAGATAAATCAAGACAATAAAACTCTTAAAGGGGTATAATTTGCTTTAAATTAATCTAAAAAGGGTTCAAGATGAATGAATTTGTAGGTTTTAACACCATCAAAGTAGATGGCGCTACGGTTGAGTTTTATGAGAAAAAAAGTGGCAACTCACGTATTATAGGCTTTGACAGCAGGGCTTGCGTGCCGCCCGAGCCTATGATAAATGCTATGCTTGCGTTAAATTTAATAAGCGGCGAAAATGATAAAGTAATAATGTTAAATCACCGCTTCCCAGTGGGGCTAATCCCAAAAATTGAGCCGTTTTTTAACTACACCCAAAGCGAGTTTGAAGGCGGCGTACAGCTTGAGTTTAGCCCAAAAGCAGGAGTAGAGATAGAGAAATTTAAAGCCAGCCAGATGGAATGTAAATAATGGTCGCACTTGGGACTTTTGCGCCGCCATTTTCTTTGGTGGGCGGATATTTTTCGCTTGGTGTGCTTGGGTTAATAGCCAGTATTTTTGGCTTTTATTTTGCCGATTTTGATGCGATTTTTAGCTTTAGTGCGGCTGGATTTTTGCACCTATTTTTACTTGGCTTCGTGCTTAGCATTATTATAGGCGCGCTTTATCAGCTTACTTCAGTCATCACTCAAAAGCCCTTTTTTACGCTTAAGGGGGCGTATTTAATCCTATTTTGTTACGCTTTGGCTTTGGTGGCTTTTGTGGGTGGGTTTTTTGCTGGGAATTCTTTGCTTTTGCTATTTGGTGGGGGCTTGCTTTTTGCTTCACTTTGCTATTTTGGCATTGCTTATGCGCTTAGCTTTTTGGGGCTTAAGGAGCTTAATTTTGCCTGCTTAGCGCTTTTAATTTCATCTATTTATCTTATTATAGGCATTTTCTTGGGCTTTGCTTTGGTGCTATCTCTTAACGGCGTTCTCGCACTTAGCTTTGATTTTGATACCGTTATTAAGCTTCACATTTATTTTGTACTTGGATTTATGTTTTTTGTCATTGTGGGGGCTGCTAGCGTACTTTTGCCGATGTTTAGCCTAGCGCATGGGCTTAAGCTATATTTTAGCAAGATTGCTATGGGTTTATATTTTGGTGCTTTTGTGGGGTTTTTTATAGATGAAAATATTGTTTTATTGTTTGTGATTTTGGCTATTTTTTGCTTTGTGGCTGAGATGGCTTTGATATTTTTTAAAAGGGTAAGAAAGGCGCTTGATTATTGGAATATTAACATTATAATTGCTGCTATTTCGGTTATGGCTTGCCTTGTTTGTCTATTTTTTGACTATACAAATAGGGCGCTGTTTTTATTCTGCTTTGGCTTTTTGTCTTGCTTTATCATCGCTCATCTTTATAAGATAGTGCCGTTTTTGGTGTGGTATCATTTTGTTAGTCCATTTGTTGGTAAGGCAAAGGTGCCGCTGCTTGATGAGATGATAAATAAGCCACTTGCTTATTTGCAGATTGCTTTTAGTACCGTTTCTCTTATTTTGGCTGGCTTTAATAGCTTTTTGTTTTCTGCTTTTTTACAGCTAATTGCAGCTAGCTTTTTGGCTATAAATATACTTTTTATAGCTAGGTATGTTAAATTTAAAGGATAAAAAATGAAAGATAAAATTTATGCAAAACTTAGCGAGATAATTGACCCTGAGGTGGGCTTTGATATAGTCTCGCTTGGACTTATATATGGTGTAGAGGTTGTTGAGGGTAGGGCGGTAGTAACCATGACACTTTCGACAAAGTCCTGCCCGCTTCATGAGCTTATTTTAGGCTGGGTACGTGAGGCGGCTTTGAGCGTGGAGGGCGTGGGTGAGTGCGAGATAGATTTAGTTTGGGAGCCTGCATGGGATATAAGCATGGCTAGTGATGAGGTTAAGGCAAAGCTTGGATAAATTTAAACGTAGTTTTAATCTTTTTTAGTAAAATGCCAACATCACATCAAACCTACTAAAAGGCCTTAGATGACAAAAGACGTCGTAAAAGCACACAAAATAAGCGAAGAAGAGTACTTAAATATCCTAAATATCCTAGGCAGAGAGCCAAATTTATTAGAGCTTGGCGTCTTTTCTGCTATGTGGAGCGAGCATTGTAGCTATAAATCAAGCCGAAAATATCTCCGTGGCTTTCCCACATCTGCACCTTGGGTTATACAAGGCCCTGGTGAGAATGCAGGCGTAATAGACATAGGCGGCGGATATGCGGCTGTATTTAAGGTAGAAAGCCACAATCACCCTAGCTTTATTGAGCCATTTGCTGGGGCAGCAACTGGCGTGGGTGGAATTTTACGAGATATATTTACCATGGGTGCAAGGTGTGTGGCAAATATCAACTCACTGCGCTTTGGTAACATAAAAGGCGATAGCAAAAGCGCAAAATATCAGCGCCACCTGCTAAAAGGCGTAGCAAACGGCATATCCCACTATGGCAACTGCATGGGGATACCTATGGTAGCTGGCGAGACTAGCTTTGATGAGAGTTTTGACGGAAATATACTGGTAAATGCCTTTGCGCTTGGGGTGTGTAAGAGTGATGAAATTTTTTACGCTAAAGCAGAGGGCGTAGGAAATCCAGTCATATATGTAGGTAGTAAAACTGGCAGAGACGGACTAGGTGGGGCTGTAATGGCAAGCGATAGTTTTAACGAAGCCAGCAAAAGTCTGCGCCCAACAGTGCAGGTGGGAGATCCATTTGCTGAGAAGCTTTTGATGGAAGCTTGCCTTGAGCTTTTTAAGCATGATTATATAGTCGGCATTCAGGATATGGGCGCGGCTGGGCTTACTAGCTCTAGCTTTGAAATGGCTGGACGAAGCGGAAGTGGAATGCGCCTAGAGCTCGATAAGGTGCCTATGAGAGAGGAGGGCATGACTCCTTATGAGCTTATGCTAAGCGAATCTCAAGAGCGAATGCTAATTTGCGCTAAGAAAGGTTATGAGGGTAAAGTCATAGAGCTATTTAAGCGATATGGACTTGACGCGGCAGTAGTCGGCGAGGTTACAGATAGCGGTATAATGCAGCTTATATGGCATGGCGAAATAGCTGGCGAGATACCTATTGCGCCACTTAGTGAGGCTGCTCCAGTGCTTGATAGACCTGTAAAAGAAGCAACCTATCTAAACTCTATAAAAGATATAAAATTAAACAAATCCATCCCTACAAATGAAGCCTTTAGGGCGCTTTTAAAAGATGAAAACATATTAGATAAAGCTTACATTTACGAACAATACGACAGTACCGTAGGTGCAAACACTATAAAGCCAGCTGGTAGTCTCGGCGCTGGTGCGCTTAGAGTGCGTGAAAATGGGCGCTATGTGGCTATGGCTAGCGAGTGCAATACTAGGGCTTGCTATGTTTCGCCGTTTAACGGTGCCGCACTAGCAGTAGCTACTGCTGGCAGAAAAGTCGCTGCAGCTGGGGCTATGCCGCTAGCCATAACGGATTGCCTAAACTACGGCAACCCAGAGGACGCTGAGGTAATGTGGCAGTTTAAAATGGGTTGTGAAGGCATCAAAGAAGCCTGCTCTAAGCTAAACACCCCGGTAGTAAGTGGCAATGTAAGCCTTTATAACCAAACAGACGGCGTAAGCATACAACCAACCCCTACCATAGTAAGCGTGGGCGCAGGAGATGGCGAAGTTACGCCTTCGTTTATCACAAAAGAGAATATAGCTATATATTTACTAGGTAAAACCAGCGATGAATTCGGCGCTTCTTTGTACCTAAAAAACCTCTATGGCGAGGTTGGGGGCGAAGTGAGCGAGATTGATTTTAGCTACGAGCGCGCACTTTGGGAAGTGCTGGTATCTGCTAAGTCAAATTTAGAGTTTGCAAATAGCGTTGGAGTCGGTGGTGTGGCTATGACGCTGGCCAAAATGAGCGCATATGGCGGAGTTGGAGTGAATTTAAAAAGTGGCTTTGGCGACGAAAGGTTGCTTTTTAGCGAGAGTGCAAGCCGTGCGATAGTAGGCGTAAAGGATGAGGCTTTGTTTTTAAGCACATGCAAAAAGTTTGGCGTAGAGGCTACTAGGCTTGGCGTAAGTGGCGGAGATAAGTTTATACTTGATAGTATTAGTATGGATTTATGTGAGCTAAGGGATGTGTATTTTAATGAATTTAAACGCCTAATAAAGGGCTAAAATGAGCTATTTGTGGATTTTTTTTATAGCTGTTGTGGCATTTTATTTTTTAAGTGCAAGCAGTAGAAAATCGAACGCCGCAAGACGAGCAAATAGCGGTCAAAGTGCGCATTTATTAGTTGGAATGATCGCTAAAGTCGCTAAAAGCGATGGTGTGGTAAGTGATGAAGAAGCCGATTTAATAGGGCAAATTTTAAGCGATTTCTCAGCCAACTTCGGCATAAGCCGTGATGCTTTAAAAAGTACTTACGAGCGTGAAAAAACCAGGCTTGATAATGCTAGGAATTTAGCTCTTGAATATAGATTTAACACAGGTGCAGATACAAATGAAGCCACTGGTGTGCTTGCATTTTTGTTAAATTTAGCTTACGTTGATGGGGTTTTTAGCCAGGGTGAGAAAAAAATTCTAACCGAGATAGCTTATGGATTAGGTCTAAATGACGCCCAAAAATCTGTAATATTTGCTAGATTTGAGGCGGAGTTTAATAATAGATTTTCAACCCAAGAAAAAAAGTCTCCCTATGAGGTTTTAGGCATTAGCCAAAACGTAGATCAAAACGAGGTAAAACGCCGATATAAAGAGCTTGTTAGAGAAAATCACCCAGATCTTTTAATGGGTAAAGGCGCGAGCGAGAGTGTTGTGAGCGAAGCGACAAAAAAACTACAAGAGATAAACGAAGCGTATGAGAACATTAAAAAACAAAGAGGTTGGGCTTGAGTAGGCTTTGTGGCTTTGTTGAGGATTTTAAGCAAATTCGCACAGATAGTGGCGAGGTGTATGAGATAGCTGAGGGTGCAGGGCAGCTTAAAAATGGCGTCATAGTTGAGTTTTGTCTTGACGAGCAGGGCAGGGCTAGCGGGCTAAAGGCCTTTGAGGCTTCAAAGCGCTATAAAGTGCCTGATTCGTTTATGTTAAGTACTAGTTCCGAAGTTAGAGGCTGGCAAAGTATAAATAAGAGCAAATTTGAGCTTATCGGCGAGCCAAATTTAAACAAAACCGTAGCTACGACAAATTTACGCAAGCACGCAGCCGCTATGGGCGCAAACGCAATTATTAATTATAGGCTGGAGAGATTTTTTATGCGCTGGAGGGCTAGGGGCGTGCCAGTGCAAATAGGGCAGCCTAGTGAGCTTTTTGAGGAGGGGCTTATTGACGAGCGCGATTTTTCCGAGATTTGCAAGCTGTCTTGCTATATTAAAAAGCGTTTAAGCTTAAGGAGATTTTTAGCGACCACTCTTTCCGTTTTAACACTATCTTTTAGCATTGCTTTGGCTATTTTCTTAGATGGCTTTACAAATTTAAATATCTCAAAAGGTGTATTCTTTACTATTATTGCCTCTGGCTTTATTTGGGCTTTGGTTATAAAACCAAATGGCGCACAATTACAAGAGATAAAAGAGATTATTAATGAGTGAGACTTTATTTATTTACACGGATGAAATTTTTAAAGCCCTAAGGGATTTATCAGGCTTTGTGTCTGCTTATTTTTCAGTTGTGGGTGGTATTTTTATATCCTGCATGCCACTTCCTACTAGGCTTAGTGCTGCTATATTTTTTGGTTTAAATTTATTTATATTTTTATGGATTTTTTGTATATTTTTAGGTAAAACAACCTCATTGAAAAATGTGAAATTATGGCTTTGTGCGATGAGTTTTGGTGTGGCTAAGTTTTTATTTAGTGATGAGATTTTATTGTGTGCTATATTTTTATTTATTACTGGGGCTTACCTTTATTTTAGTAAGGATAGCCTAGCTAGCCTTAAGCTTTTTGAAAGGCTTAGGATTAAATTCAACCAACAAAGGAGCAAGTATGAGAGCACTCATTAGTGTAAGCGATAAAACCGGTGTGGCTGAGTTTGCCGCAGGGCTAGCGAGCCTTGGCTGGGAGATACTAAGCACGGGTGGGACGTACTCCCTGCTAAAATCAGAGGGCATTGAGGTAAAAGAGGTGAGTGAATATACCGCAAGCCCAGAGGCATTTGGCGGACGTATAAAGACCTTGCACCCAAAAATCCACGGAGGCATACTGCATAAGCGAGATGCGCACAGGGATGAAGCTTTAGCCCTTGGTATAGGTAGGATTGATTTAGTTTGTGTTAATCTTTATCCATTTAAGCAGACCACGCTTAGTACTGATAATCTTGATGAAATCATAGAAAATATCGACATCGGCGGACCTACTATGATAAGAAGTGCAGCCAAAAACCACAATGACGTCATCGTCGTGTGCGAGGCGTTTGATTATGAAAGAGTGCTTAAAATGCTAAAATCTGGCGGAGTGAGTGCGGAGTTTAAAAAAGAGCTGGCAGTTCGAGCATTTAGCCACACCGCTCAGTATGATGCAACCATAGCAAATTATCTAAACGAGCGATTTTACGGTGGTTTTGGCGAGAGACATTTTATATTTGGTGAGCGCGTAACTCGCACAAGATACGGCGAAAATCCACACCAACAAGGCGCACTTTATGAATTTAACGGCTTTTTTAGTAATAATTTTAGAGCACTTAAGGGCGAAGTGAGCTTTAATAACCTAACAGACATTAATGCCGCTGTAAAGCTCGCTGCTAGCTTTGATGACGCGCCAGCAGTGGCTATTATCAAGCACGCAAATCCCTGCGGCTTTGCTGTAAAAGATAGCCTGCTAAAAAGCTACGAGGCAGCACTTAGAGCTGATCCAGTCAGTGCGTATGGCGGAGTTATCGCTATAAATGGCACTCTAGATGAGGAGCTTGCTAAAAAGATAAATGAAATTTATGTCGAAGTCATAATTGCAGCAAACGTTACTGATGGGGCGCTGGGCGTTTTTGAGGGTAAAAAGCGGATTAAAATTTTCACTCAGGATAATAAATTCCTAGTCTCGCCTATTGATAAGTACGACTTTAAACATATCGAGGGTGGATATATCCTGCAAACTAGCGACTTTGTAGAGCAAAGCGAGATAGATGATGCTAAATGTGTCAGCTCGCGCATAGCTAGCGACAGTGAGGTGGCAGATATGAGGATAGCTTGGCAGGTGGCTGCCCTTACAAAAAGCAACTGTGTAGTCTATGTAAAAGATGGTGCGATGCTGGCTATAGGCATGGGCATGACCTCTCGCGTAGATGCCGCTCGTGCAGCCTGCGCTAAAGCCGCTGATATGGGCATAGACTTAAGTGGATGTGTGCTGGCTAGCGAGGCGTTTTTTCCATTTAGAGATAGCATAGACATAGCTGCACGTGTAGGCGTAAAATGCATCGTAGAACCAGGCGGAAGCATACGAGATAGCGAAGTCATCGAGGCGGCAAACGAAAATGGCATGGCGCTTTATTTTACTGGCGTTAGACACTTTTTGCATTAAATTTTCTTAAGGGCAGGGTGGGTTATCCGCCTTACTTTGATTTTATGTGCCCTTTTTGCGTGCAAGTGGTTTGTTTTTGCTTGGTTTGTAGTCGAAATTAAACTAGCTAGATTAGGTAAAACCGTTTTATTTACGTGCGTAAAAACTGGGTTTTTGAGCGCATAAATTTATCAAACTTGCCCCACTTATCCCGCTGCCTTAAATATGTCTTATTGCAAGCTGTGTGATTGTTTGCGTTTGGTTTTGCTTTAGTGGCAAGCTAAAGCCACGAATAGGCGCAGAAATTTGGCTTTGCTTGCTTTTTAGGGCTTTTTTGGATAGTGATATTGCTTTTTAAATTTGAAAATAGCTACTTTTTGGCGGCTTATTTATTGTCTGTCGTGGCATAATGCAAGCCGCATAATAGCGGTAGATTTGCTGGGCTTGTGCCCCCCCTTTTTTTGTTGATGCTTCATAGATTTTGTGCTAAGTCCACCCGCAAAGCACTAAAAATCATACTGATTTATTTGGACTGCTTGGGGACAAATTTAGCGTAGGGCTTTACGCACAGTCGATTAAATTTATCTCGTATAGGCGGCTTTAATGGTGCAAGTTTTGCTAGACTAAGTCTTTACCTTCATTTAAAGAGTGCGAAAGTAATGCGGTAAAAATAAAATTTAAGTAATGATTAAATTTTTTGCTTCATTTTTTACCTAGCTTATAGCACCTGCTGCTAAAACCAAACTTTAGCCACTTTAAAAACTTCTCAAGTTTTGCGCCTGCTAAGCCATACACTGCCGTACTCTTACTGGTTTTCAAGCCGGCTCAAAGGCTGGCTTTTAGATTTTAAAGACGCATAATAGCGGTAGTGCCAAAGCCGCAATAACGAATTAAAAGCTTTTAAATTACTGCAACACGCTTAAAAGCAACACCTTTTCAAAATAGATGTTTCTTTTTAAACAAAGTTTTAGAATTTATAATTATACCCCAGATAAACTCCAGCATTTCGCTCTTTTACCTTGCTTGGCTCAAATTTATCGTTTTTTACCGTAGTGTATGGTGCCTGCTTTAAAGCCAAACTCAAGCCCATTATGCTCGTTTATATCATAAACTCCGCCGAGTTTGCGCCCAAAATACCCCCCCATCGCTACCACTATCAGAGCCTACACCACTTATAAATTTATGCGATTTAAGTCAAGCTCCACATCGCCGTAGCTGTCTGCGATGGATTTTTTAGCCTTAAAATCATACTTATAGCCGCCATAAACCCTAGCAATGTCAAAATCATAATCCACTTTTAACCCTAAGTTAAACTTCTCCTTTTTAAAATCAGTTTTTGCTCCATCGCTGTCTTTATCTTTGTGTCAAAAGTGTTAATCCGCTGCCAAATTGGGCAAATGCGCCTTGTGTCATAGCTTGGCTAGCAAGTCCAGCAATCACAAAACTGCTTAGTAAGATTTTTCATAATGTCTCCTTGTGTAAAATAGAAGCTAATCTTATGCACCCCCCCCACTTTTTTTATTTTTTGCTTAAATTGAGCAAAGATTTAAAAATATGGCTGGAAATTTAAAAAATCTCCTTTAAGCAATAACCTCGCTTTATAAAACTCCAAAAGCAATCCCTATGTCACATATATAAGTGGCTTATTTATTTTACTTGCATTGCATTGTAATATACTTACTAACATCTAGTTTAGCTTTACTTTACTTAGACTTAGTGGTTTAATCCATGAAGTGGTACAAAAAGCTAAGCTTTGACTTACGGCATAGGAGTGCATAAAGGCCATAAGGTGGCTTAGCAGGATAACTGTAAATAAAGTGTGAGTAGACAAACATATAGTTTTTACTATGTAGTCTAGTTGGGTGTGATATTAGACGTATAAGGTAGTGGTGTTTGGCTTTTATTGTGGATTAAATTTGTAGGTAAGGTGATAGTAGTATTAAAGGAGTTTTTAAAAATTAAACGGCGCACTTATGATGTTGCGAATGAGCTTAAACGGGCTTAAAAGCGTATCTGTAAGCACCTGCGTTTCATAAGTCGGCTCGCTCGTGGTGCCAGATACTTTTATCACGGTCGAGAGCGAGCGGTCTTTGCCTAGGATTATATGCCCAAGTAGCGGAATTTGTCCGATTGTGTTACTCACCGCTTTTAAAAACCTAAGCTCAAGTGTAAAATTAAGTGCATCTGTTTTTAGATTTATGCTTCCATTTCCCAGCAGATCCGAACTAGTGCCGCTTAGATAAATAGCATCAAATTTAAGCTCATCGCCATCTTTGTTAAAGCGAACTTTGCCGCTATTTACCTTAAAACCTTTTTCGTTAAAATCGGGCGTTTTTAGGCTTAAAAGCGAAGGTATAGTGTCAATAAAGCTTAAGAGCTTTTGGTAAAAAACATAGTCTTTTAGGTAGGTATTTTTGGCGTTTAACTCGCCTTTAAAATGATCCTCATTAGAGCCTGAGGCGACTAAATCAAAGCTGCCATCGTCAAAGCTATCCTTTAAGCCTAAGCTATTTACGCTAGCCGCAGTTAGATTGCTCGCAGCTAGATGCCAGGAGGTAGCGTTTTTGTTTAGCCTTATGCTACCTGAGTATTTTGGGCTTGCGTTTAGGTTTATGCTCGCTCCGTTTTTGATTATTTCATAGCTGCTAAACTCTAGCGTCCCATTTTTGGTAACCAAATTTGAATCTTTGCCGATTATTTTTAGCATGACTTTATCGCTAGGGTTTGATTTTTCTTTATCGTTAAGCAGCTCTTTTGCATCTACATCAAGACCGTTAAGCCATATATTAGCGGTGTTATTTGCGTATTCTAGCCTTAGTTTGCCGTCGCTAGTTTTTGCATTTACTTTATCGTTTTTAAGACTAATATCAAAGCTAGCCGTGTCATATGCTGCACCATTAAGCAAAAGCGGAAGCTTAAAGCCAGCCTCATTTACTCTTATTTCGTAGCTGCTTAAATTATCGCTAGCGACATGAATGCTTTTAAAATCATGAATCCCAAGCGTATCCTTAAGACTAAAATACTCAAGCACGTTTTTTGAATTAAGCTCTATTTTTAGCCCTTTGCCAGTATCTAGTTTTACGCCATATTGTGGTACTTCTAGCTTAGTTAAGCCATCGCTAAATCGAAGTGCGGCGCTTACTTGCTTATCTTTTAGGATTATTATGTCTGCTATGTTTAGGTTTAAATTCTGCGCGTTTAAATTCGCTCTATCTTGCCTTAAATCCACATCTGCTTTTATGTCCGCTTCTAAAAATCCTAAGCTAGCCCCTTTTGCATTTATTAAAAGTGTTGAGTTTTTGTTTAAGCTCACCCTCGCTTTTTTTACAGTTAGGCTCATTTTGCCTATATTTAGCTCGCTTTTTGTCGCCTCAAATTCCCCAAAAGCCACGACATTAAAAGGCTCAAAAGCCATTTTTATGGTTAAATTTGTACTTAAATTGCCAGAGTTTTGAAAAAGCGGCACGTTTATATCGTACGCTTTTAGTATGCTTTTTATATCATCTTTAAAGGGTGCATTCGTGCGGATATTTAGCACAAGCCCGGCTTTATTATTAAAAATATCGTGAATAAAAAGAGAGCTTGAGCTTAGCTCATGGCTTTGATATTTTGGCTCATGCAGGCTAAAATCAAGCTTGCCGCCTTTAAGTTCTATGTCCACGCTTTTTGCGGTGGCTGGAGGCAGGGAGTTATTAAATTTAACGCTTAGATTATCTGCTTTTAGCCTTGCTTTTATTTCGTTTAAATAGAGATTTTTGCTCTTTAAATTTGCCCTTGCACTTAGGCTTTCTAGGCTGTAGTGCTTGGCTTTTATATTACCATCTATCCACTCTCTTATTTCGTGATTTAGCCCAGCTTTTAGCTCTATTGCATCCATAAATTCTTTTATTTCGCTTGCGCTTGTGTCATAAATTTTATATTTTAGCTCACTAAAGTGAAGCTCTGCGCTTATTTTGCCGCTTATCTCATAGCTTTTAAACTCTCCGTTAAATTTAAACCTCTCCTTAAGTGCTTCTATGCTTGCTGTGCCCTTTAAATTTAAATCAAAATCCTTTAAGCTTAGGCTCTTGATGTCGATAAAATCGATATGTTCGTTGTCTTGCTTTTGTAGGCTAAGGCTAGCTCTTAGCGTATCAGTATCCACAAAAAGCCTGCTTCCATCATAGCTTAAAAGTATGTTTTTATCGCCTATTTTTAGGGTATCTAGCTCGATTTGCTTAAATAATAAATTTAAAAAATATATTTTCGTGCTAAGTCCAGCAAGTATGGCTGGATTAAATTTGTCGCTATTATTTTTGGAGCTTTTAAGATAGATATTTTTTGCTTTGAGAATGAGTTTTTTATCTAGTTTTATGTATAATTGCGAGATTTTTACGTTACCAGCTTGAAAATTGGAAATATTAATGCCACGTAAAAGCATAATAAAAATAGAAAGCAAAAAAATGAAAAAAAGTAAGATGAATTTATATTTTAGCTTTATCGATTTAGCTCTCATTTTGATAATATCAGTCCTTTTTTATCTCTCTAGCGCCATAAGCGTACCAGCCGTTCTTTACGTGCCAAAGGGTGGCGTGGGTGAAATTATAGCCTATTTATCTAATCATCAGATAAATTTAAGCTTAATCGATAAATATAGCCTGCGAATTTTGGGGCGTCCGCAGTCTGGTTGGATAGGGCTAAGGGGGTACGGAGAGCTTAAAAATGGCTTAATAAATTTAACCCATGGCGATTTTTTATACGCTCTAACAAAGGCAAAGGCTGCGCTTGTGAACGTTACGTTAATTCCTGGTGAAACTAGGGTTATGTTTTTTAAAGAGCTTAGCAAAAGCTTAAACTTAAACGAAAGTAGGCTAAATAGCGAATATGAGGCGCTTGCTCCTATGGCTGATGGCTTTATCGTGCCTGAGACTTATAGCGTGCCAAAGGGCATAGGCGAGCGTGGCGTGGTGGCGTATCTTTTAAGAAATTCGGCGCGCTATCATGAAGCGCTTGCAAAAAGGGCGTTTGGTAAGTATGACAAAAAGCAGTGGGCCAGGGTGCTAACCGTGGCTAGCATAGTGCAAAAAGAGGCAGCAAACGAGGCTGAAATGCCTCTTGTTGCAAGCGTGATTTATAATAGGCTAAAGCTTGGTATGCCTTTGCAAATGGACGGAACTTTAAACTATGGCGCGTACTCTCATCAGAAAATAACCCCTGAGCGTATTAGAAACGATAGAAGTGCTTTTAATACTTACATTAATAAAGGGCTGGTGCCGTATCCAGTATGCGCAGTCTCGACCTCAGCTATTAGAGCGGCTGTCTCGCCTGCAAAAAGTGAGTTTTTGTACTTTGTGCTAGATAGAAAAACTGGCGCGCATAAATTTAGTAAAAGCTTAAATGAGCATAATCGAAACATAAAAGGGCAAAATTAGTATTTTTAAGCGTGATATAAGTAAAAATAATGCAAAAAAGTGCTAGAGTTAAACAAAATTTAAAAGGAGAGTAAATGAGTGATATAGTATGGACAAAAACTGACGAATCCCCACTACTATCAAGCTATCTACTTTTGCCTTGTATAAAGGCTGTGTGCGAGCGTGCTGAGATAAGTATTAAAGAGGTGGATATATCCCTGGCTGGCAGGATTTTGGCGGCTTTTGGGCTGGCTAGTGATGGGCTGGCTGAGCTAGCTGAGCTTGTGAAAAAACCAGAGGCAAATATCATAAAATTACCAAATATTTCAGCCTCCTTACCACAGTTAAATGCCGCTATTAGGGAGCTTAGAGCAAATGGCTATGACGTGCCAGAGTATCCAGATAGCCTAGATAGTGATGAGGCTGTAAATATAGCCCAAAAGTACGCAAAGGTGCTAGGAAGTGCGGTAAATCCAGTCCTAAGAGAGGGAAACTCCGATAGACGAAGCACAAAAGCGGTTAAAGACTATGCTAAAACTCATCCGCATAAAATGGCGCCTTGGAGTAGGGATAGTAAGGCTAGGGTCTCTTGCATGAGCGAGGGTGATTTTTATGAAAATGAAAAGTCTTTGATATGCCAAAAAGATGACGAGATAGCGATTAAATTTACCTCAAAAAATGGCGAGAGCGTGCTTTTAAAAGAGGGGATAAAAGTAGGTGAGGGCGATGTTTTAAGTGCTACATTTTTAAGCGCGGCTAGGCTTGATGAATTTATTAAAAAAGCAGAGAAAGAGGCGCGAGATGAGGGGTTGCTTTTTAGCCTTCATTTAAAGGCTACGATGATGAAGGTCTCTGATCCAGTTATATTTGGACGCGCTCTTAGAGTCTATTTTAGCGAGCTTTTTGGCGAGTTTGAAACTGAGCTAGCTGAGGCTTGTGTTATGGCTGATAATGGGCTTGGGGACTTGCTTGAGCGAGTAAAAAGCCTGCCTGGTGAAGTAAGTAAAAAGATAATTGATAAGCTTAATCAAATCATAAGCCAAAAAGCACCCCTATCAATGGTAAATAGCGACGCTGGTATCACTGGGCTTCATGTGCCAAGCGATGTCATCGTAGACGCTAGTATGCCAGCTCTTATACGTGCTGGTGGAAAAATGTGGGATAAAAATGGCGAGCTTAAGGATGCACTTGCTGTTATCCCTGATAGGACTTATGCGACGCTTTATGCGGCTTGTATAGACGATATGAAAGAAAACGGTGCGCTTGATGTAAGTACAGCTGGAAGTGTGAGTAACGTAGGTCTAATGGCCAAAAAGGCTGAGGAGTATGGAAGCCACGATAAGACTTTTGTAGTTAAAGAGGATGGTGAGGTCGAGCTAGTTGGCTCAAATGGCGAGAGTTTGCTTAAATTTAATGTAAAAGCTGGGGATATTTTTAGAGCCATGATAGCCAAAGACGAGGCTATAAAAAGCTGGGTGAAGCTAGCTATAAATAGGCATAATGCAAGCGGCGAGCGGCTGATATTTTGGCTAGATGAAGCTAGGGCGCATGATGCAAATATGATTAAAAAAGTGCGCTATTATATGCAGGAGTTTAAATTCCTCGGCGCTTATGTAGTGCTTGATTATGTAAGCGCGATGCGAGCGAGCCTAGCTGCGATACGAAATGGCGAGAATGTCATAGGCGTAACTGGAAACGTACTTCGTGATTATCTTACCGATCTTTTCCCTATCCTCGAGCTTGGCACTAGTGCAAAAATGCTAAGTATTGTGCCGCTACTAAATGGCGGAGGGCTGTTTGAAACAGGGGCTGGTGGCTCAGCGCCAAAGCTAGCCCAGCAGCTAATAAATGAAAATCACCTACGCTGGAATAGTCTGGGCGAGTACCTAGCTCTTGCAGCAAGCCTGGAGCATCTAAGCTCTAAAAAGCCAGCCGCTAAAATTCTAGCAAATACCCTAGATGCTGCCATAGCTAGGTGGCTAAATGACGAGCGCGAGCCAAAGAGCAAGGTGGGCGAGATGGATAATCGCTCGAGCCATTTTTACCTACTTCTTTACTGGGCAAACGAGCTTGCAAAATCGCAGCTAGGGGATAAATTTAAAGATCTAGCCACGGCTTTGGCTAAAAACGAACAAAGCATCACTGGAGGGCTTTTGGCGGTGCAGGGTTTTAGCGTGCAGCTAGGGGGCTATTATCATTTAGATGATATGATGGCTACGGCTGTTATGAGCCCAAGTCCAGCGTTAAACTCAATAATTAAGAGCCAGATATGAAAATCTCCATAATCGGCGCTGGTAATGTCGGCGCCTCTATCGCTTATGCGCTTTGTATGCGCGAAGTGTGCGAGGAGATCGTACTGCTTGATGTGGTGGCTAATGTGGCTAAGGCAAAGTCCATAGACATAGCTCAGGCTTCTCAAATTTTTGGCACAAAGGTGCGCATAAGTGGCGGCGATGAGTGGGTGCGTCTAGCTGGTAGTGATATGGTGATTATCACTGCTGGAAGCCCTAGAAAAGCGGGACAAAGCAGGGAGGATTTACTTCTTAAAAATGCCTCGGTTGTAAAAGAGTGCGCTAAAAATATAGCGGTTTACGCTCCAAAAGCCATAATCGTAGTCGTTACAAATCCACTCGATGAGATGGTCTGGGTGGCTTATAAGGCTAGTGGCTTTGCCAAAGAGCGAGTTTTGGGTATGGCTGGCGAGCTTGATAGTGCTAGGTATCGCTATGAGGCGGCGGTTGTGGCTGGTGCAGATGAGAGCGAGATGCGCGGCATAGTCATCGGCTCACACAGCGATATGATGACGCTTGTGCGTGGTAGCTTAAGCCTAAACTTAAGCGATGATGAGTTTAATCAAGCGCGTGAGAGCACGATAAATGGCGGAGCTAGCATAGTAAAGCTTTTAGGCACGTCGGCTTATTACGCACCAGCAGCTGGTGTTGTCGCAATGTGTGAAAGCGTAGCTGGCGAGCTAAAAAGAGAGGTGGTTGCCAGTATTTTAGTAGATGATGAGCTAGTTTCTGGACGGCTTGTAAGGCTTGATAGAGTAGGGCTTAGCGAGATTTTAAAGCTTGATCTAAGTGATGATGAGCTTAAAACACTAAGCAAAAGTGAAGCAAAAATCAGAGAAAATATAAATTTTTTAAAACAAAATATCTAAGGAAAAAAATGATAATCAAAGAAAATGTTCCTGTTTGGACTGATGAGAGCAGGTGCAAGGCTTGCGACATCTGCGTGAGCTACTGTCCTGCAGGTGTGCTAGGTATGCGCCAAGATCCGCATGCGGTGCTGGGTAAGATGATTACAGTCGTACACCCTGAGTCCTGTATAGGGTGTAGGGATTGCGAGTTGCACTGCCCTGATTTTGCCATTTATGTTGCGCCAAAGGGCTTTAAATTTGCCACTCTTACGCCTCAGGCAAAAGAGCGAGCTGCGGCTGTAAAAGCTAATAAATTTGTAAAGCTTTAGGAGAGGGCGATGAGAGAGCTAATAGCAACAGGAAATGAGCTAGTCGCAAAGGCGGCTATTGAGTGCGGGTGCAATTTTTTCGGTGGGTATCCTATCACTCCAAGTAGCGAAATAGCCCACGAGCTTAGCACGCTTTTGCCAAAAAATGGCGGTAAATTTATCCAAATGGAGGACGAGATAGGCGGCATTAGCGTGGCTTTGGGAGCTGCTATGAGCGGAGCAAAAGCGATGACTGCTAGCTCAGGACCAGGTATATCGCTAAAAGCGGAGCAGATAGGCTTAGGCTTTATCGCTGAAATCCCTCTAGTAATCGTAAACGTAATGCGTGGAGGCCCAAGTACTGGGTTGCCTACTCGTGTGGCGCAGGGGGATTTGTTGCAGGCTAAAAACCCAAGCCACGGCGATATGAATATGATAGTCCTAGCTCCTGCAAGCTTAGAGGAGTGTTACACCGAGACGGTGCGCGCGTTTAATTTAGCTGCGCGCTTTATGACGCCAGTTATGCTGCTGCTTGATGAGACGATAGGGCATATGCAAGGGCGCGCTGTAATACCTGAAGTAAGCGAGCTTGAGATAATCTTAAGACGAGAGTTTGATGGAGATCCATCTGAGTATAAGCCATATGCCGCAGCCCCTGATGAACCAGCTACGCTTAATAAATTCTTTAAAGGCTACCGCTACCACATCACTGGGCTTCACCACGGTGAAACTGGCTTTCCGACTGAGGATGGCAAGATAGTTGAGTATAACATAAACCGCTTATTTAATAAGGTAAATCACCATCTTGACGAGGTAAGCTTAAGCGAGGAGTTTATGCTTGATGATGCTGAGATTTGCATAGTGGCGTTTGGCTCTGTGGCTCGTGCAGCAAAAGAGGCTGTGCTAAATTTGCGCCAAAATGGCGTGAAAGTAGGGCTGTTTAAGCCTATCACGCTTTTCCCACTTGATGAGACAAAGCTAAAGACTATTGGGGATAAATTTAAAAAGCTTTTAGTGTGTGAGCTAAATTTAGGGCAGTATAGCGGCGAGATTAAAAAGGCTATCTTGCGCGATGATTTTGCTACACTATTAAAGGCAAACGGTCGCCCACTAAGTCCACAAGAAATACAAAGAAAGGTAGAGCAAACCTATGGCGTTTAATTATGATAACTATTTAAGAACTAGCAAGATGCCAACGCTTTGGTGCTGGGGCTGCGGAGACGGAGTGATACTAAAAAGCGTAATCCGCGCCATAGACGAGCTAGGTTGGGATATGAATGATGTGTGCGTTGTAAGTGGCATAGGCTGCTCTGGACGCTTTAGCTCGTATGTAAACTGTAATACAGTTCACACCACACACGGACGTGCCATAGCCTACGCCACCGGTATAAAGCTTGCAAATCCAGACAAAAAAGTAATAGTCGTAACAGGCGACGGCGACGGACTAGCAATAGGTGGAAATCACACTATACACGGCTGTCGTAGAAATATAGACATTAACCACATTTTGATAAATAACTTCATCTATGGGCTTACCAACTCCCAGACTAGCCCAACCACTCCGCGTGGGTTTTGGACTGTTACGGCTCAGTGGGGAAATATCGAGAATAACTTTGACGCTGCAAAGCTTGCAACAGCGGCTGGAGCGACATTTGTCGGGCGTGAGAGCGTGATAAATCCAGAGCGCATAACTAAGCTTTTAAAACAGGGCTTTAGCCATGAGGGGTATAGCTTTTTTGATATATTCTCAAACTGCCATATAAATTTAGGACGTAAAAATAAAATGGGCGAAGCCACACAGATGCTTGAATGGATAAAAGCTCGCACTACGAGCAAGATAAAATTTGACCAACTCTCAAGCGAGGAGCAATTGGGGCTATTTCCTATGGGTGTGCTTCATCATGACACTACAAGAACCGAGTACACAAAAGCCTATGATATGGTGATAAAAGCGGCTCAAAGTGGCGGCAAGGTAGATTTTAAGGAGATAGTATGAAGGCGCAGCTTAGATTTGTCGGAGTAGGCGGGCAGGGTGTTATACTAGCTGGAGAGATACTGGCTGCTGCAAAGATAGAAGCAGGTGGATATGGCATAAAGGCGTCTACATACACATCACAAGTACGCGGTGGTCCAACAAAGGTTGACATTATCCTAGATGATAAAGACATACTCTATCCCTACGCAAACGAGGGTGAGATAGACTTTATGCTCGCTACTGCTCAGATAAGCTATGAGCAGTTTAAGGATGGCGTAAAGGAGGGTGGCATAATAGTCATAGAACCAAATCTAGTGCGAGCTAGCGAAGAGGACAGAAAGAGATGGAGAATCTATGAAATTCCCATCATCACAATTGCTAAAGAGGAGGTGGGTAACGTCATTACTCAAAGTGTCGTCGCTCTTGGCGTAGCTGTAGGGATGAGTGGGTGTATAGATGAGGCTGCAGTGCGTGATGAGATGCTAAGCACTGTACCCGAAAAGGTAAAAGCAGCAAATGAAAAAGCCTATGTACTAGGATTAAAATACGCAAAAGAGCTTATGAAATAGGGCTTATTCTACTTTTGATTTCTTGGCTTTGCGGACGTTGTGATACGATTTGCCCCGCAAAGCTTTTAAATTTATCTTACTCTGATTATGATATTGTATTGGCGCATTTTGTTTGTAGCTTGTAATGTAGCGAGCTTTCGATTAAATTTAGGCTTTTTAAAAGCATAATGCTGTTTTCAATTATAGAAAATAGTAGGTGTAACGTCATTACTCAAAGTGTCGTCGCTCTTGGCGTAGCTGTAGCGATGAAGTGGGCTCATATATGAAATCTGCTCCAAAAACACAACACAATTGGCATTTTTAAGCCGCGGTACGATTTTTATCATTTTACAACATAGGATTAGTATAAAAATCTGGAGAGCATAGACAAATATCAAATATTAGGGCTTTTGTTTTTGCTACGAGAAATCTTGAGAAAGAAAATATATTATGGCTTTTTAAAATAGGAAAAATAGCTTAAAATAAATAAAAAGGTAAAATATGGGCTTTTTTATGTATTTTGTATTGAAAACTGTAATTTTCAAACTTTTTTATATACCTCTACTCTGGTCATTATAAACATATTTAAAGTATCGATTTTATAGTGCCTTTGTCCATATTACCTTTTGTATGAAATGAAATTATCCATTAAATTTATTGTATTTTAGTATGATAGTTTTTAACTTTTATTTTATGTATTATTTTACGTATTTAAAAAACAAAAATTACTGCACTTGTCTTTTGTTTATTTATTGGCTTGTTAGAAAAAAAAGGTTATAATTAAGCCAAAAACAAGGAACTCTGTGAAATACCCTTTAGACTGTGAAGAAGATGTAAAAACCTCATTTATGTTTTGGTTGGCTAGATATGTTAAATTTAAACTTAATTCACTCTCTAATAAAGAATTAAGAGACCCGCATGCCTTAAGTAGCGTAAATTATAGGTTAGCTAGGGGCGTGCCTAGTATAGATGAGCTTGATGGTATGGTAAAGGAGGCTAGAAATGCTGGGCTAACTGGTGTAAGCACGTACTTTAATCCGTTAAGAAAGTTTTATGATACGCTCATATACTACCCTATTGGGAGCTTAAAGCAGATTGACGAGGAGCTAATAAGCGAGATTTTGGCTAGCATTACTGGTGGTTTAAGCGATGCAAGTCGCAAAAATTACCGCATTTCGATTATAAATTTTTTCTCATTTTTAGATAAACAAAACGAAGAGGATGGCAAGGCGCACGTATTTGACATAGGGCTTAAAAACTGGCAAGGCATCACTGGAAATAGCGGGACAAAGCTACCTGAATATATGAGTGAGGACGAGGTTAAGAGATTTTTGCAAGCCATAGATGAGGCGGAGTTTAAAAACAATACTAATCGAAATAAGCTCATACTTAAAATTATCATTTTTACTGGTATTAGGGTCAGCGAGGCATTAAATTTAAAACGCAAAGACATATATGAAGATGGAGAGCTTTATAATATCAGAATACGAGCCAAAGGTAATAAATATCGCGTCGTAATGGTAAAGCGCTACCTCATAGAGCCTTATTTAGATGCCATTGCGATAAACTATATCAACAAAGAAGGTTATCTTTTTATCAATAAAAAAGGCGGCAGACTCACTCAGGCATATGTTAGCCGAATAGTCGAACAGGTGCTTTTTAAAGCAGGCATAAGAAAGGCGAAAAACGGCGCACATATGCTTAGGCACACCTTTGCTACCCTACTTTATAAAAATCAAAAAGACCTGGTTTTGGTACAAGAAGCCCTTGGGCATGCTAGCCTAAATACTTCACGAATTTACACCCACTTTAACAATGAAAAGTTAAAAATAGCTGCCGAAGTTGTAGCTGAGATAAACGAAGGTGTGAGTAGTTAGTAGTAGTTAGTATCAGTCGTATCAGGTATAAATCCAGCACCTATGCCTTGAATTTTATGAGCTGATGGCTTTCCACCACTTAAAACAGGAGAACTTTCAGGCTCTACAGCTACCATACGTGTATTATAGCCACTTTTTCTAAGCTCTCTAGCTACACCAGTAATAGTTCCACCAGTACCCACTCCGGCTACAAACGCATCAAGAGTTGGAAAATCTGACATTATCTCAGGTGCAGTGGTAAGTTCATGAGCTTCTGGATTAAATTTATTCTCAAACTGACTAAGCATGACATATCCATCTCCTGCTGATAGCTCTTTTGCTTTTTCTATGGCGCCTTTCATTCCCTTTGCAGCTTCAGTAAGTACTAGCTGTGCGCCATAAGCAGCCAGTATGCGCCGCCTTTCTACGCTCATGCTCTCAGGCATAGTAAGTATTGCTCTAAGCCCGTGTTTCCGCCCTACTCGCTTAAAAGCGATAGATGAGCCATAAACTCGCTATATTTTGGACTTTCTAAAAGCTCAAAATCCTTTACTGTGTGATGAAATTTTTGGGGTACTAGCGCTTACAGTGTCTAAAAAGGCGATTTGTTAGCCTTTAAATTTACATCAAAAAAGCGATACGCACCCAGCTGTACACTATAGCCGCTTTTTAAGCCTAGTTTTCAAGTAATGAGCTATAGAAAATATTAAAGCATCAGCCTTTTAGGCTTTCTTTTACAAGGCTTAAAATTCAGGCTGAGCTTTTAAATTTATTTAAACCAAATTTTAACCGATATATGAGACTATATCCAGCCCAAAGCCGCTAATTCCGACAAATTCCCTATTTTTACTAGAGCTTAAGAGTTCGATTTGTTTTACGCCAAAGTGCTTAATAATTTGTGCGCCTATGCCGTAGTCTTTAATTAGCTCGCTGCTTGCGCCTTGTGTGTCAAGAAATACGAGTATGCCGCCCTGCTCGCTTAAAAGCGATAGATGAGCCATAAACTCGCTATATTTTGGACTTTCTAAAAGCTCAAAATCCTTTGCTGTGCGATGAAATTTAACCCTCGTTTTCTCGCCGATATTTCCAAACGCGTAGGCTTCGTGAGTGCGTCCTTTGTGGTCTTTTATCCTGTATTTTAGGGCTTTTAGCCCAGCTAGGCTGGCTGGTTCTGGCGGACAGACGTTTATTAGGCTTTCGTGTGATAGACGGTAGCTTACTATGTCTGAGACTGAGACTATATTTAGGTCAAATTTTTTGCAAAATTCCTCCAAATAATCGCGCCTAGCCATACTTCCGTCCTCTTTTACGATTTCACAAATTGCCGCCATCGGCGCAATGCCAGCTAGCTTACATAAATCAACTGAGCCCTCCGTATGTCCTGTGCGTACGAGTACGCCGCCCTTTTTAGCGATGAGTGGGAATATATGCCCTGGGCGGACGAAGTCATCTGGTTTTGACGTGGGGTCTGCGGCTAGGCGTATGGTAAGATCTCGCTCTGGTGCGCTCACGCCTGTGGTTGCCTCTTTTGCGTCTATGGTGATTGTAAAGGCTGTTTCGTGGCTTGAGGTGTTATCGCTTACCATGAGTGGCAAATTTAGTCTTTTTGCGTTTGATTCATTCATCGCTAGGCACAGCACGCCTTTTGCGTGGGTTATGGCGAAATTTACCTTTTCAGCCGAACTAAACGCCGCGGCAAAGACTATATCCCCCTCATTTTCTCTATCCTCATCATCGACCATTACGACCATTTTGCCAGCTTTTAGATCGTTTATGGCCTGTTTTACCTTTTCAAATGCCATTGTTTTTCCTTAAATTTTGATAATAAAACCCAAATTATAGCTATTTTTACATTAGGGCTGGCTTTACGCTTGGTGCATATATGTGTCATCGTAGCTATTGTCTAATCTCGCTTTTATCGCTTTTGAGTATTCGCCTGCTAGGATATTTTGCGCTTCTAGGGCTTGGATTTTTTCTAGGATTTCTTTGGAGCTTGGAGCATAAAATTCGCGGTTTATCTGGGCTATGCTTAGTCTGATTTTTGCTTTTTTTACGATTTTTATCTCGTCCCCTGCCCTGCACTCTCCAGTTTGCACGACGCGGTAGTACCAGCCCCCACGCCCACTTTTAAATATCTCTTTGGCAAAATCCGCCCTACCCCAGCGTCTGCAAAGCGTAAAACATGGCTTTCTGGGCTGAGAGACTTCAAGCACTATGCTACCTATTTGGTGCCAGTCGCCCACATAGACGCTAGTCTCATCCAGCCCTTTTATGCTTAGGTTTTCGCCCATTCCGCCAAGTGGCATATTTTTAAGCCCTAAAAACTCCTCCCAAAAAGCATAATTACTGCAAGCATTTGCAAATACAGCCTTATCTCTGCCACCGTGATGCTTTGTATCTGCGACAAAATCCCCCACAAATCCCTCGCTCTCACATCTAAGTGCGCCTTTGATGCTATTTTTTATAATTGCGCTTTTGTAGGCTTTTTTAAGTGGATCTGTTGAGTTTTTATCGCCTAGTTCTAAAATTTTACCTATATTTAGTGACATTAAAATAGCTTGCATAACCTCTCCCCTAAACCTTAATTTAATAATAATATTATATTTTTTCTGATAAATTTATGATTAAAATAATAAAAAAGGATTGCCGATGATATATGAAAACATCACTCAAACCATAGGAAACACGCCTGTAATAAAGCTAAAAAGCCAAACAGGAGAGGCTGAGATATACGTAAAAGTCGAGTATTTTAACCCAGGTGGTTCAGTCAAAGACAGAATAGCCTTAAACATGATAGATAAGATGATGAAACAAGGGCTTATTAAAAAAGGCGATGCTATAGTCGAGCCAACAAGCGGAAACACAGGCATCGGAATAGCCCTAATAGCAGCTGCTTTTGGACTTAGAGCAATACTTACTATGCCTGAGAGCATGAGCGTAGAAAGGCGGCGCATACTGGCTGCTTATGGCGCACAGCTAGTACTTACTGAAGCTGCAAAGGGAATGAAAGGCGCCATAGAAAAAGCAAAAGAGCTATCAGCAGGAGATGGATATGTCATGCTTAGTCAGTTTGAGAATAAATTTAATCCAGAAGCTCATGAACTTACCACTGCACCTGAGATAATGTCAGATTTTCCAACTCTTGATGCGTTTGTAGCCGGAGTGGGTACTGGTGGAACTATTACTGGTGTAGCTAGAGAGCTTAGAAAAAGTGGCTATAATACACGTATGGTAGCTGTAGAGCCTGAAAGTTCTCCTGTTTTAAGTGGTGGAAAGCCATCAGCTCATAAAATTCAAGGCATAGGTGCTGGATTTATACCTGATACGACTGATACAGGCTTGATTGATCAGATTGAAAAGGTAAAAGACGATGAAGCTATGGCAGCAGCTAGAGAGCTTGCTAAAAGCTATGGGCTTATGCTAGGCATTAGCTCTGGTGCTGCTTATGTGGCTGCAAGGAGAGTAGCACGGGAGCTAGGAGAGGGGAAAAAGGTGCTATTTTTAGCCGCTGACAATGGTGAGAGATATCTAAGCACACAACTATACGAGGCTTAAATTATGTTTAAAAGCTTACGTGAAGCCATTGCCACAGTGCGCGCAAAAGACCCATCAGCTAGAGAGTGCTGCGATTTGGCGGTGCTTTTAAATACCCCAGGGCTTCACGCCGTAGCTATTTATCGCATGACGCACGCTTTGTGGGGGCGAGGCTTTATCTTTATGGCGCGCTTTTTGTCGCAGGTTGCTAGATTTTTAACAGGCATAGAGATACATCCTGGCGCAAAGATAGGCAAGAGATTTTTTATAGATCATGGCATGGGTGTAGTCATAGGTGAGACCGCAGAAATAGGTGATGATGTGATGATGTATCACGGCGTTACGCTGGGAGGGACTGGTAAAGAAAGAGGTAAAAGACACCCAACTATAAAAGACGGCGTAGTCATCGCCACAGGCGCAAAGGTGCTGGGTGCTATAGTCGTGGGAAAGGACGCTAGAATAGGTGCAAACTCAGTCGTACTTGCCGATGTGCCAGACGGAGCTACTGTGGTGGGTGTGCCAGCTAAAGTAGTAAGAGTAAATGGCAAAAAGCTCCCAGAGCCTGAGTTTTTTATTTAGCCTAGTAGTGTTTTGGAGATGAGCCGGTTAAATTTAGCTATGAGTGGCTTTAAATTAAGAGTGCCTTAAGCCATACACCAAACCCGAGAGATGGCAAAAACAGGGCTATGGGTTTATACTTTGGGGCAATGAGGGCTAAAAATGAGTAAAAAATAAGCAGCCAAAGTGGTATATCTAGGCTTTTTATATTGGTTGATTTAAACTCTAAAAGTGGCTCTATTGCAAAATCAAGCATACCGCCAAAGCCCAGCATATGAAGTAGCGCAGCTAACGGATAAAATAGTATAAAGATAAAATTTAATAAAAGTCCGCTTAGCTGCCAAATGCTAGCAAAATCAAAAAAATATCCAGTGATTATAGTCATACAAAAAGCGATATATATGTTTAGATTAACGGCAAAAACGAGCCTATTTTTTGGCTTAAAATGGTGCAGATAGAGGTAGATAAACCACACTCCAAAGCAAGAGAATAAAAATCCAACATTAAAAATAAGCTTTAAATTTAAAGCCACAAGCGCACAAACGCAGACAAAAAATAGCTCAAAGCTTAAAATCCTAATCCCTCGTGTTAGCAGATAAAATCCCACAAAACCCATGCTAAGCGCTCGCATAAAACTCGGCACAAATCCTATAAAGTAAGCATAAAATGCCACTATTAAAAATGCCAGTACCGATATGTCAAAGCGGTAGTCTCGGTACGGAAAATACCTAGTTAAAAGTGCCATATAAGGCGTGCGCAACAAGAAAAATACTAAAAATAAAATTGCGCTTAAATGATAGCCACTGATGGCGATTAGGTGGTTTGCGCCGTATTGCTGCATGCTCTGTCTTAGGGCTTTGCTTGGGGTTTGTGCAAGAAATAATGCCTCATAAAGCTCGCTAATAAGGGTGTTTTTGTGCTGGCTTTTTATAAAATTTAAGGCTTTTAAATAATGCTCGCTAGTAACGCTACTTGGCGCGCTAAGTACAGGTACCCTGCCCTTGCTGTCGCTGTAGGTTTCCTTACTAGGTGCGTGTATATCGTCTTTTTCTATGAGGTGTCTTTGGGTGCTTTTGACAAATATTTTACGGCTTAAAAAATCCAAAAATCCTATATTTATAGTGTAAATTTCAAGCCCGATAAAATCGCCTTTTTTGTAATTTTCCTTAAGGGCAACTTTGCTAAATAGCTCAAAATCATCACTTAAAATTTTTATAAATTTACGGATTTTATTCTCCTTTTTAGACACTATGACCTCTTTTATCACGCCAGTGATGTATGGCTCTGGTTCGTCGATAAATTTGTAGTATTTGTGGTATTCATAGACTAAATTTAAAACAAATATAAAAGCCAAAAAAGCCGCAAAATACACTATTTCACGGCGCGAGCTAAATATCGGCACTAGCTTACAAAATCCGTCGCTTGCACTAATCCGCTTTTATTTTCAAAGCGTGTAAATTCTTTTTGGAATATGACCTCGACTGTGCCTATGGGACCATTGCGATTTTTGCCGATGATGATTTCTGCCTCCTCCTCTAGCTTATTTAGCGATACTTGTGGCGTGTAGTCCTTGCCCTCAGCTTTGGCGCGTTTTTCTTTTTCTCGCTCCTCTTGCTCGCGATAAACCTCGTCGCGATATACGAATAAAATCAAATCTGCGTCTTGCTCTATCGCCCCACTTTCACGCAGATCGCTTAGCATAGGACGCTTATTCGCACGGCTTTCAAGAGAGCGGTTTAGCTGACTTAGGGCGATTATAGGCATGTCTAGCTCGCGTGCTAATAGCTTTAGGCCGCGTGAAATCTCGGCTATTTGCAGGTGGCGATCCGAAAAGCTACTCGTGCTAGTCATAAGTCCAATATAATCAATCACGCATAAATTTATCTCAGGATGTAGCATTTTTAGCTTTCGCATTTGCGATCTGATTTGGTGAATATTTACGTAGCCACTGTCATAGACGTAAAACTTCCGCTCCGCCATATCGCTGCACGCATCGCTTAGGCGGCTTATCTCCTCATCGTCCATTTTGGCGGTGAGGATTGTTTGAAGTGGTATTGAGGTAAGTGAGCTTAAAATCCTAGCCATGATCTGCTCAGCTGGCATTTCAAGGGAGAAAAACACTACCCCCTCGCCGCGTCGTAGTGCATGGCTTACGAAGTTTAGGCAAAGCGTCGTCTTGCCCATAGCAGGGCGTGCAGCTAGGACGATGAGATCTCCTGGCTTAAAGCCTTTTGTCATGTTATCAAGCCCCCTAAATCCACTTGAAACCCCGATCATATCGCTATTTTCTAGGCTTGCCTGGTGTGCTAGGTACTCATTTAGGGACTTTATGATGTCTGCACTATCTCTGATACTTCCAGCTTGCGCACCCTCGACTAGGGCATAAATTTCTTGACTTATGCCATCTATCATATCCCTAGCGCGTGCGTCTTCGCTTACCTTTGACGGAACTTTTGAGGCGACTTTTATAAGCTCGCGCTTGATGGATTTTTCATGCAAATCGTCGGCGTATTTTTGTATGTCTACGATGGGATTAGTAGATAAAATATCAGCCATAAGAGTCGTGTCAAATCTCTCGCCTAGCTTGTTTTTTATAAAATTTGTCGCTATAGGCTCCTCGCTTGCGACGCACATGCCCATAGCTCGGTAAATCTCGCTATGCCCCCTGTGGTAAAAGTCCTTCTCGCCTAGCATATCAGATATCTCGCCGTAAAGGTCATTGTTGACCAAAATCGAGCTTAAAATCGCGCGCTCCATATCCATGTCGTATAAATTTGCATAATCTATCTCAAAAGGATTTTTCACGCTCATTTTGCTTCCCTGCTTTTTATTTCGTCATCTACTTCGAGTAAAAATCGCTCCACCAGCTCGCTCTCTGGCAGCCTTGCTACGATTTCGCCACGACGCATCACTAGCCCGTTTCCTTTGCCAAAGGCAATAGCCACATCAGCGCCCTTTGCTTCGCCTATGGCATTTACCACGCAGCCCATTACGCTTACATTTAGCGGCTCTTTTATGTGCTTTGTCTTTTCTTCGACGATTTTTACTGCCTGCATTAAATTTGCCTGCAGTCGCCCGCAGGTCGGGCAGGAGATGATATTTAGCCCCTCTTTTTGCCGCCCGCTATCTTTTAGTATGGCTTTGGCGACTTTTATCTCCTCTTCTAGCTCGCCTGTGATGCTCACTCGCATCGTATCGCCTATGCCTTCAAGCAAAAGCCCGCCAAGCGCGATTGCGGATTTAATCGTAGCGTGAAAGCTAGTCCCAGCCTCGGTAACGCCTAGGTGAAAGGGATATGGCGTGAGCGGACGCAGAGCACGATATGCCGCCATCGTGCGAGCCACGTCGCTTGATTTAAGCGAGATTTTGATATTTTCAAAGCCAAAATCCTCAAGCAAGCCTATGTTATATAGTCCGCTTTGCACCATAGCTTCGACGCTCCTGCCGTATTTTCGCTCAAACTGCTCCTCAAGCGAGCCTGAATTTACCCCTATGCGTATGGGGATGTCCCGCTCCTGACACGCCTGCACCACGGCTTTTATGCGTTCTTTTGAGCCGATGTTGCCTGGATTTATCCGCACCGCATCGACATACTCGGCGACTATGAGTGCGTAGCGATAGTTAAAGTGAATGTCCGCTACGACTGGCAGGGGGCTGGATTTTACTATCTCTTTTAGCGCCGCAGCGTCCTCTTTGTCAAAGACGGCACAGCGGACGATGTCAGCCCCAGCAAAATAAAGCCTGTTGATCTGCTCTAGCGTGCCAGCTATGTCCTTTGTCTTTGAAAATGTCATTGATTGCACTGATATGGGGGCGTCGCCGCCTATTTTTACATCGCGAATTTTTATCTGTTTGGTTGGGTATCTTTGCACATTTTTGCCTTGGATTAAATTTGAATAATTATATTAAATTTAAGGTTATGAAAAGATTATAAGCGCTTCAAACAGGTGCAAATTTAAAGGTTAGGAGAAGTTTATTGGATCAATATCAATGTCTATATTTGGCTTGTCGCACCCTCTTGCTAGGCTTAAAAGGCTTTGATGAGAGCTCGCTCTAAGTAAAATTTCAAAGCGATAAATGCCACCTATATACTCTATCGCGCATTTTCCGTATCCGATTAGCTCTATGTCCTCATAGGCTTTAGTGGTTTTTACGCACTCTAGCATGATATTTTCGGCTAAGGAGCTATCTTTATGAGTGATAATTATGCGTAAAAGCCTAGCAAACGGGGGATATAATGGGTTTCTAAAAATTGTCTCATCGGCTATAAATTTATCATAATCGTTAATGTAGCTAGCAAAAAACTCAGGCTGTCTAGTCTGCACCACTACGCGCCCCTGCCCAGCCCTGCCAGCCCTGCCAGCTACTTGCATAGCAAGTGCCAGAGTGCGCTCTCTGGCTCTAAAATCAGGGTAGTTAAGTAGCTCATCTATGCCAGCGATGACGGCTAGGTCGACGTTGTGATAATCATGTCCCTTGCTTAGCATTTGCGTGCCGACTAAAATGTCGATTTTGTGTTCGTTAAAGTCTTTTAGTGCGCTTTCTAGCTTTTTTTGCGTGGTTATTTCGTCTCGGTCAAATTTTGCTATCCTTGCGCCTGCAAACTGCTCTTTTAGCCTTTGCATTATCTCCTCAGTACCTATTTTTTTTGCCTCTATCATATTAGAGCCACACGCACTGCATGTTGTTGGCTTAGCCTCCGTGTATCCGCAATACTGGCATTTTAGCTTGTTTGTGTTTTTATAAAGACTCATGCCAACTGCGCAAAATGGGCATTTTATAGTGTTTGAGCAGGACTTGCATATGAGATATTTAAAATTTGCTCTAGTCGGCACGCATATAATGACCTGTCTTTTTTGGGCTAGACTTTTTGCTATTTCGCCTAGCAAAGCCTGGCTTAATCCAGTTTCGCTATCGTCAAAAATATAACTTTTTTCGCTTTTGTGATACGTGCCTTTTAGCCTAAAGGTAGGTAATTTTGCTGCGCTTGTTATACTCGGTGTAGCAGAGCCTAGCACTACCTGTATGTCCTGCTTTTGGCTTAGGTATAGGGCTAGATCGCGTGCATTGTAGTGTGGGCGGGCGGTGGCGCTTTTGTAGCTATCGTCATGCTCCTCATCAACTATTATTAGCCCAAGATTTGGCATGGGTAAAAACAGCGCAGATCTAGCCCCAGCCACTAATGCTATCTCGCCACTTTGTATGCCTTTTAGAATTTTTTGCTTATTTTTTGGACTTACTTTACTGTGCCATATCGCCACGCTATCTCCAAAATGCGCCTTTAGCCTTTTGCTCATTTGTGGTGTGAGGGAGATTTCTGGCATTAAAAATAGTGCCGTTTTTTTATCTTTTATCGCCTCTGCTATGACTGAGATATAAATTTCACTCTTTCCGCTGCCAGTATCGCCAAAAAGTAGGCTTGAGTTGTGTGCTTTTATAAATTTAAAAGCTTCGTTTTGATTTTGGCTTAGTGTTGGAGTTATTATGCTTTTTTGTGTTAATTCTAGAGCCAAAGAGCCATTTGTCGGCTCAAAAAGTCCTAGTGAAATCGCTATGGGTGCTGTGTAATAATAGCTGATAAATTTAGCAAGCTCTATTTGATGGGGTAGTAAAAATTCGCCAGTAACTTGCTGTATAGCTAGGGTTTTAAACTCTGGTTTTTCGCATTTATTTATCACATAGCCTTTGACCTTAGAACGTTGAAGCGGTACGATAACTTCGCAAAACTCAGCTATCTCCTCATCGCTGTGGTAGGTGAGTAGTCCAAGACTTCTGCCTAGTATGGCTACTTTATAAAAATTACTCAAGCAAAGCCTTGCAAAGCCCCTTCCTGTCGCTATTTTCTGGGGCGCAATCAAAATCTCCACTAATTGGGTCATAGCTAAATACCGCACGCTCTCCTGCTAAAGAGTAGATAAAAGTCGTATCGTCAATGGCTCTCCAGCCCTCGGTATTATCACTTGCTATTCCGCCTTTTATCACGCTTTGAAAAAGTCTTGAGTCTGAGCTTTTTAGATTTGGGTAGGTACTTTTTTGATTACTTAAAATTGCGTTTGAGTGATAGACTGATATACCTGAGATTACTGCAGCGACTTGAGATTTTGCGAGGGCTAGCTTTGCGTCATCCTGCCCTATGTAAAACTTAGGAAGCGCCATAAAAAGCAAGGTGCCTAAAATCACTATCGCAATAATTATCTCCAAAAGAGAAAATGCCCTTTTTGTCGCATTAAATTTTATCATAACTAAGGCTTTAATCGCTCTTTTTAATTGATAGATTGTCAAAAAAATCCCCAAAGAATTTATCCTTTTTATCAGATAATAAATCAATGTGAGTCATAGACATTTTATCTGCCTTTGAAAGCTCGCTAAGGGGCGTATTTGCCGCACATTCTGATGTCAGGGGCGGATTATTTGATAATGGTAGAGTTACTGTTACACCCTTGTGTCCTAGTGAAACAAGCGAAACTGGTTCTTTTAGCTCTTTTATGTACATATCACTTACTAAATCTATCTGACTAAGTGGCTCATATCCTGGTGAATTTTGGGTAAAGCTTATATCTTTTTTAGAGTCTTGTTCTGTGCTAGGTGATATGGTTTGATTGCTTTGTAAATCATCGTCTAAATCTTTAAAATCATCTTTTAAAGATAGCTCAAAGCTTTCATTTTCAAAGCGCTCATCTGCTACGATTTGGGCGTTTTTTTTATCTTGAAATTCTAAAAAATGATCGTCGCTTTTGTTTTTATTTTGTGCTTCGTGTTGAACTTCTTGTAAAGGCTTATTATTAAATTTATCATCATACATATCGCTAGCAAAGCCATAATTAATATTGCTGTAATCGTCATTGCTGGCGTCTTTGCTTGCGGTGTCATCGCCACGTTCTATCTCGCTTTCATATCTACTATCATTTTGGGTATTTCCAGTTACTTCAGAGATGCTTTTGCAAAGCTCTTTTAAAGCCATTTCGTTTGAATATGCGTCAAAGCTCTTTTTGACAAATGCGTTTAATAGGTCTTTTGGCTCTAAAAATCGCTTACCGCCTAATATATCTCTCCAGTCTCTCTCAAAGGCGATGTAAAAGTCATCCTCAAGCCTTACTGTGTAGTCCTTTGAGGATATGGTAAGCGTGATTGTTTTCATTATTTGCCTAAGACAGCTTTAATTTTTTCCATTACGTCTTCAGATTCTATATTTTTGCGGCTTAGTTCGTCTTCTAGGCGAAATATCTGATTAGTCTTTGCCTCATCTTGCGCTTTTAGTGTAACTATCTCATTATGCAAAAGCTCGTTTTCGTACTTTAGCTCCTCGTACTTTTGTATTAAATCTGAAACCATGCCTGTTATTGTATTTATTGTCTGATTGTTTTCATTGTTGTTAAACATTTTTAGCCTTTTAAAATGGTAGTTTAGTCCCTAATTTTAGCCAAAATAGGCTAAATTTAAGCTAAGCTTTTTTATCGCTTTTGTCATCTTTGTTCTTATCTTGAGTGTTTTTTGCGTCTTTAAGTAGCTTTTTAAGCTCCTCTATCTGCATAAATTCATACTCCTGGTCTAAAAAACGAATATGCCTACTGCTCTCTTCATACACGCCTAGCCCCCTATTATCTCGCGCTGTCCCCTGCTATCAGCTGCACTTAGTACTCCCATACGCTCGAGCTGTTCTATGATGTTTGCGGCTCGGTTATAGCCCACGCCTATGCGCCTTTGCAAGTAGCTTATGCTCGTTTTTCGCTCATTTAGCACCACTGCCTTTGCCTCTTCATACAGCTCGTCTAAATCGCCAGCCACGCTAGTGCTACCAGCCACGCCGCTATCGCCACTAGCATCGGCTAGGAATTTTTCATCATAGACGACCTCTTGCTGGGCTTTTAAAAACTCGACTATCTTTTCTATCTCAGCCTCGCTCGCAAATGGCGCGTGAAGCCTGACGAGTCGCGAGCTAGCGGGCGGAGTAAATAGCATATCTCCACGTCCTAGCAGGCTATCTGCGCCAGTTTGGTCTATGATGACTTTGCTGTCTATTTTCTGCCCTACCCTAAAGGCTATGCGGCTAGGCAGGTTTGCCTTTAGTACGCCAGTTACCACATCTACGCTTGGGCGCTGGGTGGCGACTATTAGGTGTATGCCACTAGCTCTTGCCATCTGCGCTAGACGCGAGATGTAAAACTCCACGTCCTTACCCCCAGTCATCATCAAATCCGCAAGCTCGTCGATGATTACGACGATATAAGGCATCTCCTCGCCACCTTCAGAGCGCATTTTGTCATTATAGCTTTCTATATTTTTGGTGCGTGTGTGGCTCATCACAGCGTAGCGACGCTCCATTTCAGCGACCATATTTGATAGGGCTGTGATGGCCTGTTTTGCCTGCGTGATGACTGGCGTTAGTAGGTGCGGTATGTCGTTATAGATGCTAAACTCAAGCATTTTTGGGTCAATCATCATCAGTCGCAAAGTCTTTGGCGAATTGCGATAAAGCAGGCTTAAAAGCATGGCGTTTATCCCTACGCTTTTACCGCTACCAGTCGTACCAGCGATGAGTAGGTGCGGAAGCTTTTTAAGATCCGTTACAAAAGGCTCTCCGACTATGTCCTTGCCTAGGGCTAGAGTGAGCGGGCTTTTGGCTGTTTGATACGCTTCGCTTTGCAAGATCTCTTTTAAATATATGGTCTGTGTGTCTGCGTTTGGCACTTCTATGCCCACGACATCTTTGCCAGGGATAGGGGCTTGTATGCGTATGGTCTGCGCACGTAAAGCCATGGCTAAGTCGTCTTGGAGAGTGAGAATTTTACTCACTTTTATGTGTGGCGCTGGGCGAAATTCAAAGGTGGTAACAATAGGGCCTGTGTAGGTACGTACCACGTCGCCATCGATTTTAAAGCGACGCAGCTTTTCTAATAGGTCTGATATTTTCTGATCTATCTCCGCTTCGTTTATATGGCTTGCTCTCTTTGGTGGGTCAGCTAGGAATTTAAGTGGTGGCAGCGAGAAGTCCTTTGGCTTTGCCACTTCGCCCTTTTCTATTTGGGCTAGCAAGGCTTTATTTTCTACGACCTCGTTTAATATCTCTACTGAGCTGTTTTTTAGGGGCTGTTTAGGGGCTGGTTTATCTGATTGTATGATTTTTATTACTGGTTCAGGCTTAATATCTTGAGCTATTTGTGGCTTATTTTCTGGTTGTTTTATCATTTCGACTATTTTTTCTTTTGGCTCTTTTTTTTGTGTTTGTTGCTCTTTTTGCGCTAGCCACATATCAGCGGCCTCGTCGCCACTTGTATAAATTTCTTGCGTTAAATTTGATTGTTTTAGGTATTCATAATCCTCAATGCTTTCCTCGCTAAGATCCGTCTCATCCTCATAATCGGGCTCATCAAATGTATCCCCAAGTACGACAATATCCTCTTTTTTCTCAAATATTTCTACGCTTTCTTCGTCATCTTTTTTTGGCTGTTTTTTGGCTGTTTTTTGCATAAGATTATTAAATTTAAACCGTGACTTTAAAGTCTTTAACTGCACTTCATCTAGTATTAAAAGAGTAGCTAAAAGCGTGATAATTAGCGTTATGACCAACTGCCCTACTTTGCCTATTAGGGCTTGCAAAACGTTTGTCATCGCACTTGCTATAAGCCCAGCATTTTGCACGCCAATCATAGCAGTAGCGCTAAGGGCTGCAAAGAATAAAAGCACTCCGCCTATGCCGCACTGCCAAAGTCTGAGGCTTGATGGGTTTTTAAAAGTGGCTATCAAAAATATAGGCAATAATAGAGGATATGCGTATCCAAGAATGCCAAAATATTTTAAATTTATTCCACCTAAAGTCTTTCCCCAAGCTCCGACAAATTCGGCACTAGGAAGCAGTGATGAGAGTGCAAAAAATATCAAAAAACCAAATAAAATAATAAAAGATATGCGTTTTAAAATGGTAATTCCTTGTGATAAAAATAAGAAAAATTATACTAAAAAATAGCTTAAATTTAAAAAAGATACCCCCAAATTTTAACGAATTTAAGGGGCAAAATAGAGGCTTAGGTAGGATTACATATAGTTTAGCAAGCTTAGTTGGTTTATCTTTGCGCTGGCTTGTAGTATGGCTTGATACGCCATCATGTGCTGATTTAGTGCTAGATAGGCTTTGCCATAATCTGTATCCACTAGATCAGATTTTACGCTTGAGACGTTTACTATCATGATTTCTGCGCGGTGCTGGGTGTCTTTTAGGGAGTTAGTATACGAACCTAGCACCGTCTCTTGCTTATGGATATGATCCATTATATGATCAATCCGCTCAAGTGCACCCTGAATCCCAGTATTTCTAGGGTCTTTATGCTCGTTGCTTGCGCGGTAATAGCCACCTTTTACCGCCTCTATCATTTTGTTTAAGTCTTTAAAAATATCTATGCTCGGCTCGTCTATTTCTATGGCATTATTTTCCATAAAACTAAATGTTGAGCCCCTGCCCTGCCCTGTGGTAGAGTCGCCTTTAAAGCGGGTGTTTACGTTTTCTGTTATGGCTATGCCATTTTCATACCTGACAATTACTGCTTCAGTTGTCTCTTTGCCGCTATAAACAGATAGTTCAATAGGAGTTACGGATAGACTTTTGTCTATTAGCTCTATCTTGCCAAATTCATTTAGCCGTACATCTACGCTATCTTTTGCTGCGATTATGTTTGCGGCATAGCTATCGTAGTTATCTTTTTGCAACTGCTCTATGCGTCCACTTGCAGCCATAGCGATGATGTCATTTAACTGCCTGTATGTAAATTCTCTATTTGGCGTGGAGTGAGCTGTGGCATTATTATTATGCGCCCTAGTCATAAATTCATTACTTTGCATTATAGTTATACCAGTCTCAGAACGAGTTGGTAAAGGCACGTATTGACCTGCGCCATTTTTTACATTTGTAGTATAATCAAGCTTTGCTCCATCAGCTGTAAATCTAACAGTTAGGTCGTATACTTCGCCACTTCTTGATTTTACATTTATTTTTATGGACTCTCCGTCTATGTTATAAAGCCCAGCTATGTCGTTGCCACGCACGTCTTTATAGAGCGTATTTGTCCCAGCAGTCATTGCTAGTGGGGTGTCTTCTGTGGCGTATTTATTATTTGATCTTATAACTTGAGAGATGTTGCTTGTTAGCTTGCTGTCTTGTGCATTAAATCGGACTTTATCAAAATCATAAGCGTTTGTTTCGTTGCCTGTCATATCCTTGTAGGCATTTTGTGTAAAATCCATGACGTAAATTCTATTTGCAGGGTCATTTTGATATTTTTTTACGTTTTCCTCTAAGGCTTGCAGGCTATTTGAGTCTGCTATTGAGCGTTTGCTATTAGCCGCTTTATTTTGGTAAAACGCTACGTCATCCTTAACGGTTTGAGCTGCGCTTTCTTTGTCGTTTACCTGTTCAGTGGCTGCTACTAGATGAAAGTCTATGAAGTTATTTCCACGTGTTAGATCTGTTACATTTATTTGTCCGTCGGCATTTAGTGTTACGTCGACTACTTTATCTCGTTCATCGTTACCAAATTCCCTACCTATTTTATCCATGAGTCCTTGTATTGTCGTATCTGAAGTAAGCTGAAATTTGCTAGTAAAGCTAGTGCCATCAGGCTTTCTGCCCTGCAGGTAAAAAAACGTATCTGGGTATTTATTTTGTTCATTTGGTAAAAAATCATAATCGTAGTTTATCTTTTCTCTATCTTTTGGTATGATATAGTTTTTGCCGATCATGTCGACTATGCGGCTGCTTTCTGTTAGAAATTTTGGCGCATCGTCTGAGTCTTTTTTTGTCTGATCTATGAGGCTTACGTTTGTGGTTAGATGTCTGCGGTAGTCGGTGTCGGTACCTTTAAATAGCTCCTTACCGCTTATATTAAACGGCAGATCTATCTGTGAGCCAGCTTTGGCTTTCATAGTCTCGTCGTTTCCCATATAATCGCCATTTCCATTTATAGGCTTTATATTTACTGTGCTACCAGAAAAGAGAAATTGCCCATTTATGGAGGTGTTTGCTATATTTATAAGGTAGTCTCTAATGCCCTCTAAATCCTGCGCTATAGCCATACGAGAGGTTACGTCATGTACGTCAGATGCAGCTTGGGCTAGCTTGACTTTGAAGCGTTCAAGCTGCTTGCTAAACTCTTGCAATGATTGGTCTGAGTTTTGGCTAAAATTTACAGATTTTTGCGTAGCGTCGACCACCTGCTCTAGCGAGACTATCTCGTAATCAAGCCTCATTCCGTCATTATACACAGACGCATCTTCAAATGAGTTGCTTATCTTTGTTCCGCTTGAGATTTGATTATTGTACTTTTGGATTTGGCTCATTCCGTACTGGTAATCTGCTACGGATTTTTGAAATTTCATCTGTGTGGTAATTCGCATATTTTTCCCTTTTTATCTCTTTGTTTAAGCCTTAAGCAAAAATAGTTCCGTTTTTACCAAATCGGCTAAAATTTAAATTTATTTAGTATTATTAGGGATAAATTTTTAGGAGCTTGATATGAGAGTTTTGTTTTCGCCTAGTGAGGCTAAAGTCTTTGATGTGAGCGATGTTGCTTTAAACGTAGATTGCTTTAGCTTTCCTTCTTTATTTGAGTTTCGCAAGGAGGCTATAAATTTATATAATAGCGTTATAAATAGCGGCAATACTGACGAGATTTTATCTATGTTTGGTACAAAGCATATAGATGAGGATTTGCTCTGTGATTTAGGAACAAAAGGCTGTTTGAAGGCTATATTAAGGTATGATGGGGTGGCGTATGCAGCGCTTAAATATCGCTTACTAGATGAGGCAGCTAAGGAGTGGATAGATAAAAACGTGATGATATTTTCAAATTTATTTGGACCAGTTTTAGCGTCTGATTTGCTTCCTTATTATAAACTTAAGCAGGGTGAAAGGGTGCGCGGAGTGGCACTTGAGAGCTTTTACGCAAAGCATTTTAGCAAGGCGATTGACGAGTGGCTTTTGGGTGAAGACGTGCTGGATTTAAGGGCTGGATTTTACGCAAAATTTTACAAACTTAAACAGCCCTATATTACGTTTAAATTTATAAGTGAAGGAAAGGTTGTTAGCCACTATGCAAAGCATTATAGAGGTGAAGTTTTGCAAGCTATGGCTAAAAATGAGGTAAAAAATACTGATGATCTCATGGGGTTAAAACTTGAAAATTTAGCTTTAAAGGAGATTATAAAGAGTGGTTTAAAGACTGAAGTAGTGCTAGAAATAGTCAAAAATAGCTAAAAATGGCGTATTTTTTCAAATTTTAGCTAAAAAACTATTGTAATTCTTTAAAAAATATTGTAGAATAAAGCCATATTACTTCATTTTTAAGGACAAGCTATGAAAAAAGCTGAGTTTATCCAAGCTGTTGCCGAGAAGGCAGGACTATCTAAAAAAGACACCCTAAAAGTAGTCGACGCTACATTAGAGGTTATCGAAGATACATTAGTAGCTGGCGATAATGTAAGTTTTATCGGTTTTGGCACTTTTGATGTATCTGAAAGAGCTGCTCGTAAAGCTCGTGTGCCAGGCACTGATAAGACAATAGATGTTCCAGCTAGCAAAGCTGTTAAATTTAAAGTAGGCAAGAAGCTAAAAGACGCTGTTGCTGCTTCTAAAAAAGCTAAGAAAAAGTAATTTATCTATAATTATTTAATATTGATTTAGCATCATTTATATGGTGCTAAAATGCCTGAGTGGTGAAACTGGTAGACGCGCCAGACTCAAAATCTGGTAAGGGCAACCTTGTGTCGGTTCGAGTCCGACCTCAGGCACCATTTTGTATTTATCTTTTAAAATTTAAATCATGATTAATTCTTTTTTGCGAAGACTTATTTTTAATTTAAATATTCTATATTTTACTCATTAAATTTAACCTATCAAGAAGCATTGATATTTTAGCTAGTTCGCTCTTATCTTTTATCTCGTTTGAGGAGTAAAAATATCTCACCCTTGTGCTAGTGTTGACATCGTGATATTCTGGTGTTATTTGGTTTAATAGGCGGTTTATTGTACCTTGATTTCCGTCATAAAATTTAACACCCTCAAGTACATCTAAAATTGTATCTTTAAAATAGTTAAAATGGGTGCAACCAAGCACCACGCTATCCACTTTTTGCCCTATTTTTTCAAGTTGTGCTTTTAAATACTCCTTTAATCTCTCTGATGCAAATTCCCCATTTTCGGCAAATTCTACAAGCTTTGGCAGTGCTACTTTTATTAGGTTATCGGCATTGTTTGTTAAAGCTATCAGGTTGTCTAGCTTTTTACCAGCTATTGTAACTGGTGTGGCTAATAAAAGAGCTTTTGATTTTGTGGCGTTTAATGCAGGTTTTATGGCTGGCTCCATGCCTATTATAGGGATTTTAAAATGCTCTCTTAATGGCGCAATTGCCGCAGAAGTTGCAGTATTACATGCTACTATTACAGATTTTGCGCCTTGGCTTATTAAAAAATCAGTCGCATTTATTGAGTATTTTATTATCTGCTCTTGTTCTTTTGTGCCGTATGGTACGTGCTCTCGATCTGCGTAGTATAAAAATCGCTCGTTTTTAAGTTCTGCTGTGCGCAGTGCTAGCTCAAGTACACTAAGTCCCCCAAGCCCAGAATCAAATATACCTACCATTTTCTAGCCTTATAGTTTTAAGTATCTATTAAGAATTATCATTGCCGACATACTATCAAGCCTGCCGTCTCTTTTGCTGCTTGTGTAAAGATCGCTCGCTTCGCTGCTTGAGTATGCTTCATTTACATACTCAAGCTTGCCATGAAAATCAAGCAAACTTGCAAAATGCTCAACCCGTCTTTTCATTTCGTCCTCGCTACCGCCACCTAGCGGCACGCCTATTACAAGAGTATCTGCTTTGTATTCGCTTAATACTTCTCGTACCTCGTTTGCTGCTTGATTTCTATTTTTGCGTATGATAGGATTTAGTGGTACCGTGATTTTGCCATCACTAAAAGCCACTCCTATGCGCTTAAGTCCTATGTCTAATCCTATTATTTTTGCCATTATGCCTCAAATGTATAAATTTAATTTGCAAATACTCTTAAGTTTTTAATCTCTATTTTTCCGTCAAGCTCATACTCATATATGATGTCTCCAAATTTAGCTAGCATATCATCGAGCATAGCTCCGTCCTTGCAATATCTAAGTATCTCATCATTACTATCCTTAAGTTGCGCTTTAAGAGCCTTTTTATTGCTTGCAAATTTATCACTAAAAGCCTCAAAATCAGCCAAAAGGCTAGCCTTGCCCTGCTCTAATAGCATATTGCTACCCCTGCTCTCGCTTAAACGTTGCGGTAGCACATAAATAGGCACTCCAAGCCGCTGGGCTATGTTTGCACTTGCCATTGTGCCGCTTTGTTGGTCTGCTTGTGCGATGACAAGCGCCTGAGAGAGCGCCACTACTATGCGGTTTCTTTGTAAGAAATGGTGGGCTAGAGGTGGTGTTTGGGAGGGATATTCGCTGATTGCTAGTGATGTTTGGAGTATTTTTTTAATGGTGTTTGAATTTGATTTAGGGTAGATTACATCCACGCCATTTCCAAAAACCGCTATAGTGTGCCCAAGTGCCGCTGTATGAGCAGCTATATCTACGCCAAGGGCAGCCCCACTTACTACGCAGATTTCTCGGCTTGCAAGAGTGCTTGCTAGCTGACTAACCAGCTCTTTTGTGTATACACTTGCTTTTCTTGAGCCTACTATTGCTATTTTTGGCAGCTCAAGAAGCTTTGTTTCACCTATGGCATATAGTGATTTTACCTCTGGGTCTACTTTTGTGTTAAGTCTGTTTAGGGATTTTGGTAGCTCGTCTTTTGTGAGGATTTTCAATGATAAAGCTCCGAAAAATATACTACATCAACGTCTTTTAAAAGCCCATTTTTTTGGGCTTTTATTGTGTTTATTGTATTTGGTTTTGGATGACCTATGGCTATGGCATAGCCTCTTTTTTTAGCCATAGATACGGCTTTTTCTAGCTCTTTTTTTACCTCATTTGCAGCCTCATCGTCGTCTAGAAAAACATCCCTTCCTATGTATCCAAGTCCAAGTTTTTCGCTAGCTGATGCTACCTTTGAGTATTGCGTTGTCCGCGAATCCAAAAATGTAAAATCATAAATTAAACTCGCTCTTAGTAGTTTTATCATGGCTTGTTCTGAGCTTGTGAATTTAGAGCCTGTGTGATTGTTGATGTATTTTGCCTTTGGGAAGTCTTTTCTTACCTTTTTTAATATAGAGCTTATGTGCTCATAGCTATCACTATCTTTTAGTGTATTTGGCTCAGGTTTATTAAATTTAATCGCCTCAAGTGGTAGGTGTATCATAAAGGAGCTAAACTCATCTGCTATGCGCGGTGTGTCTGGGTGTGCGCTTGTAGGCGGAAATATAGATGGTGTTATTTTTAGTCCGATTGAGCGTACCATGGCAGCGTGCGCCTTTGTGGCTATGTCATCGATTATTATCACTAGTCTAGGTTTGTTTGCTAGGTGTATGGTTGGTTGAGCTTTTTTGCTACCAGGGAGAAATTGTTTTGGCGGTTTTGTATAATTTGGATAAATTTTTGGCGTTTTTTCTATGGATTTTTCTGTTTTTTTATTTTGCTCTTTTTCGGTGATTTCTTTTTTTACTTCGTTTTTTTCTATTTGCAATCTATCGATTTGCTCTTTTTTTTCATTTTGTTTGCTATTGACTTGGCTTTTGTTTTTTGCCTCTTGATTTTGGTTTTCTTGTGTTTTGCTTAAATCAGGGCTTAAATTTGTGTTTTTTTCACTATTTTCACTTTTGGCTTGCTCTGTTTTTTCGTTTTTATTATTTTTGAAAAATATTTGGCTTAAGTTTTCGTTTTTATCAAATTCATATTTTTTGTGCTTTATAGGCTCTAGTGGTTTGCCGATGATAACCTCTTTTTTGCCATTTTGGCTTATTTGCTGAGTATCTTTTGTGTCGTTTTTAGAATTTATTTCATTTATGCTGTCTCTTGTAGGCAAAAGCTGGGTATATGAATAATACCCAAGTCCAAATATAGCACACAAGGCTAAGCCAGCAAGTGCATAGTTTAGCCTTTTTAGGTGCGAGTTTTTATCCGCGCTTTTGCGTTTTTTTGACGTTTTTCTTGCCACTAAATATAGCTTAGTTTTTATCTTTATCTATTAGCTTGCCAGCGTTTATCCACGGCATCATAGCACGTAGTTTTTCGCCAGTTTTGGTTATTTCAGCTTGGGCTGAAAGCTTTCTTTCGGCGTTCATTTTTACATATCCTGCTTGCTTTTCTAGGATGAAATTTTTAGCAAAAGTGCCGTCTTGAATGTCTTTTAAAATGCCCTTCATAGCCTTTTTGCTCTCTTCGTTTATCACTCTGCCGCCACTTACATAATCGCCAAATTCAGCCGTGTTTGAGATAGAATAGCGCATATCAGCCATACCGCCAGCATAGATTAGATCTACGATTAGCTTCATCTCGTGCAAGCACTCAAAATACGCCATCTCAGGCTCATATCCAGCCTCAACTAGGGTCTCAAAGCCAGCGTTAATTAGTGCGCATAGGCCACCGCATAGCACGGCTTGTTCGCCAAACAAATCGGTCTCGGTTTCATCTTTAAATGTAGTCTCGATTATGCCGCTTCTGCCCCCGCCTATAGCGCTTGCGTAGCTTAGGGCTATCTGCTTTGCCTTACCGCTTGCGTCTTGTGCGACGGCGATTAGATCAGGTATGCCGCCACCATTTACAAATTCATTCCGCACGGTGTGTCCTGGGGCTTTTGGCGCTATCATAATGCAATCAACGCCCTTTGGAGGCACGATCTGTCCGTAGTGGATGTTAAAGCCGTGAGCAAAAGCTATCGCCTTGCCTTCGCTTAAATTTGGCTTTATTTCGTTTTCAAAAATCTCTTTTTGATGCTCATCTGGAGCTAGGATCATAATGACATCAGCCAGTTTTGTGGCCTCGGCCACACTTGCGACCTTAAAGCCCTTTGCTACAGCTTTACTCCAGCTAGCGCCACCCTCTCTTAGACCCACGATTACCTCGACACCGCTATCACGGAGATTTTCAGCGTGAGCGTGTCCTTGTGAGCCAAAGCCTACCATAGCGACTTTTTTACTTTTGATTATGCTTAAGTCACAATCTTTGTCGTAATAAATAGTTACTGCCATTTTGATCCTTTTGTTTAAAATGTGAGCGAAATTGTATCACTAAAAGGCTCAAATATCGCTGAAAATTAAAAATTTTAAGCTTATTTAGGATAAAATACAATCAAAATTTCAAAAAAGAAGAAAGCAATGAACGACTCAATTTATAAAAAAATAAAAGCTTTGCCACCACTTGATGATACGGTTATACAGATACAGCGAATTTGCAGTGATGAGAATAGCTCAGTAAATGACCTAACTAAAATAATAGAAAAAGACCCCATGCTAACAGCCAATATCCTGCGCTCGGCAAATAGTCCGCTTTACGGTTTTAGTAAGGAAATAACCTCTATATCTCGTGCTATATCACTGTTTGGTATGGCGACAGTAAGGGGTTTTGCTCTCTCAAGCGCAGTAAAGAAAAACTTTTCTATAAATTTAGAACCTTATAATATATCTACCCACTCATTTTTAAATATTTCGATGGCTCAAACAGCGCTAATGTATAATTGGTATTCTAAGATACGTCCACAAGCCCTAGAAATACTCTCTCCGGCCTCATTTATGCTAGAAATCGGCAAAATCGTCCTAGCTCACGAGCTGATTGAGACGCATAAAGACGCCGAGTTTGGTTCGCATATTAGGCTTATTTCTACCCCTGATGAGCTTTCTGAGCTTGAGCTTAATATGATGGGTATTACAAATGAGGAGGTCGCGGCTGAGATATTTGAGCAGTGGAACTTAGAAAGTGAGCTTGTGAGCACCATACTTCACGCAAACAATCCAGAAGATGCGCCTGATAACGTGCTTGAGTACGCAAGGGCTATTAAGGTTATAAAAACAGCGATAAATATCTTTGGACAGTTAAATAAAGATAGTATAGACGCAACGCTTCCGCTACTTGACAGATATAAATTTGATAAAGATACATTTTTAATGGTTGTAACAAAAGTCAAAGATAATTTGTGAGAAGATTTTTATCCACACTTGAAAATGGCGTAAAAGCGCAGGATTTGCGCCCCGAGAATAGAGAGTGTATTAAAAACCTCCTCTCTATCGGCGCAGCAAATGAGCATAAAAATACATTTTATTTAAATAATTCTTTTATTTCTGGTAGACTTGATGTTAGCTCTAATGGCACTGGGTATTTAAGCGCTTTTAGTGATAAATTTAAAAGTGACATAATAATAGAAAATAAAAACTTAAATGGCGCGCACCTAGGCGATATAGTCTTAGCTAAATTAATAGGCAGAAGCAATAAGCCGCGAGCCAAAGTCATAATGGTACTAAAGCCAGCTCACGCCACAAGCCTAGTCTATACAAAGCAAGTCGGCGCTGCGATACTTGGAGTAAATTTTAAAACAGGGCTTGCCAGTGCTTTAAGGGCAAGCCAAAAAAGTCTCAAAGCACTGCCGCTTGGAACTGTATTAAAGATAAACAATGCAACAAATGAGATAACTGAGGTAGTTGGGAATTTAAACGATCCATTTTGTGATGATAAAATATCGCTTGCTTTGTATAATAAAAACGATGAATTTGGCGAGGCTTGCGAGCTGCAAGCCGCGGCTTATACAAGCGTGGATGCTGCCTCGTATCCAGATCGAGTTGATTTAAGCCATCTTCCATTTTGCACCATAGACCCAGTTGACGCAAAGGACTTTGACGATGCGATTTATTATGATGCCAAAAAGCACATTATCTATGTTGCAATAGCCGATGTGAGCGCTTATGTAACGCCATTTAGCCCCATAGACAAAGAGGCAAAAGAGCGTGGATTTTCTATCTATTTTCCACACAAGGCTGTACCTATGCTGCCTAGGAATTTAAGTGAAAATATCTGCTCTTTGGTGCCTGATATTCCTAGGCTTGCCTTTTGTTTTAAAATTTATTTAGATGATGATTTAAATGTGTTAAAATCGGAGCTTTTTGAGGCGATAATAGTATCAAAAAAGAGATATAATTATGATTTTATAGATGGCGTTTTGGCTGGTGATAATGCCGATGAGCTGGGATTTATAAGAGACTTAGGCGAAATAACTCAACGTCTTAGGGATAAAAGGCTTAAAAACGCCTTTAGCTTTCGCACAAATGAGCTTCGGCTTGAGCTTGACGAGCGTGGGCTAATAAAAAGCACTCGTTTTGAGACCGACACCCACAGCCATCAGCTTGTCGAGGACTGCATGTTACTGGCTAACTGCGAGGCTGCAAAGCGTATAAAATTTGGTATTTTTCGTAACCACCTGCCCCCTGATTTAAAAAAAATCCACTATTTATTGGACGATTTGGCTAGCTTAGGGCTTGATTTTACTTATGAGCCCGACCTTGCTAAATTAATAAGAAAAATTCAAATCGCCGCCGAGGTGCTACAAAATCCAGATGAGATAGACAAGCTTATCATAAAAGCGCAGAAAAAGGCTGGGTATGAGGCTATTAGCAAGGGGCATTTTGGGCTAGGATTTAGTACTTATAGCCATTTCACAAGCCCAATTAGACGGTATTCGGATCTGATTTTGCACCGCATTCTTAAGGCAAATTTAAACAATGACAAAAAACAGCTAAACTATATCCTAGATGGTATCGAGCTAGTTTGTGAGAGACTTAGTGAGCTTGAACGAGAGGCAGACAGGGTAGCGTTTGATTTTATCGACCGCAAATTTGCCCGCTGGGCTAGCGAAAATATAGGTAAAATCGTGCGTTGTTACGTTGTGTCAAATGGCACTGAGCTAATAGCAAGGCTTGATGACGAGCTAAAAGGAGCTAGGATTTTTGTGGCTGGTAATTTTACCTGCGATCTTCTTACTGAGCTTTTGGTAAAAATTCAAAGTGCTGAAATAGCAAGCGGAAAAATCATCGCAAAAGTGGTAAAAAAACTGGGGTGATTTGAGTGTATAGGCGAGAATTAGAGTGGCTTTTATCTAGCGATAGATTTCCAAATTATTTTATGCTTTATGGGGCTGACGAGTATCAAATAGAGCTATTTGGTCGCGAGATTTTGGGGCTTTATACAGCAAATGAGCCAAATTTACTCACTTTTTATTTTGATGAGTATGACTTTTCTAGGGCGCGGGCTCATCTTTTTGAAAGCTCACTTTTTGGAGGCACAAACGTGCTTTATTTAAAAAGTGATAAAAAAATCCCAGCAAAAGAGCTTAAAGAGCTTTTAAGGGCTTGCGAGGCAAATGGCGGACGGTTTTTGTATGAATTTTATGAAGCAGACGCAAAGATGGCTATGGATGCCCAAAAGCTTTTTGGGGTGAATTTTGCTAGATTTTTTAAGCCACAAAGCCCTGATGAGGCAGTTGGCTTGCTTGCAAAGCATTCTGGAAAAATGGGGCTGAATATAACTAAAGGCGCGTTGTATTCTCTATATACCATACATAATGAAAATCTCTATCTAGCGGCGTCAGAGCTTAATAAACTAGCAGCGCAAAGCACCCATATTGACGAGGATATGGTGCGGGCTTTGGTTTATGGGCTTTCGGAGATAAGTTTTGATGATTTTTTTAATAAATTTATGAGTGCTCGCCCTATTTCTAGGGAGCTTTTTGAGATAATGCAAAGCTCTGGCTTTAACGAGATAGCATTTATAAATTCCTTATATAAGTCATTTTCTAGGCTTTTTAGGCTTCATGCTTATATTAAAAGTACGGGTAAGTTTGACCTTAAGGCGGCTCTTGGCTACGCGCCTCCTCAGAATGTTGCAAATTTATTAAAAACGCAAAGCATGGGGCTTACATTGCTTAAATATCAAAGTATTTTCATAACCTTAAATGAGGCTGAATTAAAGCTAAAAAGTAGCTCTCAAATAGATAAAAATTCCCTTATCATATCATTGATTTTAAGCTTGCAATCCATAATATCAAGCAAAGCTTAAGCATTTTTTCGATAAACTTTGGGCTTGCTTGAGCCTAAGCTTAAGCTATCCTTGCTCGCGAGGGCGGGCGAAATCCATAAGGAGAATCTATGAGACATTATGAGCTTTTATTTATTCTAAAGCCTACGCTTACAGAAGAAGAAGCCAAAGCCAGACTAGAGTTTGTGAAAGATATTATCACTAAAAATGGTGGCGAAATTGCATCTGTTGTTGAAATGGGTACAAGAAAGCTAGCTTATACTATTAAAAAATATGAGCGTGGCACCTATTTTGTAATCTACTACAAAGCACCACCTTCGCTTTTAAATGAGTTGACAAGGGTTATACGTATAACTGAGGACATTATTCGTTTTTTAAGTGTTAAGTATGAAAACAAAAGAGAGATAGCTGCGTGGGAAAATTTAAGCAAGGGTATTCGCCAAAGCCTCAAAAAAGAGGTACGCGAGCCTAGAGCCCCAAGAGAGCCAAAAGTAGAAGTAGCTGAGGCAGCTAGCGAAGAATAAGGATAAAAAATGTTTAATAAAGTCGTTTTGGTGGGAAATCTTACAAGAGATATAGAGCTGCGATACACGACAACTGGCTCTGCTATAGGCAACTCAGCCATAGCTGTAACTCGCAAATTTACTACAAATGGCGAAAGACGTGAAGAGACCTGCTTTATCGACATTACATTTTTTGGAAAACAGGCAGAAATAGCAAATCAATATCTAAACAAGGGCTCAAAGTTGCTTGTTGAGGGCAGATTAAAATTTGAGCAGTGGACTGATAGTAATGGACAAAATCGTAGTAAGCATACTGTTACTGTGGAAAATATGGAGATGTTGGGGGGTAACCAAAATACTCAAGGTGGTGGATACAATAATCCAAATAACCAAGGCTATAATGGTGGCTACAACAATCAAAATAGTTATACAAGTCCTGATAATTATAATAATCAAAGCTCAAATTATGGTAATTATAACCAAAGCCAAAGCTATCAAAATCAAGGAAACTATCAGCAACAGCAAAGAGCACCTCAAAGACATAGTGAACCAGAGATAGATATTGACAAATACGATAACGATGAAACAATACCATTTTAATTAAGGAATATACAATGGCTGAAAAAAGAAAATATTCAAGAAAATATTGCAAATATACAGAAGCAAAGATAGACTTTATAGATTATAAAGATACGGCTTTACTTAAACACTGCTTATCAGAGCGCTTTAAAATTATGCCACGCCGTTTAACTGGTACATCTAAAAAATACCAAGAAATGGTTGAAAGAGCGATAAAAAGAGCTCGTCATGCAGCTATAATACCTTATGTAGTGTCTACAAACGAGGTTGTAGCAAATCCTTTTGAAGGGCTATAATTTATGGGCGGTTTTTCCGCCTGTAAATTTAAAATATATACTTTCGCTTACTAAACTTAAAGCTATGTTTACACTTTAAGGATAAAATTTGAATAAATTTAAGCATATTATAACCCTTGTGCTAAGTATAAAAGATAAGCAACTTATGCACTATGCCTCAAGTCTTAGCTTTCACACGGTTACCGCTATAATCCCCATATTATTGCTGTCTTTTTCTATTTTTACAAAGCTTCCTAGTTTTGAAAACTATTATGAAAAGATAAAAAAATTCATATTTACTGCAATGCTTCCTAGTCATCAAGAGGTAGTAAGCGAATATGTTGAGAAATTCCTAACTAATAGCTTTGGCGTTGGTTTGGTAGGATTTGGGGCTATGCTTTTAACATCTGTTATGTTTTTTACTGATTATCAATATGTTGTAAATAAGATAATGGATACTCAAAAGCCTCGGGGATTTTGGGCTTCATTAAGCTCTTACTGGACTTTGATTACCATGGCTCCTTTGGGGCTTGCGCTTAGCTTTTATCTATCATCAAAAGCGCAAGATATTTTAAGTTCAAGCGAGTATACAAGCTGGATCAACATCCTCTCAATATTTCCATATTTGGTAATATGGGCCATATTTTTTGCCACATATCTTATATCTGCTAGCGATCCATTGCCAGCCAAATACGCCGCATTAGGCTCATTTTTGGCATCCTTGGTGTGGTACGCTTGCAAGTCGGCTTTTATTTATTATGCCACAAGCAATCAGACCTATTCTAGTATGTATGGCTCGTTTTCTATTATGTTTTTTTTCTTGATTTGGGTGCATATATCATGGGTGATATTTTTATATGGACTTAAAGTGTGTGCACTATTAACCCATAGAAATAATACTAAAAAATAAGACTTTACCTTGTTACTAGGTTGTTTTTAATGGTTAGTCAAATTTATACTCTTTTAAAGAATAATGCTGTTTTTAATTGCAAACTTAAACTACGGTACAAGCCTAATGTCGCTATTTTTTAGCAATTGCCAATATATTAGGTAAGGCAAAGTGTACTTCACTGCTATATGAACAATAAATATCTACTAATATAATGGTTTGAAATTTATAATTTTTAGGTATGTTTTAGCTAAAATCATTACATTTGTGAGACTTAAGGGTTTTCTTGTTATAAATTTATATCATACCCCACCCAGCCAGGATTTTGGGGTAGAAAAATACTTGCAAAATATCTACAACAATTTTATAAATTTAAATATTTATCACCAGTTTTCATGCTATTTTTAAAATATAAAAAGCAGGGTAAATTTAAAGCTTATCCATAACCCTACCCTAGGCTTTTTATTTTGATTTATTGCAATTACTTAGTAGGTATTATTCTCTGCTAAGAGCATCTATGGGATTTAGGCTTGCTGCATTTTTAGCAGGCATGTAGCCAAAGATTATACCTATTGCTGTTGAAGTAATAAGTGCGACTATGATTGAGGTGTTTGAGAAGATCATCTTATACCCAAGCAGGTCGTTTGCCACGTAGCCTATAGCATATGCTAGCCCTATTCCTATTCCTCCACCTATAATACACAGTAGCACAGCCTCTATTAAAAACTGCTGTAGTATGTCCCTAGCGTATGCGCCTATCGCCATTTTTATGCCTATTTCTTTGGTGCGTTCAGTAACACTAACTAGCATTATATTCATCACGCCAATTCCGCCTACAACTAGCGATATGAGTGCTATACCAGAGATGAGCAATTGCATGGTGCGGATGGTCTCTTCTATGGTTTGTTTGATACTGTCGCTATTGCGTGTGAAAAAATCCTTTTTGCCGTGCTTTGCCTCTAGTAGGGCTATGATATTTTTCTCTGCTACTTGCGCATTTACGTCGTCTTTTACGCGCGCTGTTATTGAGTTTATGTATCTACTGCCTGTTAGTCTGTTTATGACGCTTGTATATGGTGCATAAATTCGCAATATACTCGTATCGTTAAAGCCATTTTCATTCCTAGCTAGCACGCCTATTACAATAAATGGTTGGCGGTCAAATAGTATGCGTTTGCCTATGGGATCAGCTCCACCAAAGAGCGATTTTACGCTTGTATCATCTACCACAACCACAGCCGCAGACTCGTCTACCTCCTCTTTTGTAAAGCTTCTGCCCTTAGCCAGCTTTAGCCCATTTACCTCTAGGCTATCAGCTCCACCACCACGCATTGTTGCAGATAGTGAGGTAGAGCCAAAAGTAACAGTACCACTTGTGGATGTGTTTGGTGTAACAGCATCTAAAAACTGCTGCTTAGATAGCGTGTCTGCGTCGCTTACTGTTAGTGTTCGTACTCTATTTGCTCTTAAATCCCCAAAGCCTTTGCCAGGTAGTACATCTATGGTGTTTGTACCTATTTTGCGTATGCCAGCTAAGATCTGTTCTTGTGAGCCTTGCCCCAGTGCGACGACGCTTATTACCGCAGCTATGCCTATTATTATGCCAAGCATTGTAAGCACGCTTCTTAGCTTGTGGGCTAGCATGGCACCTATTGACATTCTAAAACTCTCTACTAAGCGATCTTTAAATGCCAAAAACGCAGGCTTTGCTCTTACTTTTTGCTTTTCTAGCTCATTGCGTTCGTCTTTTTTAACGAGGTCTTTTATGATTAGCCCGTCACTTATCTCTATGACTCGGTTTGCGTACTCTGCTATTTTTGGGTCGTGGGTTACTATTATTATAGTGTGTCCGTTTTTGTGAAGTTTTGAGAGTATGTCCATCACGACTAGTCCGCTTTTGCTATCTAGCGCACCTGTTGGCTCATCGGCTAGGATTATCTCTCCGCCATTTTGCAACGCTCTAGCGATACTCACGCGTTGTTGCTGTCCACCTGAGAGTTTATTTGTGAAATTTTGCGCCTTTTCGCTAAGTCCTAGTGCTTCTAAATTTTTACTAGCTCTCTCCTCTCTGCTGCCTCTACTTTCTCCAGCGTATATGCTAGGCAAAGCCACGTTATCAAGCACATTTAAGCTAGCGAGCAGATTATACCTTTGAAATATAAAGCCAAACTTTTGCTGCCTTAGTTTTGCTAGTGCATCAGGTGAAAATCTAGAAATATCCGCGCCATCAAGCGTGTAACTGCCACTTGTTGGGCTATCAAGACAGCCTATGATATTCATGAGTGTTGATTTGCCACTTCCTGATTGCCCAATTATGGCTACTAGCTCTCCACGCTTTATTTCTACACTTACACCGCGTAAGGCTTCAAATTCATTATCTCCTATTTTAAAGCTTTTTTTAATATTTTCTAGCTTTATCACTTTCTACCTTTTAGCCTTTTCTACCATCGAGGCTATCTCTTCCTCACTGCCAAATCCAGTAATAACCGCCTCGCCCGCTACTATGCCGCTTAAAATTTGAGTGCTTAGATTATTGCTTATGCCTGTTTTTACCTCGCGTTTTTCAACTATGTCGCCAGCTTTTAGTACGCTTACAAATTTTTTATCCCCTTCTCGTTTTATGGCTAGAGTTGGGATTATTATCGCATCATCAGCCTTTGCTATATCTATGCTATTTTGAGTACTCATGCCTATTCGAAGAAGTCCTGCTGAGTTGTCAACTATGCTTTGGGCGTAATAATACACTGCGCTTGTTGAGCTAGAACTTGAGGTACTTGAATATGAGCCATCACTTAGGGTGGTAAGTGCTGGGTCGATGGAGCTAATTCTAGCTTCAAATGTCTTGTTTGGCTCACTTAGTATCGAGTAGCTTACGTGTGCGCCCACTTTTATTTTGGTTATGTCGCCCTCTGCTATTTGGATTTTCATTTTTACGTGGCTTAAATCTGCAATATTTACTATGGTTGGAGCAGTTTGCGCTGAGTTTAGTGTCTGTCCTTCCTCTACGCGTACTGATACTATCTCGCCGTCTCTTGGTGCTTTTATTTTTGTATACCCTAGGTCGATTTGAGCTGTGCTTAGTGCTATTTTAGCCTGTTTTACCTGTGCTTCTAGCTCTTTTACACTTGCGTTTGCAGCAGCTAGAGCTGATTTTGCCTCGTCATAGCTTTGCTGGCTACTTGCTCCTTTATTAAGCAGTGAATTTGCTCGGTTAAATTTATCTTGCGCCGTATTTTGCGCCACTCTTGCGCTATTTAGTTGCGCTTCGTATATGGCAAGCTGAGCCTTTTTATTATCTAGCGTATTTTGCTGGGTAGAGCTATCTATTTCAGCTATCATATCTCCTTTTTTGACGTGATCGCCTAGCTTTACATAGAGCTTTTTTATCTGTCCTCCAACCTGTGCTCCGACATCTACTAGCTCAGTCGCATATATTTCGCCGCTAGCCTCTACCTTTTTTACGAGAGTGCCTTTTTCTGCTTTTTGGGTAATGTATATGATTTTTTGTTCCTTGTCAAAGTATGTCTTATAAGTCCCAAATCCAGCCCCAGCTATGAGTAGCGCTATGATTGAATATTTGTATTTTTTTTGCATTATTCCTCACTTTGATAACTTTTATCGTTATTCTACCTAGAAAAGGTAAATTTAAAGGCTGTTTTATTAAATGTTTGTAAAAATTTATGAGTTTTTAATACGTTTTTATTTCATTAAAAACGGCTCAAACTCAGCATATCCTAGCTCTTTTAGGCTATTTTTAGGGATAAAATTAAGGCTAGCCCCATTTATGCAGTACCGCAAGCCACCCCTACTAGCCATCCCATCGTCAAAGACGTGTCCTAGGTGGGAGTTGCTTCTTTTTGCTCTTACCTCCACACGTTTTAAGCCGTGCGTAAAATCCTCAAAATAAGCCAGCGATGTCGTACTAATGGGCTTTGTAAAGCTAGGCCAGCCTGTGCCACTATTAAATTTATCCATGCTAGAAAATAGTGGCTCGCCGCTTGTGATGTCGACGTATAACCCTTCTGATTTTTCCTCGTATAGTGGGCTAGTAAAGGCTTGTTCGGTGTCATTTTGCTGCGTTATACTGTATTCAAGTGGGCTTAGACGGCTTTTTAAATCGTCATAAATTTTAAACTTTTGCGTGATAAAAAGCGGCTCATTTGCGCTAAAAATATTGATATGGCAGTATCCATTTGGGTTTTTATCTAGGTAGTTTTGATGATATTCCTCGGCTTTTGTGTAGTTTTCTAGCCTTTTGCACTCAATCATAATTGGTACGTTAAATTTATCCTTTATAGTGTCAAGGACTGCTTTTATTACGGTTAAGTCGCTTTTGTTTTCGTAGTATATGCCACTGCGATATTGCGTACCGATGTCGTTGCCTTGGCGGTTTAGTGAGGTTGGATCTATGATGGATATAAAGCGGTATAAGATTTCAGCTAGGCTTAAGATATTACTATCATATGTTAGCATGATTACTTCAGCGTGTCCGCTGGATTTTAACCCTTCGTAGTACGCCATACCCTCGCCGTTTGCATAGCCAACTTCACTTTTAAGCACTCCGTTTATGCGGTTAAAATATCCCTGCACGCCCCAGAAGCACCCACCTGCTAGGCATATTTTTCTCTCATTTGCGACATTCATAGCTGCTCCTTTATCGCCTTTACAGCACTTACAAACTTCATTGCTAGCTCATCGCAAAGTGCTTTCGTGTCAGCCTCAAATCGCATGACTATCACAGGTGTTGTATTACTCGCCCTTACAAGCGCCCAGCCTCGCTCAAATCGTACTCTCACACCGTCTATATCTATGACCTCTTTTATCTGCGGTAGGCTTATTTGACCGTTTTCTAGCTGCTGTTTTAGCTGCTTTATTATCTTAAATTTACTCTCCTCACTCGCTTGAAATTTAATCTCATCGGTGCTATAAACTATCGGCAGTTTATCAAGCTCGGCTTTTAAATTTATGCCATTATAAACTAGCTCAAGTACCCTAAGCATCGCATATATCGCATCATCAAACCCAAAATACCTCTCCTTAAAAAATATATGCCCACTTACCTCTGCGGCCAGATCTATATCAAGCTCTTTCATCGCCTTTTTGATGTTGCTATGTCCAGTTTTTCCCATAAAGCTCTTGCTGCCTCTTTTATTAAGCGCGTCGTAGATATTTTGCGAGCATTTTACCTCGCCTAAAATTCTAGGGTTTTTCATCGCTAGGGAGTAAAGATAGGCTAGCTCGTCGCCTTTTATATTTTTATCTTTGCTTAGCACCGCTATTCTATCAGCATCCCCATCAAATCCAAATCCAAGCTCGGCTTTATTATTATCCAAATAGCGTTGCAAATCTACTAAGTTTTCCTTTTCGCTAGGATCTGGATGGTGGTTTGGAAACTCCCCATCTGGTTCAGGATGCAGTACTTTTGCTTTTAAATTTAGCCCCTTTACAAGCTCTGTAACAACCTCGCCAGCAGCTCCATTTCCGCAGTCTATGACAATATCTAAATCAAGTGCAAAAAGATGGCTAAACTGCTCCTTAAGATAGTTTACATACTCGCTTTTTATGTCAAATTTAATCGCGCTTTCATCGTCTGGTATCATCTCGTTTTTATCCATTAGCCAAGCAACATCTTTATAAAGTAGCTGCAAATCCTCGCCAAAATAGCTATCCGTGCCTATGGTGATTTTAAATCCGTTGTACTCTTTTGGATTGTGTGAGCCAGTTATCATCACATTTGCGTCAAATCTACCCGTAAATACGCTAAAATAGCCAACCGGTGTAGGCACTAATCCTATATCATACACCTTAAGCCCAGCTAAATTTAGTCCGCTAACTAGCCAGCTAAAAATCTGCCTAGCATGTGTTCTAGCATCATGCCCTACGCTTAGAGTTTTAGTACCTTTTGCCATCATTACACGTCCAAGAGCCAGCCCTATTGCCTTTACACTTGACTCGTTTAGTTCGCTTTTGTAAATGCCTCTTATATCATATTCTCTAAAGATCTGTTTTATCACGTTTAATCCTGTTAATTTTTAAAATTTAAAGTTTTAAATGTAGTCAAAAGCGGCTTAGATACGGCTTAAATTTAAGGAAGTTTTTAATATAATTGGGGCTAAAAACAGGAGGAAATATGGCCGAAGAAACCGTAACAGAGGAAAAAAAGAGTAATAAGTCCTTGCTTTTAATAGTTATAATAGCCATTTTTGTACTTTTAATCATCGTTGGTGCGATAGTTTTTGTACTTTTAGGTAGCGATCCAGCACCAGATGAAGTAACAAAAAGTAGCGAAGTAGCCGCAAAGCAAGTCTCAAAGCCAGCCCAACCACAGCAGGGGCGTAGGAGTGTGGATTATCTAAATATGGGGCCTATGTATCCGCTTGATCAGTTTATTGTAAATTTATTAAGCGAGAATGGCTCGAGGTTTTTAAAAACAAAGATAGACTTAGAGCAGAGCAATGAGGAGCTTGCGGCCGAATTAGATAAGAAAAAAGCGCTCCTAAGAGACATAATCATACGCACTTTATCATCAAAAACGTATGAGGAAGTAAGCACTGCAAAGGGTAAAGACCGCCTAAAAGATGAGATAGTAAACCGTCTAAATGAGGTGCTTAGCGATGGCTATATAAAAAATATATTTTTTACTGATTTTGTAGTGCAGTGATAAATCAAGCTACAGGGGCGCAAAAATGAGCGCCCACCTTCTAAATCCCCCAAATATAAAAGTAGGAACCGACATAACCCTCATATCTCGTATGCAAAAAAGCATGGATAGATTTGGCTTTGGTGTACTGGAGCGATTTTTATGCGAGGAGGAGATAAAAATCGCAAAAAATATAAAAAGCATAGCTGGACTTTGGGCTGCAAAAGAGGCCGTAAGCAAGGCTTTGGGCTGTGGCATAGGAGCTAAATGCTCGTTTTTTGATATAAGAATTTATAAAAACGAACTAGGTGCACCTATGGTGATATTAAGTGATGAAGTTAAAGCGGGGTTTGGTGTGCTAGATGTAAGTGTGAGTATAAGCCACGACGCAGAGTATGCTATCGCCGTGGCTGCCGTGGTTTTTAGAAGCTAGCTCTAAAAACCATGCTCTGTTTTGCCTTTTACCCAGACATCTGAGCCTACTTTTTTATGTAGTTTAGGGTATTTGCTAATATCAAACTCTGGGCTATGATGCTCTTTAATCTGCTCCTCAAAGTCCTTTAATAGCAACATCGCAGTAGGTGCCATTATTATGATTACTATTAAATTTATAATCGCCATAATCGCCATAGAAGCATCTGCCATATCCCATACAAGTCCTACTTTTTGCACTGAGCCAAAATAGACCATAAATAAAACAACGATTCGAAACACCGTTAAAATCAATGGAGAGTTTTTGATAAATTGCACGTTGCTTTCTGCGTATGCGTAGTTGCCTATAATAGACGAAAAGCAAAAGAAAAATAGCAAAACTGCCAAAAAGCTACCGCCCCACTGCCCTACTCCATGCTCTATGGCTAGCTGAGTGATTTGCGCCCCATCATGCCCTTGAGTACCGACAACGCCGCTAAGGAGGATAATAAACGCCGTACAACTACAAACCACTATAGTATCTACAAATACGCCAAGCATCTGTATTAGTCCCTGATTTGCTGGGTGCCATGCGTCACTAGCCGCAGCTGCATTTGGTGCTGAGCCCATGCCTGCTTCGTTTGAAAAAAGCCCTCTTTTTATGCCATTTAGCATAGCTGCTGTTAGTCCGCCGAGCAATCCTCCAGTGGCTGATGAGAAGTTAAATGCACTATCAAAAATTTGTGCAAATACATTTGGGATTAGGTTCGCGTTTGTGATTATGATAAATAAAGCTATCGCTAGGTAGGCTATTGCCATTATTGGCACTATCTTTTCAGCTACCTTTGCTACACGCTTTATCCCACCAAAAATAATGGGTGCAGTGATGATGACTAGCCCCACAGCTACGTACTCCACGCTCCAGCCCCAAGCTTTATTTGTAACTGCTGTTATTGTGTTTGCCTGCACTGAGTTAAAGACAAAACCAAACGCAATTATCAAAGACACTGCAAAGGCCACGCCTAGCCATCGCTGTCCTAGCCCTTGAGTGATATAATAAGCTGGACCTCCACGGTATCCGCTACCGTCTGGATTTTTTACCTTATAAAGCTGTGCTAATGAGCTTTCTACAAAGGCTGAAGCCATACCTATAATAGCTGTTACCCACATCCAAAACACTGCTCCAGCGCCACCTACGCTTATGGCTATAGCCACTCCTGCGACGTTTCCAGTGCCCACGCGGCTTGCAAGACCTGTAGCAAATGCTTGAAATGGGCTAATTGCATGTGTGCTATCGCGCTTGCCTACAACCATGCGCCTTATACTTTGCTTAAAAAGCCTAATTTGTAAAAATTTAGTCCTAATGGTAAAGTATATTCCAGCGCCGAGTAGCACGTAAACTAAGCTCCCCCAAAGGTAGTTGTTTAAAAGATCAACAACCGTTGTTATGGCGTCAAGGATTACGTTAAAAACATTACTCATTCGCACTCCTTATAAATTTAAAGTAAATGAGTTATGATTTTATGATAAAAAGGCTTGAAATCTGGTTAAAATGGTGTTGTAAATTTGTTATTTTTGCTTTGGATTATATTAAATTTTACTCAAATCGTTGTGAAATGCTTACAGGAAAAATCCATTGAAGCCATAGTTATAGCCGCCAGTAAGGTGTATTAAAGCCTCTTTGAAAAATCAGCAAAGCGAAGTTTTATAAAAACTTACTACGCTTGTTTTGTCATAAACTTAGACTTTATCTTATTTTCAAGTGTTAAAGTAATTATTTTATTTAATACATAATACGCAGACAAGCAACCATCACCCTATTTATAGTAACCATTGCTGTCTAAGTTGCAAGAAGCTATTATACATAGTAAAATAAAGCTTCTTTTAAAGGCAACACAAGTGCTGCGCGTTAATGCCATAGAGCTATTTTATAACTATATGGCACAAAAAACCAAAATAGAATTTGCGGTTAAGTTTTAACTTAGTAGGCTTTTTGCCATTTCGCTTATGCGTCTAGCTTCTGCGCTGGCTTTTAGTCTCTCTTTGGCTAGCTTTATGACCGCACCTAGATTTGCGCCATCTTTTAGCTCGGATATTATCTGGCTTATTTTGGCTTTTAGCTCCTCATCACTTAGCTGAGTGGGTAGGTAGTTTGAGATGATTTTTATTTCATCATTTTCCTTTTTTGCCAGCTCGTCTCTGCCGCCTTGTACGTATAGCGTGGCTGCGTCTTGACGCTTTTTTACCTCTTTTTGTAGTATTGTGACTATCTCCTCATCGCTTAGCGTTTTTCTAGTATCGACCTCTATCTGTTTTAATGCGGCATTTACTTGTCTAAGTGTATCTCTTGTAAAGTCATCTTTTGATTTCATTGCTGATTTTATATCGTTTAGAATTTGCTCTTTTAGTGTCATTTTTGCTCCTTTAAATTTATTAAATTTTCTAGCTCTCCTCTAAAGTATGCCGCAGCTACGCCCTCTCTAAGCCCATCGTCTATGACTATTAGCTTTGTGTTTATGCCTTTTAGCATTGCCTCAAGTAGGCTAAGCCCGGTAAGTACTAGCATTTTCCTGTCTGCGCCAAGCCTTATTTTTGCTTCCTCGTCGCTCATGGCAAGCACCTCTGCGCCAAGTTCGCCAAAATCATCAACACTTAGCACATAGCCGTTTACGGCCTCTGCATCGTAGCTTTGCCACGTATATCCAAGCCTTAGAGCCGCTACAGTAGTTGATATTCCCGAGGTTAGAGCTATGGTGCTTTTGTCCAGGCTTAGTAGGTATTCTTTTAGCTTTTTTGTTGCTTCGTTTGCCTGTCTTAGCACGTTCATTAGATTTTTATCGCAACGTTCATAAAATGTTACAATGCCAAGCTCAAAGCTCTTACTAGCCTGTGCGTCGCCTATTTCCGTGCTTGCTCCGCCTAAGTCTATAAATGCTAAATTATCGCTATTTGTGCCGATTTTTTTAGAAGCCTCCTGTATACCTAAGAATGAAAATCTCCCCTCTGCTGTGGGCGATATTATATTAAATTTAATCCCATTTTGTGAATAAATTTCATCAAAGACCTCGCTTGAGTTTAGGGCTTTTCTAAATGCCTCCGTAGCTACTGCGGCGTAGGCGATGTCTGAAAATCTAACTAAGCCAAACTGCTTTAAAACATCATTTAGGGCTTGTTTGATTTTGCCTACAGCTTCATTGCAAATTTGATTAGTTTTTGCTAATCCTTTAGCAGAACCTACGATAAACTCGACACTTTTATCTTTATAAATTTCTCCATCTTTTTCCATAAAAATCGCCGCTCGTAGAGTGTTTGAGCCTAAATCTATGCTTAAAAATTTATCACCCATAGCCAAAGCCTTTGTTAAAAATTTGTTGCAATTATATCAAAAAGCCAATATCTTTCAGTAAAATTTTTAAATTTAAGGTTATAATACCATAAATTTATTTTTAAAGGAGCTTTGTTGAGAGGCGATAATCTACTGGCTGGTGCGGTCTTTGCTATTAGCGCCATAGGCTTTTTTGTGTGGGGCTATCAGTACGTACCTACCTATCATTATATGCTTTTTGTCATTGCTAGCGTTTTTGGTATTTTTATGGCGTTTAATGTAGGCGGAAACGACGTGGCAAATAGCTTTGGTACAAGCGTAGGCGCAAAGACAGTTACCATAAAGCAAGCTCTAATAATTGCGGCTATTTTTGAGCTAAGTGGGGCGATTTTTGCTGGTGGAGAGGTAACTAAGACCATACGCCAAGGCATAATTAGCTTGCCAAGCGAGGGTATAGATGCGATGAAATTTGTAGCCATTATGATGGCTGCGCTTCTTAGCTCTGGTAGCTGGTTGTTTTTTGCGTCTAAGCGTGGATTGCCAGTTTCCACCACGCACTCCATTGTAGGTGGCATCGTGGGGGCTGGGCTTGTCATGGGGTTTAGCACATTTGGCGGCGAGAGAGCTCTTGATATGGTTAGCTGGAAAGGTATAGGAAATATCGCCATAAGCTGGGTGATTTCGCCTGTGATGGGCGGAGTGCTTTCATACGTTATTTACTGGTATATAAAGGCTAAAATTTTACTCCCAACAGCAAAGCTAAAAGCCAGCCTAAAGTCTCTAAAACGCGAGAGAAAGGGCTATAAAGAGGGATTTATCCGCAATCTACGCACCCGTCCGCAAGATGAGCAAATAGCCACCCTTTCAAGAATGGTAATGATTGATGAGGACGACATAGATGGCGAATATAGCGAGTATAAGGCGCGCATAAAAGCAATGAAAGAAAAGGAAAAGCAAGTAGATACCTTTAGTGCGATGAAAAAGCATATCCCAGTCGTTGCTGGCGTGGGTGCTATGGTGGTTAGTTCGATGATGCTTTTTAAGGGGCTTAAGCACCTAAACTTTGGCTTTAGTACGATTGAGACGCTTTGGATTATTTTCGTGATAGGCTCAGTGGCGTATCTAGCGGCATTTGCTATTATTAACATGATGAATAAAATAGATAGTGAAAAGGGTATAAACCGAATTTTTTCATGGTTTCAAATTTTTACGGCTAGTTCTTTTGCCTTTAGCCACGGCGCAAACGACATCGCAAATGCCGTGGGTCCATTTGCGGCGATACTTGATGTGTTAAAAACTGGTAGTATAAATGAAAGCTCTCCTATTCCAAGCATTGCGATGGTTGTCTTTGGTATTTCGCTTGTGGTTGGGCTTTGGTTTTTAGGCAAAGAAGTCATCGCCACCATAGGCTCAAAGCTAGCTGAAATCCTTCCAACAACTGGCTTTAGCGCAGAACTGGCGGCAAGTACGGTCATATTATTTGCCACAAAGCTAGGTATTCCAGTAAGCTCTACGCACATACTAATCGGCGCAGTACTAGGAATAGGCATATTAAACCGAAACGCAAACTGGGCTATGGTGCGCCCTATTTTGCTAGCGTGGCTTATAACCCTGCCAGTATCAGCTATAGCAGCTGGCTTGATATATTATGTGCTAAGCTTAAGCATCTGATTTTGGGGATTTTCCTCAAAATCCTCTATCTTATTTACTTAAAACGTTACTTTTTGTAAAAATTGTTAAATTTAAATTTATAAGTAATTTTTATAGAAATCCTTATAAAATGCCTAAAATACGCTATTTTATAAATCATTCAACATTATAGTTTTATTAAAAAATTAGACTATAGTTTTAATAAAAAATAAATTTAAACCAGCTCGTTTATACTCTAAGTGTAAAAATTACAAGGAGGACATTTTGCTTACGTTTTTTGGTTTTGGTATTATTGCGCTGCTAATTTATTTTTTGCTTCGTGATAAGATGTCGCCTATGGTTGCGCTTATTACCGTGCCTGTGGCTGGGATTTTGCTTTATTGGATAGTGATGGCTGGTGCTGGCTCGCCTGTGGTTAGCAAAAACTACTCGTTTTTGCTGCAAAAGCAAGAGGTTAGTGAGTTTGTAGGTTCGTTTGCCACTAAAAACTCTTTAACGCAGGTTAGCGATAGTACGATTTCAAGCGCTTATGTAGCTGGATTAAAGGCTGTTGGACTAAAGCCAAATGCCAAGCTTTCGGAGATTATAATAGATAACAAAAAGCTCGTTAAATTTTACGATGCCGTGGTACAAAGTGCCTATATTGACGTTCCTCATATAAGCGAACTTGTGGCCGGAGCTATTGATGATTTAAGGCTAAAACACACCTGGCTTAATACACTTAAAGATTACGCTGATGAGCTAAATGGATATTTTAAAGCTGGCATTGGTAAGGTTTATAAGATAGCTATAATGTTTATTTTTGCTATTTTATTTTTTGGGGTACTTGATGACGCTGGGCTTTTTAGGCCGCTTATAAGCTTAATTGTTAAAATCGCAGGTGGCAACGTCATAGCAATCTGTGTTGGCACTGTACTAATAACGATGATAGCGCACCTTGATGGCTCTGGGGCGACTACGTTTTTAATAGTTATTCCTCCACTTATTCCAGTTTACAGACATTTAAAGATAAATCCATATCTGCTATTTTTACTCGTCGCTTCAAGTGCAGGGCTCGCGAATATGCTGCCATGGGGTGGGCCTCTTGGGCGCATAGCTAGCGTTATGGGTGTGGATACCATTAGCCTTTATCATCCGCTTATAAAGGTGCAAGTCGTAGGCTTTATCTGTATTTTAGGTATGGCTGTGCTACTTGGGGTACGAGAGAGGGCGAGACTTGCTCGTGAGGGCGTAGCGGCTAAGAATTTATCGCTTTATGCTGATGATTTAGACATTTCAGGCACTCATGACACAAAGCCAAATAAATTTTTTAAGATAAATTTAATCGTCGCTATTCTTACGCTTGGGCTTATTATTTCTGGACTTCTATCGCCTGAGTTTGCTTTTATGATAGCGCTTTGTGTGGTTCTTTTAATAAATTATAAAACTCCAAAAGAGCGTATGGAGAGCTTAAAAGCTCACTCAGTCGGTGCTGTGAGTATGGGTACAATCTTGCTCGGGGCCGGTGTTTACATAGGCATACTTACAAAATCAGGAATGCTAGGAGCCATTGCAAAGGCACTTGCTGGGGTGTTTCCTGAGTTTATGCTTGGGTATTTGCACATTATCACTGGCGTTTTTGGCGTGCCTTTTGAGCTGCTTTTGGATACAAATGGCTATTATTACACCCTCTATCCAGTCGTAGGCGAGATAGTTGGACAGTACGGTGTAGGCATGCAAGAGGCAGCTTACGCTATTATGATAGGCTCGATTGTCGGAACTTTTGTCTCGCCTTTTTCGCCTGCGCTTTGGCTGGGACTTGGGCTTGCTAGGCTAAATATGGGTAGACATATTAGATACTCGCTATTTTGGCTGTGGGGGCTGTCTTTGTTTATTATGCTTTTGTCTCATTTTATGGGGCTATTTTAAAAAGCTTTATTTTGGCGTGCCTTGCGTGCGCCAAAATAATTTTATAAATTTACATTTACAATATGGAATATCTGCTTTTTACGGTTTGCCTAGTTTGCCTTTCCATAAGCTATAAAGCGCTATTTTTAAAATTTGTCTGCATTAAATTTTAAATCACGACAGTTGGAATTTGTCCTGTATGGACTGGCTTTTACAAAAAACAAGCACATATAAGCCACGAAGTTTGTAAAACAATCCTAATACGGCGTTTTTTTGTCTTTATGCTTGCTTAAAATTTCATCTCTTAAGGCTAAAAGCTCATTTTTTGCGCTGTTAAAATCATCTGCATTAATGATAAAATCCACTTTTCTAGGTGCTTTGTAAACCTTATCGTAGTATTTTACCAGTAGTATCTCGCACACCTTTTCTAGCTCCCCTAGGCTAAAAAATTTAATCGCGTCATCTCTTGCTTCTTTTGAGATAAATGGCGAGATTTTAGCCATGCATATATGAAAAAACTCTGGCGTAACGCCTTTATAATCCATCATCGTACACTCCACCCTGCGCTCTAGGCTAGCCACGATATGCACACCCACGCCACTCCCCATGGCTGCATACAAGCTAGCAGGTAGGGTGAGGCTGCCTATACGTCTACTCTCGCCTTCAATAAAAACTACGTCATTTTCAAGCACTCTAAGGCTCTCAAAAAGCTCATCCTCAAACGCCTTTTGGCTGGGTTGTACGCCGTTTATATCGCCAAATACAGAGCCTAGATGATTTGCCATTTTTTCTAAATTTATAGCTGGATTTAGCGCCTCAATAAGCTTTGTTTTGTAGCTACCAGTCCCGCCAAAAAGCGTGATGAGACCGCATTTTAAGGGCTTTTGTAGGTATTCTTGTGCGTAGGTACGATACGCCTTGTATCCGCCCTTTAGCCTAAGCACTCTATAGCCTATTAAATCAAGCACATTTGATATGCTAGCTGAGCGCATGCCCCCTCTAGCACAGTATGTCCCCACAAGAGCGCCAACCCTTGCTAATTCGGCAATTTTGGGTAGGTGTGAGGCTATATTATTGCACACATAGGCTGCGCCAGATAGCTTTGCTTGGGATTTGTTTGACTTATATAAGGTGCCTGTGATTTTATGCTCCTCGTCATTTAAGGCATAGAAATTTCTCGAGCCTTTGATGTGAGAGTAGGCGTATTCATGGGGGCTTCTAGCATCTATGAGTAGGTCAAATTTATCCCTAGCTTCAAGCCACTCATCTACCTCAAGCTCTAAGTGCATCAAACGCCGCCTTAAGCTTTAGATAAAGTCCCTCAAAAGGCACCCCATTTACCCTAGTTTTGCCTATTGTGGTAATAAAGTTTGTATCTCTGCTCCAGCGTGGCACTAGGTGATAATGTACATGCTCAGCTATGCCTGCCCCAGCGGCTGCACCTAGGTTCATGCCTATATTTACACCCTCTGCTTTTAGCTCGCTTTTTAGCACGCCCACACCAAATTTAACAAGCTCACTCATCTCTAGCCAGGTGTTTGGTTTTAGCGTTTCGATATTATCCACGTGCTTATATGGTATTATCATAAAATGTCCTGGGGTATATGGGTATAAATTCATCACCGCAAAGCACTCTACGCCCCTATATAGCACGCCACGCTCGCTATCGTATTTTTGCTCTGTATCCTCTGATATAGCGCAAAATACGCATCCATCGCTTTTTTTGGTGTAGTATTCGCTCCTCCAAGGTGCGTTTAGCTGTTGCATATCTCGCCTCTTATCTTTCTTATGGCGTCAGTTTGGTTTTCTTGCCTCATGAAATGCTCTCCTATTAAAAACGCATCTACGCCGATTTTTGATAGCTCTTTTAGCTGCTTATGCTCATATAGCCCACTTTCTGCTACTATTATTTTGCCCTGCGGTAGGAGCGAGATAAGCCGCTCGCTTAGACTCATGTCCATTTCAAAGGTCTCTAAATTTCTATGATTTATGCCTATTATCTGCGCACCAGCGAATATGGCCTTTTTCACATCATCTGTATCATGCACCTCTACAAGCACCTCAAGCCCTAGGTGATAGGCATACTCGAGCAAATCTTTAAGCATAGCCTTGCTTAGAGCCTTTGCTATTAAAAGCACAAAATCAGCCCCATATACCACTGCCTCAAGCAGCTGATACCTATCAATTATGAAATCCTTCCTTAAAAGAGGCGTAGGCACATAGCGTCTGATTTGTGTTAAATACTCTAAATCGCCTTTAAAATAGTGAGGCTCTGTTAGCACGCTAATGGCGTCAGCTTCGGCATTAGCGTAGCTCATGGCTATGCTAATTGGATCAAATTCCTCTTTTATCACGCCTTTGCTAGGGCTTGCTTTTTTAACCTCTGCTATTATTCGGTAGGGTTTTTCCTCATTAGCACGCAAGGCAGGACTTACTGGGCGTGGGACGTATGGGTTATATGCTAAACTTCGCCCTAACCACTGGGCTGGAAACTTCGCCTTTTTTGCCTCTAAATCCTCGGCTGTTTTTTTAATTATCTCATCAAGTATCATTTATCCTCTTTTTTATTGCAGTTTTTTATGGCATCCATATGCTCTTTTACGTATATTATTGACATTATTTTATTGCTAATCGTAACCGCTTCTTGTATTGTCTCTTGCGCTTTTTTGCACTCCCCTAGCCTAAAATATCCCCAAGCAAGCGAATCTAGGTAGTATGTGTTTTTAGGGGATTGTGTTAGGGCTTGCTTCACCATTTCTATCCCCTTTTTTACGTCAAGCTGGCTATCTATTAAAAAGTATCCATAGTTATTAAGCATTTCGTGTCCCATTAGCCCCATATGCACTGCTTGTTTAAATTTATTATCAATTAGCTCTATCTCTTTTTTGCTGATAACCGATTTTTCCGCCTCGTACTCATATGTGGCTTCTAGGGTTAGGTATATTGGATCTTGAGAAAGCACAAAAAGTTCATGGTACGCTTTGCTTGCATCTTTTGGTCTGTTTAAAATTGCGTAAAGTTCGGCCTTTGTTTGTAGATTTTGGGGGTCAAATTTATCCACAAGCACAAGCGCGTCCTCATAAAAGCCATTTTGCACTAGGCTTTCAAGTGCCGCATTTATCCCCCAAGCACCAGTGTTTGAAAAGACCTTTTTGTAAATATTCATCGCCTCTTTGTTTCTTTTTGCCTTTAAGTATCCATTAGCCATAAGCATGCATATCTGCTCATTTTCGCACTCATAACCTTTGTAAAACTCATCAATAAGCGGAGCGAGCTTGCTAAGTCCAGCAGAAAATGCCTGTGTGATAATAAGCATACTCTCCTCGCTTTTATCAGCGCTATAAAGCTTTTTTAAGATATCATAAGCCCTGCCCTTGTCATTTGATAAAAGCTCGATTTGGGCTAGGATTTTCATATCTTCTGGCGAGTTTGTCTCATCGACTAGCTTTATTATTATCTGCCTTGCCTTTTCAAATTTATTTGCCCTAATATATGAAAGCGCCCTTAGCCTTTTGTACTCCACGTCGTCTTTTAGTACGCTTTCGTATCGGTCTAGAAGCCGGTTAAATTTATCTGTTTCCGCGCCAGAATATAGCAAAAGTGCATTTTTTAGATAGATTGTGCGCTTTGTGCTTTTGTAAAGCGCTAGCATCTCATCAGCCGCTTTTTCTTGCAATCCCCTGTGGCTAAGATCAAGTGCGTAAAGTACCATGGCATCGGTGTTTATGGGGCGATTGGCTGCGGATAAAAGGCAGCTAAAAATCGCGGTTAATAGTATAAATTTTAAAAGCCTCACGCCATCTCCTTATTGTTAAAAATTACCCCTATGCACTCTTTTTTTAGTTCGTATTTGTGGCTTTTAAAATAATCCCAAAACGGAAAGCTTCTACACTGCTCTGGGCGGGCTGGATATATGCCACAGCCGTTTATATTTTCATCAAAAAATATGCAAGCAAAGCCGTCTTTATAGGGCTTTTCTTTTATGCTTATTCTGTTTTTATACACTTCGCAAAATTCATCTATTAATGCCTTTGTACTTAAACCTAAGTGCTTTGCTATCTGGCTTATATCGCTGTCTTTTATCCATATATACCCACTCTCTCCAGTGCAGCATTTTCCTTTGCATTCATCGCAAGCTGACGGATTAAAGGAGTAGCTAAAGCCTGGCGCGCTTATTAAATTTAGATTTTTTTTATTTGCTAGACTTAAAAGCTCATCTTGGGTTATGTCTTGTGAGATTAGGTCGGCTTTTTGGTATACTTTCTTTGCTTCGTCGCTATATTCAGTCTTGTCGTGTATAAAGGTCGGCGCTAGTACGCAAGTCGTCTCAGCGGCACTTTTTTTAGCTCTTAAAAGTACTAGCCCAGCGTCTTTGCCCTCTTTTGCATGGATAAATTTAATACTTTTAAGTACAAGCTTTAGCTCATTAAGAGCCTTTAAAATCGTAGTCAAAAACATTGGGTCGTAGCAAAATAAAAGCTCTCCTTGTGGCTTAAGCATGGAGTTTGCTTTTTTTAGAAAATCATTTAATGGCAGATACTCCTCATATCGGCTTTTTGCTTTATGCTCGCTTTGACTTTTGGCGCTTTTTGAGTTGTAAAATGGTGGATTTGATACGATAAAGTCATATTTTTTATCACTTTTTAAATTTATAAAATTATCGCACATTATGTCTAATTTTATGCCATTATTTTCTGCATTTAGCCTAGCTAGATCGGCGTTTATAGGCTGAAAATCAACCATATCTAAATCTATGTCAAAATCCCGTGCTAGCAGCAGTCCGATTACACCACATCCACATCCCACATCAAGCACGCTGGCTCTATTTTTTATAAATTTAGACGCAAAATCATATATCATCAAGGAGTCTGTATTGTAGCGGTAGGCGTTTTCAAGCTGGAGAATTTTCACTATTTGTACGCCCTTATTTCAAATCCTCTCGCACCCTCACGAGAGATTATATTACTACTAAAGCTAATGCGCGCAAAGTCTGCGTACTCATCTTTTATAAGCTGCGCAGCGACTATAGCCCTAGCCCTGCCAGCTGCGTAGTTTGCGTATTCTGATATTTTCTTTGCGTCGTCCTCTTTTAGGCTTTTGCTTACTGATTTTATAAAGGTTGAGTTTTTCTCATCTATGATAGGGACTATCTCGTATATGTAGTTTGAATTGTATTTACCTAGAAATTCACTTACTTTGTTTTTGCACTTTTGGCTTACGCTATTTTTGCTACCTAAATCCTCGCACACCACTTTATCCACAAGTACAAGCTTTTTAGGTGCCTCCATTTTTGTAGCAGCGTCAAGCATTAATCTTAAGTTTTTGTTTTCGTCCTCTAGCTCATCTTGCCTATTTAGCATATCCTCAATCGCCTTTTGATTGCTAGAAATATCGGAGGTTTTTTTTGTTTTTTGCTCGATTTCTTGCGCTTTTTTTACCTCTTGTGGTATGGCGCTTGAGCGTAGGTATTCGCTAAAAGAGTCAAATACTCCAGAAAAGCTTTTGCCTACTTGTACTAAGTTTGCATCTAGACTTAATTTATTTTTTAGCTCCTCATTTAAAGCGACTTGGTCATCAAATTTTTTAAGCGCATCCTCGTAATTTTGCCTGTATTGTTTTATGGCTGCTTGTGATTTTTCAAGAGACTCTTTAAGCTCTTTTACGCTTGTGTTTAAAGAGTCGTTTTTTGCGCTTATTTCTACCATTTTTGAGTCTTGCTTTTGCATAGCCGCGGATTGTTCGCTAAGGCTTTCGTCTTTTAGTCTTATCATCTCGCTTAGCTCCCTAGCCTCATTGCGTTTTGCGCTAAGTGCATCATCAAGCTCGGAGTTTTCTTTTTCTAGCTTTACATAGGCAATTGCTGATTTTTCAAGCTCTGCTTTTAGCTTTTTTGTGCTTGCGTTTGATGCACTTAACTCTTTTTCTAATCTTTGATTTTCTTGTTTGCTTGAGTTTAGGCTAGATGTGGTTTGCTCTAAGCTTTGGCTAAGTTTTGCGCCTTGTTCTTTTAAATTTTCTATGCTTTTATTAAGCTTTTTGATTTCGTATTCTAAATCGTTTATCTGTTTGTTTGAATTTTTTAAGCTTTCTTGGGTATTTTGTAGTTTTTCCTTTGTGTCTATTAATTCATTACTCTTTTTAGAAAGCGTATCCTCAAGAGCCTTTTTTTGCGCCGCAAAGCCATCATTTATACGGTCAAGCTCTCTTGTAAAGAGCGAACTTGACTGCTTTAGCTCATTATCAGCACCTTCTATAGTTGCCTTTAATTCGCTGTTTTCACTTTCTGCCTCGCTTATTGCATTTTGAAGTTTAGCTATATTTTCATTTGCTTCGTTTATCTGATTTTGTTTTGATATGATTTCGTTTTCTGCAAAGGTAAGCTTATTTTTGATTTGAGCTATTTGCATATCTTTTTGATTTGAAATTTCATCTATTTGATTTTGTAGGGCTGCGATTTTAGAGTCGTAATTCTTAGTGTTTTGCAATATCTCTGACTCACGTTCTTTAACGCTTTGTTTTAGTTTTGCCTCACTTGCTTCAAATTTAGCTTGCTGGAGTTTGATTGCGTCGCTATTTGTCTTTGATATATCGCTTATTTTATCGTCAAATTCTTTCTGCTGGGATTGGAATTTTGATATTAGCTCCAAGTTTTTGTTGGCTAAATCGAGATTATCGGCTATTAAAGCGCGGTTTTTGCTACCCAAATTTATAGCAAGCTGGCGCAATCCAGCCTCGCTTAGTCCGTCTAGTTCTACATCGTTTACACTATATTTTTCTCGATAACTTTTTGGTGTGATATACTCAGCAAAGCTATCGAGGTCGCTTTTTTTGATATATTGGGCTTTTATATGGGCGGGCAAGCTATTAAAATCAATGTCATAAATAACAGCGTCAACCTCTTTTTTTGTGTCATTTTTTAAAACCAAGACACCGCTTATTGCTAAAGCCGCTATTAAAGTGGTGCCAGCTATGATTACAAGCTTGCCGTTCAAGGTTATGACCTTGATTTAATGTCTTTTATAACGTTAAAAGAGTGGTTAAAGCCAGTTACGACCGAGCCACCGCTTTTTAGCGAAACATCGCCGACTAGGTAAAGTCCGCTTATGTTTGTTTCGTTATTTTCATTTACTTCGCCGTTTCCTTTTTCGTCTGTTTTAACACCGCATTTATTTAAAAAATCAGTAGGATTTGAGCCGCCGATTGCGTAAATTATGCGGTCAAATGTATGTGCGCTACCATCTTTAAATTTAACCAAAGGCTTTGAATTTTCATCATCAACGGCCTCTATATTAGAGTTTAGCCAGACCTTTAAGCCTTTGCTTTCTGCCTTTTTAAGCTCCTCTGCGTTAGTCTCATTTATGCGCGTAAAGCTATCTTTTCTATATGATAGTGTTGTGTCGTTTTTGCCAGCTAAATCTATAGCGTACTCCACAGCAGAGTTACCACCGCCCACGACTAGTACTCTCTCCCCAGCTGCTACACTATTTGCGTTGTAATTTACCCTAGGATTTAGAGTTAGTGGAATTTTATAGTCTGGTTTATTTGGTTTACCCATTTTACCTATGGCGATTATTACGTATTTTGCTTCATATTTTGCGCTTGCTGTGGATGCTATAAATTTATCCCCATCTTTGCTAACTTTTTCCACTTCGCTTTTGTATTTTATTTCAACCTGATCCAAAAGCTTATCGAAATACTCAAGTGTGCTTTCTTTTGTGCCGTCCATAAAATCGACATTTCCGTGGATTGTGCTGTCTTGTCCTTTGTATTCTTTATCCACACGTTTGCCATCTTTGTAAAACTTTCTCATGGTTTGGCTATGCTCGTCGGCCTTTTCTAGGATTAAGGCGCTAAGCCCAGCCTTTTTTGCCTCTAAAGCAGCAGCTATACCGCTAGGTCCTGCCCCTATGATTATTACATCATATAAATTCATCGTTTTTTCCTTATTGTTTAGTTTTTTTATTTAAAAAATCAGCCACCAAAAACGCAAGTTCAAGCGCTTGGTCTGCATTTAGTCTAGGATCACACTGCGTTTCATAGCGGCTTGTTAGCTCCGCTTCGCTAAGCCCAAAAGCCCCTCCTGTGCATTCGGTTACGTCTTGTCCTGTCATCTCCAGGTGTATGCCGCCTGGATGGGTACCCTCTGAGTAATGTATCTCAAAAAAGCTCCTCACTTCGCTTAAAATTTTATCAAAAGCGCGAGTTTTATAGCCGTTTGAGGCTTGGAATGTATTTCCATGCATAGGGTCTATACTATATACTATATTTAGCCCCTCTTTCTTTAATTCTTTAAGTATGTTTGGTAGCTTATCGCCGATTTTTTCAGCCCCCATGCGGATTATGACATTTAGTCTACCGGCTTCATTTTGAGGATTTAGTGCAGCGGCTAGATTTTTTACATCGTCGGCTGTTGCGTTTGGTCCTACTTTTACGCCGATAGGGTTTTTAACACCACTTAAAAAATGCACATGCGCATCATCAAGCCCTCTGGTTCGCTCACCTATCCATAGCATGTGTGCTGAGCAGTCATACCACTCTCCGCTTAGGCTATCTATACGTGTCATAGCCTGCTCATAAGGAAGTAGTAATGCTTCATGAGAGGTGTAAAACGTAGTCTGCTTTAGCGTTGGAGTGTTTTCAGAAGTAACTCCACAGGCTTGCATAAACTCAAGCGCTTGAGTTAGCTTAGTGGCTATCTCCTCGTATTTTTCGCCTATTTCTTGCTTTTTTAAAAAGCCCAGATTCCATTTATGCACTTGATGTAAATCGGCCATACCGCCGCGCGCAAAAGCTCTTAATAAATTTAACGTAGATGCGCTTTGATAATACGCATCTATCATTCTATTTGGATCTGGAGTGCGTGCGCTTTGGGTAAATTCAAAGCCGTTTATTATGTCTCCACGGTAGCTAGGTAGGGTCTTTTCGCCTTGTTTTTCTACATCTGAGCTTCTAGGCTTTGCAAACTGTCCTGCGACACGTCCTACTTTTACTATGGGCTTTCCGCCAGCGAATGTAAGTACGACTGCCATTTGCAAAAGTACCTTAAACATATCTCTTATGTTGTTTGCACTAAAGTTGTTAAAACTCTCCGCACAGTCGCCACCTTGAAGCAAAAATGCCTCACCAGAACACACCTTTGCAAGCTCTGCTTTTAGGCTCTCTGCCTCACCAGCAAAGACAAGCGGAGGTAGTGCACTTAGGCGCTTTTCTACGCTTTCAAGCCTGCTTTTATCCTCGTAAACTGGCTGTTGTAAAATAGGCAAATCTCTCCAAGAATCCAGCCTCCATTGCATATTATCACCTCTTAAATCATACTTAAAATCTCGCATTATATCATCATTTTTCTTAAACTTTTTATTAACTTTTAAAAGTTTTAAATTTATAATGTCCGCTTTTAAAGGCGCAAAATGATACAAAACAGCACAAAACTAGGCTACATCTATGCTGCTACGGCTTTTATTATGTGGGGTATTTTCCCAGCGTTTTTTAAGCTCTTTCCGCCAGAAATAGGTGCACTTGAGATACTAGCAGCACGTATATTTTTTTCTATATTTTTGCTGGCTTTTATCATTATTGTTTTAAAACACACGCATGTATTAAAAGCTTTATTTGGTGATAGCAAAAAGCGCTTTGGGCTATTTGTGGGAGGAATTTTAATCAGCGTAAACTGGGGAGTTTTTATATACGCCGTAGCTTTAGGGCAGATAGTCCAAACAAGCCTCGGATATTTCATAAATCCCCTAATGAGCATACTTTTAGGGGTTGTGGTCTTAGGCGAACGCTTAGGGCGGGCTGGGCTTTTTGCTACTTTTTTGGTAGCTGTTGCTATAGGCGTGCAGATTGTAGCAGCTGGCGAATTGCCTATGGTTTCACTTGTTTTACCGCTTAGCTTTGCTCTTTATGGATTGAATAAAAAGCGGCTTAATGTAGGCTCTCTTGAGGGGCTTTTTGTCGAGACTGTTATGCTTTTGCCTTTTGTTGTGGGGTATGGAGTATATCTATATAGTAATGGAAATTTGCACTTTGGGCTTGATTATAACGGCTTTTTGCTTGCATTTTCAGGCGTGATTACAGTGCTGCCGCTGCTTGCTTTTGGGGCTGCTAGCACGCGTATTTCGCTTAGTAGCATAGGGTATATGCAGTATATTTCGCCGACCATCTCGCTTTTGCTTGCGGTTTATGTTTATCATGAAAGCGTGTATTATGCGACAAAGCTATCTTTTGGGCTTATCTGGCTTGCCTTAATCATCGCTTTTGGCGCAAAGGCAAAGAGGTAGAGATTTGCGCGCTTTTTGTGGCTTTCTCTTTGACTTTATGACTTGCGACATTAGGCTTTAATTGCTTAAACAAATATATTTGTTTTTTGCCGTCTTTATAACACTTTGGTATTTTGGCTATTTTTGTAGCTAAAGCCAAAAATCTTAACTAAAATTTGACGCAAAGCAAGGTATTGTCACCGTTTTAGAATTTTAAGTCAAAATGCCTATTTGTGTTAAGCAGTAAAGCCATGTTTTATAATAAATTTATCCCCCCCCTCTCTCTAAAAAAACTATAATTATGAGCCATTAAAGGGCTTTAAAAATTTATTACCTGTAATTTTTATTTTTGTCTTGTTTTAAAATTAATTTATCCATTTTGTTTTATATTATAAAATTTAATTTTAAAATATTTTTTACTTTTTGTGATAATTTCTCTTGACTTTTATTTTAAAACAAGCTATAATCACACTCTCAAAAATGATGTTGGGGTATCGCCAAGCGGTAAGGCAGCAGGTTTTGGTCCTGCCATTCAGAGGTTCGAATCCTCTTACCCCATCCACTTCTTTTTAATTTCCTTTTGACGCAGAGTAGAGCAGTGGTAGCTCGTCGGGCTCATAACCCGAAGGTCGGTGGTTCAAATCCGCCCTCTGCAACCAAAAATATTAAAATCATTGTATTTTTATCTTTTAGAAAGTTTTAGCAAAATAATAAAAAACAGCTTTTTGTAAAAATAAAAATTTTTGACAAGAAAATAGCGCATTATATTTATTGCCTATGCTTTAAAATAATTTCCAAATTTGATTTATTTGCTCTGTATCTGTTAACTTTTCTTTTATATTTTTATATTTTAAATTTAAAATTATTCAAATTAAATTTAATAATCTTAAGTATAATTTTAATAAATTTTCATATATCTCACAGGAAAACTTATGCAACGCGGTTTTACGCTTATTGAACTTATATTCGTCATAGTTATATTAGGGGCGCTTGCTGGAATTGCGACCAGTAAATTTATGGTTAGCAGGGATGACGCTAAGATAGTGGTGGCTGCAACCAATGTAAAAACGCTTTTTGCAAGGCTTAATGAGTATTATGCCACTCAAGGAAAATTTGAAAACAATAAGACCATAGCCGATATAACAGGTGTTAATCTGCCTATAAAAATAGGTGATGACAGCTGTTTAAATGTATCAAACATAGAGGAGAAAGCTATAGAGTTTAGCATAGGGAATTCTGGAAGCTGTAGTGATATGTGGGATATAGATGCTCTAGCGCAAATTAAAAACCAGATAGAACTTGATAATAATAGAGTTTTATTTGGTGGTAGCAGGATTAAATTTTAAAATAAATTTAATCCTTAGGACTGAGGTTTAAGTAGCTATCCTCTCTCTGTTTTTTCTTCTTATTTATATATCTACTTTCGTTTGTTAGGCTTTGCCTTATTTTTAAATTTTTGCAAATTTATTGTTGTTTTAAATAAATATTACTACTTATTTTAATAGCTATTATAAATGCGTAGTGATTTATGATGGTTTACAGCGGTATTTTGTATAACTTTAAAGGCTCTTTTTAAACAAGAGCCTTTGCGGCTGGATTTAAAATTTCATCACAGCTCGCAGTGGCAACTGCATGAAATTTTATTTCACTTTATTTACAGGCTTTACTTTTATCCTTAGCACAACGTAAGAGCTATCAGTTGCGATATTAAGCCCCATTACAGGGCTTTTAGCATTAGTTTTGTTATTTTTTTGCTTAATTCTGATGGGTTTTTAATACTAATTCCCTCATTTAGCTTGGCTAGGTCTAGTAGCACCTCCGCCACATCATAAATCGCAGCCTCATTTGATTCTAGCTTTATGAGTAGTTCGTGTTGCGGATTTACCTCTAATATAGGCTTTATTGGTGGCAAATCGCCCTGCCCCATCTGCTTTAGCATCTGCTGCATAGCGTAGTCTGGGTCGTTTTTGTCATAGACTATGCACGCAGCCGAGTCGCTTAGTCTGCCAGTGGCTCTTACATCTTTTACTTCATCTTTTAATATTTCTTTAAGTTTTATTATGGTTTTTGTTATTTTACTATCGTCTGCACTCTCCTCTTTTACTCCTATTTCCTCATCTATATCAGCACTGCTTACCGATTTTATCGGTGTTTTATCATACTCATTTACCATTGGCATTACGATAGTGTCTATCTCTTCGTCCATTATTAACACTTCTATGCCATCTTTTTTAAAGCTCTCTAAAAGTGGTGAGCTTTTTAGCATTTTTTCATTATTTCCGCTTATGTAATAAATGCTCTTTTGCCCCTCTTTCATCGCATCCTTGTACTCTTTTAGGCTGATTAGTCCGTCTCTAGTTGTTGATTTAAACATCACTAGATCAAGCAGGCTCTCTTTCTCGCCTCCCCAGCCATAAAGCCCCTCTTTTAGCACCTTGCCAAAGAGTTTATAAAACTCAAGATACTTATCCTTGTCGCTTTGTTTTAGCTTGCCTAGCTCTGAGAGTATCTTTTTTACGCTCGCTTCTTTTACGCTTTTCATTATTGCATTTTCTTGCAAGATTTCGCGGCTTACGTTTAGCGGCAGGTCTTCCACGTCTATCACGCCTTTAATAAACCTTAAATAGCTCGGTAAAAGCTCCTTTGCGTCATCAGTTATAAACACTCGCTTTACGTAAAGTTTCACGCCGCTTTGATAATCCACACGGAAAAGATCAAACGGCTCAGTGCTAGGTACGTAAAATAGCGTGTTATACTCTATTTTGCCTTCTGCTTTGGTGTGAATGTATAGCAGTGGGTCGTGGCTGTCGTGGCTGATTTGCTTGTAAAACTCATTATAATCCTCCGCCTTTAGCTGACTTTTTGCCACTCTCCAGATTGCGTTTGCTTTGTTGATTTGGATGTTTTTGCTTTCGTAGCTGCCCTCTTTTTCGCCATCTTTTGGCGGCACATACTCGGTTTTATCCATGAAGATAGGATATGGTATGTGGTTTGAGTATTTTTTGATTATGCTCTCCACTCTCCACTCATCGGCAAATTCATCATCTTTTAAGTGCAGGATTATCGTCGTGCCGTGGTCTTGGCGAGTGGCTGGGGCTATCTCGTAGCTTTTAGCATCTGACGTCCATTTGTAGGCGTCTTTTTCGAGCGCCTTGCGGCTTATGACTTCGATTTTATCAGCCACCATAAACGCCGAGTAAAAGCCCACGCCAAACTGCCCTATAAGCGAGCTGTCTTTTTTGGCGTCTCCGCTTAACTTTGAGATAAAGCCCTTTGTGCCGCTTCTTGCGATTGTGCCTAGGTTTTCGATTAATTCATCGTGGCTCATGCCTATGCCATTGTCGCTTATGCTTAGGGTTTTGGCGTCTTTGTCAATTGCTAAATCTATCCTAGGCACGTAGTTTAGGGCTTTGTAAGCTTCGTCTGTTAGGCTTAGGTAGTTTAGCTTATCTAGTGCGTCACTAGCGTTTGAGACTAGCTCACGTAAGAAAATTTCCTTATTTGAGTAAAGCGAATGTATCATTAAATTTAAAAGATCATTCACTTCGGTTTGAAATTCAAATTTTTCTGCCATTTTTTTATCCTTAAAAATTTATTTTGGCAGATTATATCATAGAGTGCTAGTAAAAGTCAATACCTTTATATTAGCATTATCAACTTATCTAAGTATAAATATTAAATTTAGCAGATTTAAAGCCTGCTAAATTTATTGCTATATAAAGCTTGGCGCATCGTTTGAAAATAACACTAAATCCCCAGCCATTGTATGCTCAGCTAGCATTTGAGTTAGGTTTGATTTATCTTTTACGATGATGATTTTTGGGCGTTTTAGCTCTTTTAAAAGCGTAGGTGCGTTAAGAGCGCCAGTTATCATAACCACGTCAAATACATCATTTGCCGCCTTTGCCAGAGTTTTATTATCCTCCTGCGCACCCTCTACTATGCCTGGAGTTATCAAGACTTTACGTCCAGGGTATGTAGCTGCTAGATTGTAGCTTGCAAGCATTCCATTGATGTTTCCATTAAAGCTATCATCTATTATGATTTTTCCGCCTGCTTCCATTTTAAAAAGGCGGTGTTCTGGGTTTTTGAGCGTGCTTAGTGCTTTTTTGATATTTGCTTTTTCTGCCCCTAAATATTTAGCGGCCTTTATTACAGCGGCTAGATTTTGTGTGTGAAACCCGCCAAGTAGCGGCGCACTAAAGCTTTCATTACCTATTTTAAACTCAATGCCGTCTAAATTTGCCCTCCCCAAACTCACATCACTATCGTATATGATGATATCATCATCTGCTTGCTTGAGTGTGCTTGAGTGCAAAAAGGCTTTTTTAAGATTTGTGCTTTTAAGGGCTTCTAGCTTTGTGTTTCTAGTTACGTCAATGCTCTTAAAATACTCAAGATGAGCTGAACCTATCTCGCCCACGATGACTATTTTTGGTGAGAGTAGGCGCGTTATGGCGTAGATGTCTCCCCTTTCTCTGGCTCCAGCCTCGGCTATGTATATTTGGCAATTTTGAGGGAGATTTTCATTTATATCTTTTATTATACCAGATTCTGTGTTAACGCTTCGTGGGGTTTTGTAGCAGATAAAATCGTCCTTAAGCAGCTCGTAAAGGAAGTTTTTCATACTGGTTTTGCCGTAGCTTGCCGTTATTAAAATCACTGTCAAATCGGGCATAGACTCTAGTTTTTTCTTTGCTTTTTGATAAAATTTAGCCATATTAAGGCGTTCATATAAATAGCTAGCACACATGGCAGCTATAATAGGCAGTATGCTGTCTGCTTTAAGGGTTAAATTTACGGCAAAATAAATCCCTGTATATGCTGCAAAAGCGATAAGTAAAAATACAAAAAATCGCTTTACTCGTGCGGTAAATACGAGTTTCTTATCAAGTCTTTTATGCCATACAATTATCGCAGGAATGTAGGCAAATATAAGATAAATTGCAAAATATTCGCCTGTCGTATAATAAAGCACTACGGGTATAATTGCAAAAAATAGATGCCAAAGTGGCTTTGTAAAATGAAATAAAACTCGTTTTAGCTTATAATTAAACCACTGAAAGCAACTTATCATGTAAAACGCAAGTGCTACTGTAAAAATCAGCGAGCTAGCCAGGTGTAAATATGGTAAAAACTGCTTCATTTAACCTCTCTTTTTAGGCAGTCATTGGCTATTTCTTTAGCATGATTTAAGAAAAAGAAATGATCTCCTGATAGAATTTTTAAGCTTGAGTTTGGTGTTATATTTTTTAATTCTTTTGCCGCTTTTGTGCTTACTGCACTATCGCTTTCACCCCAGAAAATAAGCACTTCGTCTAAATTTAAAGCCGCAAAATGCTCTCTAAAATCCTCATTTACGACGTTTTTAAAGGTCTCATACATAGTCTCACTCATAGACTTTGCGTCATCGCTGGCAAAATATCTGCGAAGCTTGCCAAAACCTAGCGCCTTGGCTAGCTTAAATATGGCAATTTTTAATCTTACACTTAGTCTTTTTGGCTCAGGTATACCAGCTGTACTTAGTAGGATTAGGCTTTGTGCGCTTATTTTTTGACATAAAAGCGCAGCTACTTTACCGCCGAAACTATGGGCTATTATCATGTTTGGCATTATGTCTAAATCTTTTAAAAAACAGCAAATCACGTCTACATAGTCTTTTGTATTCATGGGATTTTTTGGCTCTTTGCTAGCCCCAAAGCCTGGCATGTCTAGATAAATTTGTAAACACTTTTTAAAATAAGGGGCAAATGCGCCTTTCATCAGCTCTTTTTTAGCCCCCCAACCGTGTAAAAATAGCACTGTTTTTACTGGTTCTAATTTGGCTGAATATTCGCTATTTTTTTGGTTATCTGGGCGAATTATCTCATAGCTTATGGTAAAATTTTCACTATTTAATAAAACTTCCCTACTCGCCATTTTCGCCTCTTTTTGCCTTATAAATGGCTTCTAAAACAGATACTGCCTCGCTTAATCTTTCATACTCAGCCATGTTTAAAATAACCGCTTCAAAGCGATTATTTTTAACTATAACTGCTCTTTTAAGCTGTGATTTTGAAACCCTTGTAAGAATATTACTAAAGTTTCGCACAACCTCTGTGGCTGTAAATATCTCATCTTGGCTAAATGACGCCATGCTCTACCTTTACATAAAATTTTATGTAAAATCTATCATAAAATTTATTAAAAAGCGCTAAATTAGCTAAGTTTTGGGCTACCCTTAGCATGGGTTATGGTGTTTATAAATTTATAATCTATGTTTATATCCATCTCATTTGGTAGGCTATTTGCTACTCCATCAAGCAAGCCCAAAAAGTCCTTAAATAAGTAGTTTGCTAGGCTTCCTGGATTTGGGTTTATCTCATTTAAATAAACCTCATTTTCTACCAAGAAAAAATCACATCGTATAATGGCACCCTTAAATCCTGATTTATAAACTCTAGTAAAGGCGTCTTTAAATTTATTTACGATTTCATCACTAAGCTCAGCCTCTCGCACATTGCTTTCAGCTGAAAAGCTAATATATTTTTGCTCGTAGTCTAAAAACTCTTTCTTAGAAGGCTCTTCTATTATAGAGTAGACTATCTCATTATTTACCATAGCCCCAGCTAGATTGTACTCCTTAACTCCACTAATAAATGGCTCTACAAGCACCGCATCATCAAACTCAAACGCCACATCTAGCGCATACTCTAGCTCACTTTGCTCTTTTACCACACTAACACCTATTGAGCTTCCTAGATGAAGTGGCTTTAAAATGATAGGAAAGGACATAGTTGGCTTTTGTCCTTTATAAATCACCTCATATTCTAGGCTTTTTACCCCAACGCTAGAGGCTAGTAATTTTGTTAGGTATTTTGAGTAGCTTAGCACGCTTGCCTCAAGGCGAGGTCCTATAAATTTTATGCCAAAAAACTCAAGTAACCCCGCCATTTTACCGTCCTCGCCGTCTGCGCCATGGATTAAATTTATAAAAACATCAGCCTCTATTTTTTCTTTTCCGAGGAGTTTTTTTGCGTAAAATCCGCCGTTTTCTAGGCTAAGTTTTACGCATTTTTTATACTCCCATTTGGTGAAAAAATTTGCCCTTAATTTCTCATTTGGTATGAGGTAAAACTCCCTGTTTGCATCGCAAAATACAAAAACAGCACTAGGCAAAAGCCCTTTTAAAACCACAGCGCTTACTATGCTTATTTCATGTTCAAAGCTTTTTGCTCCAAAAATAACACCATATTTCACTTTTTTTCCTTAAATTTAAAATCAAGCCAGCTTTTTAAGAGCCTGCTTTACAAGCTCGCCAGTGTCAGTAGCCTCACACTCTGAGAGTGCTTTTAGCACTTTTTCTCGTTTAAAGCCAAGCGATTCAAGCGCCAAAAGAGCCTCTTGCTGGTAGCTTGGCGCACTATCTATGGCAAGTTTGGCGTCGCTTAGCTCGGCTATTATGCGTCTTGCTGTTTTTGGTCCTATGCCTGGGACGGTTTTTATAGCGGCGTCATCCGCGCTGATAATAGCACTCATAAAAGCCTGAGGGGTTAGTGAGCTACACACAGCCATAGCCGTTGAGGCTCCAACTCCGTTTAGCTTAATAAGCAGCTCAAAAATTCTCTGCTCCTCGGTATCTAAAAAGCCGTAAAGCAAGTTTGCATCCTCTCGGATTATTTGTGTTATAAAAAGCTCCAATAGCGCGCCGGTTTCTAGCTTCGCTGACGTAAAAAGCGAGATATGTACGCCGTATGTTAGCCCACTAGCGCATTTTATATATGCGTAGGTTGGCTCTTTTTTGATTAGCTTTCCTTCAATTGCCTTTATCATTCATTTTCCTTATTTAGCTCTGATATGTCGTTTGATTTTACCACTTCGTATTCATCGCCAGCTTCGGTGCTAATTCGTTTTAGCCGCATTATGCGTGCCATTTCATTTTGCTTTGTGATGTATTTTATGGTTTGAGGCGGATCAACTAGCACAAACCAGACTTCATTTAGCTCATTCCACCTACTGCGATTTACGATTTTAGCGGCAAAAATTCCATTTTGCATTACGTCTAGTTCGCTTTTTATACGCTCTATTTCGCCCTTTTTATACCGATAATCAGCCAGCATTTCGTTGTATTCATCAACGAGTGCTTGATACTCTTTTAGCTTTTTTAAAAACGTTACATGAGGAGCTATTTTTGCCTTTTTTAGCTCCTCAATTTTGGCTTTTATTTTATATATTGAGCCTCTGTTTTCCTCGATTACTATACGGCGTGCTTCTAGCTTTTTTGGAATTTTTACAATAGCTTCTTTTGCTAGTTCTAGCTTTTCTAAATGCCCCTGTATGTCGTCTCTTTGCTCTTTCATTTTTGAGCCATCGATGATAAATTTATTATTATTGCCCTTAAGTGTTTTTACGCCTATGTATGCGCTTGCGGTTAGCGTGCAGTTTGAACCCAGGGTGTTTATTTCGATGTGCTGTGCTGTTATGCTGCCACCGACTACCTGCCCTACTTTTACGCGGTTTGCCACTACAGTACCGTTTTCTAGTCGTTCTATCTCGACTTCGTCTGCGTCGACATAGCCTATATGTACGGCGATTTTGGCTTTTTGTGCGGTTATTTTTGCTTTGGCGTGAGTTTGTCCGCCTATGTGTACGATATTTGCGTTTATTACGGCATTTGCGCCCACGCTACCCCTTACGTCTACTTCGGCTGCTTCTACTATTACGCCAGTGCCTATGGCGTCTTTTATTACATCGTCCTCTTTGATGATTAGTGAGACATTTGCGTCAATGCTAGTTTCTACTGAGCCTGTAGATTTAAAATTTATCTCATCTATTTCAAGCTGGTCTTTTATATCAAAAAAGCCCTTTTCATCACTGACAAATCCAGGCTTTTTGGCGATAAATTTAACACCACGCTCACCCTCAATGCGCTCTATATTTTCCTCGTTAAAGCTTATCTCCCCAGTGCCGTCCTCATTTGCCACTGGTACGCTTATGTACTCACCTCTTACGTTTCGCCCTGCTCTGCCTGATTCGCTTTTGTGTTGTTCTATTATGACTTCATCTTTTACCACTCCTAGCAAAAAGCCCCTGCTAGCGTGATTTACCTTGCCTTCCTCGTTTTCTTTTTGTAGCTTTTCTTTATAGACATAAACAGTCGTCGCATCAACTGGCAGTCTGGCCTCTATTCCACGCGTTATTGTTAGCTTTATGTCTTTATCAAGCAGCTCTTTTATACGGATTATTGAGGCTATTTTTTTAAGTTCCTCTTTTAGTTCACCTATTCTTATACCGATTAAAATTTTAGCACGCAGAAGCTGCTTGCAGATATATTCATACAGTAGTTTTTCGTACTCTTTTTCGTATTTTACTTCGCTACTTTTAAATATCGTAGCAATTACCTTTGTAAGCCCTTTATTCACCCCTATTGCTATGCGTGGTAGGGCGTGAGCACTCTCGTCTCTTATGTCGTAAAACTCCACTCTATAGCTTTGCGTTATAGCTAGACTCTCATCTAGATAAAACGCCAAATCATCAAACACTCCAAGCTCATCCTCGCTTAGGCTTACTGGGTTTTCGTTTTGGCTATTTGTGTAGGTGGTAAAAATTTCAAGTATGTTAAAATCTATAAATTCTGCGCTTATGTTTGATTCTTTGCTTAGTCGTTTTAGCTCTTCATATGGGTTTGTCGTTATGACTTCAATGGCACTAAAGCGGCTTTGAGTACTCACAATCTTGCTCCAGAAATATTTTAAAAGCTAGATTATTGCTAAAAATTCATTAAAATTTGGTTATACTGCTTGTCTTTGAAATTCAAGGAAGTTTATTAATGGTAATAAAGGGCTTTTTTTCAAACTCAGCTGGTATTGTGGTATCACGTATTTTAGGGCTTTGTAGGGATTTGCTAAGTGCTAGTATACTAGGGGCTGGGGTATGGGCTGATATATTTTTTATAGCTTTTAAAGTGCCAAATTTATTTCGCAGGATTTTTGGCGAGGGGGCATTTTCTCAGGCGTTTTTGCCAGCATTTACAATTTCAAGGTTTAAAGGCGCTTTTGCTGCTTCTGTGTTTTTAAGGTTTGCGCTAGCTGCACTTTTTGCTTGTGCTTTGGTGACGGTTTTTAGTGTACCGTTTACAAGAGTTATAGCCACAGGATTAAGCGAGGATGAAATCATTAGCGCAGCTCCGCTTGTGGGGATAAATTTTTTCTATCTGTTTTTTATTTATTGCGTTACATTTTTGGGTGCGCTTTTGCAGTATGAGGGGCATTTTGCTACGACGGCTTTTTCGACTTCGCTTTTAAATTTATCAATGATTTGTGCGCTTATAATCGCTAGAGAATACGGTGCAAAAGAGGTCGCTTATGCGCTAAGTTACGGTGTTATTATAGGTGGGATTTTACAGGTACTTTTACATATTTTTGTAATTTCTAAAAAGCGCATGGGTCCAACGCTTTATCTAGCGTTTAAGGATAAAATTTTAAGCAAAAATAAAAAAAGGCAGGTAAGCCTAAGCGGCTTTTACTCGCAGTTTACGCATGCTTTGGTGGGTAGTTCTGCGCTTCAACTAAGCGCGTTTATAGACACGTGGCTGGCTAGCTTTTTGGCTTCTGGGGCGATTAGCTATCTTTTTTACGCAAACCGCATTTTTCAGCTTCCGCTTGCTGTTTTTGCCATAGCTTTGGCGCAGCCGCTTTTTGTCAGGATTAACCGCCTTTTAAAATCAAATGACGAAAGCACGGCCTTAAGCTTAATCTCAAAAAGCGGATATGTGCTTTTGTTTTTGCTTGCAAGTGCCGCGCTTTGGGGGATAGGGCTTAGCGAGTTTATAGTGTGGCTTTTGTTTGAGCGGGGGAATTTTAGCGCCGCAGATACTGTGGCTACAGCGGAGGTTTTAAGCGCATATTTGGTGGGGCTTGTGCCGTTTGGGCTAGCAAAGATTTTCTCGCTTTGGCTATACGCAAAAATGGCGCAAAAAACAGCGGCAAAAATCGCTATTTTATCTGTTGTTATAAATTTAATCTTGGCTGCTATTTTAATGCAGTATTTAGGAGCTGCTGGCATAGCGCTGGCTAGTTCGATAGGCGGATTTTTGCAGCTTGGGCTTTATTTATTTTATTTTGGCAGGAAAAACTTTTTTGCTATAATTAGCCTCAAAAAATCCCTAATTTTAATTTTAGCAATAGCTACGCAGGGCTTAATACTTGTGGGGGTGAAGGAATTTATTAATGTATATTTACGATAGCAAAACAAAGTCAAAAACAAAGCTAGAGCCTATAAATTCAGGCGAAGTCAGCATTTATCTGTGCGGACCAACCGTGTATGATGATGCGCATTTAGGACACGCTAGGTCTGCTGTGAGCTTTGATATTTTAAGGCGAGCTTTAATGGGGCTTGGATATGAGGTTAAATTTGCTAGAAACTACACCGATATAGACGATAAAATCATAAAAAAAATGCAAGAAAGCAAAGAGAGCCTAGAGCAGATAACAGCGCATTATATCGCTGGGTACGAAGCCGATATGGCAGCTCTTAATGTGCTAGAGCCTAGCTTTAAGCCTAGAGCGACTGAGTATATTGGCTCGATGATAAGCTTAATCGAAAGCTTGCTTAAAAATGGCGTAGCTTACAGGCTTGATGATGGGATTTATTTTAACACGCAAAAAGATAGCGCCTATCTAAGCCTAAGCGGTAGGACAGACATAGACGCGCAAGCTAGAGTGGAAAACAGCGTGGATAAGCTAAACCAAAAGGACTTTGCGCTTTGGAAATTTGATGATAGTTGGTACGATGCGCCATTTGGCAAAGGGCGTCCAGGTTGGCATACAGAGTGCGTTGCGATGATAGCCGATATATTTAAGCAAAATAGCCAAAAAAGTGCGCTTATTGATATTCATGCTGGTGGAGTTGATCTGCTTTTTCCTCATCATGAAAATGAAGCTGCGCAGTGCAGATGTGGTTACGCTGGAGCAAATCTGGCAAATTTATGGCTACATAATGGCTTTATAAATATAAACAATGAAAAGATGAGTAAAAGCCTAGGAAATAGCTTTTTCTTAAAAGATGCATTAGTGCTTTTTGCCGGTGAGGTGATTAGATTTTATCTGATGAGTGCGCATTATAGGGCGCATTTTAACTATACACTAGATGATTTAAGTGCGTCAAAAAAGCGTCTTGATAAGCTTTACCGTTTAAAAAAACGTATTTATGGAGTAAATGATAACGGCAAAAGCGATGAGGCTGAAAAATTTAAAGCAGAGCTTTTAGAAGCATTAAGTGATGATTTAAATACCTCAAAAGCACTTGCTATTTTAGACGAAAAGATAAAAAGCATAAATGAGGCTCTTGATACAAACCTAAAAGATAAAATTGCAAAGCAAAGTGCTATTTCGTGCATAAAAGTAGCGTCAGAACTGCTAGGAATTGGGCAAATGGACGCATTTGAATATTTTCAGCATGGAGTAAATGATGAGCAAAAAGAGCGCATTCAAAAGCTGATAAAAGCACGCGAGGCAGCAAAAGCTCAAAAAGACTATGTAAGCGCAGATAGTATTAGAAGTGAGCTTGAAAGCGAGGGTGTAGCTATTCAAGACACACCAAACGGTACTATGTGGGAGAAAATATGACTTTACTTGACGTTTTTAAGCGGTTTAAATCCTATTTTAAAGATTATATTCCGCAGTTTGCATTAGCTATTATAGGCATGCTGCTTGCTAGTGGGGGAAGTGCTGGAAGTGCGTATTTAGTTGAACCAGTTCTAAATAAAATATTTGTAGAAAAAAACGAACAGCTACTTTATCTATTACCATATGCAATTATTGCTATTTATCTGCTTAAAAACTTAGGCACTTTTATGCAGGCTTATTTTACTGCATATATTGGTCAAGATACCGTCAGAAGATTTCGTGCGAAAATGCTACGTAATCTCTTAGAGCTTGATATGAGCTTTTTTAACTCCATGCGTACAGGCGAGCTTATGAGCCGTACTACTGGAGATATCGGGCGTCTTAGTGCGGTGGTTTCTAGTATTATCCCTGAGATTGTTAGAGAGATAATTACCGCTATTTGTCTTTTGGGTGTTGTGATATATCAAAGTCCAACTCTAGCCTTTTTTGCGCTAATAGTCATGCCAGCAGCTATTTATCCAGTTTATCGCTTAGCTAAAAAGATGAAAAAAATTTCTCGTCAAAGCCAGGAAAAGGCCTCTGATATAAGCTCTGCTTTAAATGAAATTTATACAAATATAGAGATAGTAAAGGCTAGCAATGCTGAGGGTTATGAGTATGGGCGCTTTGTAAAGGAGAATGATAAAGCGTTTAAAATAGGCATGGGAAGCACTAGGGTGGGACAGCTTGTGTCCCCACTAATGGAGACAATAGGTAGCATAGGCGTGGCTGTGGTTATTATAATAGGTGGCCGCGACGTCATAGCAAATAATCTAAGCGTGGGTGCATTTTTTTCATTTTTGACTGCACTTTTTATGCTTTATACTCCGCTTAAGCGTATAGTTGGGCTTTATGGTAGAGTTCAAGATGCGGTGGTGGCTAGTGAGAGGACATTTTATCTGCTTGATTTAGAGCCTAGTATAGTTGGCGGCGAGCGGAATTTATCAGGCGATATTAGTGAGATTAAATTTAACAATGCAACCCTAAGCTACGGCAACAAATTAGCGCTTAAAGGTATAAATTTAACGGCATTAAAATCTCAAATGATAGCACTTGTTGGCGCAAGTGGTGGTGGCAAAAGCTCGCTTATGAGCCTTTTGATGAGATTTTATGACCCAAATAGCGGTAGTATTAGTGTTGACGGAATAAATTTAAAAGAATACAGTCTTAAAAGCCTGCGAGAAAATATAGGCTTTGTAAGCCAACGTGTCTATATTTTTAATGATACTGTAGCGCACAACGTCGCATATGGCAGAGAGTATGATGAGGAGGCAGTTATAAGGGCGCTTAAAATGGCAAACGCGTATGGCTTTATAAGCGAGTTAGACGGCGGTATAAAATGCATACTCAGCGAGGCTGGAGCAAATTTAAGCGGAGGACAAAGGCAGCGCATCGCAATAGCTAGGGCGCTTTATTCAAACCCTCAAATTTTAATATTTGACGAAGCCACGTCTGCGCTTGATAATGAAAGCGAAAGAGAGATTACTGCTGCTATAGAAAAGCTAAGACATCAAAAGATAATATTTGTCATCGCACATCGTCTAAGCACTGTCGAAAAAGCTGATAAAATCGCTGTTTTAAGCCATGGTAAGATAGTCGGCTTTGGAGATGATTTAAGCCTTAGCCAAAGTTGCGAGGATTATATAAAATTAAAGCACAAATCCTTAGTTTAAGCCATTTTTGGCTAAAATGCGCTAATTTTTGTAAGGAAAAATGATTTGTTTGATTATAAAAATATAAGGAATATCTTTTTTAAGCTAGATCCAGAGCAGGCTCACTGCATCGCAGAAATGGCTATGCGTACCTGCACAGCCTTGCCTGTAGTATCTAGCTTTATAGCACAAAAAGCGTGCATAAATGCTCCAGAGCTAATGCAAAGCCTACTTGGTGCAATGTATCCAAATCCTGTGATGATGGCTGGCGGATTTGATAAAAATGCGACTATGTTGCGCCCTTTAGCTGCACTTGGCTTTGGGGGACTTGAGTTTGGCACATTTACCAAAAAAGCACAAGATGGCAATCCAAAGCCTCGCCTTTTTCGCTTAATAAAAGAGGAGAGCATACAAAATTCAATGGGCTTTAACAATAAAGGCGCTAGTGAAATTTATAAAAATGTAAAGCCGCTGTACCCATTTGTCCTGCCTATTTGGGCAAATATCGGCAAAAATAAGCTCACGCCAAATGAAAATGCCATAGATGATTATCTGAGTTTGGTTAGTAAATTTAATCCTATCTGTGATGCTTTTGTTATAAATTTATCATCGCCAAATACGCCTAATCTTAGGGAGCTTTTAAGCTTTGATTTTATTAGCGAGCTATTTTCGCGATTAAATGGCTTAAGCACCCGTCCTGTATTTTTAAAAATATCTCCTGATATGTCTAATCAAAGTGCGGTAGAACTTTGTAAACATGCTGTTAATTTAGGTGCTGCTGGGGTGATAGTGGCAAATACTAGTACCGATTATTCGCTCTCAAGCTCACCAAATTTAAAAGACTTTGGCGGGCTTAGTGGAAAGGTTATAGCTGCTAGGGCAAAAGAACTTTTAAAAGATGTAGCAAGCGAGCTTTATAGTAAGTGTGTAATAGTAGCAAGTGGGGGCATAAGCTCAGCAGATGAGGCATATGAACGTATAAAGTTTGGGGCTAGTTTGGTGCAGGTTTTTAGCGCTTTTATCTATGAAGGTCCATTTTTAGCACGACGAATAAATGAGGGGCTTTGCGAGCTTTTAGCAAAAGATGGATACGCTCATATAAGCGAGGCTGTGGGCGCTCTTATAAGGAAAAATGATGCTTAAATTAAATAAAGCTAGATTAAAAAATGGTTTAGAAATTTATCACATACCGCTGAATAAAGGCTCAAAGGTGATAAGTGTTGATATTTTTTATAAAGTTGGTAGCCGAAACGAAACAATGGGAAAAAGCGGTATAGCTCATATGCTAGAGCATTTAAATTTTAAAAGCACAAAAAATTTAAAAGCCGGTGAATTTGATGAGATAGTGAAGGGTTTTGGCGGAGTAAATAACGCAAGCACTGGCTTTGATTATACCCACTATTTTATAAAATGCACAAACTCAAATTTAGACAAAGCGCTATGGCTTTATGCTGATTTAATGCAAAATTTAAAGCTAAAAAATAATGAATTTTTACCAGAACGAGATGTCGTAGCTGAAGAAAGGCGCTGGAGGACAGATAATAATCCGCTTGGATATTTGTATTTTCGCCTTTATAACCACGCCTTTTTATACCACCCATATCACTGGACGCCGATAGGTTTTACGAATGATATAGCTAACTGGAGTATAGATGATATTAGGGATTTTCACGAGCGATTTTACCAGCCAAATAATGCAATATTAATAGTAAGTGGAGATATAAGCAAAAAAGAGGTCTTTGAGCTAACTAAAAAGCACTTTAAAGACATACCAAATAAGCATAAGACTGTGGCAAAACCACACTGCATTGAGCCAGAGCAAGACGGCGCAAGAACAGCTGTGCTAAATAAAAAAAGTGAGGTGGATATGGTAGCACTTGCGTTTAAAACGCCTCCTTTTAATGACAAAGACCAGCCTGCCATAAACGCACTAAGCGAATATCTAAGCAATGGTAAAAGTTCGCTTTTATGGCAAGAGTTAGTGGAAAAAACTCAAATAGCAAATCAAGTTTATGCTTATAACATGGATAGTATTGATGAGAATTTATTCATATTTTTGATAGTTTGCAATCCTGGCGTAAAAGCAGAGGATGCAAGGGGTAGGCTTTTAAATATCATAGAAAAAGTAAAAACAGACAAAATAGACGAAGCTAGCCTAGAGCGGGTGAAAAATTTAATAAAATCTGACTTTATTTACTCATTTGACAGCGCTTCAAAGGTGGCAAATTTATATGGAAGCTACCTAGCCAGAGGCGATATTGCTCCGCTTTATTCTCTAAAAGAAAGCATAGATAAAATAGACGCAGAATTATTACAAAAGACAGCATCAAAATACTTTATAGATAAGCACTCAACTTGCATACTACTAAAAGGAGGATTAAATGGGGAATCAAAAGACGATTAATGGGGCAATGACTGCGCTTATAACGCCTTTTAAAGATGGCAAAATAGATGAGCAAACGTATGAAAAGCTCATAAAAAGACAGATTGCAAATGGCATAGATGCAGTCGTGCCAGTAGGCACAACTGGTGAGAGTGCGACACTTACGCATGATGAGCATAGAATCTGTATAGAAATAGCAGTTGCGGTTTGTAAAGGCACTAATGTAAAGGTGCTAGCTGGGGCTGGGAGTAATGCCACACACGAAGCTATTGGGCTTGCGGAGTTTGCTCAAGCGCACGGAGCTGATGGAATTTTAAGTGTATCGCCATATTACAATAAGCCTATGCAAAACGGACTTTATGAGCATTATAAGGCTATAGCAAATAGCGTTGAAATCCCTGTTTTACTCTATAATGTACCAGGTAGAACTGGGTGTGATATAGCACCTGAAACAGTCATTAGATTATTTCATGATTGTCCAAATATTTATGGTGTAAAAGAGGCGACAGGAAATATAGAACGTTGCGTGGATTTATTAGCACACGAGCCACGCCTAAGCGTACTAAGCGGAGATGACGCTATAAACTACCCTGTGCTTAGTAATGGCGGCAGCGGCGTGATTAGTGTTACTTCAAATTTATTGCCTGATAAAACGGTTGAGCTAACCCACATGGCGCTTAGCAAAAAATATGCCGAGGCAAAGGCGCTAAATGATAAGCTTTACAGTATCAATAAAGTGATGTTTTGTGAGTCAAACCCAATACCTATAAAAGCGGCCATGTATCTAGCTGGGCTTACTCCGACACTCGAGTACAGACTGCCTCTTACTAAGCCAAGTAGTGAGAATTTAAAAAAGATAGAAAACATTATGAAACAATATGATATTAAAGGATTTTAATGGTAGAAGCCAATGAATTTAAAGCAAAAACACTAGTTATTAGCGGTGGTACTAGGGGTATAGGACACGCCATAGTGCATGAGTTTGCTAAAATGGGGACAAATATAGCCTTTACATATAATTCAAACGAGGAACTAGCCAAAGAACAGGCCACAAAGCTTGAGCGTGAGTACGGTATAAAAGCTCGTGCGTATGCGCTAAATATCCTTGAGCCAGAGACTTATAAGGAGCTTTTTGCAAAGATAGATGAGGATTTTGACCGAGTTGATTTTTTTATCTCAAATGCTATTATCTCAGGACGCGCAGTCGCCGGAGGGTATACTAAATTTATGAAGCTAAAGCCACGTGGGATAAATAATATATTCACAGCCACGGTAAATGCTTTTGTAGTTGGCGCCCAAGAAGCAGCTAAACGAATGGAAAAAGTAGGTGGTGGCAGCATAATAAGCCTAAGTAGCACAGGAAATCTAGTCTACATCGAAAACTACGCAGGGCACGGCACGGCTAAAGCCGCAGTAGAGGCTATGGCACGCTATGCAGCCACCGAGCTAGGAGAGAAAAATATCAGGGTAAATGTCGTAAGTGGCGGACCAATTGAGACTGACGCTTTAAGGGCATTTACAAACTACGAGGAAGTTCGAGATACCACGGCACGTTTAAGTCCATTAGGACGCATGGGGCAGCCTACTGATTTAGCTGGGGCATGTCTATTTTTATGCTCATCAAAGGCTAGCTGGGTAACAGGACATAGCTTTATAATAGACGGAGGCACGACCTTTAAATGATAAATTTGCCAAACACCCTAGCTCTTATTCGCATAGCTTTGGCTCCTCTTATGTTTTATATCCTTATAGACGGCGCTAGCTGGCAAGGGGTGCATATAAGCTGGGTAAACTATTTTGCTGGGCTTTTATTTGTACTAGCTAGTGTGACTGATTTTTTTGATGGCTACATAGCCAGAGAGTGGGATCAAAAGACAAAGCTAGGTGCAGTGCTTGATCCGCTGGCTGATAAGATGCTGACCCTTGCTGCATTTTTGGGGCTTATGCTGCTTGGTAGGGCAAATGCGTGGGCTGTGTATCTTATACTTGTTAGAGAATTTTTTATTACTGGATTTAGGGTGGTCGTGGCTAGCGAGGGGCTAAGTGTCGCTGCAAATATGGCAGGCAAGGTAAAAACAGTCGTACAGATGATAGCTATAGGCTGGCTTATTATGCAGTGGCACTTTGCTAATGCGCTCTTGTGGTTAGCAGTGGCACTCACGCTTTATTCTGGGGCAGATTATGTGCTGTCTTATGCAAAAGCTAGCGCTAAATCGAGCTTAAAAAATACAAACTAGGAGAAAATTTGAAAAGCCTTTTATTTAGTCTAGGCTTATTAATAGCTGGGCTTTATGCTTATTCATGGCACTTTATCATTACTGTTTTGGCTATTAGTTTTTTGATATTTTTTCACGAATTGGGGCATTTTTTGGCGGCTAGACTTTTGGGCGTAGGGGTAAATGCTTTTAGCATAGGCTTTGGTGAGGCGCTTTATTCTTTTAAAAAGGGGCAAACTGAGTATAAAATAAGCGCCATACCGCTTGGTGGATACGTCCAGCTAAAGGGGCAGGATGACTCAGACCCAAGCATTAGCAGCAATGACCCTGATAGCTATAACACCCTAAGTCCATTTGGGAGAATTTTAATCTTAGTAGCTGGGCCTGCATTTAATTTTTTGCTAGCATTTTTTATATATATAGCTATTGGATTTTTGGGCGAACAAAGGCTTGGTACAGTGGTGGCTAACGTAGCTCCAGACTCAGCCGCTAGCATAGCTGGCATAAAATCAGGAGATAAAATTCTATCAATAAATGGCAAAATAGTATCGCAGTGGAGCGACATAAGCCCGCTTGTAAATACAGATAAAAGTGAGGTTAGGTTAAAAAGAGGCGACGAGGAGCTTACCTTAATCGCATATCCAAAAATGGGTGATGGGGTAAATTTATTTGGCGAAAAAATCAGTAAGCCACTGCTTGGCATAAGCCCATCAAATGAGACTGTAATAATATACCATCGCTCTGACGCCCTAAAATACGCCGCAGAGCAGACATGGCAGGCAAGCGGACTTATTTTTGCTGGCATAGGAAAGCTACTAAGCGGAGTGGTGCCAGTAAGCGAGGTTGGTGGCATAATGCAAATCACCGATGTAACCTCAAAAGCCGCAAAAACTAGCCTGCAAATGCTACTACTCATAGTTGCCCTAATATCGGTAAATTTAGGGGTTTTAAATTTATTACCTATACCAGCGCTTGACGGTGGGCATATACTTTTTAACCTTTATGAGCTAATAAGCAGGCGCGCTGTGCCAAAACGTGCCTTTGAGTACCTTACATATGCTGGCTGGGCTGTGCTTGGTACACTCATGATAGTGGCTACTTTTAACGATATTATGAGACTGGGGCAGTAATGATTTTAAAAGTGCTTGAGCGTGTGCGCAAGATAGGTGGTGATGGTGTGAGGGTCGTGGCTGTGAGCAAATATGTAGATGCGGCGGCTGTAGCGCAGCTAGCTCAAGAAGGGCAGCTTGAGTTTGGCGAAAATAAAGTGCAGGATTTAGTGGCAAAAAAGAACGAGCTTAAAAGCTTAAATCTATCTTGGCATTTTATAGGCAGGCTTCAAAGCAATAAGATAAATCAGCTATTAAGCGCAAATCCAACAATGTGGCAAAGCTGTGAAAGTGTACAAAAGGCGCTAGCTGTAGATGCTAGGCTTACTTGCGAGTTACCCACCCTACTTCAGATAAATAGCGCAGATGAGGATAGTAAACAGGGCTTTAGCCTGCATTCTGCATGCGATGCGTGGCATGAGATAGGCGAAAAATGCAAAAATATCAAACTCCTTGGCGTGATGAGTATTGGTGCGCACTCTGATGAAAAAAGCGCGGTAGTGGCTAGCTTTGAGGCGACTAGAAGGCTGTTTGATGATTTAAGTGGCGCTAAAATCTGCTCTATGGGAATGAGTGGGGATTTTGAAATAGCTTTAAAATGCGGCTCAAATATGCTAAGACTTGGCTCTATTTTATTTAAATAATTTTAAATTTTATACTTTTCTGTTTATAGTTTATGTTTTTAATCTTATAATCCTTAATGAACTTAAACTTTTTTGAATTCTAAAAAACTTGGATTTTGGCAAATGCGTGTATTTATCGCTTTGTTTGATTATTAAAGTTTAGCGCTATGATTTTGCTCTGCTAGTGCCCTATTGCATAAATTTAACTTAAAATTTGTTTTTTGCGCACTTAGCTAGGTAAGTCGTAGTGAAAGTTATGCAAACAAGCACTTATATTTATAAAAACCGCTTGTTTGCAGTATGATTACTTGCACCAAATTTGAAATACCCTGTCTATACTAAGTTACAAAGTATTGTGAGAAGTTTTTGCTTAGCAGGCAATTGCTGCATATATCATTTTGCGGGCTTTTAAATAAAAAACTAAAACTTTAAAACAGTACTTTTTTGTAATAGCACCAAATAAAAGCCAAAATAAAGCCTTATGATTTTTAAATTTAAACGCCAGCATTCTATGGAGCCTGTATAAACTAGTATTTACAACCTATCTCAAGCACAGTATCATCTAGTTCTATCTTGCCATTTTTTTACCGAGCTTGTGATGGTTTTTTAAAAGTTCTCATTCTAGTCTTTTTGTCGCATAAATTTAAATGCTCCTTGCTAACCTTGCCTAGCTTAGCCGTTTGAAATCCATACAGATTAAGGTGTAGACATTGTATAATTAGCCACATCTGCAATCGCGCCAAACCACTCATTGCCGATATTTTGCACCTGCTCTATGCTGTGGCATATAAAAACAAACACCTTTTTAAAGCTTCGAGATTTTATTAGATCTAGATTTGGCTTGATATACTTAAAGTGAAAAAATGTCGCTTCCAGTCTAGGTGCACTTTAGGCTAGTTTGGTGGTTATTTCTACGTCGTATTTAGTAGATTGGCTACCAAATACGGCTCGCCTTAGCTTTGCCTTTGTAAAATATCTTAAAAATATTGCGCCCATATCCTATCCAAACTCGATTATGCAGTCATAATTTCCGCCACTTGCACCAAAGACATCGATTAAAAAATCCGCCCTATAGCTTGCGTGATTAGTGCGACTGCGTATTGCCACAGATGCCTGTAGCTTTATTATCGACACCCTAGCAAAGCTTAAAGAGTTGCCCTGCCCTATCTCAAACTCATGCCACTGTACTTTTATTTGGTTTTATTTACGCTTAGATAGTGGCGCTGCTTTATTTTAAAAACTCAATCCTAAAACTCCACGCATTTTCATAAAATTCCTGCCATTGCTTTTTATAAAATTCCGCAATAAGCCTCTTTTCCTAAGAATGATAAAAGTATAACATTATTTTACTTAGTTAATATTTTTTTAACAAAAAATTTGCGATAATACTCAACTTTCCATAGGAGGAGATCATGAAAAAAAGTTCACTATTACTAGCAACTGCGTTATTTGCTTCAAGTCTTGGGGCGAAAGAATTTGTAAACATAGGTACTGGAAGCATGACGGGCACATACTATCCAGTAGGTGGCGCAATATGTCGTATGGCAAATAAAAATCCAAACATAAAATGCTCCGTACAATCAACTGGCGGCTCTGTTTATAATGTAAATAACGTGCTAAAAGGCGAGCTAAGCTTTGGCTTTGTGCAAAGCGACGTCGTCTATGATAAATACAACGGCACTGGCAAATTTGAAGGTAAGCCAGATAAAAAGCTACGAGCAGTGATGTCGGTGTATCCTGAGCTTTTAGCTATGGTTGTCTCAAAGGAGTCAGGAATAAAAAATATCGCCGAGCTAGCTGGCAAGAAATATAATGTAGGAAACCCAGGTAGCGGTAATGAATTTACTACTTTAAAAGTCTTTGAAGCAAAGGGCTTTGATACGGATAAGCTGGGGTATAGAGGGGTGCTTACAGTCTCTGAATGCCCACACGCACTAAAGGATAAAAAAATTGACGGATATAGCTTTGTTGCAGGGCATCCTACAGCAAATATCACAGATGCTTCAAATTCGTTGCCAATTGATATACTAAATGTTGATGGCGAGCAAATAGACGCCATGATAGCCAAATATCCGTACTTTGCAAAAGGCGTAATACCAAAGGGTACATATGAGGGCGTAGACTATGACGTAAATAGCATAGGTGTAAAAGCAGTGCTAGTGGCTGATGAGAGCGTGAGTGATGAAGCGGTCGAAGCCGTGGTAAAGGGCGTGCTTGATAACTTTGACGAGTATAAAAGCCTGCATACCGCTTTAAAATCAGTAACCAAAGAGAGCCTTATTGAGGGCGTGGTAGCTCCGCTTCACAAAGCGGCCTTAAAGGTATATCAAGAAGCCGGTATAGTAAAATAGGCTATTTTTTGGGGCGCTTGCCCCACCATTTTTTGCTTACTTAGGGCTAAATCTAAAACTGCAAATATCTTGATTTGCAGAGGAATTTAAGGCATTGTGTGTTGTTGCAAAATCTAAGTGTTTCGGTAGATAAAGTTTGAGGCTACTAGCATAATTCAAAGCAGGCTTTAAATTTAGAGCAGCAAACGTAAATTAAAACTTTTAAGACTACTTAACTCCGTGCTTTAGAAAATTATCTGTATCGAATTTTAACCAACATGTATTATAAAGTTTTGCTAGCAGAGCAATTGTAGTGTAAATTATTAACTCTAGTCTTGTGATAAGGTTTAAAATAATATTATATTCTTTAAAAGAGCATTAAAAATTATTGTTTTAATTTACATAAATGAGCAATTAAACTTGATAGGATAGCTCTAAGCTAGCTTGCTTTGATGCGTCTTACATGGAGCAATTCTTATTTTGATATTTTGCTTAAATATAGATCTAGCTATCAAAACTTTTTTGCAGTGTTAGCGAAAAATCCGCCTAGATTAAAGTTAAGCGGATTTTAAAATTTAAACCCATTAAATCAGTGATAAATTTAATCATACCTAATCTATGAAACGCTTTGTCAAATCTTTATAAAATTCAATTCTCCTATCACGTAAAAATGGCCACCATCGGCGCACTTGCTCGGTTCGTGCCATATCTATTTCTACGATATACGCCTCCTCGCTTGTCTCATCAGCCATAAAAAGCTCCTCGCCCTGCGCTCCGTAAACAAAGCTGCTGCCCCAAAAGCGTATCCCCTGCCCCACGCCGCTAGTATCAGGCTCAAAGCCCACGCGGTTAACCGCCATAACTGGCAGTGTATTTGCTACAGCATGCCCTCTTTGTACCGCTAGCCAAGCATCTTTTTGGCGGCGCTTCTCATCCTCTGTGTCCGCATCAAACCACCCTATCGCTGTAGGATAGATAAGCATTTGCGCCCCAGCCAGTGCCATTAGTCTGGCTGCTTCTGGATACCATTGATCCCAGCACACAAGCACTCCTAGCTTTCCTACGCTTGTATTTATCGGCTTAAAACCCAAATCGCCTGGGGTAAAATAGTACTTTTCGTAAAACTGCGGATCATCGGGTATATGCATCTTGCGGTATTTACCAGCCATGCTGCCGTCTTTTTCAAAGACCACTGCGGTGTTGTGATAAAGCCCCTCACTTCGCTTTTCAAACAAGCTTACTACAAGTACTACAGCATTTTGCCTAGCCACTTCGCCCCAGTATGCCACTTGAGCGTTAAAATCGCCAGCTATGTCAAAAAAATCCACATTTTCACTTTGACAAAAATAGGCGCTTTGATGAAGCTCTTGCAATACGACTAACTGAGCGCCTTTATTAGCTGCCTTTGTGATTAGCTCTACTGTTTTTTGATTTGTCGCTTCGGTGCTGCCGTGGTATTTTTGCTGGATTAACCCTACTTTCATTCTTGCTCCTTTATTATACATCTTAGCTCCTCTTTTATGTCCTCATCGCTATCATCTACTGGGTCAAACTCAGGAGTAATTATCCATTCGCTATCAGGAAAGCTCGCCTTTATTTGGGCTATTATTTGGTCTGAAATTTGATGCGCTTTGGCTAGAGCTATGCCCTCTTGAAAGACTAAATGATAGCTTAAAAATACGGTATTTGCGCTTTTTCTAGATTTAAAGTAGTGAAAGCTTAATACTTGCTTAAACGATAGTATAATCTGGACTATTTTTTGCTGTTCGCTCTCGCTTATTGCGGCATCTAGAAGTATGAAAATGCCCTCTTTTACGAGTTTTATCGCACTATAAATAATATAAGCACTTGCGGCTATGCCAAGGAGTGGGTCTATTAGCCAAAAGCCAGTAAATTTAATAATAATTAAAGCAATAACGATGGCGGCATTTGTGTAAAGGTCGCTTTTATAATGAAGTGCGTCTGTGCGTATGATAAGGTCGTTTGTAAGCTTTGCTACATGGCTTAAAAAGGCGATTAAAGCGCCTGTTATAAGCATTGAAGCAAGCATGATATATAGTCCTATATCCACACTCACAGCCTCTTTGCCATGCACAATTTTTAGCACGCTTTCATAAAATATAAAAATCCCCACACCTATGATAAAAGTACCCTCAAAAAGTGAGCTTAAAGCCTCGATTTTGCCAAAGCCGTAGTTAAATCTCGCATTTGGCGCATCACTGGATTTTTTAAGTGCGAAAAAATTTAATACCGAAATCAAGCAATCAAGCATTGAATCAATCGCAGAACTAAGCACCGAGATAGAGCCACTTGCAATCCCTGCGATAAATTTAATCACAGCCAAAAGCACACTTGTCGCACTAGCTGAGATTATGGCTAGCTTTTTTAGGCGAAAATGAGCCTGCTTTTTATCCGCACTCACGCTCACGATTTAGCCCTTTTAAAGCGGTTTTGGCTGGAGCAGTGAAGCGAGCCATTTTGCCTTACAAACACAAGCGAGTTAACGCCGATTATATCGTGATTTGGCAGAGCCTTACGTAGGCGAGATAGCACTACTTCATCCATCGCATCATCATATGTCGGCACTATTAGCGCACCATTTACAAAGATAAAATTTGTATACGTACAGCCTAACCTTTTATCTCCGTAATATTTTGCTGCTGGCAGAGGTAGCTCGATGCGCTTAAATCCAGCTGCCTCTATCTCGCTAGCCATAGCACGAAGCGGCGCAAAATGCTCGTCGCCGCTATCCTCGCATATGGCATGAGCGACGATATCTGGGGCTATGAAGCGTGCTAGAGTGTCTACGTGGCTATCTGTGTCATCGCCTCTTATAAAGCCATTTTCTAGCCACACCACCCGCTCTAGGCCAAAAAGCTCTTTAAGCTTTTCCTCAATCTGGGCTTTGTTTAGGCTTGAGTTTCTATTATCGTTTAGGAGGCACTCAGTCGTAGTTAGCAGTACTCCAGCGCCGTTAAATTCCACGCTTCCACCCTCAAGCACCATATCCACGCTCTTAACTGGAGTGCCAAAATGCTTTGCAAGATAGGCGTTTACGGCGTTGTCTTTAGAGCTTGAAAACTTCCCGCCCCAGGCATTAAATTTAAAATCATAGCTTAACACGCCGCCCTTTTCATTGTCGCTTGATACGTCAATTAGCCCATAGTCTCTAATCCACGTATCGTCCGTTGGCACGCAAAGCAGCTCACAGCCCTGTCCTATGTTTTTAAACCGCTCAAACTGGCGTAAAACTCCCTCATCCTCGCAAATAGCCACGCAGTGCTGATACGGTAAAACCGCGCTTAAAAGCTCCTCGTAGCTGGCTAAAATTTCATCTAAATACTCCGCCCAGTCGCTATTTTTATGAGGCAAGGATATAAGCAGCGCCTCCTGCTCCTCCCACTCTGCAAATGCCCTAATTTGCGCCATTTTTGCCCCTTTTTTTGTAAAGTTTATAAAATCCTATTAAGGTTATGATTATCCAAAAAACTTCGATTAAAAATGAGCCAAGGTTAAAGTGAACTAAAAGCGAGATTATAAGCAGCACTGCACCTATTAAATTTATGCTTAAAAACGCCACGCTATCGCTGCTTGCTTTGCCTATTTGAAGCAGAAAATACGCCCCCACAACGCAAACCATACCCAAAAATCCGATAAACTGATATATATCCACTTTTTGCGTCCTTAAATTTAACTCAAAGGGCTGATTATACTAAAATTTACCTAATTTTTGCTAATATCTAAAGTAAAAAAGGGTGAAATTTGAAATTTGAAATCTCTCACACAGACGGTAAGGCAAGGGCTGGAGTCATCACGACAGCGCATAGCCAGATAAAAACTCCAGTATTTATGCCAGTTGGCACAGTTGGGGCGGTAAAATCCCTAGACGCTACCGATATGAGCGAGTTACTAGACGCAAAAATCATACTAGCAAACACCTATCACATGTACCTACGCCCTGGTAGTGCGCTCGTGAGAGATATGGGCGGACTGCATGGTTTTAGCAGATATGGGCGAAGTTTTTTAACAGATAGTGGCGGATTTCAGGCGTTTTCGCTTAGCAAAATAAGCAAGCCTGATGAGGGCGGTATACATTTTCGCTCACACATAGATGGTAGCGCGCATTATTTTACTCCGCAAAGCGTGCTAAATACGCAGTATGAGTTAAATAGCGATATAATGATGGTGCTTGATGATCTAATCGCCCTACCAAAAGACCCTAAAAATCTCTCTCAAAAAGAGGCAATAAAGCTAAAAAAGCGCATAGAGCTAAGCCTAAAACGCACCATAAAATGGGCTGGAGATAGCATAGCACACCACACAAAAATGCGTGATATTTTTTCAAATTTAAACCCAAATAGCCCAAGCAAAGCTGAGATTCAAATTTTAAAAGCAAACTTTAAAGATTTTAGCACCAAAACAGCTAGTGCAATGCTAAAAAACGGCTCTGTGATAAATCAAAATATCTTTGGCATAGTCCAAGGAGGGACTGATTATGCTGCTAGAAAGGAGTGTGCGCAGGCTCTGTCTGCTATGAGCTTTGATGGGCTTGCTATGGGCGGGCTTAGCGTAGGAGAGGAAAATCAGGCGATGTATGATACGGTTGAGGGCGTTGAGCCATATCTAGATACTGCGCGCCCACGCTATCTCATGGGGGTTGGTACGCCCGAGGATTTGGTTGAAAATGTCGAGCGTGGCGTGGATATGTTTGACTGCGTTATGCCAACTCGCAATGCAAGAAACGGTACGCTATTTACCAGCTTTGGTAAAATAAATATAAAAGCCGCTAGATTTAGCACAGACCCTGAGCCAATTGATTCAGAGTGTGGCTGCTACACCTGCCAGCGATACAGTAGGGCGTATTTAAGCCACCTTTATAGAGCCAGGGAGCTTACGTTTTTTAGGCTTGCAAGCTTGCATAACCTGCACTATTATTTAAATTTAATGGCGCAAATAAGAGAGGCTATCATAAACTCAAGATTTAGCGAATTTAAGAGGGAGTTTTATGCAAAAAGAGGCTAAGCACCTAAGAAGCGGCTATTTTTACGATGGTGAGCATAGCTACCTTTATCTAATCAGTAAGGAAAAGCACCTAGGGGTACATAAATTTATCTTTCGTGATAGCAAAATATACGAAGGCGAAACAGACAATGATGGCGAGATTGAAGTAAGCCAAAAAAGGGTCGTTGAAGTGGTGCGAAACTTTATTCAAGACTATCATCAAAGGGTGCTAAAATACGCCACCACGCTCGATAAATATGAAAAAATTTATACCCACAGAAAAGATTATACTAAGTTTATGCAAAAGCACTCTGTACTAAAATACGAACTTCGCCGATTTCAAAGCAGGATTTCAAGTATTTATGACGCTTTAATGGCCTGTATAACAGATCAGCCAAATCTCAAAAAAGAGCTAAAAAGCTACGCCTCTGAGGCTGCTATTTACAAAGCCGCCGCAGCCGAATACGCCTCTAGGATAGATGACATATACCAGTATATCCAGAGCATAAAAAATGACAAAATAAACGCAAATATCTATCTGCTTACCGTGCTTTCGGCGATATTTTTACCATTAAATTTAATCACTGGCTTTTTTGGCATGAATACCACTGGGCTTTATCTAGGCGAGTTAAAAAACGGCACAAATATCGTAAGCGCGCTCATTTTAGGGGTGGTTGTGTTATTTGTGCTTTCGTGGAAATATTACGATAAAAAGAGCAAAAGTTAGAGTGTATTTATAAATTTATCTTAGAATTTTGTGGTTAATTTTTAATCCCAGAGGGCTTTGGCTAGTTGTATCTTGTGGATTTAGTTCCTATTAAATTTGCCACAGTATGAGGTAAGTCTGCAGGATTTAGGGTAATGATTGCTAGCTGGGTTTGCGTAAAATCTTGAGATAAAAATTTTAAAATTAGCTCTTTTAAACATTTTTCAAAGGTATTCTGCTTAGCTTTACTACGTTCGTTTTTGTTTATGGTATGCACAGCAGAGTTGTCATCATTAATGTTTTTGCTAAATCTTTTGCGCCAAAATCATATGAAGTGCTGACATTACAAAATAATGTCGGTAATGTAAAAAGCCGCTTATGAGATTAGTGACGGCATGGCTTAAAATTTTATAATTAAAAACAACATTATTCTTTAAAAAAGCTTTAAAATTAAACGTTAACCATTAAAGAAGTATCAGCAAGCAGTCATTGCTTTAAGCGGCTTTGCATTATAGTATGGCATGGCAAGCAAAGCCAAAGTCCACTGAAATTTAGCCCTCCTGTGCCATGCCAGCCTCGACTAAAAAGCAGCTTGGCTGATAGCTTGTGTTTTTTATCTTATCCTGTCTAGCATAGCTAAGATAAAGCTCGTCCTTTGCTCTAGTTACGGCAACGTAAAAAAGCCGCCGCTCCTCTTCTAAGTTTCCACCTTGCGCCATTAGCTTAAAATTTGGAAAGCGCCCCTGAGCCAAATCGACTACAAAGACCTTGCCAAACTCAAGACCCTTGCTAGCATGCACGCTTAGTAGATTGACCCCCTCGCCCTCGCTTAGCTCGCTAGCGCCTAGCGTCATGAAGTTAAAAAAGCTCTCAACGTCCCTGTATTTTTGAGCTATTTCTGATAGTAGTGTGGCCTTGGCATAAATTTTATCATACGCTTGCGCACGACGCTCTAAATCTATATTTCCATTTTTTAAAGTCGCCCTTTTATCGGCTAACGCACCAGCTATCGCGCTAAAAAGCTTGCTATTTTTTACAGCATCTATGCCAGATTTTGCGCTTAACGGACGTGGGCTGGCTAAAAAGGCATAAATTTCATTTAAAAACTTAGCTGAATGCTCATTTATGCGCCCTAGGCTTAGGATAGGATTTTTCTTAAATTTATCATCTATACTAAGCGTTTCAAACCTGTTAGCTGGAGCAAAGTCATCAAGATGGTCAAAAAGCCCTAGCTCGTAATTATGCCTTTTATTTTTGGCTATATTTACGCTTGTATCAGGCGATAAAAAGCCCTTTACAAGGCTGCCATGCCCTAGCTTAAGCGCTGCTTCAAATATCTCCTTTGCAAGGGCTGAGCCAACACCTTTTGCGTACTCACAAATGTGAATAAACGCCATTATGTCCTTTGGGTTTACGATTAGGCTTAAAATATCTGTTATTGCCTTTACTTCACGGCTTTCAAAAAAGCTCATGCTGCCTTTGCGACGTGCGCTTATACCACGTTCTTTAAGCGCAATTTCAAGTCCATCTGCGCTTGAATTATTGCGAAAAATTATAGCAATATCACTGTGGGCATAGGCTGAGAGGGCTATCATGTCGGCTATGGCGGCGTACTGGTCGATTAGCTCATTATACACCAAAAGTCGTGGGGGTTTAAAGCTACCTTCGCGATTTACGATGAGCTTTTTTTCATAAAGGCGAGGGTTGTTTGAGATAACTTTATTTGCTAGGGCTAAAATGCTTGCGCTACTTCGATAATTTATATTTAGTGCATAAATTTTTGCGTCCTCATAGCGTGTACTAAATGAGCCTATGATGTCGATATTTGCGCCATTAAATGCGTATATACTCTGATCAAAATCCCCAACACAAAAAAGGCTTTTTGTCTGTATTGCATCAATTAATGAACCTTGCAGGGTGTTTGTGTCTTGATACTCATCGACTAAGACTTCATCAAAACTTACCTCACCATTTTTTAGATGTTCACGTGCTTTTAAGAGCAAATCGTTAAAATCGACATACCCAAAGTTTTCCTTTTCCCTTTCAAACTCAGCTAAAACGTCCTCGTAGATATCAGCAAATATAGCATGCTCGTCATTTTTGGCGCTTAGCCAGCTACTAAAACTATCATTTGCACCGCCATTTTGATAAAGGCTATAAAGCTCGTATAAATATGCTCCACTATATGGCTTTGTGTCGCTTAGGTGGTGGAATTTGCGTTGTTCTATCACGCTTTTTAGCAGGGTTTTTAGCTCACTTGGCTGCTTTAAGGCTACCTTTGTGCCTAGGCTTTGCAGGAGCTTATAACTAACAGAGTGAAATGTCCCAGCTGTAATGGCTGAAGTAATGCGCTTAGGAAAGCTTCGCTCAAGGCGCTCTATCATCTCTGTGGCGGCTTTGTTTGTAAAGGTAAGTAGCAGTATGCGCTCTGGCTTTATGCCATTATTTAGCAAATTTGCAATGCGCGCTACTATGGTGCTAGTTTTGCCAGTTCCTGCGCTTGCTATGACTAGGCTATGCCCTGCTGGGGCGGTTGCGGCTGCGTATTGCTCGGGGTTTAGCTTGCTAAGTGGCATCATACTCCTTTAAAATTAAAAGGCGAAATTATAGCAGTTGCTAGCTTTATTTTAGCTCATCTTTTTCGTAAAATTTTCTAAGCCATCTATCCGCGCGAAAAACAGCGCCAAACATCGCAGGCACTATCAAAAGTGTAAGCGCAGTTGAGCTAATAAGACCTGATATTACAGTAATTGCCATCGGAGAGTTGCCTTCATATCCTGCGCCGTGACTAAGCGCGAGTGGAAGCATGGCAAAAATCATCGCCATTGTAGTCATTAAAATCGCCCTTAGCCTGCTTTTGCCAGCAGCTATGATGGCTTTGTTTATATCCATGCCGCTACGAGCAAATTTATTTGCAAAATCAACTACGAGTATGGCATTTTTACCCACCATGCCAAAGAGCAAAATAGCAGCCACCATGACAAAAAGACTGAATGAATTCCCACTTAAAAATAGCCCCACAGCCACCCCTCCAAAAGCTAGCGGCATAGACATCATTACGACTATTGGCAGTAAAAAACTCTCATAAAGTGCAGCCAAAATCATATAAACAAGCACAACGCTAAGCAAGACGGTAAAGACAAAGGCTTTGTTTGTGTCATTCATGAGCTCAACAAAGCCCGTAAATCGGTAGCTATACCCAACTGGCAGTATCTGGGGCAGGATTTTATCCACCTCGCTTTGGACTACACCTAGGGGTATGGAGTTTACATTTGAGGTGTATTTTAGCTCCCTTTGCTTATTAAAGCGTGATATGCTTGTGCTAGATAGCTCCACACTAAAGCTAGCCACGTCGCCTAGGCTTAGACGCATACCAGATGGGATGTAAAGCTGAAGCTGAGCTAGGTCTTTAAGCTGGGATTTAAATTCATCCCCAAAACGCATGGTAATATCAAGCTCGCTTTTATCGCTATCCATAGTGCCTACTACTTGCGTGCTAAAAGCTGCTTGTATAGCACTTGATACTTCATACTCGCTAAGCCCCATATGCTTTAGCGCCTCTTTATCCAAAGAGATTTTTACCTGTGCGCTTTTGTCATCATTGCTGCTTGTTATATCGACCACTCCATTAATACCAGCTAGCATCGCCCTAATTTTGGGTGAAAGATCATCAAGTACCTTTAAGCTATCTCCAGTAATTACAAGCTGCACTGGCTCAGTCATATCAGAACTATCCACCACAGGCAACGGCACGACTGATATTTGAGCGTCTTTAATCTTTAGCTTTTGCCTGTACTCATCTTGTATTTGGTTTTGGCGTTTTTTACGCTTTGAAAGTGGGAGTAGCTTTAGATAAATTTTTGCCTTATACGCCTCGTGAGCGTCATCATAGCCTATTAGAGTGTATGAGTAATCCACTCTGCTATCTTGTCTGATAAACTCCTGTGCTGGCTTAAGCTCATCTTTCATAGCCTCAAGCGAAATGGATGGCTTTGCTTTTACAAATATTATAAACTCACTATTATCCTCAGCTGGCATAAAGTCATTTCCCACTCTAAGCGCTAAGCTCATACACAAAAATAACGCACCGAGGCTTATAAAAATAAACGTGAGTTTAAATTTTAAAATAGTAGCCAGTAAAGAAGCATAAGCCTCCTCAATGCGCTCAAAAATAGCTTCCGTACGCAGATAAAATGGGCTTTTTGGAGGGTTAAAAAACCTAGCAGCAAGGCTAGGCACTAGCATCACACAAACCAAAAACGACACCACAACTCCGCCAGCCACACTCATGGCAAATGAGTTAAAATACCGTCCAACTATGCCGTCCATAAAGGCTATCGGCACAAAAACACAAAGAAGCACAGCCGAGACTGCTAACACGCTAAAGGCTATCTCTCGTACGCCACTAAAGCTCGCTTTTAGCGCATTTTGTTCGGTTTTTAGCTTGTTTGAAATATGCTCAATCACAACTATGGCATCATCGACAAAAATCCCTATGCTAAGCGTAAGCGCAACCAAAGTCAGGCGGTTTATATCAAAGCCTAAAACATCTATGATAAAAAATGTAGAGATTATGCTAGCTGGTATGGCAAGGGCGGAGATAAAGGTTGCAGAAAATGAGCGCAAAAAGACAAATACAATGATAATAGTGAGAAAAATTCCAAGTACCATGTCAAATATTACCTGATTTAGGTGCTTTTTAATTAGTTCGCTTTTATCATAAGCAACGCTACTACTAAAATCATCTCCTAAAAGCGCATTAAACTCATCAAGCTTTGATTTTATATTTTCTATCGTCTTTAGGCTGTTTCCGCCGCGCACCTTAATAATCTCAAGCAGCACCCCATCATACCCATCCATAATAGCCAAAGACTGCTCATCAGCTGTATCAAGCCTAACGTCTGCAATATCTGATAAAAACAGCCCTGGCATAATGCGAATTTTACCCAGCTCGTCTATGTTTTTAGCATCAAATTCAGATTTTAAAGACATTAGCGTACTGCTGCTTTTTATATCGCCTAGGGGGATTTTTAAATTTTGTGATTTTATAATTGAGGCGATTTTATCAGCGCTTAGGCTAAGCTCGTCTAAGCGTTTTGGATTTAGATATATCCTAGCCTCAGGCTGCGAAAATCCCACGCTCTTTACGCGCCCTACTCCGTCTATTTTTTGCAGATAATCCTTAGCAAAGGAATCGATTTTTTGCATTAAGGCTAGCTTGTTATTAGTATTGCTTTTTATGAAAATAGAAAATATAGGTGAGTTTGCTCCGCTTATCTTTTCGACTTCGCTATTTGCGCTAATATGCGCCTTTGCGACTTGGTCTCTGACATCATTTGCGGCGACATTTATATCTTTATCTAACGCAAACTCAACCACAACCACGCTTAAATTATCATAGCTTTTAGAATAAATTTTCTTTATTCCGTCTATTTGCGAGACTTCATCCTCTATCTTTTTACTGATTTTTGCCTCTATGTAGCCTCTGTCTCCTTTGGCGTATGTCGTGATTTTCACGATAGGAATGTCGACACTTGGAAACAGATCTACACTCATATTTTTAATAGAATAAGCCCCAAAAAGCACGAGGGCTAAAAATAGCATAAGGGTCGCAATCGGTCTATTTATGGCAAATTTATACATTATTTTATAACCAAAACTCCCTCGCCAAACTCTCCTACAACAAGCTCTTTGGTTAGTGCCTCTAGGTAGATTTTTTGATTTTTTGGGTTTATATTTGGTCTTATGGCTGTGATTTTGGCGGTTTTTGTTTTGCCTTTATGATTAAATTTAAACTCATCTCCTAAAGTTACATCGCTTGCGTATTTTGCGCTAACGCCTATTAAAAGCTTTACCTGCGGATATTCCTGTAGGGTAAAAAGTGGCTTTGATATAGCGCCTACGCCCTCGCCTACTTCTACCATTTTATCTACGATTATGCCGTCAAATGGTGCTTTTAGGCTTTTTTTGGATATTGCGTCTTCAAGCCTGGCTACGTTAAGCTCGGCCTGTTTTAGATTAAAGCTAGCCTCATCAAAGCTCTGTTTTGAGTTTACGCTTCTTGCGTTTTTAGCCTTTTCAAAGCTAGATTTTGCAAAGCTAAGCGCACTTTTGGCTAATTCAAGCGCTATCTCCTCGCTACTAGTATCAAGTCTAGCAAGCAAATCACCCTGGCTTACTCTATCTCCAGCCTTTACAGCAATAAATTTAACCACACCTGAAGCCTCCGTAGCAAGGCTTGCACTCTTAGCGGCAATGACGTCAAAAGTGGCAAATATCTCCTGCGATAAAAGCACGCTAAAAAGCGCCGTCCACGCTATAAAAATCCTCATCTTATTACATCCTTAATACTCTCTCCAAGCTCGTAAAAATACTCTGCCTTTTTAATCTCAAGCTCGCTTAAGGCTAGCGCATAATCGCTTTTAGCCTCATAAATCCTAGCCAAGCTTAAAAGTACATCAGAGTAACTTATAAGCCCAGCCTCATAGCGTTTGGTGCTTGAGTTATTTGCCAAAATAGCAACCTCTAATGCCTCTTTTTGCGCGTTTATTTGCGATTTTAATGAGTCTATATCGTTTTTAAGGTTTTTTAAATTTATACTATTTTTTAGCTTTTCTTGCTCTAAATCCAGCCTTGCTTGCTCGCTTAAAATACGTGCGATTTGGACTTGCTTGTTAGTTTTACCAAAGCTAAAAATATCCCAGCTAAAACCCAGCATTATCTCATTATAATGTCCTCGTTTTTTAAATATCTCATCATCATTTATAGCACCCCTATACTGCGCCATGGTAGCAGCTGGCAGGCTAAAAGCCCTGTTAAGAAGCTCGCTTTCATATTTTCTTTTGTACCAGATTAAGCCGCCTTGTAAAAAAATACTAGGCAAAAACTCAGCCTTAGCCCTATCTATCTCACTTTTTGCTGCCTCATTTTTAAGCCTTAAAGCTTCAAGCTTTGGATTTGGCGAGGAGCTTTGATAGTTTGGTTCAGCGACAGTTTGGGTAAAGCTTACATCAAATTCGCGCTGCGTCAAAATCCAAAGCTCTTTTAAAATTTCATCTTTTTTGCGATTTAAATTTAGCATTTGAGCAATGCTAAGAGCATGCTTTGCACTCACATTAGCAAGCTCATCACTGGCCGCAAGCCCCACATCATAAAGCTTTTTAAGCTTTGCGCTAAGAGAGCTTAGATAATCTATCTCGGCTGATTTTGCATTTATGATTTCATTTGTACTTTTTAGCGCAAAATATAGCTTTACAGCGTTTAAGGCAAGCTCATTTTTGGTCTGCTTATCGCTAAATGTTGCGCTATTTTTAAGGCTTTCTAAGGCGTTTAAGCTCGCCTCTTTAGCACCTCCGTCGTAGATTAAAAAGTCTATCCTAGCCTCTATTTGAGTAGCTCTTTTTGGGATTATAAGACCAGCATTTGTATGATTATGCCCGCCATGCAGGCTTAAATTTGGCATGTAAGCACTCTTTGCGCTTAAAAGGCTTAGCTCTGATTTTTCGGCATTTAGAGTGCTTATTTTAGCTATATTTGAGCTTTGAGCTAGCTCTATAATTTGAAAAAGTGATAGCTCCTGTGAAAAGCAAAGTCCACAAAATGAAAAAATAGCTAAAATTTTTCGCATCAATTAAAACTCTGCACCAAATTTGTAACCAATAAATTCCATCCATCAACTAGTACAAAAATAAGCAGTTTAAAAGGCATAGAAATCATAACAGGAGGTAACATCATCATACCCATAGCCATAAGCACAGAACTTACAACCATATCAATAACCAAAAACGGAAGATAGAGTAAAAACGCTATCTCAAACGCAGTCTTTAGCTCGCTAATCATAAAAGCACTCATTAGTACGCTAAGCGAAACGTCGTCTATGGTAGCTGGATTTTTCTCGCCTCTTATGCGTAAAAATAGCGCTATGTCTTTTTCTCTTGTATTTCTTAGCATAAAATCCTTAAATGGCTTTACCCCTAGCTCAAACGCTTGCTCGTAGCCGATTTGCTCGCTTAAATATGGCTTAATCCCAGCATCATAGCTCTGCTTTGCGACTGGCTCCATGATAAAAAACGTAAGCACCATAGCAAGCGAGATAAGCACCGTTGAGGGCGGCATTTGCTGAGTACCCATAGCCTGACGCAAGAATGAAAAAACAATTACAAGCCGCAAAAAGCTAGTCATCATAAATATTAAAGACGGAGCCAGCGTAAGCAGGGTAAGAACGAGCAGGACGTTTAATGAATTTACTAAGCTTTGTGGTGTATCTGGAGCCGAAAGAGATAAATTTATAGTAGGGATTTGTACGCTATCAGCCCCATACGCCGTGCTAGAGAGTATAAAAATAGCCGTAAAAAGCCAAAAAGTCTTATGCTTTATTGCTATTTTTATGCCGCCAAAAGCGATATTTAAAGCGCTCATATTTACTGCTGTACGCTATCTAGTACGCTTTTTTGCACTGTGTCGCGCTTGTCCATATCAAAGGATAAGAAGCGTATTTCAACACGGTTATTTTTAGCCATTCCTAAAGGCGTGGCGTTGCTAACGTATGGATCAAAGCTAGCCCTCCCAGAAGCTATTAGCATTTTTGGATCTACTCCATCTTTTATAAGCTGCTCTATCACAGCAATCGCCCTAGCCGTGCTTAGCTGCCAGTTATCACGAAACGGAGAGCTAATATCTGGGTCGTCGCTATCAGTATGTCCTATTACATCAGCGACTATACCAAGAGGCATTTGCTTTATAACAAGGGAAATGCGCTTTAAAAAAAGTTTTGCATCATCGCCATTTATTTGTGCTTGTCCTTTTTCAAAAAGTAGCTGAGCTGGTAAACGTATGACAAAGCCGTCCTCGCTCTCCTCCACACTCACTTCAGGAGAGCCAGAGGCGCTTAAAAGCTCGTTTATGGCTTGGACGGCTTTTGTAATTTGAATGCGTGATTGCTGCCCTACTTTTTCTATTTTGACCTTGCTTTGGCTTTCAGTCTCTTTTTCGTTTTGCACCTCTGGGCGTGCGCCACCTTCAAGTATGCTAAGCGCTCCGGCTAGCGAGCCGACTGCGGTTTCAAATTTTTTAGCATCCATTGTGCTCATGGATAGCAAAAGTACGAAAAAGCAAAGCAAAAGCGACATCAAATCCCCAAATGCCGCTAGCCACTCTGGCATACACTTAGGACACTCTTTTGGATCGATTAATTTAGCCATTATTCAAACTGACTTTTTCTTTCTTTTGGCGGCAGATATGCCATTAGCTTGCTCTCAAGAGTACGAGGATTATCACCTGATTGAATGGCCATAATACCCTCTAAAATCACCTGCTTTTCCATCATTTCATCATCGTTTCGTATACTTAAAATGTTTGCCACAGGGCCACCTAAAATATTGCCTATCATCGCACCATAAAGCGTTGTAAGAAGTGCCACCGCCATCGCTGGACCAATGGCTGATGGATCAGCCATATTAAGTAGCATCGCAACAAGACCGATTAGTGTACCTATCATACCCATAGCTCCACTAAAGCCGCCTACTTGCTCAAAGATTTTTATATTTCCACCATGTCTAGAGCTAGTTTGCTCCATATCAATCTCTAAAAGAGAGCGTATAGCATCTGGCTCGTTGCCGTCAACTGCCATTGATAGCCCTTTTTTTAAAAATTCATTATCCTCATTATTTACATCACTTTCAAGTGCAAGTATGCCATCTCGGCGTGCTTTTGTAGAGTAGTTTACCATTTTTGTGATAGTACCTGGTATATCGACCATAGTTGGCTTAATGGCAACTCCATAAAATGTAAACATCTTTTTAAGCTGCTCCATTTTAAAGCCGACCATCAAACAGCCAGTAGTACCACCAAAAACAATCATCACAGACGGAATATCAATGTAAGGACCGATACCTACGCCTATCGCCATTGATCCAAAAAGTAAAACACATATAAGAACCCAGCCTACGACAGTTCCCAAATCCATAAATACAACCTAAATTTAAAATAAACCTCATATTTTATTTATTTTTTCTTAAAAAGCAGGTTAAAAACTCTCCATTTAAGCTATTTTTGATACAATTGCTAAAAATTTTTAGCAATTTTTAGGATTTAAAATGCAAAATTTATCTATCGTTATATTAGCTGCTGGACTTGGCACCAGAATGAAATCAACCACCCCAAAAGTACTGCAAACTCTCTGCGGCGAGCCTATGATAGTGCATATTTTAAAGCAGGCTTATAAGCTAAGCGATGATGTAACTGTGATACTTTATCATCATGCAGATGAAGTAAGGCAAGAGATTTTAAAAGCCTATCCAAATACGAAGTTTCATATTCAGGACTTGCAAAACTTCCCAGGTACGGCTGGAGCGCTTTTTGGGATAAATTTGAATAAAGAAAAGGTGTTAATTACCTGCGGAGACATGCCGCTAATTAGCGCAGAGCATTTGCAAAATCTAGCAGATGATAGTGCTGAAGTTACTATGGCTGCATTTTACGCAGATGACCCTAGCGGATATGGCAGAGTGATATGCGATAGCGAAAATAATGTAAAAGCAATAGTCGAGCAAAAAGATGCGACAGACGATGAAAAAAGGATAAATTTGGTAAACGGAGGCTGTTATGCTTTTAAAAGTAGCGTTTTAGAGCAAATTTTACCAAAAATCACAAATCAAAATAGCCAAAAAGAGTACTATCTAACAGACGCCATAGCTATCGCTAGAGGGCTTGGTTATGGCGTTCGAGCCGTGCTTTTAAAAGAGCGGGAGCTGCTAGGCGTAAATGATAAATATCAGCTTAGCATAGCAGAGGGGCTAATGCAAGAACAAATAAAGATAAATTTGATGAAAAATGGCGTCAGAATGCGCCTACCGCATACCATATATATAGACTCAAGAGCTAAATTTGAAGGCGAGTGCGAAATAGAGGAAAATAGCAGCATAATAGGCGAATGCGTGATTAAAAATAGCGTCATTAAAAGCTCAAGCGTCGTTGAAAGCTCACTCATAGACGAAAGCCAAATAGGACCTATGGCGAGGATTCGCCCAAAAAGCATGATAAAATCTAGCCGCATAGGAAACTTTGTCGAGACCAAAGCTGCCGTGCTAAACGGCGTAAAAGCTGGGCATTTAAGCTACCTAGGAGATTGCGAAATAGACTCTGGCACAAACGTAGGCTGTGGTAGCATAACCTGTAATTACGATGGCAAAAGCAAGCACAAAACCAAAATAGGCAAAAATGTCTTTATCGGTTCAAACACAAATCTAATCGCCCCAGTTACAGTAGGCGATGATGTCCTAGTCGCCGCAGGAAGCACAATAAGCTCTGATGTAAAAAGCGGCGAATTAGCCATAGCTAGGGCAAAAGAACGGCGGATAGAGGGCGGATTTTATAAATTTTTTAAAAGTGATAACGATGCTAAAAGGTAAAAATATCCTGCTTGGAGTGTGCGGAAGTGTGGCATTTTACAAGGCTTATGAGCTGCTTTCAGAGCTTAAAAAAGAGGGTGCAAATGTAAAAATAGCGCTAAGTAATGGTGTTTTAAAATTTACTCAGCCGCTTAGCTTTGAGGCGGTGAGCGATTTTGCCGTGCTTTATGAGGGTGGAGAGGATTGGCAGGCTGGGATAAACCACATAGCATACTCAAAAGTCGACCTAGTCATACTAGCCCCAGCTAGCGCAAACACCATAAACTCCCTAGCTCACGGCGTGGCAAATACCTTGCTGCTACAAACCCTCCTAGCAAGTACCGCACCACTTCTTATAGCCCCAGCTGCAAATGATAAAATGCTAAGCCATTTTGCCACAAAAACCTCATTTGAAATTCTAAAACAAAATGGCGCGACTATCGTGCCCCCAGTGCGTAAAATGCTGGCTTGTAAGGATGTGGGCGAGGGCGCACTAGCCCCTACTTGGGCGATAATTTATCATGCAAAAAGGCTGCTTAGTGAGAATAAATTTAAAGGCAAAAAGATAATAATCACAGGTGGGGCGACAACTGAAGCAATCGATGATGTAAGGGCGATAACTAACCACTCAAGCGGAAAAATGGCGCGCGCTTTAGCTGATGCGTTTTACTATGCAGGAGCGGAGGTAAGCCTGCTTGCTAGCTTCGAGGCTAATGATGTGCCTTATAAGGTAGATAAATTTAAAAGCTCAGCCGAGCTTTTAAGCCTTGTAAAAGAGCAGGCAAATGATGCGGCGGCTTTAGTGATGTGTGCTGCAGTTAGCGATTATATCGTGCAAAATCCAGTTAAAGGAAAGATTAAAAAAGATAAAAATAATCTAAGCCTAAATCTAACACCAAATGACGATATATTAGAGCAGGTATGCGATTTTGCATGCAAAAAGATAGGCTTTAAACTAGAAGTTGACACTAAAACAGCCGAGGAAAACGCTAAAAATATGCTAGTAAAAAAGGGGCTTGATGCGGTTTGTTTAAATGTATTAGGCAGCGAAAACGGCTTTGGAAGTGAGGAAAATGAGATTAAGTTTATCACTAAATCAAGCGTGTTAAATTTAGGTAAAAATAGCAAAAAAGAGCTAGCTAAAAGCATAGCAGAACTTACAAGCGAGCTTTTATGCTAGGCGCACTATCAAAGATAAAAGACCTAGCTTCAAGCCCACAAAATAGCGCAATATCAATGAGTATAAATGCCTCCTTGCCGCTTAGCTTTAATGTACTTAGAAAAACGGGCTTTAATAAATATGAGCTAAGACTTGGGCGAAAAAGCCTACTCACAAAAAGTGCAAAACCCCTAGAAATAGGCGCACATTACTGGGGTGAGGCAAGTGGTATTAAAGATAGCATAATCATAAAAAATATGCTTAAAAAGCCACTCATTACCCCAGTGGCTGAGGCTGGAATAGAGCTAGCTGAGGGGCTAGTACAAAATGGAGCGCCATGGTTTTTAAAAGCCGTGCAAGAGGGGCTAATAAAGGCTAAAAATGTGAGTGAATTTGGCGTGTACTCTAAGATGCTTTTAGCCCTTAGCGAGGGCGTGGCTAGTATCGGATTTGTAAGAAACGATAGGCTTGGGCTTTTGCAACTATCAAAACATGAGCTGTATGTAATATTTGATGAGCTTGGACCCGTTAAATTTAAACTACAACACGAATTAATGGCGCATTCACCGTTTTTTAGCGTGGTTAGCTTACTAAAGCAAAATGGCGTAAACGCAGCCCAAAGCGAGAGCGTAAGACCGCTTTGGCAGCCAAAAAATGGGCTAATGGATGGTGTGGCGTGAATGAATTAAGACATCTTGGCATCATAATGGACGGTAATGGCAGGTGGGCAAAATCACGCGCCCTATCCCGCTCAAAAGGACACGAAGCTGGCGCAAACAAGGTACAAATGCTATGCGAATACTGCCTAAATAACGCCGTACCTAAGCTTAGTCTTTTTGCCTTTAGTACCGAAAATTGGCAACGCCCAAAGGCTGAAGTAAATTTTTTACTTGGATTGCTTGGAGATTTTTTAAAATCACAAAAACAAAACTTTATAAACGAGAGAATTAAATTTAAAGCCATTGGAGATTTAGAAGTATTTAGCAATGACATAAAAGATCAAATTTTTAGCCTGCAAGAAGCCACAAAAGAATTTGATAGATTAAACTTTAACCTAGCCATAAACTACGGCGGAAAAGACGAGATAATCAGGGCTTTTAAGAAAATCATGCAAAATTTTACACAAAATAATACACAAATTACCGAGCTTTTATCCGCCATAACAGAAAAAAGCATACAAGAAAACCTAGACGAAAGTAGCGACATAGACCTGCTAATACGCACAGGAGGCGAGCATAGGGTGTCAAATTTCATGCTTTGGCAGGCGAGTTACGCTGAGCTTATGTTTACCCCTACCCTATTTCCTGATTTTAGCCAAAGCGAGCTAGAGCAGATAGTGATGACATACAAAAAAAAACATAGGCGCTTTGGTGGACTTTGATGGCTTTGGTTTTAGCCATTTGTGCGCTGTTTGGTGCTGCTTTTGGGAGTTTTGGCTATGCGCTTGGCAGTAGATTTTTAAAATTTAAAAGGCTTAATAGGGCTATTTTGCTCTCGCAAAGTCGCTGTGATAACTGCCGTAAAAATCTTAACCTAGCAGAGCTTGTGCCTATATTTTCATACCTCATTTTACGTACAAAATGCAGAAAATGCAAAGCAAAAATAGCCTTTAATTGCTTTTTGTTTGAGATTTTAGGGGCGATTTTTGCCACATTTTGCTTTTTAAACCTTATTAAAAGTCACGCACCAAACGTAGCTATTTTTATGTTAATTATGCTCTTAGCAATTAGTGCGCTTTTGTTAGCCTTATCTTTAATAGATGCTAAGCTTTTGGCTGTCCCTAGTGGATTGCTTTACGTTTGCGTGGGGCTTTTAGCTATTTTTGGAGCGATTTGGCGAGGTGTTTGCGAAAGCATTATCTCAGGCTTAGTGGTCGTGGCTTTATTTTTTATTATTAGCTTTGTACTTAGCGTGATTAAAAAGCGCGCCGTATCAGGCAGTGCTGATTCGTGGCTTATATTTGGCATAGCTGCAGCACTTGGAGAATTTGGCGCTATTGTCGCTGTTTACATAGCGGCACTTTTGGGGCTAGTTTTTATAATTGCGTTTAAAAGCACAAAAATAGCCTTTATCCCCTTTTTATCGATTGGATTTTGCCTTAGTCTACTTTTTGGCGAAGTTATAAAATCAGCATTTTTTTAAAGCTTTTTTTGTATAATCTGCTTTTAAATTTAAAAAACAGGAAAAGCATGAGTAGGGTTAGTAAGTATATATTTTCAAATTTTTTAAGCACGTTTTCATCTTTGTTTTTTACCCTATTTTTAATAATTTCCATTATATTTTTTATACAAATTTCAAGACTTACTGCATACATTGAGGTTAGTTTTTTTGAACTTAGCAAACTTTATCTTTTTATGCTGCCGCGTATATTACTTTTTTGCGTGCCGATTGCCTATTTTGTCGCCCTTACAATGTCGCTTTTTAGACTAAGTAAAGAAAATGAGACCACAGTCCTTTTTACCCTAGGATACTCACCAAAACTGCTGGCTAGGTTTTTTTTGCTGCTTTCAAGCGCGATTTCTGCGGTGCTTTTGGTTGTTGCTTTGGTGCTTATTCCAACGGCAAGTGAGCTAAATACAAACTTCATAGATTATAAAAAAAATGTAGCTAAGCTAAATTTAAAGCCATCGGAGTTTGGGCAGAAATTCTCAGACTGGATGGTCTTTATAAGCTCTCAAAGTAAAGATGGCAACACCGATACGTACAATGATATTACTATGTATAATGGCGCTGATTTGCTAATTGCGGCAAAAAAAGCGAGGATAATAAACGAGGGCGGAACTGCGCTTTTGCAGCTTGAAAATGGAGAGCTTTACAGATTTTCTGATGAGATTATTACGACAAATTTTAAGCAGCTAAATATCCGAAGCGAGCTTGGAAATACGACGCTTGAAGGGGTAAATATCACAAAATATTGGGCAAAGGTAACAACAAGCCAAAAACGCAGAAGCGACTTAAGCACATACACTCTCATAGCACTATTTCCACTAGCTAGCACTCTTTTTGGTATAAGCCTTGGTGTTATAACGCAAAGATATGAGCGCGGAATGGTCTATGTGGGTGTGTTTGGGGTGTTATTTACTTATTTTGCACTTATAATGAGCCTAGGAAATCGCCCGCAAATAGCCATACCAGCGACATTTATGCTATTTATAATAGCTGGAAGCGTAATGTTTAAAAAGAGAATTTTAAAGCGTTACTGATGAAAGTTGCCCTCACTTTCAGCTATGATGGCTCAAGATTTCTAGGCTCGCAAAGCCAGCCGCACGGTAATAGCGTCGAGGATGCGCTAAAAAGTGCGCTAGCTTGCGTTGGGATATTTGACGCGCCTATTATGAGCTCTCGTACGGATAAGGGCGTGCATGCGCTTAGACAGTGCGCTAGTGTGAGGGTGGGTGAGTATTGGATAGGAAGGACTAATGTGCTTTTAGAGCAAATTCAAAGGCACCTGCCTAGTAGTATAAGGCTTAGTAAAATAATGGTGGTAGATGACGGATTTCACGCTAGATATGACGCAACCGCTAGGACATATCGCTACATCATCAGCCATGCCGACAAAGAGCCATTTAGTGCGCAGTATTACACCTATTTGCCGCCATTTGATGTATTAAGAGCAGATAGAATTTTAAGCGAATTTAAAGGTACGAAAGACTTTAACGCCTTTATGAAAGTAGGAAGTGATACAAAATCAAGCATTAGGACAATAACGCTAGCTAGGTGCTACAAAGTGGGTGATAAAAGCGTGATAGTGCTTAGAGCAAATGGCTTTTTGCGCTCTCAAGTAAGGCTCATAGTAGCAGCCGTACTAAAAGCTCTAACCCTTAAAAACGGGGCTGATTTGCAAGCTATAAAAGACCAGCTAAACGGCATTAAAGTGCTAACTAGAATGCCAGCCCCAGCCCAAGGACTATATCTATCTAGGGTGCATTACTTTTAAGATCGCAAAAACAGTAACAAAAAGTTACAAAAATAAAACAAAAAAGTGTTATATTAATAAGCCTTTTAACTTTAAATTTGTAAAATTAGACTTCAAAAAGTACTAAGGTTACAATTTGCAACGAACTATATTTGCAACTATGGTTGCGTTTTCTTTACTAAGTGTCGGAATATTTTACAATAACGCAGATGATTATTACAAAAAGGCTAATAAATTATACACAAATGGCGATAAGGTAAAATCTATAAAATTTTTTACAAAAAGCTGCAACGGCAACTACGCCCTAGCATGCACTAGGCTTGCAAATATATACGAAATGGGCAACATAGTAACAAAAGATTATGAAAAAGCGATGCAACTATATGACAAAGGTTGCAAACAAGGGGATGCCAGGGGTTGCTGGTATCTAGCTAGCATGTACGAGAGCGGTCGAGGCGCAAAAGTCGACATAGAAAAAGCCTTAAATTTATATAACAAAGCCTGTAAAAACAACATAAGCATAGCCTGTGATGACATAAAAGAGCTACAAAAACTAAATAAAAATGTAAAAGCAAGTGTAGGTAGATGAATTTGACTTTTTACGCAAATTATCAGTGGTCTACATATTTGTTTTAGCCATTTAGCAATGGCTACGATAATTAGCTTTTAAATTATAAATTTAAACCGCAACACTACTAATTCGTGCCAGTTTTTGGTATTACTAACACCATAAAGTAATTTTGTCGCGATTTTAGAGGCTAATTTTATCAAAAATTTGAGAAACGTTGGTAGCAAACGAGTGGGTTTACATTTGAATTTTCAAAGTAATACTTGTTTAAAAAGTCCATAAATCTTATCTCAATTAAGTTTTATATCCAAGAGTGTAAAAACTTGCGCTTAAGGCTGATTGTGCTTTGATTTTGTATAAAATAGCTAAGACGCACCTTAAGAAAAATAATTTTAGTTAATCTTAAGAGTTTTTGTGATTTTTTGGAAAATCAAAAAATGCAAGCTTTGTGTGCTGCGTATCCAAAAAGCCATTTTCAAACTCAATACAGCATATTCCGCACGTTGGCATGGCGTCTATTATAGAGTGGCTTATGACCTCGCTAGCTTCTGTAATGGCTGGATTATGCCCTATGATAAAGACCTCATTTAGCTCGCTATTTAGCCCTAAAACCAGACTTATAATATCATTTGCACTAGCTTGATAAAGCCCGTCTAGAACCTCGATCTTACCTTTAAATTTTAAAATATCACAAAAGCGTTTGGCTGTTTGAATGCACCTTTTTGCAACGCTTGTATAAACCGCATCAGGCACTATGTCTAGACTTAAAAGCGAGGCGGCCATTATTTTAATGTCCTCTTTTCCTCTTGCGTTTAACTCGCGCTCAAAATCATCAATCTTTTCGGTTTTTTCCGCCTTTGCATGGCGTATTAGATAGATTTTTTTCAAATTTGTCCTTGTGATAGATTTTTTATTTTTTCTAACTCATCTTGGCTAAAGCCAGCGGCAAGCCGTGCTGCTTCATTTATCTCTCTGGAGCTTAAAAAGGCCTTTGGGTAGTGATTTTGCACGATATTTATATACTCACCAGGCTTTACTCCAGCCTTAGCGCAGGCAAATTTATACCAAAAGTCACCCTTTTTTACATGGCTTATCTCCTCAGCCAGTATGACCTCTAAAGCCTGCAAAATATCCTGCGCCGCGCCCTCTTTTCTTAGCCTATCTATGGCATGAGCGTTTGCATCAAGCCCATTTGCCTCCATATACCTAGGCAGTACGGCCATGCGCTCTAGCAGGCTATGAGATGTCTTTTGCAAAGCCACAAAAAGCCCGTCATGCACGCTAAAATCGCCATATTTTATACCCCTTTTTTGTAAAAGTGCATTTAGGATATTAAAATGCCTTATCTCATCATCTGCTACCTCAAGCCAATCCTCATAATACTGTCTAGGCAACCCCCTAAAACGGTAGCAAGCATCAAGAGCAATATCTACAGCACTATACTCAATATGAGCCACAGAGTGCAAAAACATAGCCTCTTTTTCGCTTTTATCGCGCGGTTTTTGCTTTTTTTGATAAAGGCTTTGGGTGTTTAAAAAGCCAAAGTAGCTTGGATTTTTAAGCTCGTTTGGGCTATCAGGAGAGCTAAAGTCTGTTTTATCGCTGGATAAAAACCTCTCATAAAGCGTGCTAAATTTATCAAACTTTACTTTAATATTACCCTCACTAAGCGCCTCCCAAATAGCCCCATAAAACTCGCTCATCTAGCCACCTTTGCAAATATATACCCAGCCACAAAGCCGCCTATATGCGAGTACCACGCTACGCTTTCACCAGCCAACAGCGGCAAAAAGCTCATGATTAAAATCGCTACTATTAGCTCTTTTCTCTGGCTAGGTAGGGCTGATGCGACAAAGCCTAAAAGCGCACTTATAGCTCCGCTTGCGCCAATTACATTAATAAATTCCAAATTTCTCATACCCAAATAAACCCAAAAAGCCGACACAATCCCAGAGCCTAATATCCCCACAAAATAAAGAAAAATATAGCGCCAAGCCCCTATGGCACGCTCTAAGTCACCACCAAATCCATAAAGTATAGCCATATTCATAGCGATATGTAAAAATCCACCATGCAAAAACGCTGAAGTAAAAATTTGAAAATAAAGCCCATCAAAAAATAGATGATTTAACCCAAATGTAATAGTAAGTCCTCTACTCGTAAATAAAAATATTAAAAAATTTATTGCTATTATAATGTAAGTAATTTTTGCCTTTTTTTCTAGCATTATAACCCTGTGTGTAAAATTTTAATCTTTATTTTATCCAGTCATCGTTAAAATTTAAATAAAATTAACTTAAATTAAAATTTTGTTTATAAATTAATATTAATTTTAAGTTTTATAGGGTAGAATAATGAAAATTGTTTAATTTTGTATACAATTTGCTAATCTTAAATTAATATTTTTTAATAAAAACAATATTTAAGTAGCATTTTTATATAAATGTTAATTTTGGTAACACATAAGACTAAATTTAACAGTTTTTATTAACTTTACATTGATGTTGATGTTACAATACATTGAACTAATCTTTGTAAGGAGGAAAATACGATGCAAACTGCATTAGCGTTCTTGCCTATTATCGTCATTTTGGTTTTGATGATAGGTTTTAAAAAGAGCTCAAAGCTCTCACTTAGTATAGCCCTTGTGCTTACGGTGCTTATATCATATTTTGAATTTGGAGCTAGCACCACGCAAATAAGCGCTTATGTGTTATTTGGCTTTTTAAAAGCCTTTGACATTTTAGTTATCATATTTGGTGCTATTTTGATACTAAATACGATGAAATATTCAGGTGCAATGAATGCGATTAACAATGGATTTACCAAAATCACAACCGACCGTCGTATTCAAGTTATCATAATAGGCTGGGCATTTGGTGCGTTTATTGAGGGTGCTGCTGGGTTTGGTACTCCTGCGGCTTTAGCTGCTCCGCTTCTTGTCGGGCTAGGCTTTCCAGCGCTTGGCGCAGCGATGGCTACACTGATATTAAATAGCTCACCAGTTAGCTATGGTGCCGTTGGTACTCCGACTTTTGGCGTGCAAACAGCTATTGATAGCCTACTAAAAGCGGACGGAATAGCTGTAGATTCATATATGCAACAAGTTAGTGCATATACTGCAACAATACACTCTATTGGTGCACTGTTTATTCCATTTGTTGTTGTGGCTATGATGACCAAATTTTTTGGTAAAAACAAAAGTTTTAAGGACGCATTACCAGTACTGCCTTTCTGTCTTTTAGCCTCTATTAGCTTTGTTGTGCCTTACTGGCTAATGGCTAAATTTGCTGGATTTGAGCTACCTGCATTACTTGGTGGTCTTATATCTCTTGGTATATTAGTAGTAGCAGCAAAAGTCGGGTTTTTAACACCAAAAGAAAAATGGGATTTTGAGCCTATTTCAGCGTGGCCTGAGTTTTGGAAAGGTCCTGGCAATATGGGTAGTCAGGCTGAAACCAGTAGCTCAAATAAGCCACAAATGAGTCTATTTATGGCATGGGTGCCGTATCTTTTAATCTCTTTAATACTTGTACTTACTCGCATGCCTTTACCGTTTGGCATAGGATTAGAGTTTAACAAATTTATGCGTGGATTAAAAATCCCTATCCTTGATTCAATCTTTGGTGTAGCTGGTACTGGATATAGCTTCCCTTGGGGCTATTTACCTGGCACTATTCCTTTTATACTTGTGGCAGTGATTACTATTTTCTTGCATAAGATGAAATCAGACGAAGTAAAGGCGGCTTGGTCGGCTACATTTAATCAGGTTTCAAAGGCTGTTATACCACTAGCTGCTGGAGTGGCTATGGTATACTTGCTACGCGAGATTAAATTTGAAGCAAATGGACATGATAACTTTACAATGCTAAAGCTAATGGCTACTTTCTTTGCTGATATAGCTGGTCAAGGCTATATAGCAGTAGCTCCGTTAATAGGTATACTTGGTAGCTTCTTTTCTGGTTCAAATACTGTTTCAAACCTACTTTTCTCAGGTTTGCAGTATGAAGCAGCTACACTTGTAGGACTAAATACCCAAGTTATCGTAGCACTACAAAATGTTGGAGGTGCGATAGGCAATATGGTTTGTATAAACAACATAGTCGCTGTGTGTGCCACAGTTGGCCTACTTGGAAAAGGCGAAGGACGACTGCTTACTTATGACTTGTTGCCAGCTTTATTCTATACTATTTTAGCTGGAAGTATAGGTGCAGTTTTATTAATGTTTATTTAACCCCAAAAAGGAGAGCATAATGAGTAAAAGAGTATATCTTTTTGCTACTTGCCTCGGTTCTGCCACTATGGGCAGGACTTTGGTAAGCGCAATAAAGCTACTTCAAAGAGAAGGTATAGAGGTGATCTATAAAAAAGATCAAACCTGTTGCGGACAACCTAGTTATAACACAGGCTATTTTAACGAGAGCAAAAAGATAGCTCTTTATAACGCTGACTTATTCAAAGGCGACTATCCTATCTTAGTGCCTAGCGGCTCTTGTGCTGGCGTAATGGCTCACGATTATCTTGAGCTATTTCACGGAGACAAGGACGAAGCAAAGATAAAAGAATTTAGCTCACGCATAGTAGAGCTTGGCGTATACTTAGACAAGGTTCTAGATGTAAAATACGAAGACAAAGGTGAGCCAGTAAAAATCACTTGGCACACTAACTGCCACGCCCTACGCGTCGCTCACAGCATAGACAGCTCTAAGAATTTAATAAAAAGACTATCAAACGTCGAGCTAGTACCACTTAAATACGAAGAGGAGTGCTGCGGTTTTGGTGGTACATTTTCGGTTAAAGAGCCTGAAATCGCAAACGCAATGGCAATGGAAAAAGTAAAAGACATCATAGATACAGGATGCAAATACATAGTAAGCGCAGATGGTGGTTGTATGCTAAACATTTACGGCACACTAAAACGCCACAATGCTGACGTAAAACTAGTACACCTTTATGATTTCTTGCTTAAACGAATTCAAGGAGAGGCGCTATGAACCATCATGAAAAAATAGTCAACTTAAGCCTAAATGACAAACAACTAAGAGACAATCTAGCAAATGCCATGCACTTGCTCCAAAGCAATAGAGCCAAGGTAATAGATAGTAAATTCCAAAACTGGCAAGACCAAAGAGATAGTGCAAAGCATGCTAAAAACAATAGCCTCTATCGCCTTGATGAGAGACTTTTAAAATTTGAAGAAAACGCCACCAAAAATGGCTGGAAAGTCCACTGGGCAAATACAGGCGAGGATGTCTGCGAGATAGTCTATAAGCTTATGAAAGAAAAAAATGTAGACAAAGTTATCAAGCAAAAGACAATGGCATCTGAGGAAGTTGGGCTAAATCATTACTTAGAGCACAAAGGTCTAAAGGCTCTTGAGACTGACCTAGGCGAGGTAATAATCCAGCTAGTTGATGAAAAGCCAGTACATATCGTCGTGCCAGCTATCCATAAAAACCGCTATCAAGTGGGCGAAATATTCCACAACAAGCTAGGCGCTCCGCTTGAAAATGAGCCAGAAAAGCTAAATGCGATCGCACGTGATTACATGAGAGAGCATTTTAAAACAGGCTCTATGGGTATTTGTGGCGCAAACTTTGCTATAGCCGAAGAAGGTGCCATTTGGCTAGTTGAAAATGAGGGCAACGGCAGGATGAGTACTACAATGCCTGATACACTTGTAAGCATATGCGGCATAGAAAAGATAGTAGATACCGTTGAAGACGCCTCTACTCTTGTAGGACTTTTAACTCCATCAGCCACAGGTCAGTTTATCGCAAACTATAATAACATTATCGCTGGCCCACGCCGCGAGGGTGAGCTAGACGGCCCAACTGAGTGCCACATAATATTATTTGACAATCACCGCACAAATATGCTAGCGCACGAGGATTATTACGAGGCACTTCGCTGTATCCGCTGTGGGGCGTGTATGAATTTCTGCCCTGTGTATGATAAAATTTCAGGACACAGCTATCAGTCAGTCTACCCAGGGCCTATCGGCGAGGTCATCAGCCCACAAATCTTTGGTATGGACGTAAATGGTGACGTTGTTACGCTTTGTTCGCTTTGCGGACGCTGTTCTGAGGTATGTCCAGTCGAGATCCCACTAGCTGATCTAATCCGCAAACTACGCCGCGATAAAGTAGGCGACGGTACAAATCCTCCTTATGGAGCCGATAAAATAGAGCATAGCGAGATAGAAAGACTTGGCTTTAAAGGCTTTACTATGGTAGCTACAAATGGATGGATGTGGCGCACAGCTATGACTAGCGCAAGACTATTTAACAGCCTAATTCAAAGCCAAGGCAAAAATATCCCAGTGCTTAAACTATGGTTTGAGTATAAAGATTTACCGCCGTTTAACTTTAATACTTATGATGCAGTTTCAAAAATGGAAGGGGTGATTTATGAGTAAAGAACAAATTTTACAGCGCATACGGGCTGGAAAGCATAGTATGCAGATGATTGATGAAGTCCCTACTGCTGACCCTGTTAAGTACATAAAAGAGGATCCAAGCCACGATTTGTATAAAGAATTTACAACTCGCATAGTCGAGAATCGCTCGATTTTAGTAGAAAGTAGCGAAGATAAGCTAGTAGATGATATAAACGCTATCTTAGCCAAAGAAGGCGCAAAGCACCTAATTTACTCAAATGAGCAGTTACCATTTGACGCAAGTGCGCTAAATATCGAGAAAAAGTTTAAATTCGACAAGCCTATTGAGGAATTTAAAAAAGACATTTTCACTTTTGACGTCTCAATAGTCCAGACAAAATATGCAGTTGCAAGCCATGGTACTTGTTGCGTAGCTAGCTCTCCAGATCAGCCAAGGCTAATGAGCCTAAGCCCAAAAATCTGCATAATGCTAGTCAAAAAAGAAAATATCGTAAACAGCCTAAGCGAAGCCTTGCATAATCTAAAAGCACAAAACGGCGGACGCTTGCCGACAAATACGATATTTATCACAGGGCCATCTCGTACAGCCGACATCGAACTTCAAACAATCATCGGCGTACACGGCTCACAAATCGCATACTGCGTAACATATTAAAAGCTGGGGCATCTTGCCCCAAGCTGATTTTTACAACACTCTATCTTATTTTAAATTTAAAGCTTTGATAAATTTAAAAAACAAATTTTTAGACCATAAAAAGCTTTGTTTTACTTATCTTTTTATATAATTAGCAGTTAAATTTTTAAAAAGGTGTCAAAATGGACTATCTCGAGATTGAAGGTGGAGCGCGTCTAAGCGGTAGCGTAAGCATTAGCGGAGCCAAAAACTCAGCCCTACCACTAATAGCCGCCACCCTGCTCTCACGCACACCAGTTACGCTAAAAAACGTCCCAGACGTAGCCGATATTGCCACACTTTGTAAGCTACTGCAAAACCTAGGTGCATCTTGCAAAAAACTAGATAAAAATAGCCTAACTATCAATACAAGCACTGTAAACTCAACAAAAGCAACCTATGATATAGTACGGAAAATGCGTGCCTCTATACTCACGCTAGGTCCACTTTTGGCACGTTTTGGGCACTGTGAAGTAAGTCTGCCTGGAGGATGTGCCATAGGACAGCGTCCTATAGATTTACACCTTCTAGCCCTTGAAAAAATGGGAGCGCAGATACAGATAAAAGATGGCTATGTGGTAGCCACAGCGCCAAATGGGCTACAGGGTGCTAGGATAGTCTTTGACAAAATTACAGTAACAGGTAGCGAAAATATCATAATGGCAGCCGCACTAGCCCATGGTACAAGCGAAATTATAAACGTTGCAAAAGAGCCAGAAGTAGTTCAGCTCTGTGAAGTTTTAGCTCTAGCTGGAGTAGAGATTGAAGGCATAGGTACTGATAAAATAATAGTAAAAGGCAACAAGGGTGAGCTTTTAAACCTAAAAGAAATAAGTGTAATACCAGATCGCATAGAAGCAGGTACATACCTATGTGCTGGAGCTATTACAAATAGCGAAATAACAATAACAAACTGCACACCAGAGCATATAATAGCCACACTTGATAAGCTAGAGCAAATGGGCTTTAGTACTAAAATCGCGCAAGATAGCGTAACGATTTTTCCCGCCAAAGAGATAAAGCCATGTGAGATTATCACAACTGAATATCCAGGCTTTGCCACTGACGTGCAAGCGCAGTTTATGGCTCTTTGCCTCGTGGCAAATGGCGTAAGCGTGATAGATGAGCGACTGTTTGAAAACCGCTTTATGCACGTGGGCGAGCTAGCTCGCATGGGTGCTGATATAAGGCTTAACGGACACATAGCTAGCGTGTATGGAGGCAAGGAGCTGGCTGGAGCAGACGTGATGGCTACTGATCTTAGGGCTAGCTCTGCTTTAATTTTAGCAGCCCTTGTAGCAAATGGCACAAGTAGAGTGCATAGAATTTATCATCTAGATAGAGGCTATGAGGACATAGTGGGTAAATTAACATCGCTAGGAGCTAGCATAAAAAGGCTATCAGAGTGAAGCTAGATGACGCGCTAATAGCCCTAAAAAGCATAAGTCTAAATTTAAAAAGCGAAATAGTTCCGATAGAAAACGCCCTAAATAAAGAGCTGGCAGAGGATATAATAGCTAACAAAAATGCTCCTAGCTTTGATAACTCAGCTCTTGATGGCTATGCGGCAAAAAGAGCCGACTTAGAAAAAGGTACAGTAAGAGTAGTGGACGTAATCTACGCTGGAGAGCGAAGGCAAACACGCATAAATGACGGCGAGTGTATCAAAATAATGACTGGTGCAAAAATGCCAGTGGGTGCTGATTGTGTGTTAAAATTTGAAGATGCGATTATAAAAGATAAAGAAAACTCCATCCAAAATGCCCAAATAGGCGAATACGTCCTAGCTGCAAAAATCCCAAAACCAAACGACGGATATAGAAAAAAAGCCGAAGAAATAGTAAAAAATGATAAAATTTTAAACTCTGGCACTAGACTTAATCCAGCGCAAATAATGCTATTAGCCGCTCAGGGCATCTCACGCGTCCTAGTCAAAAAAGCCCCAAGTGTAGGCATATATTCAAGCGGAAATGAGCTAAAAGAGCCATGGCAAAGCGCAGACGATGAGGAAATTTATAATGCAAACAGTGCCGGCGTAGCTGCCTTACTAGCTAGCGCTGGAGTAAAAAGCAGCTATCTAGGCATTATAAAAGATGATATAAATGCCGTAAAAAGAGCGCTTGAAGCTAAAATTGATGTGCTTATTATAAGCGGCGGTGCGAGTGCTGGAGAGGCTGATTTTATGGCAAAAGCTTTGGGTGAGCTTAAATTTAAAGAGATATTTAGCCACGTAAAAATACGCCCTGGAAAGCCTGTAAAAGCGTACTTTAAGCAAGATGAAAAAAGGCTGGTTTTTATACTACCAGGCAATCCTATGGCTGCGTTTATTACAGCATTTGCGCTCATTTTACCACTTTTTGCACCACAAAATACGCAAATGGCAGTAGTAAGAGAGAGCTTAAAATTTAATAGCGGTCGCACAAATACCATACTTGGCAATGTAAAAAATGGAGAATTTATTCCATTAAATGGCGGAAAATATAGCTCAGGGAGCATAACCCCTCTTGCAAACTCAAATGCTATAATCTTTACAGACTACGATGAAAACGAAATTTTAGCAGGGTCTGTAAAAAAAATTTATAAAATCTCTTGACAAATGGAGCAAAAATTGCTAAAATGCCGACTTCAATTTGACAATTGCGGGAATAGCTCAGGGGTAGAGCACAACCTTGCCAAGGTTGGGGTCGCGAGTTCGAATCTCGTTTCCCGCTCCATTCTTACTTTTTTAATTTCAATATTTTTTTTCACATTCCTAAATGCAGATGATAAAGTTAGAATTAAACCAGTTTATTGCATTTTAGACAGTAGTATAACCTTATCTACCTTAGGCTTTTTTGGCGAGGACGAGGAGATATTAAATCTAGGTGCAAATAAAGCAGCTAAAATAAAATCAAGTGAGCTAAATTCCATACTAAAATCACACTTTAAAAGCTTTACGCCAAACGGATTTTCACATATCTCATTTATAAAAAACTGCGGCTTATTCGATCAAATTCAAGCCTCACTACTTTATGAGCTTAGCCTGCGATTTGACGGCATCGACATCACAAATATCACAATCTCTCCAGCCACAAAACTGCCAAAAGACTTTTCTAGCTACCATCTAGCACAAATCCTGCTAAATCAGGCAAAACTTAGCACAGGTGGCTTTAGAGCGATATTGCAAAATGATAGTGCAGAACAAAAGATTATAGGCTTTTCTTACGCTTTTAAAGCAACCATGCCAGCCCTTATAGCCACTGCGCCCATAGCATCAAAAAGCCTCATAAACCCACTTCAAACAAAAAGCACGAGAATTGATTTTGATAAATTTAAACCAGGCACTCTCACGCACTTTCCAAACTCAAAAATCATAGCAAAGCGCGCAATCAAACCATCTGAGATACTAAACTATCAATTTATCACAAACTCAAGCCTTGTAAAAAAAGGAAGCACTCTTGAGGGGCTTATTACAGAGGATGGTGTGAGTCTTAGTATACCAGTACGTGCACTTGAGGGCGGAAATTTGGGCGATATAATAAAAGTAGAAAACAAAGAGCATAAAATTTTTAAAGCGAGCATAATCTCAGCCAAAAAGGCTATATTGCAGTGAAAATTTTTATAGGTATAACTGGTGCTAGCGGTGCGATTTTTGGGCTTTATACGGCATTTTGTGCCCTAAAATGCAAGGCAAAAACACACGTTTGTATAAGCAGCGGCGCAAAATCTGTAATAGAAAATGAAAAAAATGCTTTAAATTTATTAAACACCTCAAGCTTAAATGAAGCTATCGAGATTTTAGAGCAAAATGGTGCAATCATCCATGATGAGCGAGATCTAGCGGCTGCTGTAAGCAGTGGAAGCTACGGCACGGATGCTTTTATCATTGCGCCAGCTTCAGCAAATACGATTGCAAAAATTTACGCTGGCTTTAGCGATACGCTAATAACTCGCACAGCCGCAGTAGCTCTAAAAGAGCGAAAGCCGCTAGTACTAGGAGTGCGCGAAATGCCGCTGTCTACGCTTTTATTACGCCAGCTTTGCACCCTTAGTGAGTTAGGCGCCATAATCGCACCGCCACTTGCGCAAACATACAGCAAAAGCCCTAATGCGGACTTTATCGCTGGGCGGTGGCTTGATCTAGCTGGGGTAAAAAATCAAATTTATAAAAGATGGCAAGAGGAAAATTAAATGAAAGAGTGCATCTATCCTGGGACTTTTGATCCTATTACAAACGGTCATATGGATATAATTGAAAGAGCGGTCAATCTCTTTGGAAAAGTGGTCGTAGCCGTGGCAGTAAGTGCTGGCAAAAAGCCGCTTTACAGCCTAAATAAGCGTATAGAAATGGCTAAGCTTGCATGCGCACATTTAAAGGGTGTTAGGGTAGTTGGCTTTGAAAATTTACTCGTAGATTTTGCAAAAGAAGCTGGCATAAATGTCTGTGTGCGAGGGCTTAGAGCGGTAAGTGATTTTGAGTATGAGCTACAGATTGGCTACACAAATGCAAGCCTTTGGGATGAGCTAGAGACGATTTACCTCATGCCAAATTTAAAAAACGCCTTCATCTCAAGCACCATAGTAAGAAACATAATCACCCACCAAGGCGATGCTAGCAAACTAGTCCCAGAAGCGATTTTGCCACTACTTAGCACGCAAGAGGTGCAGGCATGATAGTGCTTTTTGAGGGTATTGACGGCGTAGGCAAAAGCACACAAATATCTCTAAGCGCTAATAAATTTAAAGACGTCATAATCACAAAAGAACCAGGCGCAACGGCTTTAGGAGAGCGGCTTAGGGATATGCTTTTAGGAGGAGAGTTTAGGCTTGATAGTACGGCTGAGATGTTTTTGTTTTTAGCTGATCGAGCTCAGCATGCAAAGGAAATTTTATCTGCGCATAAAGACAAGCTAATCTTAAGCGATAGAGGACTAATCTCAGGCATAGCATATGCGATGAATAAACTAAGCCTTGAAAAACTAATCGAGCTAAATCGCCTAGCCTTAGGTGATAATCTACCTGATATTGTGGTGCTTTTGCTTGCCAATAAAGAGCTTTTAGCCACTAGGCTGGCAAATAGAGGGTGCATAGACGCAATAGAAAGCAGAGGGCTAGAATATCTAATGCAAATTCAAAAAAACATGCTCCTAGCCACACAAGCGCTCGCCCTACCCTATATAACAATAGACGCAAGCGAACCAGCGGAAAGCATAAATAAAAAAATAATTAAATTTATAAAGGAAAAGCTATGATAACAGCACTTAGAGGCATGAAAGATTTACTGCCACCCACTAGCATACTTTATGAAAAAGTAATCAAAACCTGCACCAAAATCGCAGCCAAATATGGCTATGAAAGTATCCATACTCCGCACCTTGAGGCAACTTCGCTATTTCGCCGAAGCGTGGGCGAGAGTAGCGATATAGTGGGCAAAGAGATGTATCAGTTTGAGGATAAAGGCGGAAATGACGTATGCTTGCGCCCTGAGGGTACGGCTGGGGTCGTGCGCGCATTTATAGAGGCAAAGCTAGACCGTGCTGGCGGCGTACATCGATGGTGCTATGCTGGGAGCATGTTTCGATACGAACGCCCGCAAAAAGGGCGACTTAGAGAGTTTCATCAGTTTGGCGTGGAATGTTTTGGCGAGGGTAGCGTATACGAGGACGCAAACATCATCACAATGGCTTATGAAATTCTAAAAAGCCTTGAAATAAAAACTACTCTAAAGCTAAACTCCCTAGGCACAGCCAGCGACATGGCAGAGTATAAAAAAAGGCTAATTAGCTTTTTAGACGCAAACGACGCGCATATCTGCGAGGACTGCAAGCGCCGCAAGCAGACTAATCCCATCCGCGTGCTTGATTGCAAAAACGAAAGCTGCCAGATAATCTACGCAAATGCACCGCTTATCACAGACAGCCTAGGTGATGAGGCGCGCACTGATTTTGCGCTTTTGCAGGATATTTTGCGCCAAAATGGCGTGGAGTATGAGCTAGACGCGAGGCTTGTACGAGGGCTTGATTATTACTGCAAGACGGCGTTTGAGTTTGTAAGCGATGAGATAGGCGCCCAAAGTGCGGTAACTGGCGGAGGACGCTACGATAGACTTGTGGAGTACCTAGGCGGCAGGGCTAGTTATGGCGTGGGCTTTGCCATGGGTATAGAACGCCTTATGGCAATAATGGCGCTAAAGCAAGAAACATCTACAATGCCAAATGGTGTGTATGTAGGCTCGCTTGATGATGAATTTATCCCTCTTGCATTTAGCCTTGCAAACCGCCTACGAAAAAGTGTAAAGGCTGTATCTTGCTACGAGCCACGCAAGCTAGCAAAGCACCTACAAGCTGCAAATAATGGCGGCTTTAAATACGCTCTAATCATAGGCGAGGATGAAGCTAGAAGCGAACAGGCTTGGGTAAAAAATCTAATAAATGGCGATGAGCGACGGATTAAATTTGATACTTTAGTACAGGAGTTTTGCGATGAATGATTATGGACTTAGTATATGGGGCGATGGAAATTTCAAGATAGAAAGCGGTAAAATCTGCATAAATAGCGACAGCACACCAGCGATAATTGACATAGTAAAAGACATAAGAAATCAAGGCTATAGAGGTCCGCTACTACTGCGTTTTCCGCACCTAATAAAAAAGCAAATATCTCAAATTTATACCAGCTTTAACAAGGCAAAAAAGGAGTTTGGCTACGAGGGTAAATTTAACGCCGTCTATCCGCTAAAGGTAAATCAATATCCAGGCTTTGTCAAAAACATTGTCCGCCTAGGCAAGCCCTACAACTACGGGCTAGAAGCTGGCAGTAAGGCTGAGCTACTGCTAGCAATGGCGCACAATAACGACGGCGCACCCATAACGGTAAATGGCTTTAAAGACAAGGAGCTAATCAACATAGGCTTTATCGCTGCTGAAATGGGGCATAATATCACGCTTACTATAGAGGGACTTGGCGAGCTTGAAGCGATTATTAGCACGGCAAAGGAACGCTTTGCACCAAAGCCAAATATCGGCCTACGCATACGCCTACACAGCGCAGGTAGCGGCATCTGGGCAAAAAGCGGCGGCATACACTCTAAATTTGGGCTAACCGCCACAGAGCTAATTGAAGCGATAAATTTGCTTAAAAAAGCTGGCTTAATCGAGCAATTTACGATGATACACTTTCACATCGGCAGCCAAATCACCGAAATCCAGCCACTTAAAAAGGCCTTGGTCGAAGCTGGTAACATCTACGCAGAGCTAAGAAAAATGGGCGCGGTAAATTTAAAAGCGATAAATCTTGGAGGCGGACTTGCGATAGAGTATAGTCAGTTTAAAGAGGTCGTAAACCGAAACTACACCCTAAACGAGTACGCAAACGACGTCGTATATCTGCTTAAAACCATAGCCACGCAAAAATCTGAGCCAGAACCAGATATTTTCATCGAAAGCGGACGCTTCGTAAGCGCAAGCCACGCTGTGCTAATAGCGCCCGTGCTCGAGCTTTTTAGCCAAGAGTATAGCGAGGACAAGCTAAATTTAAAGAAAAAAAACCCACAGCTTATCACAGAGCTTGTAGACCTGCATGCAAACATAAAACCAAGCAATGCAATGGAGTATCTGCACGACGCACTTCATCATCTTGAGAGCGTGCTAACGCTTTTTGACCTAGGCTATGTGGACTTGCAAGACCGCTCAAACGCCGAAGTACTAGTCTATCTAGTGGGCAAAAAGGCACTTGCGATGCTAGGTAGCAAAGCGAACTCGTATGAGCTACTTAAAATTCAAAAACAGGTACAAGAGCGGTATTTGATAAATTTTTCTATGTTTCAAAGCCTGCCAGATTTTTGGGGGCTAAAGCAGAACTTTCCTATAATGCCACTTGATAAACTAAACGAACCAGCTACTCTAGCAGCCAGCCTGTGGGATATTACCTGCGATAGCGACGGAGAAATAGCCTATAATGCGGACACAAATCCGCTATTTTTACACGATGTGGATTTGGAAAAGGAAGAGTACTTTTTGGGATTTTTCCTAGTGGGGGCGTATCAGGAGGTGCTTGGAATGAAACACAATCTATTCACTCACCCAACCGAAGCTACCATAGAAATCACAGAAAGTGGCTACGAGATAGCTCACCTACTAGAAAGCCAGTCTATACTGGATATAATGGAGGATTTAGACTATGATATCTATGAAATCCAAGACACTCTAAACGAAAGACTGGAAAAAAGCACGCTAATAAACGAGACGCAAAAAAAGCAAATTCTAGGCGAGCTTTATCTATTCTTAAACGACAACAGTTATTTAAAAACGATACAGTAAAGCGACTAAAATATAAACAATGGCTAAATTTATTATAAATTTAGCCTAAAATTTGATAAAATAATAAAAATCCAACTAAAGGACACAAATGCAAATCAGCCAAAGGATAAGCACCCTAAGCGAGAGCCTAACCATAGCCATAACAGCCAAAGCAAAACAGCTAAGAGAGGCTGGAGTTGACGTCATTAGCTTTAGTGCAGGCGAGCCTGATTTTGACACCCCGCAAATAGTCAAAGACGCCGTTATGGCCGCAATGAATAAAGGCTGCGCCAAATATACCCCAGTACCAGGCACAAATGAGGTTTTAAAAGCTGTCGCTACAAAGCTAGAACGAGACAATAATCTTAAATACGCCACAAGTCAAATCATCACGACAGTAGGTGCAAAGCATGCGCTTTTTAACCTCTTTCAAGCAGTGCTTAATCCAGGCGATGAGGTTATAATCCCCTCACCTTACTGGGTGAGCTATCCAGAAATGGTAAAATATAGTGGTGGCGTGAGTGTATTTGTCGAAGCAGACGACAAAAGTGGCTTTAAAATCACAGCCGAACAGATCGAAAAAGCGATAACTCCGCGCACAAAAATTCTAAGCCTAAACCACCCAACAAACCCAACTGGCGCCGTATACACAAAAGCTGAACTAGAGGCGATAGCCGAAGTGCTAAAAGGAACAGACATAATCATAAGTAGCGATGAAATGTATGAAAAGCTAGTTTTTGATGGAGAGTTTGTAAGTGCAGCTAGCATAAGCGATGATATGTATGCTAGAACAGTTACTATAAATGGCTTAAGCAAGTGCGGAGCTATGCCTGGCTGGCGCTTTGGCTATATGGCAATCCCAGATGAAAGCCTAGCAAAGGCAATAAAAAGGCTACAAAGCCAAAGCACTAGTAACATAAGCTCACTTGTACAAGCTGGGGCTGTACCAGTGCTTTTAGGCGAAGCAGACGCTGACATTGCGATGATGAAGGCTGAGTTTTTAAAGCGCAGAAACCGCGCAGTAGAGCTAATAAACAAGATTGATGGCTTAAGCGTTTCTAGTCCTGCTGGAGCATTTTATCTGTTTGTAAATTGTAAGGACATAGAGCCTGATAGTATGAAATTCTGCGATGCAATGCTAGAAAAAGCACAAGTCGCAACTGTACCAGGGGTTGGCTTTGGAATGGATGGATATTTTAGAATGAGCTTTGCTACTGATATGAATAGCATAGAAACAGGAATAGCACGAATAGCGGAATTTGTTAGGGGGTACTGATTTAATTTTTGGTGTATTCTTTTGATACACCAAAAAAATTTATTAAGCACCAAAATTAAAAGCGTCCAAAATCATATTATATTGCTCTTTAACATTATTGGTTTTATAAACTGCTTCAAGGGTTTCTATAAACCAATCTTGATCTTGTTCTGTTTCAAAAACTGCCATATGTTTTCTCTCTATTAAAATATCCCCAGTTTCTGAGTAGCCATAACCACCATCGCTTACATATCCATCTCTTTCTATATAAAGCGCAAATTTACCAAAATCATCAGTAGCACTTCCAGCAAAAGCAAGTTTATTTATCTTAGAGCTATTAAAGTTTGCCGTATTATTTTCTTTAAATATATCAAGTACTTTATAATAACCATCTATTGTAAATTTCTTTTCATATTCCCTGCTCTCTTCATCGCTTAGCTGATCTAAAAAGCTCGCCATGCCTTCCAATTCGCTAATACTATCTCTCTCTAATTTTATAATTTTAGGAATATAATAATTAATAGTTTTTACAATCTCTTCATTGGTATTGATATTTATATCTTCAGTTATATCCTTCCCACCTATTACAATATGCTTTGGAAATTTATCTACTTCAATTACTCCAGCAAATGATTCAGATATATTTAGTGTATCACCGTCTATGCTCCAACTACCAGTTTGAGTAATATTAGTTTCTACTAACCCCATATTACTAATTAATTGACTTATATCACTTGCATTTGTATCTGGCTGTACACTCTTTAGAATATTTACAAATGGAGTAAGGTTATTTACATCAGCACTTTCAACACTATCAGCTATTTTATTTGAAAGGACCACTTTATTATTAAATAACTTAGCTGCATCTAGATGAGCTAGTTCTGGCAAACTAGCAGTCTTTAATATCTCAGATATTACATGACCTTTGCTTTTTCCATTATTTAATTCATTAACCCAAGCATCTATACCATCTTTGTCAAGTTCCATACCTTTTGAAGCATCTGAGTAGGTTTTATTAAATACATTCTCATAGAAAAACTTAATCATCTCAAAGTTATCATTTAGTGTATTTCCAAAGTATGTTCTAGCTGCATCAGTTTCTAACATAGTATCAGCTACTTTTGCCATATCTGCTTTATTAGCAGATGAGAATGTTATCCATCCTTTATTGCCACTTCCTTCACTTGCTCTACCAAATATGCCTACATATAACTTTGATACATCTGTTTGATCTAATGGAGTAAATTCTTGTGTTGGTAGTTCTGGGAGGGTGGTGGCATAATATAGCTCTTTTAAATTATCTGGTAATGATAAATAATCTTGAAAGAAGCCATTGCTTACAATTTTTGGATATTTACTTAATGCGTTATCAATAATATCTCTTGTTAACTCTTCTCCAGTAATTGCTTTATAGGCTAGCTTTGCGGCGTAGTTTGCTTTACTTTGTCCACTTTTTATTTGTTCATTTAAATTTATACCAGTAGCATTTGATAATTCTGTTCTTATTTGTTCTGGACTAAGAGATTCTAGTATTGAATTTTTTAACAATTCTGAAGCAAAAACAATTACTCCAGCTTCTTTTGTGGCTTCAAACATTTCTTTAAGTGAAGCACTAAATTTTTTGCCCGCAATTATATCTCCTATTCTTAGGAAATCACTTCTGCTAATATCTGATACATAATCACCAGAATCTCTCCTTACTGCCCATATTCCAATATCAGCAAGTGTGTCATAGTTTATATTCATAATAACTCCTTTATAATTAAAAATGTCAAGCGCATTTTACAAAAAAAAAAAAAAACAAATTGCTTAAATTTAATTATTTTTGAAAATTGATAGTATAACGCAACTAAAAAGAAGATATAGCCAAAAATTAATCTTTAGGCGATAAGTGAAATACTAACAGGAGCATGCGTATTCATGAGTAGAAACCGCGCAGTAGAGCTAATAAACAAGATTGATGGCTTAAGCGTTTCTAGTCCTGCTGGAGCATTTTATCTGTTTGTAAATTGCAAGAACATAGAGCCTGATAGTATGAAATTCTGCGATGCAATGCTAGAAAAAGCGCAAGTCGCAACTGTACCAGGGGTTGGCTTTGGAATGGATGGATATTTTAGAATGAGCTTTGCTACTGATATGAATAGCATAGAAACAGGAATAACACGAATAGCGGAATTTGTTAGGAGATATTGATAAAATATCTATAAAAATATTAAAATACAGTAAGGATTTAATAAAATCCTTACTGTGCTTAAATTTTTATTATGCCTCCACAAGACTTGTTAAATCTATATAGCCCTTATTAGAGTTTTCAAACACAGATATTAGTGTTTGTATATGATCTTTCATAGTAGGAGCCATAAAGCCAGATAACCCAAATTCAGGATCATCATCAACATAATCCATGTGTATTTTTTCTCCGACTACATTTGGATTTGCAATAATCTGTTTGTGAATTTTTACAGCCACATCTCCATCAGTAAAGCCAACTTTTTGACTATCAACTACACCATCTTTTTCTATATATAAAACAGGCAATGCTTTATAAGCTGGAGTTACCATCATATCATTATTATCTTTCTCTATGGCTAAGCTATCTGGTCTTGAACCAAGGCTGATTACAAAATAATTGATATTTTTTAAATTTTCTACTGTGTCTCCTATAGGCTTTAATGATTCTAATGCTTTATCTTGTAACTCACTTAGGGATGAATTATAATCTCTTTCATTAAGATGCATAGAAGCTCTATCTTGTATCTGCTTAGATAATTTAAGGTTTTTAATGCTAACGCCTTCAACCCTTATCCCCTTAGGTATAAAGTCAATATCTATAATACCAGTAGCATCTTTGTCTATTACCATTATGCCATCACTATCTATAGTATATTTATCAGCTGTGTTATCATTGACTATTTCTACTAACCCCATATTACTAATTAATTGACTTATATCACTTGCATTTGTATCTGGCTGTACACTCTTTAGAATATTTACAAATGGAGTAAGGTTATTTACATCAGCACTTTCAACACTATCAGCTATTTTATTTGAAAGGACCACTTTATTATTAAATAACTTAGCTGCATCTAGATGAGCTAGTTCTGGCAAACTAGCAGTCTTTAATATCTCAGATATTACATGACCTTTGCTTTTTCCATTATTTAATTCATTAACCCAAGCATCTATACCATCTTTGTCAAGTTCCATACCTTTTGAAGCATCTGAGTAGGTTTTATTAAATACATTCTCATAGAAAAACTTAATCATCTCAAAGTTATCATTTAGTGTATTTCCAAAGTATGTTCTAGCTGCATCAGTTTCTAACATAGTATCAGCTACTTTTGCCATATCTGCTTTATTAGCAGATGAGAATGTTATCCATCCTTTATTGCCACTTCCTTCACTTGCTCTACCAAATATGCCTACATATAACTTTGATACATCTGTTTGATCTAATGGAGTAAATTCTTGTGTTGGTAGTTCTGGGAGGGTGGTGGTTGAACTACCTGCTTCAGGAGCAGAGTTTATCATTTCAAAAATTCTATCCAAGTTATCACTTTCAATAAAATCACTGTATTGACTATCACCATTTATACCAAATTTATTAGCATAACCTTCTACAACTTCTTTATTAGGAAGCTCTCCTGTAGCTGTTTTATATATAAAGTTTGCAACATTTATTTCTTTATAAAATTCTGGTAGCGTCGGCACTGTTATATGTATACCTGTTTCTTCTTCTATTAAAGCATATAGCTCTTTTGAAGTTTTATTAGAATTTGGACCTGCTAACATTTCATAAGCAAGGTCTATAGAATAAGCAAATGCTGATTCTTTTGGGTACATATTAATTGCTTCTTTTTCTGTTTTACCTTTAACTTCATCAAAATTAATAAAGCCACTAAATAAATATAGCTCTCCATCTTCTGCATTCTTATCAGATATCACTGTATCAAATAATGTAGAAGCTTCAGCTCTTGCCTCATTAAGTTTTCCAGCTCTTTCTATAATAGGCTTGAAAACAGCCACATTTGCCAATCCGAGTGCTGTTATATTTACACTCATATGTTACTCCTTAAATTTAATGCATAGATAAATATTTTACAAAAAAAAAAAAACGCAAGGTAAATATGGTAAGACAAATAAAATAATAGGCATTTTAATAAAATATTTTTTATTTTGATAATAAATTTTAATTTTATTTAAAATAAAAAGGCATAATTGTGTCACATCATTAAAAAGGAGATATAATGAAAATCAGTCTTTATGCTGTTTCTTTGGCTATTTTTGCGTTTTTATTTGCTGGATGCGTTAGCGAAGATGAAAGATATGAAAATACAAGCAGTATTGTAAGCAGATAACTTTTAAGCCACTTAAAAAGTGGCTTAAAATTCAAAATAGACTAAGCAAGCAATCTATCCATTTGAGTTCTTAAATTTGCAGTATTATGAGCCTGAGCTAGAATAGATGCATTTATTTGTAATTGAGCATTTCTCTCATCGTCTATATTTTTAGCTATATCATTATTTTGTAGTTGGCTTTCACTGCTTCTAAGGGCGACATTTTGCGTTAGGCTATTATTTATATTTGATAGTAGCCTATTTTGTGTGGCACCGATATTTGCACGTGCATCGTTTGTACTTTGGATAAAATTATTAATACTTTCTTGGCTGTTTACATCGATAGAATCCACATTCGGACGATTTAAATTTATACCCACCTCAGAGCTTCCAGTCTGAAATTTCATTTCTCCGCCAAATACATTTCTACCATTAAAGCTCGCATTATCAAGGCTATCTTTCATGCTATCTTTTAAAGCATTCATCTCACTGCGTATCATATTGCGCTCTCTATCACTTAATACAGCACTGTTAGCCCTTGTGCTAAGCTCATTCATGCGTATAGCGCTATTGTTTATATTACTTAGTGTACTATCAGCGATTTGCAGCATTCCTATCGCATCATTTGCATTTGCTATACCCTGCTCCATGGTGCTAGCTTGCATGCTTAGACTATCAGCTATGGCTAGATTTGCGCTATCCACTCCGCTTAAAGCACGCTGAACCGAAATATTCTGTAGAGCCTTTGAATGATTTGACTGAGCTTGATTTATATTGTGTTGGACGCTATTATGTTGATTTATTTTCACACTGTCCTCCTTTAAATTTATTGCATTATAGTACAATTTTGCTTATTTTTCAAGTCTTATAGAGACTGAAAGTGCATGAGCCCCTAACCCCTCAGCATCAGCCAAAGCCACACAAGCTGGAGCCAAAGCCTCAAATCCAGCCCTACCAAGGCTTATTATTGAACTTTTTTTCATGAAATTCTCTACGCTAAGCGGTGAGTAAAAGCGTGCCGTGCCACCTGTTGGCAGGGTGTGATTTGGCCCAGCTAGATAATCTCCCATAGCCTCTGGCGTAAAATGCCCCATAAAAATAGCCCCAGCATGGCGTATATCACCTATTAGCGTCTCAGGCTCTCTTACAGCAAGCTCTAAATGCTCTACAGCAAGCTCATTTGCAAGCCTAACACACTCTTTTAAATCACGAGCAACCAAAATAGCGCCACGTTCATTTATGCTTTTGCTAGCTATCTCTTTGCGTGAAAGAGTATCTAAAAGTGCATCCACCTGTTCACTCACAGCCAAAGCCAAATCCTTACTAGGTGTAATTAAAAAACTACTAGCAAGCTCATCATGCTCTGCTTGACTAAGTAAATCAGCCGCGATATGACGGGCGTTTGCGCTATCATCGGCTATTATGCCTATCTCGCTAGGCCCTGCTATCATATCGATATTTACTAGCCCATAAACCAGCTTTTTAGCCGTCGCAACGTAGATATTGCCAGGCCCTGTGATAACATCGACCCTAGGCACTTTCTGTGTCCCGTACGCCATAGCGGCCACTGCACTTGCACCGCCTAGTTTGTAGGCTTTTTTCACGCCGCATAGGTGCATAGCAGCAAGCAGTAGCGCATTTACCTCCCCACCCACAGCAGGTGTACACACGACTATCTCGCCCACTCCAGCGACTATGGCAGGAATAGCGTTCATCAAAAGCGAACTCGGATATGCCGCCTTGCCCCCTGGGATATAAAGCCCAGCCCTATCTACAGGCGTATATCTAGCGCCCAGCACATCGCCGTAGCTATCCTCATAGCTAAAGCCACTTGGTTTTGCGCGCTCATGATAATCTTTAATGCGTTCATAAGCTAGCTTTAATGCGCTCCTAAGCTCATCATCTAAAGCCTCAAACGCCACCCTCATCTCATCGGTGCTAATAGCCAAAGCGTCTGCGCTATCTGGCTGCCAGCGGTCAAATCTCGCCACCTGTTTTATAAGTGCCTCATCGCCAGCCCTTTTTACCTCTAATAAAAGCTCGCTAACCACAGGTATGACATTATCCATATCCATTTCGCCACGTCCTAGTATCTCGCCCCACTGCCTGCTAAAATCAGTACCACTTGTGTTTAAAATTCTCAAACTTTTCCTTTCTTTCGTAGCGTGCTTTTTGACTTACATTTCCTAGTAAGCCACCCTGATGAATGTATAAAATATCACCGCAAAATTTATCCAAATTTGAAAAAATTGTCAAAAATCCAACTGGGTCATAGATTAAATCAAACTCAACTCCAGCCGATAAAAGTTCACGCCACACATCAAAAAGCTCTGGGCGCGGCTTTGCAAAATGATACTTTTTGGGCGGATTTAGCACGCATAAATTTGCAGGTAAAAATCCCAAAAGAGAAACTATCTGCGCACGCAAATACTCCCCATCTCCTACACAAGCGCAAGTGTAGACTTTAAGTCTAGTGTGCTTTGCTAAATATGCAGCCGACGTACCAGTGCCGCTTGGTAAAAATATCGCTGGCTCTAGCCATCGCACCGCACAAAACTCCTCTATCTGGGCTGCTTGTAGCCTAAAGCCAGCTTCAGCTAGCTCGCACGCCACACCCTCTGGGATAAAAAGCGCATCTTTAAATTTATTAGCATACTCTATCGCGCTAGCTTTTCTATCCTCTCCGCTTTGTAAGACATGTAAACTCATGCCATTTTTAAGCGCATGAGATAAATTTCCCACTGCGTTTTTGCGTAAAAGCTCACCCATATGAGAGATAAAGTAATAAAACGCCAACCCCCTATTTTTAGCAAACACACTTATGCTATACATCGCATTTGACTGGCTAGAGCCATGCGATACGAGTCTTTTTATGCCTGAAAGGTCAGAGTTTATTAGATAGTGTAGCTTGCGAGCTTTGTTGCCATTAAATTCGCCATTTATAAGATCATCTCTAAGCAGATAAAAGTGCACACCTTTAAATTTAAACTCACTAAAAATGGGCTTAAAAAAATCACCATTTTTACTGGCACAAGATGGGGTTTTTGAAGTTTTCATAGCGCCACTACTGACGCTATGGGTAAAATTTAAATCCTGCTTAATTCCTATCAATGCAGTTTAAATCGCTAAAGGCAGTTTGCAGGCGTGCTATCATAGCCTCCTCGCCAGCTCGCAGCCATTTGCGTGGGTCGTAGTATTTTTTATTTGGCTTATCATCGCCTTCTGGGTTGCCGATTTGGCCTTGCAGATACGCCCTATTTTTAGCCTCATACTCACGCACGCCGTCCCAAAACGCCCACTGCGTATCTGTGTCGATATTCATCTTTACTACGCCGTAGCTTACGGCCGCTTTTATGTCAGCTAGCTCGCTGCCGCTACCGCCGTGAAAGACGAAATTTACGGGCTTTTCGCTTGCGGTTTTAAATTTATCCGCCACGTAAGCTTGTGAGTTTTTTAGTATTTCTGGACGAAGCACCACGTTGCCTGGCTTATACACGCCGTGGACGTTGCCAAAGCTAGCCGCTATGCTAAAGTGGTCGCTTATAGCGCTTAACCGCTCATAAGCAAGTGCGACGTCCTCAGGCTGGGTGTAGAGCAGAGCATTATCCACGCCTGTATTATCCACGCCGTCCTCTTCCCCGCCCGTTACGCCAAGCTCAATCTCAAGGCTAATGCCAAGCGGAGCAAGCCGCCTTAAATAGGCCTCGCAAGTGGCGATATTTTCTTCCAGTGGCTCCTCGCTTAAATCAAGCATATGCGAGCTAAAAAGCGGCGCACCAGTCGCTTTAAAATGCTCCTCGCTCGCCTTTATTAGCTCATCTATCCACGGCAGCAGCTTGCGTGCGGCGTGATCGGTATGCAGCACCACAGGCACGCCGTAAGCCTCGGCCAGAGTATGCACGTGCCTAGCGCCACTAATGGCCCCCAGCACCGCAGCACGCTCGCCAGCACCCTTGCCAGCGTAAAAGCCAGCCCCGCCGTTGCTAAATTGAATGATTACTGGAGAGTTTGCCACCTTTGCCGCTTCTAGCACGGCGTTTATGGAGTCAGTGCCGACGACATTTACCGCAGGTATGGCAAAGCCCTGTGCCTTTGCGTGCGAATAAAGCTTGCTAAGCTCATCACCACTTAGCACGCCCGCTTTTACGATGTCTAAAACGCCCATTTTTGCCTACTTAAACTCTACTTTATATTTTTTCTTTAGCTCGTCAGCTTTTGCTCTTACTTGGGTTTGGAATTTTTCCAGCTTTAGATTGCGCTCTATCATAGGCTTTACTTCATCAAGGCTTGCTGTTTTGCTCGCTTTGCTAGCCTCTTTTAATATCACGTGATAGCCAAACTGCGTCTTTACTGGCTTAGTCGTGATTTCGCCATCTTTTAGAGCAAATGCAGCATTGCCAAACTCAGGCACCATGGCATCTTTAGGGAAATATCCTAGCTCGCCACCCTGTTTGCCACTACCTGGGTCTATTGATTTTTCCTTGGCTAATTCGCTAAATTTATTCACAAGCGCATCGCCCTTTAGCCCTTTTAGCTTTGAAATTACCTCGCTTGCTTCTTTTTCAGTTTTTACTAAAATATGGCGTGCTTTTACCTGCGCCGGCTGGATAAATTCTTTTTTGTGCTCGTCGTAGGCTTTTTTTATGTCGGAATCGCTTACTTTTATGCTGTCAAATAGCTTTTTCATATAAGTATTTACCAAAACACCCTCTTTTAGATTCTCAAGCTGTTTTTTAAAATCTACGTCTTTTTCTATTCCCTTCGCCTTTGCGTCAAGCACAAAAAGCTCTTTATTTACCATATCCTCAAGTACGCGTTTTTTAGCATCAGCTGGCACGCTAGCTGGGTCTGCTTGGGTTGAGATTACTTCGTTTAAATCAGTATCCGTGATATTTTTGCCATTTACTGTAGCAAGTGTTGCAGCGCTTAGGCTAGCGGCTGCTATTAGTGAGATTAGTAGCATTTTTTTCATACTATGTATCCTTGTGTTTAAATTAACCTTGGCATTATACACAAAATTTCAACAATTTTTGGTAAAATGCCGCACCATGAGAAGCAAAAAAGATATTTTAAACATTAAACAAACCTTAATCGATACATTTAAAGACGCCAAAAGCGAGCTTAAATTTAAAAACCACTACGAGCTAATTGTGGCTGTAATGCTAAGCGCTCAATGCACCGATAAGCGGGTAAATTTGATTACTCCTGCGCTTTTTAGCGAGTATCCAGATGTCTTTGCTATGGCAAATGCAAATCTTGCCAGCGTAAAAATGCTAATAAACTCGTGTAGCTTTTTTAACAATAAGGCAGAAAATTTAATCAAAATGGCAAAGGCTGTGGTGGCTGATTTTAATGGTGTCGTGCCGCTAGATGAAGCCAGCCTAAAAAGCCTAGCAGGCGTGGGGCAAAAGACCGCTCACGTCGTTATGCTTGAGGCTGTGGGCGCAAATGTGATGGCGGTAGATACGCATGTCTTTCGCGTCTCACACCGCCTAGGGCTAAGCCGTGCAAAGACGCCAGAAGCGACTGAGGTCGACTTAGTAGCTGCTTTTAAAACAGAGCTTGGAAAGCTTCATCAAGCGATGGTGCTTTTTGGACGCTACACCTGCAAAGCGACTAAGCCGCTTTGTAAGGAGTGCGTTTTAGCTGGGCTTTGTAAGAGCAAAGATAAAATCGTCTAAGCATTTTATAAATTTAATCTGATAAGTGCGTTACTAGAAAAATTTAAGGCTATTTTAAGCGTTGCCGTTGCTTTGTAAATTTGTAAATTTAAAAAGCAAGCCTAGCATAGCTTTTTATTTCGCTACGCTTGCAACCCATTGGGTGCGATACTTTGCATCTAGGCAGTCCACAAGTAGCACAAACACGCTAGGTCTAGGGACGGGGAATCAAAACTGGACGATAAAGAGCGCATTGCGGCACAATGCGAGCCAAAAAAATGCTAGACTTCGCTTTAAATTTTTACGTTAAGCCCATGTAAATTCCAAAATAATCTATAACGCCAGTAATGCCTTATGTGCTGGTGCGAATTAGTTACATTAGACTTTTTACGCATCTTTAATTAAAGCCACAGGGTTGCAAAAAACGCAAAAAATAGGCAAAAGAATTTATAAATTTATACAAAACAGGGGCTAAATATAAAGCCCATCTATGCTGCTTCGCGGCTTTACATCTAGTGAGAAAATATCGCTAAATTTGCCATTTTTAAAGCTATCTATCCCAGCGCGCGCTATCATAGCTGCATTATCAGAACAAAACTCAAGCGGAGTCAGCAAAAGCTCGCAATCGTGGCTTTTGCATAGGGTTTTTATTTGGCTTCTTAGATTTAAATTTGCACTCGCTCCGCCAACAACCCCAAATCGCCGCCAACCCCTTTGCTTAAAAACTCGGCTTAGTTTATCAATTATATGCGCGCAGGCCGCCTGCTCAAAGGCGTAGCTAATGCAAGAGGCATCTTGGTCGCTGATTGTGCCATTTTTGGCTTTCGTGCTTTCGCAGGCTAGGCGGACTTGGTTTTTAAGCCCAGAAAAGCTATACTCAAGCCTCTTATCATGCAAAAGCGGGACGGTAAATTTAAATTTATCCTTATCCTCGCATTTAAGAGCTGAATTTTGGATAAAAACTCCACCAGGATAGCCAAAGCCTAGCATTTTTGCTGCCTTGTCGAAGCTCTCGCCAAAGCTATCATCACTGGTGGCCGCTAGCACGCTTATAACGCCACTATCGCTAATATCAAGCACCATAGTGTGTCCGCCACTTACTAAAAGCACGCCAAATCCAAAGCTCATCTGGCTTTGCAAAAATAGCGAATAAATATGCCCTATTAGGTGATTAACGCCGATTAATGGGACATTTAGCGCAAGTGCGACAGCCTTTGCCATACTAATCCCTGGCAAAAGGCTTACGCTAAGCCCTGGGGTATTTGTAACTGCAACTGCCTTAATCTGGTTAAAATATGGCTTTACACCCTCTAATAATGCAGGCAAAGCCTCGGTATGAAGCCTACTGGCAAGCTCTGGCACGACGCCGCCATAAATTGAATGCTCAGCCTCTTGAGAAATTTTACGATGATATTTAAGCTCTAAGGTATCTATATCCATAAGTGCGACTGAGCTATCATCGCAGCTACTTTCAATGGCAAAAATCACCTAAAATCCCTCGTAATGCTTTGTACGAGGCAGGATTAAATTTAAAACTATCCCAACAACTGCGCCAAGCCCTATACCAGAGAGACTAAAGATACCAAAATTTAGCTCCATACCGCCTATAGCTGAGACTAAAATTAGTGCGACTATTATCATATTTCTAGGATCATTCATATCGACATTATGCTTAAGCAATGTGCTAAGCCCAACACTTGCAATTATACCAAAAAGTAAAAGCATAATCCCACCCACAACAGGGGCTGGAATAGTGGCTAAAATAGCGCCTAGCTTACCCACAAAAGCTAGCATAATACTTGCAATCGCAGCAAAAGTCATGATGGCTGGATTGTAAGCTTTTGTAATACTAACCGCACCTGTAACTTCTGAGTAGGTGGTGTTCGGCGGCCCTGCAAAAAAGGCAGCAATAATAGTCGCCACGCCATCACCCAAAAGGGTGTTTTTAAGCCCTGGCTTTTTTAAGAAATTCTCGCCACTTACGTGTGAGATAGCCAGCATATCGCCAATATGCTCAATGGCTGGGGCTATGGCTATAGGTATCATATAAAGGATGGGATCAAGCTCAAAAACAGGTGCGCTAAAGTTTGGCACTTTAAACCAGCTAGCCTCCAGCACAGGCGTAAAATCAACCATACCAAGAGCCACAGCAAATACATACCCCACAAAAATTCCACAAAATATCGGCACAAGACGCAGCATGCCACGCCCAAACATCATAACAACCATAGTAACTAAAAGCGACGCGCCAGAGACTATCATCGCATCACCCCCAGAGTAGCTTGCCCCCTCAATCTTTCCCATAGCCATATTTACAGCAGCTGGCGAAAGCAAAAGTCCGATGGTCATAATAACAGGCCCAACCACAACAGGTGGCAAAAGTTTGTGTAAAAATTTATCACCTCTAACGCGTATAATAAAGCTAAGCACTACATACAAAAGCCCAGCAAAGACTATCCCGCCCATAGTAGCAGGTATACCCCACTTACCAACACCATAAGATATAGGCGCAATAAACGCAAACGAGCTAGCTAGAAAAATAGGCGGGACATTTTTCCTAGTAATAAGCTGAAACGCAAGCGTGCCAAGCCCAGCTGTAAAAAGCGCTACACTCGTATCAAGCCCCGTAAGTATCGGTACAAGCACCAGCGCACCAAAAGCGACAAATAAAAACTGCACCCCTATTAGGCTCTGCCTTATATCAAATTTATACCCTTCATATTTTTGCATACAGCTCCTTTAAAGCAAACTCTCTTACTATTTTATCTATCTCAAAAATCTCACTAGGTGCGCTTATTTTGGTGTCTTTAAATTTATCCGCTGCGCTTAGCACCACTCGCGAAATGTCTAAAAATCCGCACCCACCCTTTAAAAATTCATACACGCAGACTTCATTTGCCGCATTTATAACCACCCCTATATCTGGCGTGTCTAAAAGCTGGTCTTTGAGTGAAAATATGGGATATTTTGCAGTGTCTATAGGCATAAATTTAATTCCCAAAAGCGCTGTTAAATCAAGCGGTTTCACGCTAGGTGTGCCAAATTTTTCAAGCACCGCAGAAGCGATTGCTAGGCGCATGTCCGGGCAGCTTAAATGAGCGGTCGTGCTACCGTCTGTAAACTCAACTAGCGCATGCACTATCGAACTTGGCTCAATAATCGCATCAATATCTTTAATACCAAAAAGCCAAAAAGCCTCAATAATCTCAAAAAGCTTATTTGCCATGCTTGCGCTATCTATGGTAATTTTTGCACCCATGCTCCAATTTGGGTGCTTTAGCGCCATTTGGGGCGTGGCGTGGGCTAGCTCGTCTATGCTTTTAGTATAAAATGCGCCTCCACTTGCAGTTATAATAAGTCTTGAGACATCGACATTTGCACGCAATAAAAACTTAAGCCCAAAATGTTCGCTATCAATAGCCTCAATGCGCGATGTGTCTATAAATTTTCCACCCACCACTAGGCTTTCTTTATTTGCAAGGGCTAACTTTTTGCCGAGTTTTTGAGTGTGTAGACTAGGGGCAAGCCCAGCAAATCCGACAAGCGAGTTTAGTACAAGATCACTTTTGCACTCATTTAGCATATCCTTTATGCCATCTTGACCGATAAAAATTCTATCCTTTGAAATTCCCTTAACCCCACAAAGTGCGTTCTCATCACCTATACAGACAAATCTAGGATTAAATTTAGCTATCTGAGAATTTAAAAGTTCGATATTTTTACCACAAGCTAAAGCTTCTATCTCTAGATTATGCTCAGATGCGATTTTTAGGGCGTTTGTGCCGATTGAGCCAGTTGAGCCAAGAACTACCACGACATGGCCCACATAAGCGCAACTACACCAAATAAATACCCATCTATCCTATCAAGCACTCCGCCATGCCCTGGCAGGATATTTCCGCTATCCTTTACCCCTGCGCGGCGCTTTAAATAGCTTTCAAACAAATCTCCAAACACGCCAAACGCGCAGATAAAAAAGCTAGCAAGCAGGGCAAATAGCGCATCATCTACCATTAAAGTCCCCATAATCCAGCCAACAAGCGAGCCAGCCACTACTCCGCCAATGACACCCTCTAGAGTTTTATTTGGCGAGCTTTGACTAAATGCTCTTTTACCAAATGCCTTGCCTACAAAATACGCCGCACTATCACTTGCTACAATAGCCATAATAACCCACGCAAGATAGCCTATGCCGTACTCTGAATAAAGCTGCCAAAGCATAAAAATAGGAAGCGCTGGATAGATAAAAGGTAGGAGGATTTTTGGCTCGTCTGTCTTAAAGTAAGCTATCACGCTTGATACTACCAAAATAGCTAAAATAGCGCAAAGCAGAGGGTTTGTAAATATCCCTAGAACCAAAAACGCCCAGCTAACAAACGCCAAAGCACAGCCACCCTGCACCCCCCAAATTTCGCTAGCTTCCTTAAACGCTAACACCAAAATAGCTGAAATTATTATAAAATTTAAAAAAAAGCTATCAAGCAAAAAGACAACCGCCACAAAAGCAGCAAGCCCTAAGCCCGTTTTAATCCTCTCTTTCATAATCTCGCCCCTTAAAATAAATTTCGCAATTCTAGCCAAAGTTTGCTTAGATTTTTATATCTAAATGATAAAACCCCTCGCCATCAGCCCCTAACTTATCATCATCTTGCTCTTGTGCGCCATCTTTAGCCTCAAAGCCCTCATGCTGCTCATCATACTCAGCGCCACTTCCACCCCTTTCATGCTCGTGTTCTGGGTCTATTTTATAAGCCTCCTCGGCAGGACGCACCTCCTCCACTTCACGCTCTTTTTGCGCGCTTATCTCAGACGCCATAGCTGCTTGCATGTCAAATCTAGCCTGCTGGGTGCTAGCTGAGTGAGAGACGACTGGGGAGTTTTGGTTTATGAAGTTTATATTTCCAAGAGGGCTAACAGACATAATGCGCTCCTTAAATTATATTTTTACTATTATCGTCTTAAAATTTATATACTTTACATTTGAGCCGTTTTGGATTTTGACATTTTCACGTTTTGTGTAATCCACTTCATACCGTCCAGCACCCAAAGAGCTAAAACTCACACAAATTTTAGCCGCAAACCCTAGTATCTCCTCGCTAACGCTAGCCTTTTGAGTTTTGATGATGACATGCGCGCTAGGATGGTCTTTTACATGTAGCCAGATGTCGTTTTTCTTTGCTATCTTTAAAAGCTCAGAGTTTGCGTTTTGATTGCGTCCTACACTTATTTTAACATCTGCGATGTAGAAGTTTTTTATATTTTCATTTGGCTCTTTTGGAGCTTTTTTAGCAGCTGATTTACGAGGTAAAAGCACCTCAAGCTCGCCTACACTTGTGGCGTTTTTTATCAAATTTAAAAGATTTTGATAAAAGTTAATTTTTTCGTTTAAATTTTCAATCTCTTTTTTTACGCCATTTGCCTTAGCTCGCAAGCGTTTTGAGGCTTCAAATAGCGTATTTGCCTCCTGTTTTGGTGGCTTTGTGAGAGTTATTTTTAGCTCATGCCCTTCAAAATCCGCAAGGCTTACTTCGCTTGCGTATGGCGGCAAATTTGATAAATTTGCCAAAATAAGGCTAGCAATTTTTGCAGCATTTTCGCTTTCGTTTTCTAGCTCCCTTTGCTTTGGCAAAGCCTCTAAAGAGTGCTTTAAAAGCTCTATTTTTTTCTCGACACTAGCCATTTTTATCTGCCTAAGCGATCTTAGATTTTTTTCATTTAACCGCTCAAACTCGCTCTTAAAAAACGCCCAAAAATCTTCTATCCTATCAGTAGCTTTTTCTTTTATCACGGCTGGCAAAAGCGGTACGAACTTAACTCCAGAGGAAATTTTCCGCTGCGAATTATCAATGTGGCGTAGTGCGGCTAGAATAATGCCCTTTTCATCTATTATTATCGCATTTGTAAATCGCCCCGTAAACTCAAGCACAAGCTCGCTTTTTAGCGCCTTATATGAGCTTGCTAGCTCTGCGCTTATTCTTAAAATTCTATTATTCTCCTCGCAGTATATTTGCACCACATTTGCACCGCTAAATCGCTTAAAAAGCATAGCGTCAAATGGCGCTTTATACTCCTTTATCGCGGCTTTTGCTAAACCTTGATAGATTGCACTTTCTTGCTTGCTTAAATCAAAAAACAGTGGCGCAAATTTATCAAATTCAACCATTATAACCATATCTGCACTTCGGCGTATACGGCTTATGCGGCGTACCGAGTGGTTTAAAAAATCGGCAATTTGTCTTAGATGTTGATATTTCATGGCTTAATTATATTAAATTTAATCTTATTTTAGATAAAATCAGCACGATTTTACTGAAATTTTAAAGGCAAGTGCAATGAAACAGACTATAACTGAAAAGATTTTTTCAGCCCACGCTGGATATGAGGTAAAGGCTGGTGATATAGTACAAAGCCCCATAGATATGATAATAGGCAATGACATAACCACACCTATTTCAATCAGAGCTTTTAAAAAAAGTGGGGCGAGCAGGCTTGCTAACCCTGATGGCTTTGCTATAGTAATGGATCATTATATACCAGCTAAAGATATAGCAAGCGCAAATCAGGCCAAAATCAGCCGAGATTTTGCCTATGAGCATGATTTAAAGCACTTTTTTGACGAAAAAGATATGGGTATAGAGCATGCGCTGCTGCCTGAAAAAGGGCTAATCGTACCAGGTGATGTCATCATAGGAGCAGACAGCCACACCTGTACGCATGGCGCACTTGGGGCGTTTGCTACTGGTATGGGAAGCACGGACTTAGCCTATGCGATGATAACTGGCAAAAACTGGTTTAAAGTCCCTGCAAGTATAAAAGTCGTACTAAAAAATAAGCCAGCCGAGCATATATATGGCAAGGATTTAATCCTAGAGCTAATCCGCCAAATAGGCGTTGATGGAGCACTTTATAGGGCTATTGAGTTTAGCGGAGATGCGCTTAGGTATCTAAGCATGGATGATCGTTTTAGTCTTTGTAATATGGCTATTGAAGCTGGCGGAAAAAGCGGCATAATCGCAGTTGATAATATAACTAAGGAGTTTTTAAGTGCCCTTAAACTAGCCAGAGAGCCAAAAATTTATCACTCAGATGAAGGCGCAAACTACGAGCATGTAATCGAAATAGACACAAGTCGCCTAGAGCCAGTCATCGCATATCCATTTCTGCCTAGCAACGGACGTAGTATGAGCCAGGCTGTGGCTGACGATATAGCCATAGATCAGGTCTTAATCGGCTCTTGCACAAACGGTAGACTAAGCGATTTAAGAATAGCGGCTGAAATTTTAAAAGGGAAAAAAGTCGCACGTCGCACAAGATTAATCATCACTCCAGCCACGCAAAAAATCGCTCTACAAGCACAAAAAGAGGGGCTTATGGATATTTTTGCCCAGGCGGGTGCAGTCGTAAGCAATCCAACTTGCGGAGCCTGCCTAGGAGGATACATGGGTATACTAGCCGCTGGTGAGCGCTGCGTTGCAACGACAAATCGTAACTTTGTCGGCAGAATGGGCGATAGAAGCAGTGAGATATATCTAGCTAGCTCAGCCGTAGCGGCCGCAAGTGCGATAGCTGGAAAGATAGCAGACCCTAGAAAGCTCTAGGGCTTTGATATTTTAGCTAGCCCTAGCAGGCTCTGGGCTTGCTGGGAGCCTACGTCTAGTAAAAAGCTTTTAAATTTTAAACAATCATTAAATTTTAGCTCCTTTAAACAGTACTATTGCTCTGTAAATTTAAAAAGGCAAGCTTAATCACATATTATAAAGCACCATTATATCACTTATAAAACAAAGTGATATAATCAAAGCTTTACTTCGCTTATAAACTTCGTTTAAAAAACAAACTACAAACAGCTATCATCCTAGGCTTGCGTGCTGGTATTACCTAGGTCTTTGTGGCAAACCCCTATGAAGTGTCAAAATAACTCAGACATTTGTGGAGTAATAGCAGTAATGCCAAAAGTTGCCAACACGAATTAGTGGTGTTAATTTTATGCTGTGATTTAAAAGGAGCCTAAAAATAATATTAGAACTTTTACGTTCGTGATTTTTGAGATATTAGGATTTTAAAAAAGTAGATTTAAGCTTAAACCCCACCAGCGTAAAACGCCAGTGGGTAAGGTGTGTTAAAGCAGGCTATTGTCGATTTCGACGGTAAATGTCTTAGTCGTGTTATCCACTATCGCATCGCCGCTATATTCAGTCGTCTTACTGTCGCTTTGGACTGGGGCTTTTGTTAGTCCGCTATCACTAGCCACACTCACGCTGCCGCTATCCCCTGCTGGCTTAGCTTCAGGGCTAGAAGCTGCGCTTTCGCTGCCAGTGGTGCTGATTGCTTGATTTTCGCTACTAGCAGATCCGCTTTGTGCGTTGCCCTGCTCTGCGTTTTGCACGCTGCTATTTTCAGAGCTAGGAGCTGAGATTTTTAGTGTATCTGAGTCGCTACCGTCTAAAATATCCTTAACGCTTTCTATATTCACACCACTTAGGTGCTGACCGCCTGAGACTTCGATATTTTCTACGTTATGCACACTATCGGCTATCTTAGCTAAGTCTATGCTGTCATCGCTTTTTGTACCGCTATCATCGCTTGAGCTTGTGGCGTCCAACTTTAATATCACGGTATCATCGCCACTGCCAGCATTTACTCTCGCATTGTCGCTATAAATTTCAATCTCATTATTCTCACCGCCAAGCTCAAGTGCCTTGCTTGAAGTATGGCTTTCTTGAGTGAAGTTGTTGCTGAAGTCAACTCTTTGTGTTGACTCTGGATTGAGTTCGTCTATGGTGTAGGTAATGTTCTCTCCATCAACATTCTTGTGGAAAGTTATGTTTTCAAATTTACCATCATCGGCATATTTTGTAGGAACATAAATTTTACCATTTTCGTCAACTTTATACTCAACACTATCAACCATTACGACAGTATCTTTTGCTAAAGTATGACCGTCTGTGTCAGTAACTTTAAGCGCATAAGGCTCATCAGAGATAATCTCTAGTGTGCCACTTTTTTTAAATGAAATTTTAGAATTACCAGCTTTTAAATTCGTTATGTCTTCATTTGTGGTATTTAAATATATATTTTTTTCTTTTAGCAATAATTCTTCTTTGTCGCTTATAGCACTATCTGGGATAAAACGCAATACATTACCACCATCTCTAATACTACCACCACTATAATTAGTGTTATTTACACCATTTGCGATAGGAGCATTTTGAAAAGTCTCGCCATTGCTTGCGGCTTTTGTAAACATTATATCCATATCTAAACCGCTAACCGAATTAGCTTCTTTAAACATACTCTTAATCTTAAATATGCCGTCCCTACCTACGGTAAATGTAGCATTGTTGTGGTTGCCAGCAGAGCTAAGCATTGGAATACCACCGGTTATATGAGCCTTATTGTCCACAGAACTAGTCTCAAGAGCAAAGACATAAGTACCGCCTACATTGCTACCGTCAAAGGTATATTCGCCTTTTTCTAGGTACACATACCCCTTTGCGTTAAATATAGCCTTGTCAGATGAAAAATCCTTAGCCAGATTGCTGCCTATCTTGCCAGGCTGGGTTACATATATAGCAGTGTCTTTACCGCCTTGAGTGATAGTGCCGTCAAGATATGCGCTTGCGCCCGGCTTAGTAACTGAATTTGAAGTTTGAGCGTTATCCGAAGTATACTTACCAAGATTTTTTACTATCTCAGTCTGATGAGACTGCTCCACGACGACAGAATACTCAGGCACGCTGATAGGCTTATCTGTAATTTCTACGCTGCCTGTGGCTTTTGGTGTATCAAAGTTATGCGCTGCGTCGGTTACGTCGGCTTTTGCGCCTATATTATTATTGCCCTTGCTTACTGCGCTAGCTGGCACGTCGACTATGAATGCGCCCGTTATCTTATCATACGCATCGACTGTGTACTCTTTGCCTCCGATTGTAATTTTTGGATTAGTTACATCTATGTCTGAGCCTGCGTCCACGCTCTTGCCGTTTGCACCGTCAACACCGATGATTTTACCAGTTAGAGTCACGGTTTTATTCGCTGTGTCGTAGTCTAGCTGTTTTACGTCGCTTAGCTCTAGCGTAGGTTTTTGGGTGTCGACTGTGAATTCTTTAGACGGTACTTCTTCATTTTTGTCTGATACAGGAGTTACTTCAAACTTTCCGCTTACATGCTTAACTGTTACTGGAACAGCGATAATACTCTTATGCTCGCCTTCTCCTAGTCTTTGAATATCGTCCGCGCTAAGAGTAACTGTTATTTTCCCACCAGATTTTACCTGTTGCAAGCCACTACCTTGAAATTTACTTCCAGCTTCTAACAACTCTAGCTGCCCATCTTTGCCTTTAGCATAAAGCGCAAAATTAATCAGACTGCTGCTACCATTTGTTGACGGATTAGCAGTGATAGTTACCTGTACACCGCTATCTGCTTCTTTAGCATTTATAGCTTTATCGTCGTAATCGCTGCTCGTATCCACACTCACGCTCTTTAGCTTGCCAGTATGCTCATAATCAGGAGCATTATAAACAGGGCTTTCTCCATTTGTGTCTCCAGCTTTTTTACCATCTACATTTACATCAGCTGTAAATTCAATCTTTTTATCAACGTCCTTTCTTAAATCGCCAGCAGGTACATCAACGTAGTATTCTTTTGTAGTTTCGTTGTAGCTTGCGTCTTTTGCTACTCCGTCTATTACGAATTTTGGATTAGTTATGCTTTCGCCATCTTTTAATCCGCCATCTATGCTAGCTGTTATACGTTTAGTTTCTGTATTTGGAGTTGTAGCTGTAATCTCAGGTACTGTTACAGTTGCTGTGTGGTCGTGGTTAACTGGTGGGACATAATCAGGAGCATTATAAACAGGGCTTTCTCCATTTGTGTCTCCAGCTTTTTTACCATCTACATTTACATCAGCTGTAAATTCAATCTTTTTATCAACGTCCTTTCTTAAATCGCCAGCAGGTACATCAACGTAGTATTCTTTTGTAGTTTCGTTGTAGCTTGCGTCTTTTGCTACTCCGTCTATTACGAATTTTGGATTAGTTATGCTTTCGCCATCTTTTAATCCGCCATCTATGCTAGCTGTTATACGTTTAGTTTCTGTATTTGGAGTTGTAGCTGTAATCTCAGGTACTGTTACAGTTGCTGTGTGGTCGTGGTTAACTGATGGGACTGGTGGAACTGGTGGCGTGATATTTCCACCATTGTTATTATTGCCGCCATTATCATTGTCGTTGTTTCCGTTATTATTGTTATTATTTGAGTTGTTATTGTTGTTATTTGGATCGACTGGCGTAACAGGTGGTACCGGTGGATTTACTGGTGTTACAGGGGTTACTGGACTAACTGGCGTCGTATTATCAGTAGCTGCAGCTGTAAAAGCACCGTCTCCAGCTGCGACATTTGTCGCCCCTGCAAAGCCATTTTGGCTAGTCGCGCCAAGCGATGAAATAGCACTTAGCACATTGCTCTCGTGTCCGCCCTGAGCGAAGCTAGCAGCAGCTAGGCTCACGCCATCGCCACCACCTGCGCCTGCGCCACCGCCCGCTGCTGTGGCTTCTAGGTCGCTTAGGTCTTCGCCATTTAGTAGCCCCTGCTGTAACGCCGTAACATCGGCCACCGCTTCATCACCAAAGCTCTCAGTCACCGCGACTGCATCGTCGATTTTTAGGGTGTCGTTGCTAGCTAGAGTGATCTCTTTGCCGCTTTCTAGCGTGATTTGCACGCTGCTATTTTCGTCGGTTTTTATAATATCGCCAAGCTCCAGCGTCTCTCCCGCACGCAAAGCGGCTTTAGCACCGTTTGCACGAGTTAGCGTCGCTACTCCTGATATTGATTTTACTATTCCTACTGACATATTTTTCCTTTTTATGAAATATTTTCAGCCCAAATAATACAAAAAAAAAAAAAAACGCTGGCTATTGTACCATAGGGCAAATCCATACTTTTTTAGGAAAATTTATAAAAAATAGCACGATTTTGCGCTATAAATTTAAAGTGTAGAGCATATGAGGATAAAAAATCGGCAACAGAAAATCACCGCAACGGCAAAAGGTAAAAGCAAAATAAATTTATAAGCCTAGAAGCCAGCCCAGTAGCGCAAGCCTCTAGTCGCTAACAGGCACGAGAGTTAGCTCTCTTTTAGCAGCTTTGCTACTAAAAGTGCCTTGTCGTCGATATTTTTCTTAACAGAGCGATAAATTTTAGCGATATACTCCTCTAAAACATCATGGCTGTTTATGCTCTTTTCGCCCTCTTTTGGCACGATTTTAGCATACTCTGCGTTTGGCTTTAGCTCGTAGGCTAGTTCATTATCGCTTAGTTGTAGCTCCAAAATTTCATAGAGTTTTCTTGAAAGCCGTTCGTCATAAATAGGCGTCATAAGCTCTAAACGACGCTCGAGATTTCGTGGCATCCAGTCGGCACTGCTGATATAAATTTGAGGACTTGCATGTTTAAAATACAAAATACGCGCATGCTCTAGGTACTTACCGATAATGCTTCGCACCCTTATATTTTCGCTACCTTTTATACCTGGGCGCAGACAGCATATACCACGGACTATAAGGTCAATTTGTACCCCTGCCCTGCTAGCTGCGCACAGCTCGCGTATGACGTCGCTATCGACTAGGGCGTTCATTTTAGCGATTATTCTGCCCTTGCTTCCTTGCAAGGCTTCATGGCGAATTTTTTCTATTATGCGCTCTTTTATCTGCATAGGCGACATCGAAAGCACGTCTAGGCGGCGGTTTTTATTATAGCCTGTTAGAATATGGAAAAATGTCGTACTATCAGCAGCAAATTCCGTACGGCTTGTAAAATAGCTCACATCGGTATAAATTTTTGCCGAGCCGCCGTTATAATTACCAGTGCCAAAGTGCATGTAAAACTTAAGCTTACCGTCTACTTGGCGAATTATCTGGCTTGCCTTTGCATGCACCTTAAATCCCGTGATACCGTAGATAACGTGCGCTCCAGCATTTTCTAACGCCTTTGCCCAGTGCAAGTTATTCTCCTCGTCAAATCGCGCCTTTAGCTCTACCATCACGGTTACTTGCTTGCCGTCGCTTGCGGCTTCAATTAGGCTTTGAATGATGGGTGAGTTTTTATCTACACGATAAAGCGTCATGCGTATGGATATGGTTTTTGGGTCTTTGCTAGCTTCTTTTATGAGCTTTACAACTGGATCAAAACTCTCAAATGGATGCACGATTAGCACGTCCTCTTTCTCGATGGCTTCAAATATCGAACCCTCGTCGCTAAATGGCGGTAGGGTCTTTGGCACATACGGTGGCAGACAGAGATGACTAAATTCTTTATTTCCCACTATCTGCCAGAGTGAATTTAATGTAAGGGGAATATTTGAGTGATAGATGTCTTTATGGAAAATTTTAGTCTGGCTGATTAGGAAATTTAATATATCCTCGTCCGCGTCTTTTTCTATCTGCATGCGTACAAAAGCCCCCTTACGGCGTAGCTTTAGCCCCTGCTCTAACATCATCATAAAATCATCTGCCTCCTCTTCTTCAATGACGATGTCTGCGTTGCGCGTTACACGAAATGCAGCTGAGCTTATTAGATTATATCCTGGGAAAATCTCGGCTGCGTGGCGCTTTACCACGCTTTCAATAGGCACGTAGACATTCTCTGAAGGCTGGCAGAATCTAGGCAACACGCGACTTATGCGTACCATGCCATATTTTAGCACGTCTGGGGCGTCTTGGTCTCGTAGCTTTACCGCAAGGCTAAAACTAAGGTTATTTAGGTGTGGAAATGGGTGCGTCGCATCGACTGCGATAGGCACAATAACTGGCATAATATTTGAGAAAAAATACTCATCACAGCGCGCCTTTAGCGCCTCATCTAGCTCATCATAGCTTTTGATAAAAAGCCCATTTTTAGCAAGCTCTGAGACTGTATTTAGGTAGTGGCGCTCGAGGTAAATTTGCTCATTTTGCAAATATTTTCTAATGTGCTTAAGCTGCTCTAACGGACTCATGCCGTCATCGCCGCTTGCCATTATCCCAGCTGAAAACAGCTGCTTAAGCCCAGCCACCCTAATCATGTAAAACTCATCTAGGTTCGTGGAGTAAATAGCGATAAATTTAAGCTTTTCTAAAAGCGGTATCTCTTTTTCGCATTGCGCTAAGACTCTTGAGTTAAAGCGAAGCCAGCTTAATTCACGGTTTATAAATATCGAATTTGCCACGTTCTCCCCCTAGTTTTTGTTTAAATTTTAACTAAAAAAAGCTTAAATTTAAAAAGTATTGAAAAAAAATCCATTTTTTGTTACAATGGCAGATAACTTAATCAAGGAAAATTTATGAATGACTACGTTATTTTAGCTGGAGTTTTTATAGTTTGTGTTGTGGTGTTTGCCGTTTTAAGGCGAGTTTCACTGTAGTCATTTGAATAAATTTTTATTAAATTTATAGTAAATACATCTAGTTTTAAACTCAAAAATCGCTACAATTAAAGCCAGTTAGCTATCATAGCGATTTTAAATTTGATTTTTAAGCAATCCTAAAGCTTCCTTAATTTCGCTATCTCATCTCTTAGCGCAGCCGCTTTTTCAAACTCAAGCTTGCTAGCCGCTTCAAACATCTGCGCTCTTAGCTCTTTTACCATTTTAGCTCGCTCGCTAGCTGGCATTTTCTCAAGCTTTTTTGCCTTGCTTAGGCTAGGTGCGTCGTCGTCTTGGTGCAGGCTCGCTTCTATCGCGCGGCTTGCGGAGCGTGGCGTGATGCCGTGGGCTTTGTTATACTCATCTTGCATAGCTCGGCGCGCAGTCGTAATCTCAATAGCTTCACGCATTGAGCCAGTTATGCGCTTAGCAAACATCACCACCCGCCCATTTACGTGCCGTGCCGCTCGCCCCATAGTCTGAATAAGGCTCGTGCGGCTGCGTAAAAAGCCCTCCTTATCCGCATCGAGTATCGCTACAAGGCTCACTTCAGGCAGGTCAAGCCCCTCTCGGAGCAAATTTATGCCTATTAGCATATCATACTCGCCGCTTCTTAGCCCACGGATTAGCTCGTTTCGCTCGATGGCGTCGATGTCTGAGTGCATATATCGCACGTTTAGCCCTAGTTCGGTGTAGTAGCGGCTTAGCTCGACTGCCATTTTTTTAGTTAGCGTCGTTACCAGCACTCGCTCGCCACGCCCTATTGTTTCGCGCGCCATATCATAAAGCGTCTCTATCTGATTGTCGCTATCTTTTAGGATTATCTCAGGGTCAAGTAGCCCAGTCGGACGCAGTATCTGCTCGTAAATATGCCCCTTTGAGAGCTCAAGCTCTAGCTCATTTGGCGTAGCGGAGACAAAGACAAAGTTTGCCTTTTTGTTTATAAACTCATCAAATTTAAGCGGCCTGTTATCAAGCGCTGAGGGCAGGCGAAAGCCGTAATCAACTAGCGTCTGCTTGCGGCTCCTATCACCAGCAAACATCCCACGAAACTGCGGCAGGCTCACGTGGCTCTCATCAACGATAACGAGAAAATCCCCACCGCACATAAGCTTAAAATAATCAAACATAGAAAAAGGCGTCTCGCCCTCTTTTTGCCCAGTTAGGTGGCGTGCGTAATTCTCCACCCCCTTACACACCCCAGTTGCTCCAAGCATCTCAAGGTCAAACTCCACTCTCTGCCTTAGCCGCTGGGCTTCGACGAGCTTACCCTGTGCTTCAAATTCAGCCAGACGACTTTCAAGCTCAGCCTCAATGCCCTTTATCGCCTGCTTTAGCCGCTCCTCACGCACTATAAACTGGCTTGTTGCATAAAGGGTAAATTTACTCACATCTTTTAGCTTTTTATTATCCAGCACCTCAAAATGATACATCCGCTCTATCTCATCTCCAAAAAACTCAACTCGCAGTGCTTCATCGCCCCAGTAGGCTGGGTAAATGTCAATGACATCGCCATTTACACGAAAATCCCCACGATCAAAATAGGCGTCATTTCGCTTATAGCCCATATCGACTAGGCGGTTTAGCAGTGCTTTTTGGCTTATCTCATCGCCCACGCTTAGATACTGCACCATACCCTGATACTCGCTGGGGTCGCCTAGGCCATAGTTGGCCGAGACGCTAGCTATCACGATAACGTCATCAAAGCTAAGCAAACTAGCCGTAGCAGAAAGTCGCATACGCTCTAGCTCGTCGTTTATGGAGCTGTCTTTTTCGATGTAAAGGTCGCTGCGTGGGATGTAGGCTTCAGGCTGATAATAGTCATAGTAGCTGATAAAATACTCCACGTGATTGTGCGGGAAAAAGCCCTTAAATTCGCTATAAAGCTGGGCGGCTAGGGATTTGTTGTGCGTCATTATCAAAGTTGGCATATTTAGCCGCGCGATGATATTTGCCATAGAAAAGGTCTTTCCGCTGCCTGTAACGCCAAGGAGCGTGTTGTAGCGATTACCCTGCTTTATGGAGCTCACAATCCCGCTAATCACCCGCTCCTGATCGCCGCTTGGCTTAAATTTACTCTCAAGATCAAACAAAACTCGTCCTTTATTTTTTGGCTAAATTATAGCCAATGTCGTTTAAATTTTAAAATTAAGCAAAAATGCAATAAATGCTTACTTTTTTAAGGAGATAAAAATGAAAGAACAAATCCTAAATAACGACACTATCTTGGGCGAAGACGGCAAAAGAAAGGACGGCGTGGCAAGCGAGAGCTTAAATGAAGGCGTCGAGTTTGTGCCAAATGACACCGAAGCGACGCAGATTAGCCCAGCTAAAAAGCTAAGCGAAAATGAGCCAAATTTAAATTTCACTCAAAACAAGGCAGGGCAAAATGAGATAAAAAGCATCGCAAACCTAGGCATAGCTTCGTCCATTCTTGCACTTTTAGCAAACATACCACCCAAGCTTTTGTCTGCTTTTACAGGGCTCTCTAGCCTAAAAAATTCCCCAACTATAAAGGGGCATTTGATAAAATTCTTATCCACTTCGGTTTTGTGTGTTGCGTTTGCTTTTGCTGCGGTGGTGTCTTATGATAAGTATGGTTTTAGTGCGATTTGCATTACATGCCTTGTGCTGGCTTTTGTGGCTGGGGGCTTAGCTATAATTTTCTACTACTGCCTATTTGTGCTTATATCTGATGTTACTGGTGTGGCGAATTTTCGCTACTACGCCTATGCTATGATAGCCTTAATAGTGCTTATAGCAAGCATAGTGCTCATAAATATTATGGAGTTAGCCACAATGGGGACTTTAACCGACAATCCAAATATGGAAATAGCAATACTAGCAGCATGGCTTTTATTCATTTTAGGCGAGATCTTACACATCTTTGCGTGGCTAGATTTAAAAAATGTAAAAATTTAAAAAGCCACAAAAACTCTCCCACGCAAGCATGTCATCGTCGTCCTTGCTTGCGTGATTTTGCCTTTAAAATTTTTTAGACGGTGTCGATGTGCCAAATGGCTTTAGTTTTACGCTTTTTTGGGCGCTATTTATCCTTGCCTGGCTGGATGCAGGACGGCTTAAAAACTAGCCCACGCTCTAGCCGTCAAATTTATGCGTGCTTAATAATGGCAAAATGCAGCATAAATTTATCACCCTGCATTACTTTTTTAAATTATTTTGCTCTGTTTTAACAAAATATTGCTCCTTAGCGGTACCAAAGCAAGCACAGCACCCCTAATTCGTGCCAGTGGCTTTTGGCATTACAGCCCTTGTTACACAAGGTTGGCACGATTTTTTAGCACTTCGCAGTGGCTCAGCGCAAAAATCTGGGAAGCAGCGGCAGGTCTACAGGACTTAGAACGACAACTACTTTTATGCAGCTCATATCGCAGAGCAATATACTTCGCCAACGTCCAGTTTCGCTTCACATAGAAACTGCGGCTACGCCTTGTTTTCACTTTATGCACGAAGGGTGAGCAGTTGCCCTGCTAAGCCACCTTGTGAGCTTACATACGCTCCTGTACCGTAACTTATCGCTTTTGCTACGCAGTCAAGCTGGGTGTAATACAAGCTGCATAAGGCTTTGGCGTTTGGTTTGCGTTGTGGCTTGTCCGCCTTGCTGCATTTTGTAAATCAAGGCTGTTTTGCCGTTTTTTTTGCGGTTTTTAAATTTATGGCTGGCTTTGGGGTTATCATCGCTGCGTTTGCCAGGCTGCGGCGATGTGGGGGTTAGAGCTTAATCACCCCAGCTAGCACAAGCTAGGAAAAACACATTACCACTATGCCTCTTCTGCCACCCCTTTAAGTGGCATATGATGGCTTCTAGCTCAAGCTTTTTGCTCCATTTTATGAGCTCTCTTGCCACGACCGCAGGTTAAGTCATCTCCGCCATAGGCTCGCTCAGCCACGCTCGCACGATAGCCAGATACTCGCCCACGCTTAGCACGTAAAAGCCATGCGACATATCAAATCTCTCGCAAAGGCTCAGCCGCTCGCTAAGCTGCACCTCGTAGTAAATATCATCAAGCCCCACCCTGGCACGCTAGACGACTAGGTGGAGGTAGTTTGAAGTGGCGTAGATTAGGACGTTTTTGGCACTAGCCCGATACCGCCTTCTAAAAGTGGCTTTAGCATTTTATAGCTTTCATCGACAAAGTCAAACGACAAATCATCACAAAAAATGATAAATTTACCGTTCCTTTTACGCAGGAGCGCCAAAAGTTCATCAAGCTCGCTAAGACGCTCCTTTGCTACCTGAACCACATGTAAGCCCTGTGCGTAAAAGTGGGCAAAAATCGCTTTTAAAAGACTGCTTTTACCACATCCTTTGCTCCTAAGAGTAGGACATTTTGAGCCTTTTTGCCGCTTAAAAAGCCTGCCATATTTGTCGCTAAAAGCTCTCGTGTATTAGCAGGCTTTGCAGTGACGGAATATCTATTTCGCTTACTTCACGCAACCACTAAAACCGCAGTATAAAACTTAGCAAAATCAACCATTTTCTAGCCTTTTTAAATTTAATCCTAGATTTTTCCAGCCGCTTTTACGGCGGCTTTTCGCCCTTTTAAAGCCGTGATTTTATCAAATTTGTGCTAAATTAATCTCGCCATTATTTAAAGAAAAGCTAAAGCCACCTACACTCCAGCCCCCCATTTTACCGCCTGCTTGCCCCATTCTTACACGTAGCCGCTACCTTGAGTTAAGATTAGCATTTGGGAGTACCAGTTGGTTCTGGCTTTTGACGTGAATATAGCGATACCAAAAGTGTTGCGAGAGAGTGGCGGAAGTGGCTACGAGACGTGCATATCTAGCGTGGCATCGCCGCTAAAAAGTGCCTTTGGTGGCTGCGTCGTTGGGATGGTGCCTTTTTTAATTAGTGTTATCGTTTTTACTCTTTGGTTTTTTGAAATTTTAGTATCAAAGCACGCTTTAATGGTAGAAAAAACCTGCAAATTTCTTACCCAATCCTGTAAATTTGAATTTTAAGATGGAGATTTTGATGTTTTTAACTTAGTAATCTTTAATATTAAATAAAGCCAGCAGAAACTAGCCCTAAAACTAACGTGACTTAATCCCTACTGCGTGCTAGTTTTGTTAATTTGACAAATTTAAAACTGTGGCAAAAAACGCCAAAAACAATAAGTAAAAGCTTGCAAATTACTTACTTTAAAAGCTTAATTAAATTTAAACCAACCTAGCAAATAAGAATAAGACTTCACGCAAGCTAGCATTTTATCACGCTCTGCAACACGATTTTTAAGCTTATATGTGGTATTTGGCTTGATTGAGCCTGTGTTTTAGGGGAGGCTAGAGTGATGATGCATGAGCCGCTAGTAGCACCACTCTAGCCCAAATAGTCAAGTACCAGCTAGCTCTTTGCCTCTATGCACCCCTAAAGTGGTTAAAATTTATGCAAAAACTCGCCTTAGGTGCGCTTCGTATTCGCTAAAATACCGAGGCACATCTGGTGCTTTTATCACGTCATTTAGGATAAAAGTCGGCAACTGCTCGCTAATGCCAACAAATTCATTTAGCTTGTGAAAATGCAGATAAACGCCATCCACACCCACTCCGCCAAAAAACTGCGTCGGATCATCAAATGCTCTAAGTGGCGCATTCCAAGTTAGGCTTAGCATTCGTTTTTTACCGCCCAAAAGCCCGCCAGTACCGTATCCAATACTCGGATCGATAGCTCTACTCCTGCCGTCATCTTTCCACATTTTATTATGCCCAGCCATAAAGACTTCATCGATGTATTTTTTCACGCTCCACGGCTCACCCATCCACCAGCCTGGCATCTGCCAAATAACCGCATCCATCGCCATAAACTTCTCCACTTCCTCGCCTAGCTCATAGCCCGCCTCTATCGTGGTACTTAGTGTCTCATGCCCCATTCCACGCAGGGTTTTCTCCGCTAGCTCGTGCAGACTTTTATTTAGTTCGCCGCCGCTGTGGCCAAATTTCGCTCCGCCGTTAATGAGAAAAACTTTCATTTTTGTCCTTTTAAATTTATTCTGTAACGTAGATTTTACATTAACTCTTTAAACGCTATTTTAATTAGCCTTTAAGATTAAATTTATAAAAATTCAATATCTTTTTTATCACTATAATAAAGATGATATTAAATAATGACGAAAATTCCAAAAGTATTTATATAACCCTGCTTTGTGTCAGCTTAGCCAAAAGAAAGCGCTATAAAAGTCGTAATAGGTAAAAAAGGAGGATAGCAAACCAAAGCTGAGAGTATCTGCACCTGCGCCCCCTACGTGAATAAACGATAAAAAACCAGCAGCGGGTGATAGATGATGGCTTTATTGCACACTTTGTAGCGACTATACTCTCAAACGAGCCATATTGCCACCAAATCACTCAATCTACCACACCCAAATGGTACGAGCAGATAGGGTAATGGCACCAACCAATGAGCTTTTTAACGCACCTGTAGGAAGCATTTGGATAGCTTTTATGTACCGTACTACACCAAATAAAGCGAACCTAGGACGCATCCTGAAGCACTATCTAAACGGCTACACCATGGACAAACAGGCACAAATAAGTCTTTTGATATTTATAAGAATTGATATGATAGATGAAAATCTGCTAAGTAGAGCAATAGCGCCTAGCCTCTGCAACGACACCGAGAATAGGACGCTCTCATGGCATAATAAAGTGGGGCTTTGCGCTAGTAGTAGGTGCTGCAAAGATAAATTTATGCTAGGCTAGATTTTATGCTAACCTAGCAAAAGAGATAAATTTATCGTTTATTTTGATACGCTGGATACACATAAAAAGCAAAAACCAGCTAAACGTCCGCCGCCACTAGTGGCTAGCTCATCGCCTACTTGCATGCTTTTAGCCCACGCAGGCTAACGTAAAGGCAAGGCTCGTAAATATCCACACTATCCTTGCTCACAGCGTCGGCTCTAAAAATGTGAATCCCATTAACGCTTGTATAAACCCACCCAGGCTCAGCATAATGCGTATCGACAAAGTCTAAAATCTCACTCATTCCTAGCTCCAGTTTGAAAGGATAAATTTAAACAAAACATAAGCGATAAAGCACATCACAAGCGCGATAAAAATATCAAGAAGCATCATCGCACGAGGGCTATTAAGCCTGCTTGAAAGAGCCTTCGCACAATACCCAAGAGTAAAAAACCACCCAAAGCTAGCGCTCACCGCTCCCAGGGCGAACATCGCTCTCTCGCCCCCAGCATACGGCAGTGCCGCAGCCCCCACAACAAAAATCGTATCAAGATAGACCTGCGGATTAAGGTATGTAACGCCCAGGCAAAAGAGCAAAGCTTGCTTTAAGCTTAGGGCTTTTTGGGCTTTTAAAATCTCGCCGCTTGCCCCACGCAGGGCTGATTTTAGGCTTAAAAAGGCATAATAAAGCACAAAAGCTATGCCAAGGCTTGCGATGGCTAGGCTTGCAGTTTTTGAAGCTGCCAGCCACTCGCCCACGCCGTAAATGCCCAAAAATAGCAGCAGTGCGTCTGAGGCAAAGCAGAGCAAGCAGATGGCAAAGACGTGGTTTTTAAGCACGCCCTGACGCAGGATAAAGGCGTTTTGCGCGCTGATTGCGACGATTAGCGAAAGTGAGAGAAAAAGCCCGTTTAAAAATGCCATTTTTTGCCTTTTTGCTTGTGAAATAAAGGGTCAATTTTAGCATCTTTTGGTAAATTTAATGGGAAATAGGCAAAAATTAAATTTACCTTAAAAAGCACGGTGCTTCTTTTGGCTTATATGGCTTGGACTTTTTTTGGACACAAGCCTACACTATGTATATGGACAGCTTATTAACCACTCGTACCACAGGGTTGCTTACGACGTACAAGCTTAGCAGTAGGCTTGCCAGGACTGCGTCCTAATGGCACCCCCCCCCTCCATATTTTACGTCAGGTTTGTAAGACGCTAAATCGTGCCGCCACTTGTGGCGGTAATACCTTACGATACTGCTGCGTAGCTTGCCAAAAAGCCAACAAAATAACACCATATTTTTACAAAAGCTAATCACAATCTACATGGGCTAGCACCTTTGGGGCATAAAAGGTAAGTATGCCCATCTGGCTTGGGCTTTGGCTAACCTACCCTGTCCCAAGCGAGCTGGACAGGCGATTTCCAGCCTACGCGAGGTGCAAATTTTAGCGATTAAATTTAAATCCCTAAATAAGCCCTTTTGTCATCTTAAGCTAAGCGGAGTGGCTTTTGCCGCTGCGAGCGTAAGTTTGATAACACCCTAGCCTACGCCCCACTTTGTATCGTCGCAAAAAAGTAACGTTGTTTGGGCTTTATTTAAATTTGATAGGTATAATCAAAAAATGCTAACCAAAGGAGCGAATATGCAAATAACGAGTGAGGAGTTTTTTAAAGCTCGCAGGGAGTTTATTAAGCTTGGTGCGATGGCGAGCCTAGCTGCGATAAACGCAAAAGCTAGCGAGCTTGGGCTAAGCGGAGATGACGCCTTTTTTACGGTACTTAAAAGCAAGGCAGAAAACGAGACTGGCAGGGCGATAACGGACTTTGATGATGCGACGAGTTACGTGAATTTTTACGAGTTTTCTACAAATAAAGCAATAGCCGCAAAGAAGGCAAACGCTCTTGACATAAGCGGCTGGAGCGTGGAAGTGGGCGGGCTTTGCGAACGTCCGATGAGACTTAACTATGATGATTTGCTTAAGTTTAAACTACAAAAACGCATCTATCGCTTCCGCTGCGTGGAGGCGTGGAGTATGGTCGTGCCATGGGTGGGATTTGAGCTGGCAAGATTGCTTGAGCTTGTCCGCCCTGCAAGCGAGGCAAAATATGTCAAATTTACTACTCTTTACGATCCGCAAAAATTTCCAGATCAAGCATCCAGCTTTGGTGCGATACCCTATCCTTACGTCGAGGGGCTTAGGCTTGATGAGGCAATGCACCCCCTTACGCTGCTAGCTGTGGGGATGTATGACAAGCCCCTACTTGGGGCAAACGGCGCTCCTGTGCGGCTTGTCGTACCGTGGAAATACGGCTTTAAAAGCATAAAATCAATCTCCAAAATCGAGCTAATAGACAAGCAGCCGCCAACGACTTGGCAGACTTTAGCCCCTGATGAATACGGCTTTTACGCGAATGTAAATCCAGACGTGGCTCATCCTAGATGGTCGCAGGCAAAGGAACGCATGCTAGGTAGCTTTTCGCGCGTAAATACGCTGCTTTTTAACGGCTACGATGAGGTCGCGCCGCTTTATGCTGGTATGGATTTAAGGGCTTTTTATTGAGATTTGCGTTTTATTTCTGTGTGGCTGGCGTTTTGGGAGTGAGTGCGTTTTTGGCACTATCCAGCCCAGACCCAGTTGCGACAATTTACCTTTACAGCGGCTTTTTGGCGTGGGGCTTTTGTGCGGCTAGCGTGCTTTTTGCGTGGGCTAGGCGTAGGGTGTGGGCTAGGCGAGTGGGACTAGCTGGGCTATTTTTCGGTTTTTGCCACTTTTTAAATTTCATCGCTTTGGATAAGGGCTTTGAGACAATTGAGATTTTTAGCGAGCTTTTTAGGAGCAAATTTATCATCACTGGGCTTATTTCATTTGTGCTTTTATCTGGGGCTGGTGTGCTAAGCCTTAAGCGGACACAGCGATACACAAAGGCTCGCAGGGCTTTTGTGTATACCGCTATGACTCTGGCTAGCGTGCATATATTTTTGGGTGTTAAGGTGGCTGGGGTGGTGGAATACTTCTGCCTTTTAGTTGGCTTTACTTTGCTCTTTAAAAGCCAGCTCGTCTCGCTTCGCAAAACAAGCGAAGCGAAGTTTATTTAAAACAAGGCGTCGCCACAGTTTTTCTACGCCACTTCGTGGCTTGAACCCGCTGGGTCTAGGTGAAGCGAAGCGAAACTGGAAATGCTTCGCTAGATTTAGATTTTTACCCTCCCACATACCATATGTATGCTCGGTCGTAAAAATTTAAATTCCATCACTCGTATCGCATGGCGATACGAGCCGCATAAAAAGCAGTCGTCGTCCGTACCGTAAGCGAGTGAACGAGCATATCGCTCTGCGATGTGAGCGATGGATAAATGGAAAGGGAGCGACTTCGTAATTCAAGCCCCTTTCCACAAGCAAACTTAGATCTTAACGTAAAAATGAATTTAAATCCAAACAAAATCAAAGTATCTGCGGTTTAAAATTTGACACAGACAGATAAAAACGTTAGTTATGGCGTGTTGCAGGTGAAGCCTAGGATGACGACTGCTAGTTGTCTGTGTCGTAAGCGAATACGAGCTAATCGAAGTTTTTAGGTGAAGCGAAGCAAAACTGGACGCTAGTAAGCATAAAAACAAAAATCATAAAATAAAAAATAAATTTAATCCAAAGTATTCGCGGCTAAAGCATTACCTACACAAAATCACACGCTAAGCCCACGCAAATACTCGCTAACACACGCAAGTACGTCATCGTCGTCACGGCTTCTTGATTTAAGCCTGGCTGGTTCTTTGGATATAAATTTAATAAATACATTTTGCTCGCTTGAGCTAATGGAGCTAACACCTGCGTCAATAGCTAAAATTTTAATAACCATAAGCTCAATAAACTGCTTAGTGTAGCGGTCAAGCTTGCCAAACCTATCCTCAATTTCGCCAGAAATCGCATACACTTCCGCTGTATTTTTAGCTTTGCTAAGCCTACGATAAAGCTCGAGTCGCTGCCTATCATCGCCGACTAGCTCAGGGTTTATAAACGCACTCACAGCTAGGCGCATGTCTATATCGTTTATTTGTTCTTTGCTTTGATTTAATAGTTTATTTATCTCATCCTCTAACATTTTTAGATACAGGCTATAGCCTATGGCTTCGATATGTCCGCTCTGAGCCTCGCCTATTAGATTACCCCCACCTCTAATCTCTAAATCATGGCGAGCAAGCAGACTACCAGCCCCTAAAAACGAATTACTCTCAAGCGCAACAAGGCGCTTTTTCGCCTCATCGCTGATATTTTCATCTCCTACTAAAAAATAGCAATACGCCTGCTTATCGCTCCTGCCTACACGCCCACGAAGCTGGTGCAAGTCGGCTATGCCAAATTTATTCGCATTTTCTACTATTATGGTATTTGCGTTTGGCAGGTGTATGCCACTTTCAACGATGCTGGTACAAAGCAGTAAATCATACTCGCCAGCCATAAATTTCATCATCTCATCTTCGGTGGTTTTAGCGTCGATTTTAGAGTGCAAGCTTAAAATCCTAAGGTGCGGAATAAGGCGTGTAAGCTCGCTTTTAGCCGCTGGCATGGAGGCTATGTGATTATGGATATAAAACACCTGTCCCTTTCGCCTAAGCTCCCTATTTATCGCTTCCTTAATAAGCGCGCCCTCGTACTCCCTTACAAAGGTACGCACATCAAGCCTATCCTCTGGTGGGGTTAGCAAAGTGCTATAAGTCTTTAGATGACTAAGCGCCATACTCAGGCTTCGTGGTATAGGCGTGGCCGACATGCTAAGTAAATGCGCACGAGCACCCAGCTCTTTTAGCCTCTCTTTTTGCTTAACGCCAAATTTATGCTCCTCGTCTATGACTATTAGTCCTAAATTACTAGCCCCTAACGATAAAAGTGAGTGAGTGCCGACGACGACACAGGGTTCTTTGCTGGCTAGGGCGGATTTTACAGCCGATTTTTCCTTTGTGCTACTAAATCTATCAAGCCTATAAATTTTTAGCCCATATTCGCCTAACCTTGATTTTAAGCTAGCGTAATGCTGAGCTGAAAGCAAGGTCGTAGGCACAAAAAACAGAGCCTGAAATCCTGAGCGCAAGCAGGCAAATATTGCATTCATCGCAACTTCAGTCTTGCCAAAGCCAACATCTCCGCTAAGCAGCCTATCCATGGCTTTACCGCTTCCTAGCTCACTTAAAATATCATTAGTCGCCTTTTCTTGATCTACGGTATAAATAAAGCCAGCCCTAGCGATAAAATCAGCCCTTTCTTGCTCGCTTAGGGCTATTAGCTCGCCCTGTATTAGTTCACGCTTTGCAGCCATTGCGATTATTTTACTAGCGATTATAAAAAGCTTCTCTTTCACTCGCTCTTTAAGCTTGACAAAGCTAGCTTTTCCCAGTTTATCAAGGCTAGGCACACCCCCACCACTAGCGATATAGCGGTCTATTAGGTTTAAATTTTCTACAGGCAACAAGAGCTTATCGCCACCTAGATATGAAAGCGCGACAAACTCCCGCCTAGCCCCCAGCACGCTAACGCTTTCTAGCCCGAGAAAGCGCCCTATTCCGTAGCTTTCATGCACCACGTAATCCCCAGTGTTTAGCTCATCAATTACGATTGTTGCTTTGCGGCTTGGTCTTTTTCTCTTTTTTGGCTTATTTAATGATACAATAATCTCATCAGAGCTTGTTAAATTTAGACAAAGCGGAGTTATGATGCTTGTGATATTTGGCGACTTTGGCACACCAAAAGCTAAAAGCTGGCTTTCGTTTTGGCTTAACACCCTTATCTCTTTACCTTGATGAAACTCAAAAAACTCAGGCGTGATACTGCCAGCAAAGTCCCTAAACTTCGCTGCTTCTGGCAGAGTACCTACGCCATTAAATTTATCCGCACTCTCCTCATCAAGCTCTATTTCATAAGCAAAAGCACAGCGATAAGTAGCCAGATAATCCTCAAATCCATCGATCGCCCAAAATCCAAGACTAGCCATGTCGCTAATTAGAGCGTCACTTTTTAATGAGGCTATTTTTTGACTACTTAAGTCAAACTCACTCTTGCTCTGATTTGCCAAAAATGGCACGATTTCAACGCTTTCAAGCTCCTCTTTTAAACTAAGCTGCGTGCTTGCGTCATAATGTCTAATACTCTCTATTTCATCATCAAAAAATAAAACCCTAACTGGCTTTTGCAAATTTAACGCAAAAATATCGACTATATCGCCCCTAATGCTAAACTCGCCCTCGCTTTCGACCATACCCACAGGCTCATATCCCAACCGCACAAGCTCGTCTTTTAGCTCGCCAAAGCCTATTTTTTGCGCAAATGAAAGCGTGATGGTTTTTAGATTGCGCTTGCTGGGTAGAGGGTTTAAAAGCGTGCGGTATGGGCTTATTAGAAGCTTTTTGCCGTTAAATTTAAAATACTCATTTAAGCTTTTACAAAGCTCTAAAAGCTCTGCGTTAAAAGAGCGCAAATCATCACCAAAGCTTACTCTTAAATCAGGTAAAATAAAGCTTTTAAGCCCTGCAAACTCGCTCGCACTAAGGGCTCGCTCGCACTCTTTATCATTTTCTACTAATAAAATTTCAACGTCATTTTTTTCTAAAAAATACTCATAAATCCTTGCTTGAGTAAAACTCATTTAAAAATGCCTCCACCAGATGAAACGAGCCAAAAACCAGGGTAAAATCATCGCTTTTTAGCCCATTTTTTATACTTTGCATGTCAATTTTACTAAATTTTTCGCACCCTATTTTTGCCATATCGCATTCTGATTTTATGCGCAAAAACCCCACAAGCTCGCGACCTTTACTATTATATTCATACACGCGTACATCTTTTAAAAATGGTGCGAAAATTTTTAAAATAGCAGCATAATCCTTATCGGCAAAACTATTATAAATAAGCCTGATTTTTTTATCTTTAAATTTTTTAATCAAGGCTTGCGCGCCAAGCTCATTATGCCCCACATCTACGCAGAGATTTTGGCTTATCATCTGCGCTCTGCCGCCCAGCTCAAGTGCACCTAAATCATGCAAGCTTTTGACAATATCCACCTCTGGCTTTAATGCCTTAAAGCCTGCAACAGCAAGGGTTAGATTGCTTTTTAAAAAGTCTGGCAAATCATGCCTTATAGAGTATAAATTTATAGCCTCAAGCTCGCTATCTTTAAGCGTCTGGGAGGCTAATTTTAGCGATGAGCCTTTGTGTGCAGCTATCTCATGCCCTATTTTTAAAGCCTCTATATCCATTGTGTCATTTGCTAAAGCGTTGGCTGAAATTGCGTTAAATTTAGTCATTGCAATCTCTTGCAAACTACCGCCCAGCGTACTAATATGATCTAGCCCCATAGGCGTAAAAAGGCTAAGTCTACGCGAAAAACAGCTAGTCGCGTCAAGCTCTCCACCCATGCCAGCCTCGCAGACAAAATAATCCACACTAGAAAAAAGCACTGCGCTAAGCATAGTAGCATACTCAAAATAGCTCGCCTCTTTAGCCAAATCCTCGCCGATTAGCTCCTTAAGCCTTATATGCGCAAGCTCTAGCTCATCATCGCTAAGCACTGCACCATCTCGCCAAAAGCGTTCGTTGAATTTAAAAATATGAGGGCTTGTATAATGCCCTACTTTTGCGCCAGTGCCTTTTAAAAGCTGAGCCAAAAATCGCCCAGTGCTACCTTTGCCATTTGTACCTATTAGCTGAATGACCTCAAAATTTGGGAGCTTTTGTTTTAAAATTTCCCACATAGCGGGCATTCGCTCGTAGTTTATGCGCTGGTAAAACAGTGGCTTAGCCGCTAAAAAATCAGCTAATCTCATAACCCACTAATAATCTGTGGCATTACCTGATTTCTACCATTTTCTTTCGCTGCATAGAGCATTTTGTCAGCATTTTCTAAGGTAGAGGTGTCACTTATATTTGCGCTTCTTGTCGCCACTCCGCAGCTTAGCTTGACATCAATTCGCTCATCTTTGTAGACAAATTTAAAATTCTCTATAATGCTTCGTAGTTTATCAGCAAATTTAACTGCGTCTTTTAGGGTTGTATTTGGCAAAAGTATGATAAACTCCTCTCCGCCATATCGCCCCACAAAGTCCATTTTACGGGAGTATTTCCTAAAAATTTTAGCAACCGCAGAAAGAATCACATCGCCTGCGTCATGTCCGTAAGTATCATTTATCTTTTTAAAATGGTCAATATCTAAAAAGCATAAAGAATAATCAGTGCCGTAGCGCTTATAACTCTCCTCGATGTTTAAAAGCTCTTGCATGAGCGCACGTTTTGTGGCTGTTTTAGTTAAAAAATCCTCATTGCTCTCAGCCCTGGCAGCTGCCAGCTCTGCTTCAAGCATTTTTATATGCTGCTGAAGCTTTGATATGCTTACTTGATTATCATCCATGTGAGAGCCAAGCTCTTTTGTCTCGCTCTCTAGCATATCAGCGATATTAATAAGCTTAATTCGTATCTCCTCAAAAGCCTCAGCTGTAACATCAATGTGATTTAAATCGGATTTTATGCCCTGCATTTTTGCATTACTTTGATGGGAGCTGTTTGCAAGAGAAACTACTTTTTCATTAATGCTTTCTAAAAGCCCATTTAAAGAGGTGATTTTTTCGGATATTTCAGCCCTATCAAGCTCAGCCCTGCGACTAAAAATCCGCCTTAAGCTCTCCTGCACTTCATCTGTGTTCAAACAAGATGGTTCTTTTTTAATCCTCTCTTTAATCTGCTTTAGCTCCTCATCAAGCTCCTTTGAAAGCGCAGGAGTAAGCATGGTAAATAATAAATTTGCTATATTAATGTAAAGGCTATCGTCATTTACACTTAAAAACCCTTCAAGCTCTTTCATCATAGCAGCTAAGTCGCCAAAGCTCTTTACGCCGTAATATTTTAAGAAATTTAAAAAACTCTCATCATAATCGCTTATAAAGCCAAACCACTGCTCACGCATAGCATCTATCATGCCCTCATCGACTTTCTTATTTAAATTTGCCATGTTTGATTTGGCTAGTTTTTCAGCGTTTTGATTGTGTAGTATACTGAGTGCTTGAAGCAGCCTTTTTGCATAAGCATCGTAGGATTTTATTATGCGATTTTCACGCTCGCAAAGGTTTTGGACGACCTTATTTGTGCTTATATTTAGCCTAGATATTACAAAAGCTATAAACTCCTCTACGCTTTTTATATGAGCTACTTGGGCTTGTTTGCGATAATCATCACTAAGTCTAGATATATATCTAGCTAGCTTTGCGCTCTCCTCTGTAGTAAATCCTCGCTTAGAAGCCACTTCATTAAAGACTTCTGAATAATTCTCAGGGGTAAAGGCAAGCCCCCTTATTTTCATTTCGCCGATAGCCTCTTTTATGATTTGACTTACACCTATTGTAGCCATTTATTTTCCTTTTAATCCGATAATTGCCAAATATGAGATGTACTCATCAAAAGCCTCTTTTGACGCCTCTTTAATAGCCTCAAAACGCTCTGCATCGCTTATGACGCTATCGGCAAATCTGGTATTTTTAATCTTTCTAGAAACTGAAAAATCATGCTCTCCGACTGTATTTTTCTCCACTATACTACCGTCTTTTAGAGTGGTTTTAAAGCCTAAGTTTAAAGTAACCTTATAAGCTGTAATATAACCCAACTCATCATAGGATAAAGAGGTGTATTCAAGCGAATTTATCGCCACATCTATCCTTGAAGAGGCATTTTCATCATTGCTTAGAGCTAAGCCCAAGCGGCTTAGCATACCCTCTTTTACGGCATCGGTTATCCACACGCTATTTTTTGGCTCTTTTTTGTCGATTTTTACATTTACAAAAACGCTATCATTAAAAACATCATTTGAGATAGAAGCTATCGGACGATAGCCACAACCTGCCATTATAAAAACAAAAAATATAGCCAAAAAAATTCTCAAGTCCTATCCTTTTATAACGAAGTTTACCAGTTTATTTTTAACATAAATTTGTTTTATAATCTCTTTTGCTTCTAGCCACTTACTAGCCACTATTTTTGCCTGAGATATTATCTCATCCTCGCTTAAATTTGAAGCCACTTCAAACTCTGCACGCTTTTTGCCATTAATAGTAATGGCTAAATTTAGGCTATCTTTCTCAAAGACTTCGCTCTTAAGCTCAAGCTTACCAAAGTTTGCTCTACCAAATAGCTCCTCGCTTAGCTCGCAAGCAATATGAGGCACGATAGGCTCAAGTAAATTTAAAAGCACCCAAAAGCCCTCCGTGCTAACGTCTGCATTTTGCTGAGCGCCTAAAGCGTTTAACGCCTCCATGCAAGCGGCTATTAAGGTATTAAAAGCAAAGGTCTCACTATAGACTTCATTTGCCTTTTTAAGTGCTTCATAAACCTTTAAGCGCGCATATTTTTCCTCTTTACTTAAGCTTGCGTGCTCTATCTGTGGCAAAATTTTAGTTGGGGTAATTACGCTTGCCCTATCATAAAGGCGGTTTAAAAATCTAAACGCACCCTCAACCGCACTATCATTCCACTCAAGCTCCTTTTGTGGCGGCGCAGCAAAAAGGATAAAAAGCCGTGCGGTATCGGCACCGTATTTATTTATTATCTCATCTGGGTCTACGGTATTGCCCTTGCTTTTGCTCATTTTTGCACCATCTTTTAGCACCATGCCTTGAGTAAGCAAATTTAAAAACGGCTCATTTCCAGGCACATAGCCCATATCTCTAGCGACCTTATGGAAAAAGCGTGAATAAAGCAGGTGAAGTATAGCATGTTCTATGCCACCGATATAGCGGTCTACGCCCAACCAGTACTGCATACTCTTTTTATCAAGCGCAACACTTTCCCATGTCTTTGGATCGCTTGCATAGCGGGCGTAATACCAGTTGCTTTGAAAAAAGGTATCCATAGTATCTGTCTCGCGCACGGCGTCGCTACCGCATTTTGGGCATTTGCACTCTTTCCAGCTTGGGTGCTTATCTAGCGGATTGCCCTCCCCTGTGATTTCTACATCATCAGGCAGAGCTACTGGCAGATTTTCCACGCTCTCAGGCACTAGCCCACAATGCGGACAATGCACCATAGGTATAGGCGCACCCCAGTATCGCTGACGGCTGATGCCCCAGTCTCTTAGCTTATAGTTTGTCACTCTTTTGCCGATTTTTAGCCGCTCAAACTCGCTTATAATTTTCTCTTTTGCGGCTTCGGTTTTTAGCCCGTTAATAAGCGGTGAGTTTATAGCCACGCCGTATTCGCCGTAAAATTCGCTAGCTTCGCCGACTTCTGGGGCTACAACTGGCTTAATCTCTAGCCCAAAAGCCTTGGCAAACTCATAATCCCTCTCATCATGGGCAGGTACTGCCATAATAGCCCCACTGCCGTAATCAGCTAGGACGAAATTTGCAAACCAGATCGGCACATTTTCGCCAGTTAGCGGATGGGTGGCGTATAAATTTAAAAACGCTCCATCTTTAGCGCTTGCTTGGCGTTCTTTTGGGCTTTGGTTTTGGATTTTCTTTATCTTTTCTGCCGTAGCTTCGTCTATTAATCCAACCTCTAAAGCACGCCTTAAAATGCTGTGTTCTGGCGACAAAGCTATATAACTAACGCCATAAATCGTATCTGGACGTGTAGTAAATACGCTAAAAGAGCAAAGCTCGCTATTTTCTTCAAGCTTAAGTGCACTACAGCTTTGCTCGCTTAAATTAAATTTAAACTCAAGTCCATTGCTCTTGCCTATCCAATTTTCTTGCATGGTTAGCACCTGCTGCGGCCAGTGTCCGCTTAGCTCCTTTAGCCCCTCTAAAAGCTCATCTGCATAATCTGTAATCTTTAGATAATATCCTGGCATTTCGCGTTGGATTACAGTATTGCCGCACCTCCAGCAACAGCCGTCCTCTACTTGCTCGTTGGCTAGGACGGTCTGGTCATGCTCGCACCAGTTTACTATTGCGCTTTTTTGATAGACTAATCCGCGCTCATACATTTTAATAAAAAACTCCTGTTCCCACTTTGTATAAAGCGGATCAGAAGTGGCTAATACACGCTCTTTACTAAAGCTAAGCCCTAATAAATCCATCTCTCCTAGCATATAATCTATATTTTCATAAGTCCAAATTCTCGGGTGAATTTTATGCTTTATGGCGGCATTTTCAGCTGGCATACCAAAACTGTCAAAGCCGATTGGATGAAGGACATTAAAGCCCTGCTGACGGTAAAATCTCGCGCACGCATCGCCTATACTATAATTTCTAACATGCCCCATATGAAGCCGTCCACTAGGATATGGAAACATGCTTAAAATATATTTTTTAGGTAAAGTATAGTCCTCTTTTGGCTCAAATTCTTTATTATTTTTCCAAATCTCTTGCCATTTTTTCTCTATCTTTTTTGCTTCGTAGCCCATTTTTACTCCTTAAACCACACCTTTTTCATACATAGCACGCTCTCTTTCGCGCTCTTTTTTCGCTTTAATCTTAGCAGCTTCGCTGGCTCTAAATTTATCAACATTAAATTTAAACCATATCAAAAATGGCGAAGCTATATAAATAGAGCTAATCGTGCCAGCTAATATACCCACCATTAGCACAAATGAAAATCCGTGTATCATATCCCCCCCAAAGAAAAATAGCACAAGCACGGTCATCATGGTTGTACCAGAGGTTAACAGCGTACGAGAAAGAGTAGCCGAAACAGACTCATTTATTATAGTGGTGATATCTGTGCTTTTACTATCTTTAATCCCACTTCTAATGCGGTCAAAAATGATAATAGTATCATTTAACGAATATCCTAGCACAGTAAGTACAGCAGCTAGTGTATCTAGATTGACATCTATATCAAAAAGGCTAATAGCGCCTATAGTTATAACAATATCATGTATCTCAGCCGCTATAGTAGCTAGAGCAAATCTCCACTCAAATCGCCATGCTATATAAAAAAGCACAGCAATAAAGGAGATAATAAGAGCCATTGCGCCTTTTTCTCTAAGCTCGTTTCCCACCTTTGGTCCAACTATATCCACACGGCGTATCTCAGGCTCTCCGGTCTCCTTAAGAAGGCTAGCTACAGCCTCGCCCACGTCTTGGGATAAATTTGAGCTACTACCAGAAAAACGTATTACAACCTCTTCATTTGAGCCAAACTCAGTAACCAAAGCCCCCTTAAACACATCATCTTTTGCAAGAGCTTGGCGTATTTTTTCAAGGGGTGCAGGAGTATTATATTTTACCTGTATTAAAGTGCCACCAGCAAAGTCTATACCATAATTTAGCCCCTTTGTAGCAATCAAAAACAAAGAGCCTACAAATAATACAGCAGAAAGCGTAAGCGAAGCATAGCGAATACGCATAAAATCATAAACTTTTGACTTTGAGAAAATCTGCATCACTTGCTCCTTTTATAACCAAACCAAAACGAGGTATTTGCGCTTTTTTCAATGCGTGGCAAGAAATAATCAAATATCCCCCTAGTACCTAAAATAGCAGTAAGCATAGAGGCAAGTATGCCTATACTCATAGTTACCGCAAAGCCCTTAATAGGCCCAGTTCCGTAAGCATAAAGTACAGCTACAGTAATAAATGTCGTAAAATTTGCATCTATTATAGCAGTCATGGCGTGTTCATATCCTCTGGCTATGGCCTGCTTTATACTAGCACCCTCTCTTAAAAGCTCACGAATTCGTTCATTTATTATCACGTTTGCATCAACTGCCATACCTATAGTAAGCACAACTCCAGCCATGCCTGGCAGTGTAAGCGTCGCCCCAAAAAACGCCATTACGCTTATAATTATAAAAATATTTGCGATTAAGGCTATATTTGCAAAAATCCCAGATACACCATAATATAGCACCATAAAAACCATAACCAAAAACATAGCTCCACAAAGTGCAATTAGGCTTTTTTGTATGCTCTCAGCCCCTAAGCTTGGCCCTATGCTTCGGCGTTCTAGCATTTTTACAGGGGCTAGTAACGCACCGCTTCTAAGTGCAATAGCCACATCGTGAGCCTCATCTACACTAAAGCCGCCGCTTATCTGTCCACTACCACCACCTATACGCTCATTTATCACAGGGGCGCTATAAACCTTGCCATCAAGCACGATAGCTAGGTGTTTACCGACATTTGAGCCTGTAAAATCGCCAAATATCCTAGCGCCCTCTGAGTTTAGGGTAAAGTTTATCACAGGCTGATTATTTTGCTGAGAAAACGCCACTCTAGCGTCTGTTAGCATGGCGCCATCTAGCACTGGAATTGCCTGAAGCAGGTACTTTCTGTTTGGATTTTTTACATCTGGATAGATTATATCCCCGTAGCTACTAGCCTCGGCTTCGCTTAGCTCATAAACCCTATCCTGACGCTTCTCGTCAAGCGCCATAAGCTGCAAATGAGCCGCCTTTGCGATTAGCTCACGTGCACGCTGTTCGTCGGCTTGGCTTTTTATACCAGGAAGCTCGACTAGGATATTTCCTCCACCTTGCTTTGCTACAGTTGGTTCAGCAAGTCCAAACTGATCGAGGCGATTTCTAATAGTCTCCACCGCTTGAGATATGGCATACTCCACAGTCGCCACTTTTTCCTCGTCGGTTAAATTTATAGTATATTTAAGCCCATCTTTATGTATTGCTAGCCCTTTTATCTCTTTTAGCATAGACTCAATTTTTGGCTCGTCATCACCATCAAGCAGCTCAAAGCTCACGCTCTCATCACTACTTCTAAGCTTGTCTATTAAAATATCCTCTTTTTTTGAGTAGTAATTAATGCTAGAGGCAATTGATTTTATCTTAGAGCGCAAAGCCTCATCGGTTTGCACGCCTAAAAGCATGTGTAGCCCGCCTTGTAAATCAAGTCCGAGCGATATTTTCGCCCCAGCCTTAGTCTGCAAAAAGCTAGGCATACTAAACCCCACTCCTAAAATCAGAGCTGCTAGGAAAATCACTAGCTTTAAGTTTAATTTTTGCATTATCCCTGTGCGCTCTCAACCTTTTCTATCTTGCGAGCGACAAAATTACGGTCGATTCGCACTATTACGTCATCATTAAGCTTAGCTTTGATAAAATCCTCCTCAGCTTTTATCACTTCAGCATAAAGTCCACCATTTGTTACGATTTTATCGCCCTTTGTAAGCTCACTTAGCATTTTTGCATGAGCTTTTTGTTGCTTTTGCTGAGGCCTGATAACCAAAAAATAAAATATAGCAAAAAGCACCACTAGGGGGAGAATTGAAGTTAGAATATTTGCATTGTTTTCCATTGTTGTCCTTAGAAAATAGAATTTTAAGGCGATATTTTAGCATTAAATTTATAATAAAAGCCTTTGTCGGTGCCTCTTTGCTTTCAAATTCGATTTTTTTATCATACTTTAGCTCAAATTTAATCCAGATTATATCGCCATTTCTTACTCTAACTGGGCTTGTTTGTATACTAAAGCTGCCAAAACAAGGCTACTTTTGGAGTGGATTTTTCACTGGAATTTTGTGGTTTTACTGGGTAGGATTTAGCTTTTTTTATTATGGTTTTGGCTGGGCTATGCCATTTGCGTGGGCGGCATTTGGACTTGTTTATGGGGCAATTTTTAGGTTCTCAGCCTTTGCTAGCTTTATGCCACTACGAGCTATTACTCTGCTTGTTTTTAGCTACATCCACCCATTTGGCTTTAACTGGTTTAATCTAGAAGCCACCCTTGTGCTTGGAGTGTTTGAGCCTAGCATTAGGGGGCTAATAGCACTTTTTATAGCAGCTATTATTCTAGCAAGCGATAAATTGCCTTTAAAATTTCGTCCCATTTTAGCCATTTTTGCTCTTGGTTTTGGCTTACAGTTTAGCTTTTATGAACCAAATTACCTGCCTTTTAAGGTAAAGTTAGAACAAACCCAAATCCCTCAAAATATAAAATGGGAAAAAAGCTATCAAGGTTATATAGTAAACGACGTAATAGAAAGGATAAATTTAGCCAAAAAAGAGGGCGCGAGGCTTGTGATATTTCCTGAGGCGGCGCTGCCACTGTATCTTTTAAACTCACCTTCGCTTAGCTTTTTGCTTAAGCAGCTAAGCCACGATATTGCTATCATTGTGGGCGCTTTAAGAAGCGAGGATAAAACAAGCTATAACTCGGCATTTTTATTTAATAATGGCAAAATAAGCGTGGCTGATAAGCTCGTACTCGTACCATTTGGCGAGGAAGTGCCACTGCCTGAGTTTGCAAAAGATTACATAAATGAGATATTTTACGCTGGGGCAAAAGACCTTGGCAAGGCTAAAAATGTGAGTGATTTTGACATAGACGGCAATAAAATACGCATAGCCATATGCTACGAAGCCACAAAAGACGAGCTATACGTTGGTGCACCAAAAACGATGATAGCTATAAGCAACAATGCTTGGTTTAGCCTGCCAGAGCTTGCCTCAAGCGAGCCACTACTTCAAAGGATGCTTTTAAAATATTACGCAAATAAGTATAAAACCACCATCTACCACAGTGCAAATGCAAGCAAAAGCGAGATTATCACGCCTAAAAAGCCACTTTTAAATTTTGAGCTTGGATTATTTTAAGGGCTTGGCTTGGTTTGATTTTTGTGTAAAAACTCAAACCAAAGCACAGTCTTGACATAAAAGAAAAACTAGTTTTTGCCACGGCTTTAAATTTATTTTTGCATTAAGGGTTGCTGATGTTTAAAGTCGACCTACACAAATTTTTACATCACAGCGGCTGATGATAGCTTCACATCAACTGGCTATAGGTATGAGCCACAAAGTGACGAAGCAAAAGTCGCTCACAATACGAGATAATCAGAATAAAGCAAAATCAAGAAAGAGCGATATAAGCTGGCTTTTAAAGGCAACAGAGCCAAATTTATCCTAGGCTGCTCCTTGCGCCTTTCCTAGCTGCATTTGCGCGCTTTCATCAGTGTCGCTAAACTCAAACTTCACAGCCTTTGCTCCAAAGCTTTTTGCGATGGCTTCAAGTGTATCTTTAGCAGATTTGTGAATCTTGCCTTGAAGCTGGTTTATTAGCCTTAAACTAAGCCTTTCAACCTCTGCTCTAGCCTCGGCAATGACGGCATTTTTCTCCTCCTCGCCAAAGCTAGAACCAAGTATACCATTTATCAAATCAGGCAGTAAAAGCGGCATAAATTTGCCATCTTTTTCATCGTAAAATTTCATATCAACGATAGAAAATTTATACTTACAAGGCGGCATCGCGACCGTATACTCACCCTCGTTTTGTTCTGTGATATTTAGCCTAGGGCTACGCAGGTCGTAGATGAAATTTATCTCAAATTCAAATATCATAGAGAGCTTTTTTTCACTAATTAGCCAGCTTAGATAATCTTTCCCAAAGCCACCTAGCGCATGGTCTGTTTTAGTTACTATCTCTTTGCTATATACCTGAAATACCGACAGCTCGCCTATGCTACGAAGCTGCTCTATGCTATTTACTACTTCAGTCGTTACTGCGTTATTTTGTCTATCCTTGCTAAGCCTAGAAAGTCGAAAAGTCAAAAATGCAACCATACAAGCAAGTGCTAAGACTATTAAATTTAAAATGCCGTCCATATTTACACCTTAAAAAATTTGAACAAACTCAAACCCACGAGATTTTAGGCTCTCACTCACCGCCTCTTGATGTTCCTTGCCTTTTGTTTCAAGTGTGATAAAGATATTTGCATCACCATACTCAAGCTCGGTTGAAAATCTATCATAGTCTATCTTTACTATATTTGCATTTGCTGATTTTATGGCGTCAGTCAGGGATAAAAGCGCGCCTGGCTTATCTACTAAAGTCACCTTTATTATCATCTTTCTAGATGATTTTATAAGCCCTTTTTCTATGATAATATTTAGCATTTGCACGTCTATGTTGCCACCGCTTAAGACTATGCCTATCTTTGCGCCACTTTCGTGCTTTATTTTGCCGTGCATTAGTGCAGCCACACCGCTAGCCCCTGCACCTTCGACTACGATTTTTTGATTTTCTAGCAGATAAAGTATCGCAGTAGCTATCTCCTCATCGTCAACTTGTACAAACTCATCAACGCACTCAAGAATATTTGCCAAAGTTATCTCGCTTGCGTCTCTAACAGCGATACCATCAGCTATCGTGCGCACCCATTTTGAATTTATGGGCTTTTTTGCACAAAAGCTTTCAAACATAGCAGGCGCACCCTTTGCGCCAACGCAGACCACCCTTGTCTCAGGGCTTACCTGCTTTACACAGCTTGCCACACCACTAGCCAGTCCACCTCCACCTACAGGCACCACTACTATATCAAGATCTGCTATTTCATCAAGCATCTCAAGCCCTACAGTCCCCTGCCCTGCCATAACAAGCTCGTCACTAAAAGGGTGCACAAATGTCATATCATGCTCTTTTGCATATTTAGTCGCATACTCATAAGCCTCGTCAAAGTTATTGCCATGCAATATCACTTCAGCTCCCAGCTCTCTTGTGCCGCTTACTTTTAAAAGCGGTGTAGCCTCTGGCATAACAATAACCGCACGCACACCAAAATGCTGGGCTGATATGGCTACCCCTTGAGCGTGGTTTCCAGCACTTGCAGCGACCACCCCATGCGACATTTGCTCTGGGGCTAGGTTTGCGATTTTGTTGTATGAGCCACGAATTTTATATGAGCCTGTAAGCTGGAGATTTTCCTCTTTTAAGTAGACATTTGCATCAAAAAAAGAGCTTAGCTTTGGCGCAAATGCAAATGGGGTACGGGAGACAAAGCCCCCTATAGTGCGCTTGGCTTGGATTATTTTGTTTAAATTTATCACTGTTTATTCCTTTTTCTTAGGCACACTCCGCACTCGGCATGATGAGTGTGCGCAAACTGATCAAAAAATGCAAACCTACCAACATAAAATGTATCACAAAGTACGGATAAGTCGCGCTTTAACGTGGCTGGATTGCACGAGATATAGATTATATTATCATAGCTTTTTACAAACTCACGCACACTCTGGCTTAGTCCTGCACGCGGAGGGTCGAGTAAAACGTGGCTAAACTCATAAGCAGACAAATCTACCTGTTCTAGGCGCCTAAACTCCCTATCACCTCTTAGTGCGCTTATTAGCTCATCAGCGTCCATTCTTATAAATTTAATATTTGCGATACCATTTAGCTCGGTATTTATGGCGGCTGATTTTATAGAGGATTTACTAATCTCTGTAGCTAGCACGTTTTTAAAAGCGGTGCTTAAAGGCAGGGTAAAATTACCATGTCCACAGTAAAGCTCTAGCATATCTTTTGCCCCCATTTTAACGCAAGAAAGCGCCCATGACACCATCATTTCATTTACTTTTGTGTTTGGCTGAATAAACGCACCCTCGCTAAATTTATAAACATACTGCCTGCCTGCTATATTTAGGCTTTGAGTTAGTCTTTCATCATCTGATTCTGGAGCAAATAGCCTCTCGCCCCTACTTCTAGCGACTATTTTAATGTTTAAAGCTTTGGCTAGATTTTTAAATTTATCGCTTAGGTGGGTAATTTTTTTATGATAGAGCAATATAGCCATAATCTCGTTATCAGTAGAGATAAACTCAACGCCAAAAATTTTAAACTTTAGCTCGTTATCGCTCTTTATCGCTTCTAGCAAAACAGGCATAAGATTAAATATTTTAGCATCTACTTTAGGGCATTCATCTATCATCACCCTAGCGCCATTTACGCCGTGCATAGTGTAGCTTAGACTATCACCTTCATGCCAAAGCCCAAACTCAGCCCTAGTGCGATACCCTACTGGCTCGCTTTTAAAAACCTCAATCTCACCAGTAAAAAAATCGCTAAATTCATCAGCTATGCTTTTTGTTTTTAGTAAAACTTGCTCGTCATAAGGAGTGGATAGCACGCAGCTACCACACTCGCTAAAATGCTTACACAGCACTTTTTTCGACCCTTTGTCCTACAAATCTCACAAGTAGCCAAACCGCCACACAACCAAATAAAAGCGAAGTCCAAACCCCAACACCAAGAGCCACACTAAGATAGCCAAACACTATGCTTATAGCGCATACGCTTAAAGCGTATATTATCTGCGTGCTGACATGATCTATGTGATTACAGCCTGCGCCCATAGAGCTAAGTATCGTAGTATCAGAAATAGGAGAGCAGTGATCCCCGAATATAGCACCAGTAAGCACAGCTGAAATATTCATAAGCATATAGGTGTGAAGCTCTCCTGCGTCAAGTCCGACAAGCTTACCTATCTCAGCAGCTAATGGTATGGCTAAAGGCATCAAAATCCCCATGGTACCGTAGCTTGTACCAGTAGAAAAAGAAACAAAGCTACTAAGAATAAAAATAAATGTAGGTAGAAGTACCCTAGGGGTTTGTGTGCTTAAAAGTTCGACTAGGTATTTTGAGGTGCCAAGCTCTTTAATAACCGAACTTAAAGACCAAGCAAGGATTAATATAGCTATGGTTATAACCATAGTTTTTAGACCCTTAACCCATGTCTCCACGCCCTCTTTAATGGTAAAAATTTTACGGCTTACACCCATAGCAATAGCTACGATACTGGCTAAAAGAGCCGCTTGAAAAAGCGCAACTGAAGCGTCTGCTGCACCAAATGTATCTCTAAAAGTGCTAAAAGCCCATGGATTTGCCAAAGCTGAAGCTAGCGCATCGCCCTCAAGCGAGCTAAGCCCGCCAAAATAAAAGCTAGCAAATGAGCCAAAAATAAGCACCAGCAAAGGCACAATGGCGTTTGAACTTTTTAGCTCTATGCCCTCTTTTGGAGCTAGTCCGTTTTCGTCTACATCGTTTATACCAGAACCAAAACCATGCACCTCGCCACCTCTAGCTCTACGTTCAGCCGCTAGCATAGGTCCAAACTCACGCCCCATAAGAGCCGTACACACGACAAAAAACAGCATAAAGATATTATAAAATCTATACGGTATCGTCTCTATAAAAATTTCATACGAATTAACATTTATGCCTATTATTCCGTAACCGTCTTGAATTCGTGATATTTCAAAGCCTATCCAAGTCGAGATAATAGCAATGCCAGCTATAGGTGCGGCTGTAGCATCAATGATAAAGGCTAGCTTTTCGCGACTAACTTTAAATTTATCCGTAATAGGGCGCATTATAGGACCCACGATTAAGGCATTTGCATAATCATCAAAAAAGACAAATATCCCCATAATCCATGTGCTAATCTGCGCTGATACGCCAGTTTTGGCACGCTTACTAAGCCAAATCGCAACTGCCTTTGTGCCGCCCATTTTAGTGATTAGCCCAATTACGCCGCCTATACATAGTACTTGCAGTATTATGCCAGCATTCCAGCTATCAGCCATAGACGAGACTGCTCTTTCTACTAGGTTTTTAAAGCCAACAACCAAAGAACCAAGAAAATCATTTCCTTGCAAATTTAACAAAAACGTCCCACTAAGCACTCCGATAAAAAGCGACATAATGACGTCTTTGGTAATGAATGCAAGAGCAATAGCAATAACAGGCGGTACAAGCGTCAAAATACCGAAAAACTGTGCATTTTTGGCAGCCAATTCATTTACATCAGCCCCAAAAGCAAAAAGCGGCAAAAATGCCACAACAAATAATAAATTTAAAATCCTCATCTACTCCCTTTCTATGGCAAATCCAGCCCAAGTCTGCGTGGTTGCCATAACTTCTAACTCATTTATATTTACATGCTCAGGCAGCGCAAGACAATCAGTAATAATCCTTGCGATATCCTCAGCGCTTAGGTACTTAGTCCGCTCGTAAACTGCACTAGACTTTGCTTCATCGCCCTTAAATCTCACCTGAGAAAACTCTGTTTTTGCAATTCCTGGGGCAATATTTGTTACCCTTACGCCAGTGCCTGTTAAATCGTTTCTTAAATTTAAACTAAGCTGCCGCACAAAGGCTTTTGTGCCACCATATACATTTGCTCCAGGATATGGGTGCACCCCAGCTACAGAGCCTAAGTTGAAAATATAGCCCCTAGCCTTTATTATAGCTGGTAAAAGCGCCTTTGTAACGTAAACTAAGCCCTTAATATTCGTATCTATCATCACGTCAAAATCATCTATGCTAGCCTCGCTAAATCTCTCCTGCCCAAGAGCCAGCCCAGCGTTATTTACAAGCACATCTAGGCTTTTAAACCTCTCATCAAGCCCACCTATGGCTCTATTTAGCGCATCTTTATCCCTGACATCACACTCTAGGCAGATTAAGTTTTCCCCCAGCTCATCTTTTAGTGCGCGCAGTCGCTCGCCCCTTCTTGCCATTGCAGCGACGACGTAGCCATTTTTACAAAGCGCTCTAGCACTAGCCTGCCCAAAGCCTGAACTAGCACCAGTTACAAAAGCTGTTTTCATTCGCACCCTCCTTTTTGAGGCTAAAAATTTGGATATTTTACCATTTTTTGGCTTGTTTAAATTTAAATTTTTATTAAATGAGTGAGTTTTTGATTAAAAATAAAGCCATCGGGGCATAGCAGACCCCAAATAGCTTATGCAAGAATTAAAGCTCGAATTCTTTAATTTTATTAAAATTTAGATATTTATAAATTTGCGAATATCTCTCTTGAGGTAGTTTTTTTGCCATTATTTCTAGATACTCTTTAGCGCTAGGAAGTCGCCCAAGCATAGCGCAAACCGCCGCTAGCTCAGCACTTCCTAGATATACCTGCGCGCCTAGCCCCATGCGATTGTCAAAGTTACGAGTAGACGTTGAAAAGACTATCGCACCATCGGCTACCCTAGCCTGATTTCCCATGCATAGCGAACACCCAGGCACTTCTGTACGCGCTCCAGCTGCGCCAAATACAGAGTAATAGCCCTCTTTTATAAGCTCGTCTTTATCCATTTTTGTAGGTGGCACAACCCACAATCTAGTAGGCGTTTGTCCCTCGCCACGTAGCACCTCCGCAAGCGCACGATAGTGTCCTATATTTGTCATACAACTACCCACGAAAACTTCATCTATGTGGTGTGGTCTGTTTGGATTTGCCAGCACCTCAGAGAGTGTTGCCACGTCGTCTGGGTCATTTGGACAAGCTAGGATAGGCTCTGTGATTTCGTTTAAATTTATCTCAATAATCTCGGCATATTTTGCGTTTTTATCAGCTTTTAAAAGTACTGGATTTGCTAGCCATTCCTTCATCTTATCTCGTCTTCTAGCTAGAGTATGTGCGTCCTCATAGCCAGATGTTATCATAGCGTCAATTAGTGAGATATTTGAGGCAATATACTCCTTTACGCTATCCTCATTTAATGCTACAGTGCAGGCTGCAGCACTTCTTTCTGCGCTTGCATCGCTTAGCTCAAATGCTTGCTCGACTTTTAGATCAGGCAGCCCCTCAATCTCTAAAATCCGCCCAGCAAAAACATTCTTCTTGCCCTTTTTCTCAACCGTCAAAAGTCCACGCTTTATGGCGTAATACGGTATAGCGTTTACCAAATCCCTAAGCGTAATACCAGGCTGAAGCTCGCCACTAAAGCGCACCAAAACAGACTCAGGCATATTTAACGGCATTATCCCAAGTACCGCCGCAAACGCCACAAGCCCACTACCCGCAGGAAAGCTTATACCAATAGGAAAGCGCGTATGGCTATCTCCACCAGTGCCTACGCTATCAGGCAGTACCATACGATTAAGCCATGAATGTATGACGCCATCCCCTGGGCGCAGGCTAACACCACCACGAGAGCTTATAAATTTAGGCAAACTTTTATGCATTATCGCATCACTTGGCTTTGGATAAGCTGCAGTATGGCAAAAGCTCTGAAGTACGAAATCTGCGCCAAAACCTAGGCTTGCAAGCTCCTTTATCTCATCACGTGTCATAGGACCAGTCGTATCCTGAGAACCCACAGTCAAGGTACGTGGCTCACAGTAGCTACCAGCTCGCACACCCTCTACTCCACACGCTTTACCGACCATTTTCTGAGCTAGGGTATAGCCAGCGCCACCATCATCGCTAGGCTGGATAAATTTAGCAAATATCTCCTCACTAGCAAGCCCTAGCGCCTCCCTAGCCTTAGCGCACAGATCCCTGCCTATAATAAGCGGTATACGCCCACCAGCGCGGAACTCATCGGCTATGGTATTTGGACTTAGGTTAAAGCGCGCCACGACTTCGCCAGATTTTACTATCTCGCCTTTAAACGGATAAATTTCAATCTCATCTCCACTTTCAAGCGCGCTCACATCAGCCACGATAGGTAGTGCGCCGCTGTCCTCTGCTGTGTTAAAAAATATAGGCGCTATGCTACTACCTATAATAATGCCGCCAGTACGCTTATTGGGCACGCCCTCTATGTCCTTGCCGATGTGCCACTGAATGGAGTTTATGCCACTTTTTCGGCTTGATCCAGTGCCGACTACATCGCCCACGTAGACAACTTCTCTGCCACTTTTTTTAAGGCTATCGATAAGCTCAAGGCTGCCTGGCTGACGGCGAAGCAACATAGCCTTTGCATGAAGTGGTATGTCTGAGCGGGTAAATGCCTCGCTAGCTGGGCTTAAATCATCAGTATTTGTCTCGCCAGCCACTTTAAAAACTACCGCATCAATGCGCTCACAAAGGCTAGGACGAGAGAGAAACCACTCTGCCTGCGCCCATGATTTTAGCACAGAAGCAGCGAATTTATTGCCATTTTGATATAACTCTTTTACGTCGTTAAAATAGCTATGCACAAAGATTATCCCACTTAGAGCGTCTGCGGCTGCTTGGGCTATACTCTCATCTTTGTGGCTTAAGGCAGCGATTAGGACGATGACATTATATCCACCCAGCATTGTGCTTAGCATTTTTATAGCCACTATGGCGTCTATGCCAGATACTGTTAGGTTATGGTTTACTATCTCATTTAAAAACTCAGCCTTTACCTTTGCAGCCTCATCGACACCAGGGCTTACCCTATTTTGCAATAAATTTATTAGCTCGTATTGCTCTTTGCAACCAGATTTTAAAGCCTTAACCACCTGCGCCACTTCATCAGCACTAAGTGGTAGTGGTGGCACGCCAAGCGCCTCTCTTTCATTTACTTTTATTTGATATTCATTTAAAAAACTCATCTTTACCCCCTTGATTTTAGGTTTGGCTGATTTTAACAAATTTAAGCTATAATGGGTATAAATAAAATTTAAATTTCAAATCGTTTAAGGAAAATTAAATTTATGAGCACAGGATACATAAAATCGCCCATAGGCGTGCTTGAGGTAATCTGTCAAGGCAGCTTAGTAAGCAGTATAAATTTTGTAGAAAAGGTAGGCGAATATATAAACCCAGATGAACCTACTTTAAAGCTTTGCTTAAGCGAGCTTGAGCGGTATTTTAAGGGCGAGCTAAAAAGCTTTAGCGTAGGGGTAAAGATAGAGAGCAGTGAGTTTTCGCGCGAGGTTTACAGGCAGCTTTTGGGGATTAAATTTGGCGAAGTCATCAGCTATAAAGAGCTTGCAAAAAGAGCGGGCAGAGACAGGGCGTTTCGTGCAGTAGGAAGTGCAAACGGCAAAAATAAAATCCCTATAATAATCCCATGTCACCGCGTTATAGGCGCAAATGGGCTGGGTGGATACTCTGGTGGCGAGGGGCTAAAGACTAAGCTCTGGCTTTTAGCCCATGAGGGCGTAGACGTGAGCAAATTTAAAATCTAGCTATTTTATGCCATGGCGTTACCAAAGGTAACGTCTACTCATTCGCTGCTTCAAGTACAACAGAGCGAAGTAGCCGCGTGCCAGCACATATGTAAGACAGGTCAGTGTATTCTGCTGGATTGTGGCTTATGCCACTGCGCGATGGGACAAATATCATGCCAGTTTTGCAAATATCAGCCATATGCATACTATCATGCCCGGCTCCACTTGGCATAACCTTGTGGCTTAGCCCTAGACTTTTGGCGTTTTTGCATATTAGGTCAATCATACCATCATCTAGGCTGACTGGATCATCGCTAGATAGCTCCTTGCTCACGCATTTTACGCCGCGCTCGCTCGCTACTTGAACGCATAAATTTATAATACGCTCATATGCTTCTTGCCTGCTTTTTAGGCTTATACCACGAAGATCTACAAGCAATTTTACACATCCTGGCACGACATTCATCACACCTGGATGCACCCTACAATCCCCAACCGTAGCCACAACGCCACAATCCGCCATATCTTTTGCCACGTGTTCTATTAAAAGCACCATCTCAGCACCAGCACAAAGTGCATCCTGTCTATATTTCATGGCCGTAGTGCCAGAATGCGCGCCAGCCCCAGTAATCTCAAGACAAAACCTAAAAGGCGCACTAATCGCACTAACCACGCCCACATCAAGCCCCTCTTTTTCCAGTACAGGACCCTGCTCTATATGAAGCTCAAAAAAGCAATGCGGCACACTAAAATCTTCACTCGCATCACACGCCCTAAAAGCGTCTAAGCCAAACTCACTAAAAATATCGCAAATACTCATATCTTTGTAATCCCTTAACTTTACAAATTTATCTTTGTTTAATTTTTTAGTTAGCACTTTTGAACCAAGCGTAGACACATTAAACCTACTAGACTCCTCACAGGCAAACACAACAAGCTCCAAAGGACGGCGTGTGATAATGCCCTCATCGTTTAACGAACGTATCACCTCAAGACCAGCAAGTACGCCAAGAGTACCGTCAAATTCGCCGCCATTTATAACCGTATCAAGGTGAGAGCCAAACAAAACCGCAGGCAAACCATCACAAGCCCCGCTGCGACGCGCAAATATATTTCCCACTGCGTCTTGTCTCACCAAAAGTCCAGCATTCTCACACTCTTGCTTAAAGACCTCTCTAGCTTTTTTATCATGCGCGCTGTAAGCTAGCCTATTTATGCCAGCCCCCATACTATCATCGCTTATGCTATTTATCTGCTTAAAAAGTGCGCTTAGCCTATCTGCATTCATTATCATCCTTTATAAATTTAAAATTTCAATATCTTTAATATAAAAAGATAATAAAAATTTACTTAAAATTTTATATTAAAAAATCTCCTTTAACCAATAACCTCGCTTTATAAAACTCCAAAAGCAATCCCTATGTCACATATATAAGTGGCTTATTTATTTTACTTGCATTGCATTGTAATATACTTACTAACATCTAGTTTAGCTTTACTTTACTTAGACTTAGTGGTTTAATCCATGAAGTGGTACAAAAAGCTAAGCTTTGACTTACGGCATAGGAGTGCATAAAGGCCATAAGGTGGCTTAGCAGGATAACTGTACATAAAGTGAGTAGACAAACATATAGCTTGCAATCCAAGCTGTATAAAAGTAGTGAGATTTTTTGCTATGCTTTCTAGATTTTACTATAAACCTTACTAAATACTAAAAATCATACTACGCCTGTTAGTAATTATACCTTGTACTTACTGCTACAAGAGCGTGGGTAAATTCACAGCACTTATGATGATATCTGTCTAGTAAGGCGTACTATAAACAAGTATAAAGCATATAGTTTTTACTATGTAGTCTAGTTGGGTGTGATATTAGACGTATAAGGTAGTGGTGTTTGGCTTTTATTGTGGATTAAATTTGTAGGTAAGGTGATAGTAGTGTTAGAAGGGTTTTTGATTTTAAAATATAGCACACAATAAAGCAAATTTAAAAAAGATTTTTTAACCATTATCTCTTAGCAAATAACATTGCTTTACAAATTTCAAAAGCAAATCCTGCTCCATAAATACATGAATGGCTTAATATTCACTCGTATTGCAGGGTAATTATATCAGTTTTGCTTCGCTTGTTTTAAATAAGCTGCACTACGTTTGTTTTTAGAAACCTCATTTTCATAGAAGCTCTGCTTTTGTTATCGCTACGTGGCTAATTGAAGCGCGTAAAGCCAAAATTAAGACAAAACTTTCTGGGTAAGACATGAAGCCAAACTGGATATTAGCAAATATATCGCCTTACTATGAGGTATAGGCGAATAGATAATAAAAATGAAATCATCTTACAAAACAAGGCAAAGCCGCAGTTTATTTAAAACAAGGCAAAGCCGCAGTTTCTGTAAGAGCAAGGAAAAGCACAATTTATCAAAATTAAGGTATAGCCGTAGTTTTTAAATAAATTTTATTTTAAATTCTATACCACTTTGTGTCGCAAACCCATTCGACCCAAACAAAATAAGTCAAAACTGGGACGTAAGCTAGTATTGCATTGCTTACAATGTGAGCCACAAAAACCAGCAGACTTGATTTTTATACTTAGCTTTCCTAAGCGCTAAAAATTGTGATGGCACCATTAGTTTGCAATGTTAATTATACTATAAACTACTGACACTAATTAGTGATGTTAAAATCCGCTATGACTTAAATTTGTAATTAAAAAATAATACTATTCTTTAAAATGGCTGATAAATTTTAAAATATAGAGAAACGTCAAAATGCACTCAAATAATAAATACAAAAAAGCACAAAAGATAGTATAGTTTTAAGCTATTTATAAAAAATAATGCTGTTTTAATTTAAAAATTTAAGCCATAGTGCAAGTTTGGCACCACTAATTTGGTATTACCCCTCCCCACTTTGCAATGTCAGCAAATTTTGGAACTTTTACAGAGACTCGGTGCGAAAATCGGCGCCAACCCACTTGTATGTGTAATTAGGGCTTACCTTTAAAATTTACAAATCACTACTATTGTTTAAAAGAGCTTAATCTTATTTTGAAAAATAGATAAATCTAAATTTATTAGGGCTTTAAAATTTAAAGCCCACTTTTTAGCTATTTAATACGCCAAACACTCTATTGACATTATCGTTTTTACTCAAACTAAGTCTAATAACGCTGTCTTTTAAAGCGTGTAAAGAGTGTGAAACATTTGGCTCAAGGCTTATCATATCAAACACACAAAGCCTAAATATCTCATCGCCTACACTAAAATCAATCTCTCCGCTTAATACCTGAACCATAATCTTGCCTGGTGCACTATGTTCTTTCATTTGTGAACCAGCCTGCATAGAGATACGTATCTCTTTAACTCCGTCTAATTCGTGCATTTTGTTAACCAAAACCCCATCGAAACCATCGACGCCCCATTTTAATATTTGCATGAGTTTTCCTTTGTAAGCTTTTTCTAACATTCTCTTTATTTATCATATGCAATACATTTGCTTACGCATTAAATATTTTTTAAGAGATTAAATTTAGATAAAACTTTTTAAATTTAAAATAAATATTTATTTAGGAGATATTTTAGCGGATTAATTTTTAGATAGCATTGATTTTGATTAAGAATGAGGTGAGGCAGCTGAAAAACAACCGCCAAATTTAAAGCTATATTATTTTCGTAATTCGCGAATTTTAGCTGCTTTGCCACGTAGCTCACGTAGATAAAATAGCTTGGCTCTACGTACGCGACCTCGTCGTAATACTTTAATTTCTTCTATGCTTTCGCTATATATAGGGAATATTCTCTCAACCCCTACACTATTTGCGCCAATTTTGCGAATAATGAAAGTCTCACCAGTACCTGTACCACGTCTAGCTATACATATTCCTTCAAAATTCTGAACTCTAGTCTTATCGCCCTCTTTGATACGGATGGCGACTCTTAGCGTATCACCAGCACGAAACTCAGGCGCATTTTTGCTTGCGATTTGTGCATTTTCAAATGCTTCTATGTATTTGTTTCTCATTGAATTTCCTTCATTTGTGGCTTGATTTTTTGGTATAAATCAGGGCGAAAAAACCTTGTTTTACAAAGAGCCATTTTAGATTTTAAAGCAGTGATTTTACTATGATTTCCCTTTAAAAATTCTGAAACTATACATAAACCTCTAAAATTATCAGGCTTAGTAAATGATGGGGCTTCGAGCAAATTTGCCTCGAAACTCTCTACATCAAGGCTTTGAGAGTTACCCAAAACACCCATAATATTTCGAGAAATAGCGTCTGCCATACACAAAGAACCAAGCTCACCACCAGTAAGAATAAAATCTCCGATACTAAAAACTTCATCAGCATAAAGCTCAATAATGCGCTCGTCAATCCCCTCATATCTACCACAAACAAAGCAGATATGATTGTTTTGCTTGGCAAGTCTTTTTGCATCATTTTGGGTAAATTTTTTACCAACTGGAGTAAGAAATATGACTCTAGGCTTTGGTTTTTTTAAAAATAAATTTTCCAAACTAGCACTAAGAGGTTCTGGCGTCATTAAAAGCCCAGCTCCGCCACCCACCATATACTCATCAACTTTTTTATGACGATTTTGCGAGTAATCTCTGGGATTTATACACTCCACATCTATATAGTCACTTTTTAAAGCACGCCCTAATATGGAGGCTTGAAAATAAGGTAAAATGAGCTCAGGAAACAGAGTAATAAAACTAAATTTCATAAGCTCTCAAGCAACTCTTTAGCGTCTTTTGCGATTATTTGTCCGCTTTGCAGGCTAATATCTAAAATATATCTATCTACATATGGCAGATAAAACTCGCTGACTAAACCATTATTTACGAGCCTATCATCAACCTTAACCAAAAAAAGATAATTTGCACTCATATCCATTATATCGCTAACAATGCCTAGAATTTCTCCATTTTCAACAACCTTAAGCCCTATAACGTCAAAATAAAAATATTCATCTTTTTTGAGTTTGCAATTTTTGCGAGTTAATTCTTTTGTTGTGTATAAATTTTTGTTCGTCAGGGTTTTTGCTAAGTCTAAGTCATCAAACCCTTCAAACAAAATACAAGAACGCCCCAAGTCAAAGTGTTTTATGGTTAAATTTAATCCTCCATCACAGATAAAATTAGCACCTTTTTTAAACTGCGAGATAAAATCACTTTTGTTATGAAGTCTGATATACCCCTTTAACCCCACGCTTTTACCAAGGGTTGCAACGATTAGCATATCATCATTCACAACTACTCCTCTAAGGCTTTAACTGTAACGCGATAGCTGGTAGGATTTTTTGCCTTTGAACCAACAATAACTGTCTTTATGGCATTTATCATTTTGCCATCTTTACCTATTAGTTTACCAGTGTCGCTTTTATGTGCATATATGATAATTTCTACGAAATTTTCGCCAAGTTCAATTTTCTCAAATTTAACCTTTTCTGGATAATCTGCGATAAGTTTAGCGTATTCGCACAAAAAGTCTTCAACCATATTATTTACTTGTAATTTTTGCAACCCTATCGCTTAATTTTGCACCTACACCTTTCCAGTAAGCTAATCTCTCGGCGTCAAATTTAACAACTTCAGGTTCTACCATAGGATTATAATACCCTATACTCTCTATCCAGCCACTATCGCGTCTTTTTCTACTATCTGTTACTACTATACGATAAAATGGTCTTTTCTTACGTCCCATTCTTGTTAATCTTACTACTGTTGCCATATCTTTTTCTCCTTTAAAAATTTTAAAATAAGGCTTAAATATACCAGCCAAAACTGGCAAATTTAAATCCTATTATCTAGGTCTATTTTGCCCAGCCTGAGCTAGTAAATTTGCAAGCCCTCTTGCTCCACCTTTACCAGCAAATTTTTTTGCCATTTTTGAGGCATTTTCAAACTGTTTTAAAAATCTATTTACCTGCATTTGACTAAGCCCAGCACCCTCAGCTATACGACGCTTGCGACTATTGTTTAAAAGCTCTGGATTTTCCCTTTCTTTTAAAGTCATAGAGCTAATCATAGCTTTTATATGAATTATCTCTTTTGAATTTTCTAAGTCAATATCTTTTAGCTGATTTGCCATAGCGCCCATACCAGGCAGCATACCTAAAATTGACTTCATACTGCCTAATTTTTTTACACTTTCCATTTGCTCCAAAAAGTCATTAAAATTAAACTGACCTTTTTTTATCTTTTGATTAAGTCTCTTGGCCTCTTTTTCATCTATTATAGTACTAGTTTTTTCAACCAAAGTGGCTAAATCGCCCTCGCCCATAATGCGACTTACTATCCTATCTGGTATAAAGCTCTCTATATCGGCTGGCTTTTCACCTGTGCCTATAAATCTAAGAGGTATGCCTATTTGTTTTGCTATTCCTATTGCAACGCCGCCTTTAGTATCGGCGTCAAATTTAGAAAGAATTACACCGCTAATACCAAGAGCTTCATTAAAGGTATCGGCACTTCGCACGCCATCTTGTCCACTCATAGCGTCTGCGACGTAAAAAATTTCATCTGGATTTAATAAAGTCTTAATATCCTTAATCTGACTCATCAAAACTTCGTCTATAGCAAGTCTACCTGCGGTATCAACCAAAAGTACATCATAAAGTCCACTTTTTGCTTTATCCAAAGCAGCCTTAGCCACTGTTAGCGGATCCGTCTCGCCATCTATATAAAAAAGCTCAATTTCATTTACTTCACAAAGCTGCTTTAGCTGCTCGACAGCTGCAAGCCTTTGCAAATCACACGCCGCAACTAAGACTTTTTTCTTTCTTAGTTTTAGATAAGTGGCAAGCTTTACCGTGCTTGTTGTCTTGCCTGAGCCTTGAAGTCCAGCCATTAAAACAACAGTAGGAGGCACTGAAGAATATACAAAGCCCTGATTGCCAGAGGCTGTAAGTATATCTGTAAGGTTTGATTTTATTGAGTCTAAAAGCTGCTTTTGCCCTATGCCTTTTTGCTTAATATCCGATTCTATTGTAGCTATAAATTCCTTAACTACTTTATGGTGGACGTCGGATTTTAAAAGAGCTTTTTTAAGCACGTCTAAAGCATTTTTTAAAGCTTTTTCGTCATCCACAAATCGGACTTTACTAAGGGCTAGGCGAAATGACTCGCTTATGCTTTCAAACAAATCAGAACCTTTCTAAAATTATCATTAAAGGGCGTATTCTACTAAATTTTTTCTTTACCTAGGTTTAAATTTTCATCTTTTTAGAAATCTCAAAGCCAAAAGCGTTAAAATCATTTGGGATAGGTGCTATAAAATTATAACCCAAAATAGAGATAGAATAAGCGTGTAAATACATCCGCTCGCTTGCGTTTTTGCCGTATTTCTCATCCCCAACAATAGGTAAGTCAACACTACTAAGATGCACTCTTATTTGATGAGTTCTACCTGTTTTTATATTTACTTTTACTAAAGATTTTTTGCCCACTACCATAATGGGAAAAACCTCACTAATGGCGGTTTTACCGTCCTTTGATACCTTTGATGTAGCACCACCTTTGCCTTTTATGGTTACGATTGGCTCATTAATTAATATCTCATCGCTAACCAGCCCTTTGACAATAGCAACGTAATTTTTATCCACAAAAAGCTTTTTAAACTCGGATTTTGCAGCTACGGCAAATTCATCATTTTTAACCAAAAGCAAAACCCCACTTGTCTCCTTGTCCAAACGGTGCAAAAGAGGCGCCTTAAACATCTCGCTAACTCTTTCGCTAGTCATGCCATAGGGTTTATTAATAGCGATTAAATTTTCATCCTCAAATATAATCTCAGGTTTTCCAGCATTTTTTATATTGAATTTAGTAGCTGGGCTTATTAGAGCTCGCGCTATAACTACCTTTTTGCCTCTAGCAAAGACAAGCCCACTGTCTATTAGAGCCTTTGCCTCGTTATTTGATATGCCCTCTTGCTTGGCTAGGACCTTATACGCTTTCTCCACTTGCCCTCCTTATATCGGCTATGATTTCACTGGCGTTTGAATGCGATGATATTTTACTTTTGGCTAAATTTTTCTGCTTAAGTAATTCTGAAACTTCATCAGCTCTTGCGATAGTTATACCCTCAACTAGCGAATAAAGACTTGTCTGATTAAAGAAAAACTCTCCGCTTATTATAACTGGATTAAATTGTGCTGCCTCAATAGGATTATGCCCACCTATGCCATCTATAAAGCTTCCACAAAGTACAACTATATCGGAAATTGCATAAATATTTACAAGCTCACCTAATGTGTCAACAAGAATGATATCGGCGCTAAATTTATCGCTTGTATCGCTAAATCTCGCAAAACTCCTACCATTTCTTAGGGCAAATTCTTGCAATAGCTTTGAGACTTCGTCAAATCTCTCAGGGTGTCTTGGCGCAAAAATAATCTTATCATTTTTGCTTAAAGAAAGCTTTAAAAGCAAAAGCTCCTCTTCGCCAGAATGAGTGCTGGCAAACACCACGACTCGCCCCTTTGGCTTTACGTACTCTGTGCTAGGTTTTGGCAAAAAGGCTGATTTTATATTTCCACTTACTCGGATATTTTTAGCGCCTAAGAATTTCAACCTATCAAAATCTACCATATTTTGAGCATAAACGCAATCAATATACCTAAACAAATATCTGTAAAAAAAGGCAAACCTTTTATAGCTTTTTACACTTTTATCTGATATACGTGCATTTATGAGTATAACTCGCGCCCCTTTTAGCTTGGCAACTAAAACAAGCATTAGCCATAATTCAGCTTCAAATACCACAAGTACTTTTGAGCGCTTTAACCAAAATGGTAAAAATATTTCAAACGGCAAAAATCTGGTATTCTCACTCTGCTTTTTGGCGGCCTCAAAGCCAGTTTGTGTTATAACACTTATAGAGCTATTTTTAAATAAACTTATCAAAGGCTTAAGTGCTTGTATCTCGCCATAGCTAGCAGCGTGAAAATGCACTTTTGCCTTACTAAATGGGGGGTTATTAGCCAGCCAAAATCTAGCTGGTATGCTCTTTTTATATTTATCTTTAGCAAAGGATAAAATCCATAAAAAAGGCAGAGCAAAGCCCCACAAAATAGCGCATAAAATATAATAAATTGCTGCTATGACTAAGCCTCGGTTTCTTTATATAAAATACGTCCGCAATGAGGGCAGGTAATAATGTCCTCTCCTCTAATAACAGAGGCAAAAGTCTTGTCATTTATCCTCATAAAACAGCCGTAGCAAGCCTGATTTTTCACAGGTACGACTGCTGTATTTCCGGCCCATTTTCGAATTTTCTCATAAAAGCTTAGAATTTTTTGATTCATCTGAGTTACTATTTTATCTTTTTTAGCATAGACCTCAGTACGCTCTTTTTCTATATTTGCGACCTCGTTTGAAATTTCAGCCTCATTTTTAACTAGTCTTTCATCTATTTCAGCCAAGCTTGCCTCAAGCTCAGCTTTTTGCTCAGATTTTGTTTCTATTAGCTTTTCAAGCCTAGCTATCTCCTCATTTGCTGCCTCAAGCTGTTCTTTGGCTATCTCCTCTTCAAGCCCCAGAGCTTTTATCTCTTTTTCTGTTTTTGCTAGTCCGCTTTTTTTGCTGACATCTTTTATCTTTAAACCAAACTCAGCAATATGTGCATTTACTTGAGATTTTTGAGAACCTATCTCATCTATCGCCTCTGAAATATTTGCAATCGAGCTTAAAACCGCCTCTTTTTCCTCTTTTGTCGCACGTAAAACTCGCTCCACACTCTCAATACGTGGCGCAAATCCGTCAATCTCCTTATCAATATGCGAAAGCTCCACTAACTGCTGTAAATATTTATTCATCTATTTCCTTTAAAGATATGAAAATGGGTTTTTTGAATGTTTGATTATAACTTCTATTTGAAATTTTTGCAAGGCTTTGGCGATACACTCCCCAAAATACCGCTCACTCTCAAAGTGTCCGATGTCAATCAGGCTTATGCCATTTTCATAAGCCTGCAAGGCGGTGTGATATTTTAAATCCCCAGTAATAAAGCAATCTGTGCTAGCATTTTCCATTAGCTCAGCACCACTGCCAGTGCAAAAAAGCACCTCTTTTACCTTCTCCTTTGCCCTTACCACTCGCACGCAATCTAGCCCCAGCTTTTGCTTTACTATCGCCACTAGTTCGCTAAAGCCGCCAGCATATTCAAGCCCCAATAAAAACTCGCTCCTGCTCGCCACATTAAAGCCCAAAATCTCGCTTGCAACGTAGCGGTTTAAAAGTGCTTTGTCAAAATTTGTATGCAGGCTGATTAGGTTTATATTTTTTGCTAGCATTTTAGCGATTAAATTTGATGGATACACGTTTAAATCAAGCTGCTTTAGCCCCCGAAAAATCAGCGGATGGTGCGTAAGCAGAGTGGAATTTGGCTCAAGTGAGCCAATAAGCTCGCTATCCACATCAAGACTAGCATAAATCCTGCCAGCCTGGGCGGTGTGGCTACCTAAAATAAGCCCGCTATTATCCCAGCTCTCTTGCGTGCTAAAGGGGGCAATCTCGTCTAAAATGGCGTAAAGCTCGGCTATTTTCACTTGGCGTTTTCCTTGCCGTTTTCTACATAGCAGATCGCACACGCCTTGGCTAGTTCGCGAATTTTTAGGATGTATTCTTGGCGTTGCGTTACGCTAATAGCCCCCCTTGCGTCAAGGACGTTAAAGGTGTGAGCTGCTAGCATACAATAATCATACGCAGGCAGCGCAAGGCTCGCGGCTAGGGCGTTTTTACACTCGGCTGAAGCGTTTTCAAACTGGCTAAAAAGCAGCCCCACGTCCGCGACTTCAAAGTTATATTTGCTCCACTCATACTCGCCCCTTTTATGCACGTCGCCATACGTTACCACCCTGCCATCACGCTCGTCCCAGACGATGTCATAGACGCTGTCTTTATTTTGCAGATACATCGCAAGCCGCTCAAGCCCGTAGGTGATCTCAGCGCTTATTAGCTCGCACGGCAAGCCCCCGACTTGCTGAAAATAGGTAAACTGCGTTACCTCCATACCATCAAGCCAGACCTCCCAGCCTAGCCCCCACGCCCCAAGAGTCGGGCTTTCCCAATTGTCTTCAACAAAGCGAATGTCGTGCTTTTTTAAATTTAACCCCAAAGCTTCAAGGCTTTTTAAATAAAGCTCTTGGATATTATCTGGGCTTGGTTTAATAATAACCTGAAACTGATAATACGCCCCTAGGCGGTTTGGATTTTCGCCATATCTGCCATCAGTCGGACGGCGGCTGGGTGCGACGTATGCCACCGACCACGGCTCGCTACCCAGGCTACGTAAAAACGTCGCCTGATGATACGTCCCAGCCCCAGCAGGCATATCGTAAGGCTGAATGACTAAGCAGCCTTGCTGCTGCCAATACTGCTGTAGTTTTAGGATTATTTCTGAAAAAGTTATCATTTTTCTGACCTTTTGTAAGACTTGCTTTTTTAAATTTAATGGCTAATTTTAGCAAAATAAAATTTTAAAGGGTTTAAATTCTCGCCTTTTTTGAAATTTTAGGCTGGGTTTGGATTACGGCTTTTGATTTTTGCGTTAAAAGCAAGACTTGAAATATCAATCAAATTTAAATCGCAACGGATTGAAATTATTCCGCATTAACCGACTAGATGCGAAGTATCGCTCGTCCTGACAAGGCGTAGGAGCAAGCCGCAAGGGAGTTACCTGATAGGTAATGACCGCAGCGGCTGCGGACTACAACGCAGTATGGCGAAGCGAGACGAGCCGCCATTTTTCGCTTAGGCTTTATAGTTTTCTACTGCCTTATTCCACATCAACTTATACTTTCGCTTTAAAAACTCCACTTCGTCCTGTGCGTGCTTTAGCTGCGTTGTTAGTATTTCAACGCTCTTTCTGTCTTCATCATATAGCTCTTGCATAGAGTAAAGCGCCTCTTTTAAAAATTTATTCTCACTTCTAAGCGTCTCAAGCGTCTCGTCCTTTGCGTCAAGCACCTTTTCGTGTAAATTTAAAATCGTCCCAATGGTCTTTTCGACAAAGCTCTCGCCTGGCAAAGAGTGATTAAGCTGTGCCACTTGTGTGCTAGCCTCTGGCACAACACTCAAAGTACCCTGCTGCGCCTCTATATAAACCTCGCCGTCATCGTCAATACGTGTCTTAAGCGCCTTTCGCTCTATCATATCATTTATGACATCAATGTCTAAATGCACCAGCTTTGCAAATTCGTCCTTTTTTAAAAACGCCTGCATAACTCCCCCTAAAGTATGACCTCTACGCTAGCAGAGTCTTTAGCCACGGCGGCTGCCTTTTTAGCTCTATCGTCGGCTAGCTTTTGCGAAAGCTCAGCGTCAGAGAGTGCTAAAATCTGCATAGCAAGGTAGGCTGAATTTATCGCTCCAGCCTTGCCCACAGCAAGCGTCGCCACTGGCATACCAGCAGGCATTTGCACGGTGGAGTAAAGCGCATCGACGCCACTTAGCGCCCCACCCGCCATAGGCACGCCAATGACTGGCTTAGTAGTGTGAGCTGCCACCACCCCAGCTAGGTGAGCTGCCATACCAGCCGCGCAGATGAATGCCACCACGCCCTTTTTCTCGGCTGCTGTGACGTAGCTTATGGTGCGCTCTGGGCTTCTGTGGGCTGAGCTGATGATTAGCTCATACTTTACGCCAAAGCTCTCAAGCACCTTTGCCGCTTCGCTCACCACTTCATAATCGCTCTTGCTCCCCATTATGATACTTATAAATTTCATCTATTTCCTTAAAAACGTAAATTCAAAAAGCCTAGCAGGCAGTTTTATGGCATTCTCATTTCCGCTATGGATTTCATCAAATTCCCTGTTTTTCTGGCTTATTAGACGGTTAAATTTAACATACCAGACTCCACTTTGCTCATATATTTGCCCTATTTCATTATCCGCTTCTTGCAATTGCGCGCCAGCAGGGGCTACTATCTCATATGCCACGCCCGTTTTTATCACGCCTCTGCTTAGGATATGCTCGCCGTCGTAGCTGATAGCCTCGACATTTTTGCTGCCCTCCTCTAAGCTTGAGATGAGATTTTGCGTGTCAGTGCGCTCAAATGGGCGATGCACCAAATACCCATCTGTAAAACCACGATTTTTAAGTGTGTTTAGCTCATCAGCATAAATCTTGGCGTCAAATTTATCAGCCAAAGCATCATCTATCGCCATACGATACGCCCTAGTGGCACAAGCAGCGTAATATTCACTCTTAGTTCGCCCCTCGATTTTTAGGCTGTCAATCACACCAGCTTCTATTATATCCTTAATGTGGGCGGATAAATTTAGATCCTTTGAGTTCATTATGTGCGTGCCACCCTCTGGATCCTCCTCTAAGCGAAACAGTGTGCCACTTTCTGGATTTTTCGCATATAGCTCGTATTTAAAACGACAGTCATTTGCGCAGCTTCCGCGGTTACTCATTCGCCCGCTTTGCACGCTAGAAACCAGGCATCTGCCAGAGTAGGCAAAGCACATTGAACCATGGATAAAAATCTCAATCTCAAGGCTTGGAATTTGCTCTTTTATCTTTATGACATCTCGTAAATTCATCTCTCTAGCCACGACTATGCGGCTAGCCCCCATATCGTGATAAATTTTTGCGTCAAGGTAGTTCATCACGTTTGCCTGCGTGCTTAAATGCACCTCTACATCAGGCGCTAGCTCACGCGCTAGGCTCATCACTCCTGGAGTGGAGATGATAAAACCATCAGGCTTTAGCTCGCCCAGGGTTTTAAGGTGGCGTTTAAGCCCATCAATTTGGCTATTAAATGGAAAAGCGTTTACGGTAGCGTAGAATTTTTTACCCTTTGAGTGGGTGTAGTCTATGGCCTCTTTAAAGCTTTCAAGGTCAAACTCACGTGCTGAGCGGGTACGCAGACTAAAGCTAGCTACGCTTGCATAAACAGCATCCGCGCCATAAGCAAGAGCAATTTTTAGCTTGGTTAAATTCCCAGCAGGAGATAGTAGTTCTGGACGCTTTAGCACTATTTTTTACCCAGGCTTTCTATTAGTGCTTCGATGTCGTCGTTGCTAACTAGGTCGTCTGTAGTGGTATCTCCAGCGATATGTACAGCTGAGCCGACACGCTTATCATCATCTATTTTACCCTCAAAAAGCGTATTCATATATTTACTTAATGCGCGCATTACGTTTATTACACGCTCGATTTTTTGGCGGTGAATGTCTTGATATTGCATCATATCCATAGCCATCATTATCTCATCTTGCCCCATTTGTAGGTTTGAAATGACTTCATCTATGCTGCTTTTTAGTGCTTCATTTCGCTCAAGCGCCTCGCTAAATGCGCCAACTGCAGGAAATTTATCACGCAAGGTAGTAAATATCTCTATATTTTTATCAAGTCCACCTTTTAAAGCCACACAGCTGCCTTCTGAATCCATAAAATAGTTATTTATCTCCTCGAGCTTTTCTAGCATTTCAGTGGCTTTTGCCTCGCTGTCCCTAGTAACATCATCAAGCTGATGTACCATTTTATGATCCTCTGTTGGGGGCGGCGGAGGCCACGCTGCATCTGCGCTTACTCTGTAATTTTTCACATCAACTATAAGCGCTTCATCTTTTTCTGCGTCATCGTTTTTATCATCCTCTAAAGCTACGTCCTCATCGTCTAATCCGCCAGCCATAAGAGCGTCTAGTTCTTCTTGCGTCATAGTATCTCCTAAAATTATAAATCGCTTGATTATACACTCAAACGGCTTATTTAAATTTAAAATTAATAAGCATTTTGTTAGAATTTAAAGCTAAAAGGAGCAAAATGATAGTTGACTTACACAACCACACCACACGGTGCAATCATGCCACTGGAAGCATGCAAGAATACGTGCAAATGGCGATAAAAAATGGGATAAAGATATTTGGATTTAGCGATCACGCACCGATGGAATTTGATAAAAAATGGCGTATGGGTTTTAGTCAAATGGCTGATTATGAAAGCGAGGCAAAAATATTAAAAGAGCGCTTTAAAGCCGATATAGAGGTGCTTTTGGGCTATGAAGTGGATTATTTACGAGGGCTTATTGATGAGAGAGTTTTAAAAGCAGAAGTTGATTATTTAATAGGCTCAGTGCATTTTTTGGGTAAGTGGGGATTTGATAATCCTGAATTTATCGGAGAGTATCAAAACCGCAATATAGACGCGATTTGGCAAGAGTATTTTGGGGCGATTGAGGATATGGCAAAAAGCGGACTTTTTGATATAGTGGGGCACATTGATTTATTAAAGGTCTTTAAATTTATGCCAAAAAAAGACGTGAGAATCCTAGCAAAAAATGCACTCAAGGCGATAAAAAAAGCTGGCTTAGTAGTAGAAATAAACGCAGCTGGTTTTCGTAAAATGGTAGCTGAGCAATACCCTAGCTTACCGCTTTTACAAGAAATTTATGCGCTTGATATACCAATCACATTTGGCTCTGATGCGCACGCTGTAGAACAAGTAGGCGCAGGGGGCGCTGAGTGCGAGCGTATCGCTAGACAAGTGGGGTATTTAAAGTGCAGTGTCTTTAAAGGTAGGGACATGGATAGTATTAAATTTTAAATTAAATGTAAATAAAGAATAATAAAGGTATAATTTTGCTACACATTACTTCTAAGGAGAAAATATGGGTAAATTTGTAAACAGCGTCGATGAGTTTTTTAGCTTTGCAAAAGAGCATGAGGTGGCTTTTGTTGATTTTCGTTTTACCGATTTAAACGGCACATGGCACCACCTAAGCTACAATTTCAAATCAATCAGCAAAGAGACCTTTGAAAACGGCATACCATTTGACGGCAGCTCAATTGACGGCTGGCAGCCCATACATAAATCAGATATGATACTCCTGCCAGAAGCTCAGAGTGCATTTTTAGATCCATTTACGGCAGATGCAACTATAGTGGTATTTTGCGACGTATATGATATTTATAAAGGCGCACTATATGAAAAATGCCCTCGCTCAATCGCTAAAAAGGCTCTAAAGCACCTAGAAGAAAGCGGCATTGGCGATGTGGCATATTTTGGGCCTGAGAATGAATTTTTTATATTTGACAATGTCAAAATAGTAGACAAAATCAACTGCGCTATGTATGAAGTAGATAGCGAAGAGGGCGAGTGGAACGACGCTAGAGACTTTAAAGACAGCTACAACACAGGACACCGCCCACGCACAAAGGGTGGGTATTTCCCAGTCCAGCCAGTCGATAGTATGGTAGATCTGCGTGCTGAGATGGTGCAGGTACTGGAGCAAGTGGGACTAGAAACATTTGCAGTCCATCACGAAGTGGCTCAAGGTCAGGGCGAAATCGGCGTGAAATTTGGCACGCTGGTTGAAGCCGCTGATAATGTGCAAATTTATAAATACGTCGTCAAAATGGTCGCCCACCTAAACGGCAAGACTGCGACATTTATGCCAAAGCCGCTTTACGGCGATAATGGCAGCGGTATGCACGTACATCAAAGCATATGGAAAGAGGGCAAAAATCTCTTTTACAAGCAAGGAGAGTATGGAAATTTAAGCGACTTTGCGCGCCACTACATAGGCGGAGTGCTAAAGCACGCTAGAAGTGTGGCGGCCTTTACAAACCCTAGCACAAACAGCTACAAACGCCTAATCCCAGGCTTTGAAGCCCCATCAATCCTAACCTACTCCTGCCAAAACAGAAGTGCGAGCGTGCGTATCCCATATGGTGCAGGCGAAAAAAGCGTGCGAGCTGAAATGCGCTTTCCTGATAGCACAGCGTGTCCGTATCTTGCATTTACGGCTATGCTGATGGCTGGACTTGACGGAGTGAAAAACAAAATCGAGCCAGTTGGGCCTATGGATGAGAATTTATTCATTATGCACCTAGATGAGATTAGAGAGCGTGGCATAGAGCAAATGCCGCACACCCTGCGTGGCAGCCTAGAGAGCCTGATACGAGATAATGCCTACCTAAAGCCAGTGATGACTGACGAGCTAATCGACACCTATCAGCACTATAAATTTGAAACGCAGGTGTGGCCTTATGAAGCACGTCCAACGGCGTTTGAGTTTAAGACCTGCTACTCTTGCTAGCTAGCGTCTGTAGCGGGCAATGTAGGCCCGCTACGATTTAAATTTAAATCTGTCTCCGTTTTATCAAACAATAGCATATTAAAAAATTTTAAACTACAGCACACCAACTAGTTGCTTTTGACATTAATATTACAGAGTAATATCGGTACGTTTTTTAGCGCTTCGTAGCTTAGCACAAAATAAAAAAAGATAGAAAGAACCAGAGTGAAAGTCTAGCAAACTCACTACTTTTGATATGAGCAATAAATAAACTAAACTCACATACGTTGACACATAGTGATTGCCATTGAAATTTGTAAAGCAATATTAAAGAACCTATTAAATTTCATTCTACTTCGTAAAAACATTCTTTAATAAAGTTTTAGTGTTTAAAAAGTCCAAAGCTCGCTTTTAGATTTTTCCGAATTTTGTGGCTTTTGGTAAATACATTTTTTGTTTTTTGGGGAATAAATTTATAAAAGCTTTTAAAATGGCAGAAGCTTAACACTTCTGCCATAATACTAGATTAAAGCGTATTTGTATCGTCTATAGTAAGCGTAAATGTTTTGCCATCGCTTTCAGCCTGATACTCGGTCTTACCTGCATCATCTTGCTTAGTCCAGCCACCGTTTACGTCAGCATCATCACCTAGATTAAATTTATTGCCTTTTAGGGTTAGTGATTCTGTATTTGGGCTTATATCTAGCATATCAGCTGGATTTAGCTTACTTACGGCATCACCTTTTGTTACTTCCATGCTTGCATCTTTTTGTGAATGCATTATATGGGTTTCAAACTCTTTATTAACTCCCACTTTACTATCATAGTAAGTCTCTTTTGTTTTTATAAGAGTGTCATTACCTTCATTTCCTTGTATCTGCATCCAGTAGCCATCTTTTTGTGCAAGCACATTTTTGCCTACTATCAAAGTGTCATCACCTTTGCCCAAAAATGCATGGTTTTGCAAATGCACACCATCAAGCACCAAGGTATCATCGCCATCATCAAGAAATATTGCACCTTCTACCTTAGAGCCATCCTTTATCTCCACTCTATCATTTCCTTCATTGGTCTGAATCTGTCCTTTAACTATAGAGCTTTGGTCTATGACTATATGATCAACTCCTTCGCCAGTTTTTATATTATGCTCTACCACAGATTGATTTTTGATTGTTAAGGTGTCATCTCCATCACTCATTATAATATGCCCATTTACTCTTGCATTATCCACTTCTATATTAGACGCACCCTCTATACCATTTGTTTGACCGCCGTTTGTTACTTCTACGCTAGAGCCTTGAGCGACGTAAATATTTCCGTTCTCTACCTTTGAGCCTTCGCCATCTATATATACTTTTGTGATACCTTCATTATCCACAAACAAATCATCACTACCAGCACCGCCAGCTATTAACTTAGAGCCACCTTTGATATTTAGCGTATCATCGCCAGCACCTAGTTTTACACTATTTACTACAGAGCCATTGTCTAGGGTTACACTATCATTTCCGCTATCCATTTCTATTTTGCCATTTATCTTTGTGGTAGCGCCCGATATTTCTAAAGTATCATCACCCATACCACCCCTGATATCGCCGCCGACTTTGGCGCCATTTCTGACTATTATGGTGTCAGTATCTTGTGTACCCTCATATACTACTCCACCAGTAGGACCAGTCGCTATGCCATTAGCTATAGTAGCATTATCTACTATCACGGTGTCATTTCCACGACCAGCAGAAATAATATCATTGACTTTAGCACCATTGCTTACCTCTATGTGACTATCTGTGTACACATTATCAGGAGCTTGATCTAGTATGCCAGATACCACGCTTCCATTTCCGCTTACTATCATAGTCTTAGCGTCTAAGATATAGCCAGCACTAGCGCCGTCTAGGACTTTAATGCTACTATTATCACTTGCACCATCCAGCATTACGTATCCATTTACTTTAGTACCAGCACCACTTGCTTCAAAAGTACCGCTGCCACTTTTATCCACATAAATACTCTTAAGCACTGCTCCATCTTTTAGATATACGCTGTCATCTCCAGCGCCTGTTGCTAGGTTTTTAATCTCACTACCGCTAGCATTTACCTCATCATCGCCGCTTCCAGTATTTATTAGCGCAGTTACCTTTGCGCCGTTTATTAAATTCACGCTATCATCACCAGCGCCAGTGTAGATGTATTTTACAGTTACGCCGTCGATTGTGATATTGTCATTGCCATTAGCACCAAATATCGCGACATCGGCACTTGATCCAGCCTTTAACACTAGTGTGTTGGCATCTTTGTAGCTGTCAAATTTATCGTCTCTAGCTATCACTAGGGCTTTAGCGTGCTCTCCAGCTATTAGCGCAGAGCCATCAGCTGCCATGTACCAGCCATCGACTACCTTAAACTCACCAGCCTTTGCACTAAATTTATCATTCTCTATTTTATCCGCGTAATCTTTTAGCGCAGTCGCAGCGCTAAATCCACTAACCACGGCATTAGTGTCCACTTCGCCTTTAAAGCTAGATAGAGGCACAGGCACGATAAGTCCACCCTCATCATTCTGCCCTGCCCAGCTGTAGGTCTTTTCTACTGCTGGGGCTGTCGTGTTACCAGACTGATCGGTTGCAGTGGCTTTTATAGGGGTGTCGTTTTTTACCACGCCAGCTTCAAAGACTACCCTGCCATCTACCACGCTCACACCATCAGGCGTAGCACTATCAGCACTCCAGCCGTCTGCGCCTTTGCTTAAGTTTATTTGTTGCTCGCTGCCAGCATTTTTGCCAGCAGCTGGAGTGTAGCTCACTGTGGCCGATGTGGCGTCATCATCGCTTGGCAAGTTTACAAAAGCCCTACCGTAATCCACACTATCATTAGCCGTATGTATGTCTATGTCACCCTCGCTTAGAGCTGGTGGAGTCGTATCGGTTGGCGTAGCTGGGGTAATAGGCGAAACACTGCTAGAGCCTTGGTCTGCGCTACCTGAAGCGGTATCAGTCGCTGGACTTGTTGGTGTTGGTGGGGTAACTGGGCTTACTGGAGTGCCTGCATTTGCTGAGCTATCAGAGCCAGGAGTGCTTATAGAAGCAGGATTATTATCAATTTCCCCAGCTACCGCAGGAGCACCAGCGGCTACATTTGTAGCACCTGCTGTTACATTAGTGGCATTAACAGAGTTTATTTGGCTTGCGATAGAGCCGTTGGTTTGGCTTAGGACTGTACTTTCACGGCCTGCAGCGTCAAAGCCAGCCGCACCTAGACTCGCACCGTTTCCGCCAGTGCCGCCACCTGCTGGAGCACCACCTGCTGCTGTTGACTCTAGATCTGTTAGGTCATCGCCACCTAGGATTTGGGCCTGCAAATCAGACACATCAGCTAAAGCATCTGCTGTATCTTGGCTTAGGGTCTGAACTGGTTCTATGACTTTTTCAGTACCGTTTGGTAGTACCAAAATAGCCTTTGAGTTCTCTCCAACCGCCACTACATTATTTACATCATCTACTATGCTTCCAGCGCCCAGGGCTATTTCCTTGCCGCCTTCTTTTACTATGACTTTACCTTCAACTTCTTTTACCACAGCTGATTTAGCCATATTTTCTCCTTTATTAATCAAATTTAAATGTATTATACAACAAATTTTACAATTTAGACATTGTACTAATGGGCAAAGTACAGATAAATTTATAAATTTTTATTCTTTAAAAGACGCTCTTTGTCCTTATAATCAGGCACGATTAAAGCCAGAGCAGAGTAAAAGCTGGGCTTGTGATGTGGGTGATTTAGGTGAGTTAGTTCATGCACTATTACGTACTCTATCTGCAAAAAGCTGCGACTAATCAGCTCTAGGGATAAATTTATATACCCCTTGCGCGAGTTACAACTACCCCAGCGAGTGCTCATCTGCTTTATTCTAATGGCGTTTACTTTTCCGTTTATTAGTGGTTTTAGTCTGACAAAGCAATATCCAAAGATAGCTCTAGCAATGCTTTGCTTTAGCTTTTTTAGCGCAGCTTCATCTCTTGCTATGATGACGCCATTTAAATTTTTTGCGCTCTCATTTGCCAAAACTTCAACCGCAAAACTATCCTTAAATATAAAGCTTTGCGGTTTAGCCACACATAGTAAGGCTGCTTTAAATTTAACACCTCTAAAATCGCCAAAAACCACGCCAAATCTAGCTCCAAGCAGCCAGACACCACTACCACAACTCGCCCCAGCCTCACGCACCCTAGCTACAGTACGCACTATCCACTCTGCATGGCTTTGAGCAAAGCTAGCCATAGCGCTAAAGCTAGTCCGAGTAGGCGCCACAACCTCAGCCTCACCGCCTTTTTTTACGCGAAGTTTTATGTATTTTGCTAGGTGGTGCTTTTTTAGCTTTACACACACGCCGCCCACATCTATACTAAGGCTTTCTCTTGCCATTTTCTACTTTTCCAGCGCCACGTATTTACTAGCCCCCTAAGCCACTCATCGGCCACAAAGCCCAGCCACACGCCCACTATGCCAAAGCCTAGCTTAATGCCAAGCCAGTAGCCAAGCGGCAGGCTCACACCCCACATAAAAATAAGCCCAGTAGCAAGCGGAAAGCGCGCATCGCCGCTAGCACGCAGGGCATTTACCATCACGATATTAAAAGTCCTGCCTATTTCAAGCACTATCGAAAGCCCAAAAAGCGGCAGCATAATCTCACGCATAGCTGGCGTAATATCAAGCCTGCTAAGCACTTCGCCCCGCCCCAGATAAAACGCCACCACTACCGCCGCAGTCGCACCCATACCTATCCAAAGCGCCCTAAAAGCCTGATTATAAGCCTTTTGAAATTCCCTAGCTCCGACCAAATGCCCCACTATTACTTCATTTGCCACGCTAATAGCCGCCCCAAAAAGCAGCAGCAAAAGCGTAAGCTGAAAGTAAATAGTCTGCACCGCAAGGCTATCTGCGCCCATACTCGCCACAAAGCCAAACGCCACCATATACTGCCCCATCCAGAGCAGATTCTCCCCAGCACTGGGCAGACCCACAGCTAGCACACGGCGCAGCATATCAAAATGAAAGCTAAACAGATAGGATAAATTTATCCTGATTTTAGCCATTTTCACAAGCATAAAACCAAGCACAACAAGAGCCACCACTCGCCCAGCCAAGGTGCTAAACCCAACGCCCACAAGTCCAAAATTTGGCAGCCCAAAGTAGCCAAAAAGTGCTATGGCGTTGCCTGTGATTGTGATTAAATTCATAATAAAAGATACGAGCATAACTGGGCTTGCATAGCCATACACACGCAAAATCGCCGCCATCACCACCCCTATGCCGTCAAAGCAAAGCGCCCAGCCCAGGATATGCAAATAAGCGTAGCTATCCGCCCTTAGCTCGCTTGGGACGTGCATAAGCGCAAGCAGCTCGTGTCCGAAGAAAAATATCACCAAAGCACAAAAGACGCCCAAAATCGCATTAAAAGTAAGGCTAGCGTGTATAACCCTGCGTGCTAGACGCTCATTTTTAGCCCCCAAAGCCTGAGCCACCACGATAGAACAGCCCACGCTAAGAAAGCTAAAAATCGTCATAAAAAGATCCATCACCTGATTGCCAGCGCCCATAGCTCCGACTAAATGCACGCTAACAAGCGTAACCATATAGGTGTTTATAAGCAGGGTTAAAAAGTGTAGTAGCATATCAAAAAATATCGGCACACTAAGACGAGTTAGGCTTATATTTTTCTCTTTTAAATTTTGCATTTTTGCTTCTTTTGGGTGTGATAAAAGGGCGTAATTTTACGACAAATATTTAAATTTATTTAAAATTTTTTAACAATATAAAGCCACTCTTTTACGTATTTTTCGCGGTTTGATAGATTGCGACTAGCACGAAAGGCGTTATAACGTCGCTCTAAAAGCCTAACTTTTCCCAGTTTTTTTAAATTTTTATCAAACTCATCTGCGCTTATTATGCCCTCGTTATTGTATGAGATTAGCACAAACCTTGCCTTTACCCTCGCCACTAGCTCAAAAAACGCCTCACTCGCATTTGCTTTATTAAACTCACTTCTGTTCCAGTTTTTTGGAATTCCTGAGACTTTGCTTATCTCATTTGGACGATTATAGGAGGCGATTAAATTTAACATAAAATAGTTTGAGCCATATGGGTGGATATTATAAGGCGGATCAAGATATGCCACATCAACACTAGGCATATCTTTAGCTAGATTTAAGGCATCAAGCTGCGTTACATCAAATGGCACATCATGCTTTGAAAAGAGTGGAAACGGCAGGCTTATCTCGCCTTTTATTCTATTTAGCGCATGCCCTGCTCTACCCCCATATGCTCCGATACCTTTTTCATCTTTATAAAAGCCCTTAAAAACTCCAGCCGTATTTGCATGAACACTAGCCTTAAAAAGCAGAGGCGCTATGAAAAATGGCTTTAAATTTGCTGGAGAAAACTCATCTATATTTTGGCGAATTGTGTCAATTAATGCCGCATTTTTAGTGGTGTAAAACACCCTCTCCCCTTGCTTAATACACCCATCATCTTTTGGGGCGTAAAGCTCGCTTATAATGCCTTTTTTTAGGATTTTGGTATTTGAAATTTGTTCGTGTAAGGAGCCAAGTAAGACTAGGTCAAGCTCGCTTTGGTTTGACAAATAACACTCGTTTATAATCTTTGAGTAAGCCTCTAAATCATTTGCCAAAATATAACTAGCGCTTGATTTAAAGCTACGTGCGACTATGCCGCTACCGCTAAAAATATCAGCAAAACTAAGGCGTGATTTTCTAAGCTCGTCCTTTGCCATTTTTACTCCGCTACCTAAAAACTCCAAAAGCGCTCTTTTGTTGCCGATATAAGTGATAATTTGCTCTTTTAAAAACTCTATATTTTCATCCATCGCGCCATTATATCATATTTTTAAGGGCGTTTTGGGTAAAATGGCGCTTTTAAAAGAGGTAAAGATGGCACTAATTGACTTAATAGACATAAGCAAAAAATTCAGCATCAAGCAGGTGCTAAATGGCGTGAGCCTAAATATCAACGACGGCGAACGCATAGCCATAGTCGGCAAAAATGGCGGCGGCAAAAGCACTCTGATGAAAATAATAAATGGCGAATACGAACCTGATGAGGGGCGAGTGATAAGGCAGGCAAATATCAGCATAGATATGCTGGCTCAAAGCCCTAAATTTGACGACGCTTTAAGGGTAAAAGAGGCGCTAAATGCGCAGGTGGGGGAGATTATCGCGGCTAGAAATGAGTACTTTGCCCTTACCGCCCAGCCAGCTAGCAGCGAAAATGAAAGCAAAATAGAAGAGCTTTTTAAATTTATAGAGAGCAAAGACGGCTGGGATGTGGAGAGAAAAATCGAGCAGATTTTAGAGCATTTTAAGCTAAAAGAGTATGAAGACAGGCTCGTGGCGTCCCTAAGCGGTGGGGAGATTAGGCGTGTGGCTCTGGGCGGGCTAATACTCACCCATCCAGACGTGCTACTGCTAGATGAGCCGACAAACCACCTTGATGTGTATATGGTGCAGTTTTTGGAGCAGATTTTGCTCTCTTCAAAGCAGACTATTGTCTTTATCAGCCACGACCGCTACTTTATCGACGCTATCGCCACTCGTACCATAGAAATTGATGAGGGAGAGCTTAGAAGCTTTGCTGGGGGATATGGCTACTATCTGGAAAAAAAGCAAGAAATTCTAGCTAGCCTTGCAAAAAGCCACGAAACGCTTTTAAAGCAGCTAAAAAGCGAAGAGGAGTGGCTGCGTCGTGGGGTAAAGGCGCGCCTAAAACGCAACGAAGGGCGCAAGGCTAGGCTAATGGCTATGCGTGAAGAAGCTAAGCGCAACCCAGGCGTAATCCGCCGAGTGCGGCTCGAGCTAGAGCGGGCAAATAAGAGCTTTATAAACGGCGGACTAAATCAAAACCGCAAAAAAATGCTTTTTGAGTTTAAGCAGCTTGGCATGAATTTAGGCTCACGCTGGCTCTTTCGTGGCTTTGAAGCTAGGGTGCTGCAGGGCGAGCGTATCGCCATAGTGGGGCGTAACGGCAGCGGCAAAAGCACGCTTTTAAAGGTGCTTTTGGGGCAGTTAAGCCCAAGTGAAGGTAGCATAAAGCGTGGCGAAGTGCGAATAGGCTATTTTGACCAAAACCGCTCAAATATCGATGAGAGCAAGAGTCTGATTGAAATTTTCTGCCCAAATGGCGGAGATAGGGTGCTGGTGCGTGGGAAAAATATGCACGTGTATGGCTATTTAAAAAACTTTCTCTTTCCAAAGGAGTTTTTAGATAAGCCTGTAAGCGTGCTAAGCGGTGGGGAGAAAAACCGCCTAGCTCTTGCCTTGCTCTTTACGCAGGAGTATGACGTGCTAATACTTGACGAGCCGACAAACGACCTTGATATAGCTACTATCAACATACTTGAGGAGTATCTGCTAAGCTTTGAGGGGGCGATACTCTTTGTCAGTCACGATAGATACTTTGTCGATAAGATAGCCAGCAAGCTTTGGGCGTTTGAAAATGACAAAATCGAAGTAAGACATGAGGAGTATAGCGTCTATCTTGAAAACGAGGCAGAAATGGCGCAAATCGCTTCATTTGAAAACGAGCTAGAAAAGTCCGCCCAGACCCAAAATCAAAAGCAAAAAATAAGCCAAAAGCTAAGCTACAAACAGAGCAAAATCCTAGCCGAGTATCCAGATTTAATAGAAAAGCTAGAGACAAAGGTGCGCTCGATTGAAGCTGACATAGCTAATCCAAAAATTTATCAAGAGGTAGGATTAGGCAAGCTTAGCAGTGAACTAGAGGCGGTACAAAACGAGCTTAGCGTGCTTGAGGAGGAATATTTTAGCGTGCTTGAAATCGCACAAGAGCTAGAAAATAGCTAGGAGCAAAGATGAAATATCTAGGACAGTTTATAATAATACTCACAGTCTGCTTTGTCGCAGAACTTATCTCAGCGCTTCTACCCTACCCCATACCAGCTAGCATTTATGGGCTGGGGCTTATGCTCGTGCTGCTTTTTAGCCGAGCTATAAAAGTCTCTGCCGTTAGGGATGTGGCGGCGTTTTTTATTGAGATTATGCCTGTGATGTTTATCCCAGCTGCTGTTGGGCTAATCACCGCAAAAGATGTGATACTTTCAAATTTAATCGGCATAGTCATAGTAGTAAGCATAGTCGCAATCATCGTACTAGCCGTAAGTGCGCTCGTAACGCAAAAGCTATATGAGTATAAAATCTCACGCTTAAAGCGAAAGTACGAAAAGGGACAAAAATGACAAAGCAAATTTTAATAAATAGCTCATTTTTTGGATTTTTGCTCTCGCTTGGGGCGTTTTGGTTTGGCGTGGTTCTTAAAAGGCGATTTCGTGTAGCTATTTTTAACCCCCTAGTCATCTCAATAATAGTCGTAGTAACCATACTTACCATACTTCAGATAAACTATGACGAGTACATAAAAAGTGCTAGCTCACTAAGCTACCTACTCACCCCAGCCACAGTCTGCCTAGCAGTACCGCTATATGAGCAGTTTAGCCTGTTACGGCAAAACTACCTAGCCATCGCCGCTGGCATACTCTCAGGCGTCATAGCTGGTATGGCTAGTATATATCTACTTAGTCTGATTTTTGGTTTTAATCATGCGCTATATGCTAGCATGCTACCAAAAAGCGTAACCATGGCTATTGGCATGGGGCTAGCTAAAGAGGCTGGTGGCATCGTAACTCTAAGCGTAGCAGCGACTATAGCTACAGGCATGGTGGGTAGCATGTGCGCCGGAGTGATATTTAAGCTACTTAAAATCACCTCAGCCGTAGCCCAGGGGCTGTCTTTAGGCACTAGCTCACACGCTATGGGCGTAGCACGTGCTTTTGAGATAGGCGACGCACAAGCAGCTATGGCGTCTTTAGCCCTTGCAGTAAGCGGGCTAATAAGCGTCGTAGCAGTAAGCATTTTTGCAAATTTAATATAGGAGGCGCAAATGATAATAAGCATAGGCAGACAAGCAGGTAGCGGTGGGCTTGAAATAGCCTCAAAGCTAGCAACTAGACTTGGGGTCGAGTTTTTAGGAGAGGAGGAGCTAATCGCAAAGGCTGCGACTTTGGGCTATTTTGAGCAGCTTTATAGCTTTTATAAAGAAAGCCCAGTTAGCACCCTAATGCAAGCAATAGCCATAAACGAGTGCGCCCCAAATCGTCAAGATGAAATTTTTGCCATGTATAGCGCGCTTGCAAATAGCGGAGATTTTGTCATCATCGGACGCTGTGCGAACTACTTTTTAAAAGGTACGCAGGAATTTGTCTCTGTGTTTTTGCACGCCCCAGATGAGTTTAAACTCTCTAGGCTTATGAACCAGCAGGGCTTTAGCCAAAGTGAGGCGCTTGAATATATGGAGCGTACCGACAGAGAAAGGGCGAGCTTTCACCGCTACTATACAGGGCAAGAGTGGGGTGGCACGCCGGGATATGACCTGTGTATAAATACCGCAAAAACTGGCATAAAAAATAGTGTCGAGATAATTTTAGATTACGCTTATAAGGAGAGAGTATGAAAATTAGTGAGATAATGAAAAACCGCTTTGCCTGCCGAGATTACACTGATGAGGTGCTAGATGATGAGCTGGTGCGCCAGATAGTGGCTACTGCTTGCCTTACGCCTAGCTCGCTGGGGCTTGAGCCGTGGCAGGTTTATGCCGTTTCGGGAGAGCAAAAGCTAGCTCGCCTGTCTGAGATTTGCCTAAATCAAAAGCAAGTCGCCACCTGCTCGCACGCCCTAATCCTTGCCAAGCACATTAATCTGCGTAGCGGGGATAAATTTTTTAAAGATTTTCTAGCAGCCAAAGACGAAGCTAGCAGGGCGTGGTATCTGGGCTTTATCAAAGACCGCTTTGATCTTATGAGCGAAGAGCAAATTTACGCCTACGGCTCAAATCAGTGCTACGCACTAATGGCAAATTTAATCAACATCGCATATGAAGCCGGGGTAAAAAGCTGCGTCATAGGCGGCTTTGACAAGGCTGCGTGCGATGAGTTTTTAGGGCTTAAGGACGATATAAAATCAGTGCTAGTCATCACGCTTGGGCGAAGCAATGAGAGCACAAAAGCAAAGCACAGACGAGATATAAAAAGTGTACTGGAGATGATAAAGTGAAGCGTGTGCTAATCCTAGCCACTGGTGGCACAATAGCAGGAAGCGCTAAAGACGCTACCTCAAGCCAGTACACAGCTGGCAAAATGGGCGTGGACGAGCTAATAAAAAGCGTAAGCGGGCTTGAAAAACTAGCCAAAATAAGCTTTGAGCAGATCTCAAACATCGGCTCGCAAGATATGGACGTGGCGACTTTAGGCGAAATAAAAAGACGAATTTACAAAGCGCATGAGAGTGGAGAATTTGACGGGGTGGTCGTACTTCATGGCACAGATACCATGGAGGAGAGCGCATTTTATCTAACCTTAAGCCTAGATATTAGCACACCAGTAATCCTAACTGGAGCCATGCGAAATAGCTCATCACTAAGTAGCGACGGCGCGCTAAATATCTACGACGCAGTGGGCGTGGCCATAAGCGAGCAGGCCAAAAATAGCGGGGTACTCGTCGTCCTAAATTCCCAAATCCACGCAGCAAGCTACGTAACAAAGCTAGACTGTGCAAATGTCGCAGCGTTTGACTCGCCAAATCTAGGGCAAATAGGCGTGGTAAACTACGGCGATGCGAAGTTTTACACAAAGCCAGCCGTGCCAAATAGGGGCAAATTTAAAAGCGCAGACAAGGTAGAAAAAGTAGGTATAATCACCGCTGGCGTGGATCTTTTAGATGGGCTGGGAGAGGAGATGGTGCGCTTTATGCTTAGCAGCGGAGTGCGTGGGATAGTGCTAGAAGGCGTGGGAAACGGCAACGCTAGTGCAAAGCTTTTACAAGAGCTTGAAAAAGCGGCTCTTAGCGGGGTAGTGATAGTGCGAGCCAGTAGGTGCGTAAAAGGCGAAGTAAGAGAGCAAGCCGAGATAGTAAATGATAAATTTATAGCCTCTTATGGGCTAAATCCAGCAAAATCAAGGCTACTTCTTGCGCTTGGGCTTGGGGCTGGATTTGACTTTAATGAGATAAAGGCGCTTTTTAGCCAGTACTAGGCGGATTTTAAATTTTAATCGCCGCTAGAATAAATAAAGGGGCGCAAATTCTAAAGCAGACAAAAGCCCCCTACTTCAAAATCCCTTGTAAAGCCCATCCTCCTATTTACCCTCAGCACAAAACATCATTGCGCCCAAGGCTTTTAAAGGTAATACATGCCTTGCTATCCACACTTTTTGATAAAATTTATCTGCACCACTTTTTGCACCATTTCTTAGCCATGCTGCACTGATACGCCTTTTATGTCTTATTTAGCTAGCACTCATTTGCGGATTTGCCTGTAAAATTACCGCTTATTCCGAATAAGGCTAAAATAAGAGCGACTAGCCAAAAGTGTTCAAAATAACAAAGGCTAGGTGGATAGTAATCGTAAACATTAGCCGCTTTTTAAATTTAAACCACGCATTATAACTTTAATTTTCACAACTTAAATAAACGCTATTTACAAAGAATACTGTGGCCACCTAAAAATGGGGAGTACATCAGCTTAAAGAAGGTGGCGTATCGCACTTTGGCGAATTTGAAGCGCCAAAGTAGGCTTTATAAATTTTAACATCTCTTTTGCACCTAGGCTATTACGTAATCTCTGGCTTTTAAAGCATTACTTTACAAAATTTTAAGGCAAGCTCTACGCCACTTTATAGCGCAAACTCGCTCAGCCATCACGCCAAAGCTATAGAGCAATGTCGGCAACTTTAAAAACCACTGAAATAAATTAATAGATTCGTTTATCAAGAAGTAACAAAAAACCACTTTATTTATAATAAATTTATCAGCTTTTTGCACTATCATGCTTTAAATCAAGTATAAATTTAAAGCGTGATTAAAGCCAGCTAGATTATAGAGCTTAAAATTATTTTAAAATATTTATATAATCTGCTCGGTTTATTAAAAGCGACTCTTTGGCGACATCTTTTCTATCCTCGCCAACTAGCAGAGTGGTTAAATTTATCCCACCCAGTATTGCCCGTCCACCGTCTTTTGTGCGAAGCCCCCAAACATCATGAAGCACGAGCGGCTCGCCCTGCGCGCTAAGCCCCACATAAAGCATAATATGCCCTGGCAAATGCACCAAAGTACGATACGGCACACCCTCTTTTGCGATTAATTCTAGCTTTTGATTTTGACTAAGTCCCTTTAAGCTAATGCGCTCCCCAATGGCTGATTGCGCCCTTGAGTTTCTAGGCAGCCACAGTCCAAAGCCTGCTAAAAAGTCCTTTGTAAACAGCGAACAATCTCTAAGTCCCCCCAGTCCGCCCCAGCCATACGCCTGCCCTAAAAGCGCATTTGTAAGCTGCGCAAGCCTTGCATCATTCATTACCATAGGATACCTAGCAACAGCCTGCGCACTCACGACAAACTCGCTAAGCCCGCCCTCTGTATACATGCGCCCCGTCCACTCATTTTCGCCCTCGTAACTTAGCGGTAAAATCATACCTATGCGACTTTGTGCGATAAATTTACCCTCTTTATCACGCAAAGCTTCACCGTCTTTAAGTGCAACAAGCCAGCTAGCACTACTAGCATACGCATGCGCCTCACTCTCGCTTAGTTCTAGTATGTCGCTTGCCTTTACCCAGCCCCACACGTCATCATCACGTACCAAAGCCCACGCACCATCAGCTGAGTAATGCGAGATAAAAAGTGCTGCCCCCACAGGCAATGCTGAGATTTGCAAATAATCAAAAGGCCAGCCCTCGCCTGCTTTTTTAGGGTCTGAAAAAAGCGGAGCAGCACTTGGCAATGCCCTAAGCGCCGTATCTCTAAGCGTGATAGCATAAGCGCTTACCTTGCCTATATCATCACGCGCTACGTTTTTAGCAAGCCTAGCAAAAAACTCAGGCTTTAATGGCTTTAAATTTGCCCCATACCACGGCTTTTTAGCACGGAATTTATAGCTATTTACACCCCAGAGCAGACTATCTGGCTTTTCGTCTATTGTCTTTATATTCCACGGAGCAAATCGCCTAGCAATAAGTCGCGCACTATCTATACCCATAGCGTCATTTATCTTTGGTAGACTACTTGAGCTTTGCGGAGTCTCAGGCTCTAATGGGGCTTGCATGCTCGTACAAGCGACGAGTAAAAATCCTGCTAAAATAGCAAAAATTGTCCTTTTCAAAACATTTTCCTTTAAATTTTTGGCGTATTATAGCGGTTTTTAGCTCATTTTTGGTGTGATTTTGCTAAAATATTTATATTAAATTTAAAAGAAAAGTCGTGCTTGAGAAAATTTTAGAGATTTTAAACCATTCAAACCTATTCCTAACTGGCGGCGGAGGAGTCGGCAAAAGCTACCTCACGCAAGCTATTGTGGCGCATTATAAAAACGAGCTTAAAAACGTAGTCGTACTAGGAAGTACCGGCATAAGCGCAGTAAGCGTAGGCGGCGTGAGCGTGCATAGCTTTTTTAAATTTGGCATAAGCTCAAACTTTGAGGAGCTACGTGTGCTTGACACAAAGCAAAAAAGTGCACTCTCAAAGGTACGCGCAGTGCTTGATAGCTGTGATTTGCTTATTATCGATGAGATTTCTATGATAAGTGCACAGCTGCTTGATATGGTTTATTATCGCTTGAGGGCGTCTAAATTTATAGGTAGAGTTATGCTCGTGGGTGATTTTTACCAGCTTCCGCCTGTTAAAAAGCAAACCGTGCAAAATCCGCAAAATAGCCTCTTTGGGGCTGATTTGCTAAATTTTACATACGCATTTGATTCTAGGGCTTGGCATGAGCTTGAGCTAGTTTGCGTGGAGTTAGTAAATTCAAAGCGCACAAACGATGCGCACTTTTATGAAATTTTAAACAAACTAAGAGTAGGAGAGCTTGACGAAAGCAGCCTAAAATACCTAAATAACCTACGAATAAAGCATATAAACCTAGACGCAAATACTAGCGTATTATTTGGCAGAAACCGAGAGAGCGAAGAGCTAAATAATGTAATGCTTTCCATGTTAGATACCCCTGAAGTAGCTATAAATGCAAAAATCGACGTGTACGATCCGAGCCTAAAAAACGAAGCTATATCTAGATGGGTAAATAACCTAAATGCGCCTTTAAATTTAATCATAAAAGTTGGCGCAAAGGTGATGTTTGTAACAAACAAATGGGGCGAATACTACAACGGAGAGCGCGGCGAAGTAGTGCACATAGAGCGCAGTAAAGACGAAGTAGAGAGTATAATCATAAAAAAGACAAATCAAGAAATAGTAAGCATAAAAAGGCACACCTTTAACCTAAGTGAGTTTGTAAGCGACGGCGAGGAGGTGAGTGAGGATGTTAGGGCTAGCTTCTCGCAGTTTCCATTTAAGCTAGCCTACGCCATCACCATACACAAATCTCAAGGCATGAGCATAGATAGGCTTACATGCAATCTTGATAATATCTTTGCAAATGGACAGCTTTACGTCGCACTATCTCGTGCGACTTCACCGACTGGACTTGGGCTTGTGTATACTAGAGCACGCGATTTTAATGAATACTTAAAGCAGGTAATAAGAATAGACCCTGCTGTGCGTGATTTTTACAATAGTACAAATTTTATAAAGGAGCAGTGATGATACGGACTATTTTACTGGCTATGGTTGCGTTTATGGCGGCTGGGGCTGATATATTACAGATTAAGGAATTTAGCACAGACGTCTACTCAAAAATGGCGGCAAATGCCACCAAAAAGGTCTCTTTAAGCCTTGAGGTAATCGGCAGAGACATGGGTGATAACGAGGCTTACGTGCTTGATGCACTAAATGTGATAATAGGAAGCTTTTATGTGGAGGATCTACTTACTAGCCGTGGCAAAGAGCGGCTTAAGAGCGAGTTTATCAAATACGCCGCAAAAAAGCACTCCATTGATATAGATACGGTGCTGATTTTAGGGCTTAGGGTGGTTGAGGATTTAAGCTTAGAACGTGTCTTAGCAGCTATTAAAGAGCGTAACCTCTGCTCTAATAATGACGGCGCCCACAAAGACAATAAACCAAACGCAAACGAGATAATAATCTCCCCAAAAAACCTAAATCAAAAGCCCATTGATTTAAATTCCATCAAAGAATTTGGCAAGGATTTTGGCGAGGAGTGAGGCGCATTTGTTCACTGCGCCTTAAAATTTGACAACCGAACTTATATACAAATAAAAATAGCAAAAGATAAATTTATCTAAGCTCTTTTAAATAATAGTGTCTTTTAATCACAAATTTAAGCCACCCTACAAGCCTAACGCTCCTAATTTGAGTCACTGGCTTTTAGTATTCGCCACTACCCTGTAATGTCAGCATGATTTAGTACTTTTAAGCTTGGTGCAAAAATCCAAAAAGCATCACTTGGCTTGCGAATCCTAAGAAAAAGCGAATCTTTTAACTAGATATTAGTAAGTATATCATCATGCGCTACGAGCAACAAATAAGCCTCTTATATACATGGCTATGGCTTAGTTTTTAAATTTACAAAGCAATGGTATTTGTTTTATAAAGCTAAATTTAAATAAGATGTAGAATTTAGTTTAGTCTTGCTTCATATATACTGGAACTGATTTACGCTACAAAGTGGCTTAGAAATAAAGCTTCTTTGGCAAAGCAAAGCTTGCTTAAATAAGTCCTACTTTGATAAATAAACTTATAGACCAACTTAACCAAAAAGGCGCAAATAAAAAAGCCACCCTGTCCCTAAGACAAGGCGGCAAAACAAGTTAAAACGCCTTACTTACGGACGATGATTATCCGTGTCAATAAGAGGTAAAGAATGCGCAAAATTAACCTGAGGCTTCGTTAGACTACAAGCGCTGCTAATATCCAGCTCGCCATTTTTAAAGCAAGCGTTAAGCATGCGAATATCGATAGCGTAAAAGGCGTCCTTGTTTACGCTAGTATGCCCACTTGCGTCAACTTCGCAAGGATTATTAAGAGTACAAGGCCTGCCATTTTGATTGCCAGTATTAATCATGGCCACAATTTTACCGTCTTTATCAACAACTGGTGTACCACTAGCACCTGGTAAAATATTACACTCCTCACTTTTAACAAGTCTAGCAACCTCGATCCACTGCCATTTATCCTCCTTAACCATCTGCGCTATACCATCCACCTTGCAGGTATATCTTTGCTCTAAATTACCACTGGCTGCACTCACGTTATCCCCAGCTTTTGGCAGTGCGCTAGAAATCTCCCTAGGGCTTATGCGAAGCTTCTGCTTTAGATCGCCATAGCTCATATTTGTGCGCAAAATGGCAATATCTGTGTTTGTCATGGTCGCGTATATGATTTTATCGACTGTAAGACTACCGACTATTAGCGGAGTATTGCCACGATAAACGGTGGCGACGTCGCTATAGGGCTGATTAATCATCGCATCTATAGTAGCAAAGTCCTTACTAACGCAGTGCCCGTTTGTTAAAAGTAGGACTTTATCGCTGTCTTTTTGCCCCGCAAACTCAACTATACTAGCCGAGCAGTTGCGAATTTTAGCCATACCGTCATAAGTAGCTGGTGCTGCAGCTAGCATGCCACTAGCTAAAATACCCAGAAAAAACGCTAATGTTTTTTTCATGTTTTCCTCCTTAGATTTGGTATACAATAAAATATTATCAATATTTAAGTAAATTTATTGACAAGCATTTTTAAACACGGCTGGATTTTACAGGCGATACCATGACTAGCGTCAAATATGTGGTGTAAAATTAGAATCTTTTTAAAGCAAAACAAAAAGATTAAATTTAATAGCGTTGATTTCCCTCCTAGCCTAGTTATCTTAACTGCCAAATTTATACAGGTAAAAGATAAGCTTTTAAAATATTTTTAAGCATTAATAATATTTCTCTAGGCTAAATTTAATCCTAAGCCTTTCAAAAAGTTTAAAGCTAGCTAGACTATTCTTACTAAAGTAAATTTAAAACCAAAAAACATAGCAGGCACAAAGCCTGATAAATCCCTTAGGGCTTTAAAATTTCTAAAGTCTCACTCATTAATAGTCTCTTTTATCTCTTGCAATTGTAAGCCATTTGGTTTTATAGCCAAAGCAATGCTAAGATAGTGTTAAATAAAAAACCGATGCCTTACAAAGCCCTGGTTTTAATCCAAAAAACGCCTATATCAAACTATTTTAGCAGCTCTCAACCCCAGTAACAAACTCGATAAATTTAAATCTCTCGCCCAAAAACGAAGGCATTGTTAGATACTTTAGCTGTTTTAGAGCGTTTTTTGCTGCATTTTCGCCGCCACGCTTTTGGATTATTTCAACCAGCTCAGTTACCGCACACTCGCCCAAAAGCGCGCTAGCTTGGGTTTTATAGCTAGACATGCGCCAACCCTCGCTAGCAAAGCACTGCGCCAAATAGCTAAAACACACATCATAAGTAATATCACAGGTACCAAAAAACTCATCTAAATTCTCAACTTCAAAAAAGTTAAAAACATCGTGGTTTTTGTAAATCCTAAGGCTAAAATCTCCCCTATGAGCCCACTCTCCATAATCAAAGCTAATAAATCGTCCGCTATCAACCGCACGAGATAGCTTTCTAGCAAACTCCCTATAAATGGGGCTAAACTCGCCTTTAAGCACACCAGCACTAGAGGCAGCGGTGCTGATTTTAGGCAGGGCTTTATCCCAGATTATGCCTCTATTTTCGTCAAAAAACGCCATCTCATCGCCATTTATTAGCTCACAGGCGAAGCTGTCAAAAAGCTCATTTGATATCACAAAAGCCTCATCTAGCCTAAGCTCATCTAAATCCCTAACCCACTCTACAAAAACCTCCTCGCCAAAGCGCTCGCTAAATGTCTGCTTTTGCATGCTAATAAGCTTTTCGTGAGGCTCTACAATGATAAAACGCACGCTTTTTAAAAGCTCAGGTGCTAGGGTGTAAACACCCTGAATAAAATCTGCCATCATAGCACCATCATTTGCCCCTATCTCAACGACTGCACAGTCTGTTTCTAAGTGGCTTTTGCTAATTAGTCTGATAAAATAATTTGCAAGTGCTGCTCCAAATAAATACCCCACGCTCACACTTGTGTAAAAATCGCCCTCTCGCCCTATTTTAACGCCCTTTGCGTAATACTCCTCATGCACCCAACAGGAAAAATATTCACTAAATTTAATCAAATAAATTCCTTATTTTTTATTCTGTGAGCTTTGCTCATCAGCGCTTATAGAAGGGATTAAATAACCCTCATTTACAAGCGTATCGACTATTTTTTTAAAGCTTGGCAAAGCCGCCAAAGCCCCAAAATAATAGCCCTTTTTTCTAGGCTCCTTGCACCATACGCCTATGGTGTACCTGTGTCCGCTAGCGTCATTTGCAAAGCCAAAAAACGAGCCATTATAGCGGTTTGCATACCCACCGCCCTCAGCTATGTGCGCGGTACCAGTCTTGCCACCTACTTCTATGCCAGCTGTCCTAGCCTTTGCGCCAGTGCCTTTTTCTACGGTTTTTATTAAAATTCTTTTCATGATTTTAGCCACTTCTTGACTAATGACTTGCGTGCCACCGCTAAAGTCTAACTCATACTCATTTGAAGCGCGAAGTAGCGAAGTGGCTAGATGTGGGCGTACTTCGATGCCTTTGTTATTAAAGGCGTTATAAGCTTTTAAAAGCTGCATGAAAGTAACGCTAAGTCCATATCCATAGCTTACTGTGGCGCGATAAATTTTTGAGTTTAGCTGGTTTGGGCTTGGGATTATGCCAGTTTTTTCATTTGGCAAATCAACACCGCTAATTGCGCCAAATCCAAACTTCCTAAGCCCATCATCAAGCTCCTTTCCGCTAAGCATATCAGAAAGCTCTATCATGCCTATATTTGAGCTATACACTATCACGTCCTCAGCGCTCATATATGGCTCTGGGTGCGTGTCTACAACGGTGGTTTTGCCTAGTTTGTATCGCCCATTGTGAGTATTTACTAGCTTAAATGGATTAAAGCCCTTATGCTCTAGCAGCAGCGAAAAAACAAAAGGCTTCATAATAGACCCTGGCTCATACGGACGCTCAGCCACGGTTGCGTCTAGGTAACTAATCTGCGACTGCTTTATGCGGCTTGGGTTAAAGCGATTTGACGAGGCAAGCGAGATAATCTGCCCTGTCGCACTATCCATAACAGCCGCGACTATCTCCTTTGCTTGCAAAAACTCCTTTTGTTCATCAAGGATAGCCTCTATCATAACCTGAAGACTAAGCGGCACCCCTAGGCGCACATCATATCCATCTATGCGGTCTTTGACATCACCCATTTTATGCACAACGACATTTCTACGTACGTCTCTTGAGCCTTCAAATTTACCATCAGCTCTGTTTGAGAGATAATCATCGTAAAAATTCTCCACACCCTTTTTCTTGCCTTGAGAGTTGATATAGCCAACAACTGGAGCCAGAGCGTTTGACATGGTATACTCACGCAACTGCGATTTTTCAAGCACATCAAGCCCTTTTAAAAGCAGCCCCTGTCCGTTTTGCTTTGGCTTTGAGATAAAAAATATGTAATTTTTACTTTGGAGTTGGCGTAAATATGTGGCAGTACGAGCATCCAAATCCTCAGAGAGCGTTACAGTGCCTCGCCCCTTTTTTATAATTGCTCGGATTTTGGCTGGATTTTCGCCAGTATAAATGCTATAAAGCTTTATAAAAAGCTCTTTATTTTCAGCATTTAAAAATCTAGTATCTATCTTAGTTTCGTACACTTTTCTGCTACTTGCTAGGCTAAAGCCATCAGCACTTATTATCCTGCCTCTTAGGGCGGTATTGCCCTTTGAATGCTCATCTACATAGTCTGTATTTCTTGTAATATCGGTAGCTCTGTAAGCAAACGCCGCAATAAAGATAAGCACTAAAAATAATATGATTATAAATAGTACTGTAATCTTTGATTTTCTGGCGTTCATATGAGATTAAATTTGTGTTCTTGAGATCTCTTTATATGCGCTTAAAGCCTTGTTACGAATTTCGAGCATAAGCTTCATGCTAGTTTCTGCTTTACCTATGGCAATGGCCGCTTGGTGCAGGTCTTTTACCTCGCCTGTAGCAAGGTCTGCTATTGCTTTATCTGCGCTTTCTTGTACCTCATTTAGCTCTTTTAGGGACTCATTTAGTACACTAGCAAAGTCTAGTTTATCGCTCTGATTTTTTGTTTTTTGAGCTTGGGTTTGGTTTAAATTTAATCCATTTAGTTCATTTATACCATTCATTTATTACTGTCCTCCGATTAGACTTATAGCACTTTGCGCTATGCTTTTTGCGCTTTGAAATGCCGCCACATTTGCCTGATACGCACGAGTAGCCTCTATTAAATCAGCCATTTCAACGACCGGGTTTATATTTGGATATGCCACGTAGCCCTCGGCATTTGCGTCTGGGTGAGATGGGTCGTATTTTAGGATAAAATCCTTATCATCACGCACCACTTTATCCACAACAACACTCATCATAGGAGGAAATGCGTCGCGCGGACTGGCTGGATCATCAAGTGGATTTTCATACTCTAATAGCCCATTGCTCTCTTTTGCGTTTTTATTAAGCTCCTTATCAAATTCCACCGCCTTAAAAACAACCTCACGACGACGATATGGTCCACCCTCAGCCGTGCGCGTGGTATTTGCGTTTGCTATGTTTGAGCTTATTACATTTAGCCTAAATCTCTGAGCCGATAATCCATATCCACTTATATCAAAATCGCTTAAATACATATTTTACCCTTAAATTTTTGAGCTAGCTTCTATGACACTTTTAAAATTTGCACTATCTCTTTTATACGCGTTATCCAGCGCACTTAACATAGTGTAATTTTTACTAAGCTCGGTTGTTTCCACGTCTAAATCCACGGTGTTGCCATCATTTCTAGCCATGTGTCCATCCCTTAAAAATAGGTTTGGAACATTTGAATTTGGAAATTTATCAGCATCAATGTGTGCGGCATCTGTCTTTGCAAGCTCTAAGGCAGGCTCACTTTTTTTATTATAAATTTCATCAGCTTTTTTGCTTAAAACAGCCTCAAACGCTATATCGCGCGCCTTATAAAAAGGCGTGTCTATGTTTGCTATATTGCCGCTTATCATCTTTTGCCTCATCTCACGAGCGCTCATAGCAGCCTCGACAAGCGGACGAGATTTTGAAGTTTGGGCTATAAACACAGCTTTTCCTTTTATTTTTACGATTTTATAAGCAAAAAATGTTCCATTTATTTGGAATTTGTATAAATTTTTTCCAAATCCGAGCGCATATCAGCCCAGTTTATCCCACCTAGGTAGTATTTCACGCCATAAACACCACTATCTACGTCAGTTAGTGTCTGATATTTGCCGCCTTTTAATACTACTTTAAAAGGCAGAGCTATCTCGTGATTATACTTTATATCCCTTACTATCTGCTCTGCTATGCGGTCATTTAGAGCTGTTTCGTTGCTTATAAAATAAAACGCATTATACTTTTGGACAAAATTTGAAACTACATATTCATTGCTCACGTTTTCAAAATGCGTAAGCCCAACGATGGTGAAATTTTTAGCATGATCTAGCTGATACTGCATTAAAGACGGCGCCTCTTTCTGACATGGCGGACAAAATGTTCCAAATACATCAAGCATCAGTACCTTGTCTTTTTCTCCAGCTATCTCAAAGCCACCCTCAACTCGCAAAAGCTCCAAACTTCTGCCGTTTACGTCTTTTAAAAGCACCTTTTCACCTGTTTTAAAGGGCACAAATTCATCTTGCGCTACATTCTCACTCTCGCCACAAGCTATAAAAAACAGAGCCAAAAAAGCCAAAGCAGTAATTTTAAAAATTTTCATCTTTATTCCTTTAAATATATCTTTTTATCGCAGCTCTTGCCTCGCGCTCGCCCTCTCGGCGCTTTATCGTCTCACGCTTATCGTGCAAATTCTTACCCTTTGCAAGTGCGATACGAGCCTTTATAATATTTTTCTCATTTAAGTAAAGGCTAAGAACGACGATTGTAAGCCCCTCCTGCGTAACTGCACCAAGGAGCTTATCAATCTGCTTGCGGTGCATTAAAAGCTTCCTCGGGGCGCGTTCGTCTGGGCGAAAATGGCTATGCGTAGTGCCAAGATGGCTAATGTGGGCATTTAAAAGAAACATTTCGCCTTTAATAATGCGCACAAAGCTATCTTTTAAATTTGCTCGTCCTGCACGCAGTGCCTTTACTTCGCTACCTTTTAAAACAACGCCAGCTTCGTAGTTTTCGATTATACTAAAATCAAAAAACGCCTTTTTATTTTTAGCTAGCTCTTTCAAATTTATTCCTTTAACCAAAATAAGCTACTGCCACTACCGCTTAAAAATTTATCCAAATAAAGTGGCTTATTAAGCTCGCTATAAAGCGCAAGACAAGCGGCGCGCAGGTCGTTTAGTTCGCTATTTTTAAACTCAACTAAAAGCTCGTCACTTTTTAAATTTACCATATCTTTTGCCTTTTTTGGCTCGATTTTGCTCAACAAATTTGCCCTAAAATAGGCATAAACCTCTGGAGTGGAGCAAAAAACATCTGGGCTAACTAGCAAAAGCGCAGGCAAATCATCATCAAACGGCTCAATAATCTCCCCTATTCCGCTTACATTAGCCGAGCTTTGTCCGCTTAAAAAAAACGGCACATCAGCGCCCACCTTTAGCCCCAACCTTAAAAGCTCATCCGCGCTAAGTCCAAGAAATTCATTAACCAAAAGCATAAAGCAAGCCGCATCAGAGCTACCTCCGCCAAGCCCCGCACCAACCGGAATGCGCTTAGTTAACCTTACGCTTTTATCCCTAAAAATCTCCGCAAGCTCGCCAGCATAGCCAGCCTTTGCCATGATATCATAAGCCTTAGCGATAATTGTATCGTTAAAATCGCTTATAACAAGGCGCTCATCGACTCTAGGTACGAGAGTTAGCTCATCACTTAAATCCTCAAAGCGTACAAATCTGCTTAAAATCTCGTGATAAACGCCTCTAGTGCCAGTTATTTTAAGGAAAATATTTATCTTTGCTGGTGCTTTCATTTTTTAAATTTATCCGATAGTTTTGCTAGCTCTTCAGCACTTATTTCATGATTAGCTAGGGCATTTTTGCTCTTTATCTCATCGACTAGCTCACTTCTTAAAATAGTCATGTTTTTAGGTGCTTCTATGCCTAGTTTTACGCCATTTTTGCTTATACTTGATATGATTATTTTTATATCGCCATTTATTATTATTGATTCATTTTCTTTTCTTGATAATACTAGCATTTTTCAACCTTATTTAATCGATAGGCTACTACCGCATTTTTTATCTCAATGATACTAAAAAATTCTTCAAACTCTACTAAATACACGCCGTCATTTGTATTTTTAAATTTATCACAAGCTAGCTTTTTGCCGAGCATTATGTCGCTTTTATCACCCAAATACTCATTTTGTGCTAAATTTAAGCTATCAGGAATACAAAGGGGCTTTTCATTATCATAAAAAAACCTCCCCTCGCTAAGCCTTTTAAGTGCACTTAAAGTGGCGTTTACGTCCAGCTTTTTGGCTAAAATTTGAGCCAAGCTTCTGATGTATCCACCCTCGCTAACGCTCGCACGAAAGCTAAGGAACGGATGAGAGTAGCCAGTAATATCAAACTCAAAAACACGCATTTTAGCAGGCGCTAGCTCAAATTCCTCGCCACTTCTAGCTAGCTCATAGGCTCTTTTTCCGTTTACGTGCTTTGCGCTATATTTTGGTGGCACATACTCTATCTCGCCCAAAAGCTCGCTTGCGGCAGCTTTTATCTGATTTAAATTTAAAGGCGAAATTAGACTAACACTGCTTATATTTTCATTATCACCACTTTCGCTAATCGCACCAAGCCACATTACAGCCTCATACACCTTTGGTGATAGCTCAAGATATCGAAAAAGCCGCGTGTATGAGCCTATACCAACTATAAGCGCACCCGAGGCAAATGGGTCAAGAGTGCCTGAGTACCCAGCGCTTTTTACGCCATATTTGCGCTTAATCTGCGATAGGAATTTATTCGAGCTTGTACCTGAGGGCTTATTTGCCACAAAAAGCGCGTTCATACTGCCTTTTCCACAAAGCTAGACATAATTTCGCGTACACTTCCGCCAAAATTTATAGTAAGCTTATGCTCTTTACCACGCTTAGATACGGCAGTAACACGCCCTATGCCAAAAATTTTATGCTTAACCAAGTCGCCCTTTTTATACTCATCACTTTTTTGTATCACCAATGAGCCAGCACATACACCACTTTCGCTTAAAAATCGGCTCTTATTAAGCCTGGCACGCTGCCCTTTATAAAATCTAGACGCAGCAAAAGACAGTGTGAGTTTTGATTTTGCACGAGTAAGGGCAACATAGGCAAGCCGTCGCTCCTCCTCTATATCGCTACTCTCGCCAAGCAGTGGAAAAAATCCCTCCTCAAGCCCTATAACAAAAAGATGCTCAAACTCAAGTCCCTTGCTAGCATGCACACTCATTATAGAAATCGCCTCATCGCTTATAGCATCAGCCTCACTAGTAAGAGTTAGCTCGTTTAAAAACTCATCAATGCTAAATGTGGGAGAGTTTTTGGCTTGATCTTTAAGCATAGCATAAAACTCATCGATATTTGCCGCGCGCTCGCTACCATCAGGCAAGGCTGCGTAGTATTTTTTAATGCCAAATTTATCCTCAAGCCCATCAACCAGCAAGCCCACATCCTTTACACTGGAAAGCTCTACCACACTTTTTACAAAATCAAAAAGCGCTTCTTGTACCTTTTTACTAAACTCAAGCGAAGCCCTATTTATCGCCTCAAAAAGTGAGCTTTTATCCTCATAAGCAACCCTCTCAAGCCGTTCAAGGCTTACCTTACCAAGCCCACGTTTTGGACGGTTTATAATGCGCCTAAGCGAAAAATCATCGCTATTATTTAGCACTAAACGCAGATAGCTTATTATGTCTTTTATCTCAGCTCGCTCATAAAATTTAACTCCACCCACCATTTTATAAGCGATTTTTTCGCGGCTCAGTCCATCCTCAAGCGAGCGAGAGAGGGCATTTACACGATAAAGTATGGCTATCTCGCTAGGCTTTACCCCCTTAATTATTAGCTCTTTTACAAGCGACGCTAGCTTGCCAGCCTCGGACGCTTCATCTGCGCTTTCTACCACAGCCACCTCATCGCCGCTACCTCTAGTGCTTATAAGCCTTTTACCAAGCCTGCCTCTATTATGCTCTATTAGCTCATTAGCGGCTTTTAGTATGGCCTCACTTGAGCGGTAGTTATGCTCTAATTTTACTACAAGCACATCCTTAAACTGGTCTTTGAAATTTAAAATATTTTCTATCCTAGCCCCACGCCAACCGTAAATACTCTGATCGTCATCGCCAACTACGCAGAGATTTTGGTGTGTAGCACAAAGCTTTTTTAAAAGCTTGTACTGAAGGTCGTTTGTATCTTGATACTCATCAACCATTATGTATTTATAGCGGTTTGAAATCTCTTTGGCTAGCCCCTCATCAGCGTCTAAAATTTTATAAGTAAGCACAAGCAAATCATCAAAATCTACTAAATTATTTGCCGCTAAATACTCCTCATATCTAGCATAAATTTTTGCCGCCTTTTGGTAAAATGCCTCCTTGCCATACTCTTTACTGCCTAAATCGGTGGCATTTTTATACACGTCATCAACGCTTAAAAGAGAGTTTTTGTAGCTACTTATCTCACTTGAAAGCACGGAGGTGGGCAGGTCTGACTCAAAGCTTTTTATAATGCGCTTTTTATCGTCTGTGTCGATTATTATAAAGTTATTTTTTCGTCCTAGCACATTTATGTGAAATTTTAAAAAAAGTAAACCAAATTTATGAAAAGTACAAAGTAGCGGCTGAGTGCTTATGTTATTTGAGTTTAGCAAAGATAGCGCACGCATTCGCATCTCATTTGCTGCTTTATTGGTAAAGGTCAAAGTAAGCGTGCTAGCTGGGTCTATGCCAACCTCACTAATAAGATAAGCCAAACGCGTAGTAATGGTCTTTGTCTTGCCACTTCCAGCGCCTGCTAGGATAAGCATAGCCCCATCTATGTGCGTCGCTGCATTGCGCTGAGAGTCGTTTAATCCGTCTAAAATATTCACTTGCACTTTCCTTAAAATAATACTAGATTTTATCAAAACGAAGTTAAAAGTCTCATAAAGCTAAGCCTAAACACATATGCTAAGACAAGAACAAGCCTTAGCGCATTAGGAGATAAAAACGCTAAGGTAATAAATTTAATCGTTAAAAAATCCTGAATTTAAAGGATTATTTTTAAACACAGAAAAAGAGCTTTCATCATCATTTGGCTCTTTTTCTTGATTTTTAGGCTGCTTATAAACTGAAAAATTTACCAAAATCGGGTGCTTTTCGACTAAAATTTGAGCTATGGCAGATAGCGGCATACTTACAGTTGATGGAAAGTCTGCCTTACCAAATCCAGCCTCAAATCTAAGTGTGTCGCCTGTTAAAACCGCACTCTCAAATGTATACCCAGCCAGAGCAAATAGCGTAAGCCTCTCTGAAGAGAGGTGTAGTTTTATATGTTCTGGAAGCTCTGGGTCGTAGCTTATAAAGCTAGGATAAGCCGCTACCTCAAACGGCGTACCGTCTCTTAGTAAAAACTCTATAACCTCATAAATGTGCATTTTCATCAAAAGAGCAAAACCATCATCGTTTAATAAATCATTAAGCATTACATCTCCTCAAACTGTTTTACAAGAGTCCTAACCTGCTCTAGCCCTATCTGCCAAAACTCATCATCATTAATATCAAACCCAAACATAGCCACTAGTTCAGCTGGCGATTTACTTCCGCCTGAGCTTAAAAATTCTGTGTAAATTGATACAAAGTCAGCGCATTTTCCGCTTTTATAAAGCCCAAAAAGTGCAAGCACAAGCAACTGCGCATAGCTATATGCATAGCAGTAAAATGGAGTATGGATAAAATGCGGTATATAGCTCCACCAAATTTTATAATACTCATTTAGCGTTACGCTATCACCAAACATTTTCTTACTCTCTTTAAGCCAAAGCTCATTAAACTCATCAGCGCTTAATTCACCTTTTTTAGCATGCACCTCGCGTTCGAATGTAGTGAAATTTATCTGACGATAAAGTGTGGCAAAAATATCCTCAAGCTTACGAGCTAAAAGCGCCCTATGAGCCTCTTTACTCAGTCCACTTCTTACATAATCAAACACAAGCATCTCGCAAAATACCGAAGCCGTTTCAGCCGTCGTAAGCGGAGTATCGGCGTTTAGATATCCCACTGAGTAGCTTAGATTTTGATGTATGGCATGCCCTAACTCATGTGCTAGAGTAAAGACATCTCGCATCTCATCTGTATAATTAAGCAAAACATAAGGATGCGCCCTAGATACCGCACCATGACTAAAAGCACCCCCTCGCTTGCCCTCCTTTGGATACACGTCTATCCAGCCCTCGCTAAAAGCCCGCTTGGCAATATCTGCAAAACGTGGGCTAAATTCATTAAAAGCCTCAAGCACAATCTGCTTTGCTTTTTCATATTCCACCTTTGCGCCACTATCCTTAAGAGGCGCATATCTATCGTAATCATAAAGCTGCTCAAGCCCTAATAATTCGCGCTTTTTATGATAATATCTGCTGACTAAATCAAAGCTAGTTTGGGCTGAATTTATAAGCGAGTCAACGCTTTGCTTTTTAATCTGATTATCAAGATGGCGAGGTGCTTCTGGGCTATCATAGTCGCGAAGTTCGCACTGCGTGGCTAAATCAGCACGAATCATATTATAAATATAAACTAGCAGGTGCTGATTTTGCTCCAGCGTTGCGCTTAGGCTAAGAGCTGCCTCTTTTCTTACTTCGCGATTTGGGTCATAAAGCTTTGAGAGTATCTCCTCCTCGCTTAGATTTTTATCTTGAAATTTAAACCTCATCTTAGAAAACGTCTCATCAAAAAGCCTAGCAAATGCCTGCGCTCCAGTACTTGAAACACGAAGTAAAACCTGCTCCTGCTCTAGCTTGAGCTGGTGTGGTTTATGCTCTCTTAAAAGCTTAAGATAGTAGGCATATTTTGCGTTTGCTGCGCTAAAAATAGCTGCCTTTTCATCGCTTAAGGAGTTAAATTCCAAATCAAAAAACAAAAGCCCCTCAGCCGCTAGCGTAGTCTTTTCGTCTATCTTTGCGTAAAATGCGCCGTTTTTAGTATCCTGAGCAAATACCAAAAACGCATAAGTCGCCACGCCAGCTATACGCTCATTAAGCGCCTCATAGGCTAAAAGCGCGGCGTTAAATTTATCCTCACTTAAGCCATCAAGCTTGCCTGAGTAGGTGTTTTGAAATTCATCGCACTCTTTTATTAGACTATCCGCCTCGCGCTCACACTCCTCATTTGAGGCAAATAAAGCCCTAAAATCCCAGCTATTTGTGCTCATGCCATCTCCTTTTCACTCATTGAAGCTGCTGCTGTAAACATAACATCAGAGGCGCTATTTACAGCAGTTTCCACGCTATCTTGTATAACGCTAATTATAAAGCCGATAGTTACGACTTTAAGTGCTATGTCATTACTTATACCAAAAAGCGAACAAGCAAGCGGCACCAGCATAAGCGAACCACTTGCTACGCCGCTAGCCCCGCATGCACCTATAGCTGAAACGAGACTAAGCAGCAATGCTGCGCCAAAACTCACGCTAATGCCATCAATGCTATTAACCGCAGCAAGAGCAAGAATGCTAATTGTAATCGCAGCCCCACCCATATTTATACTAGCCCCCAGGGGGATTGAGATGGAGTATAGATTTTCATTTAAGCCGAGCTTTTTACAAAGCGATAAATTTACAGGCACATTTGCCGCTGAACTTCTGGTAAAAAACGCCATAACTCCACTATCTTTTAAGCATGTAAATACAAGCGGATATGGATTTTTCCTCATAAAAGCATAAAGCATCGCAGGATAGATTATAAGTGCTACCACAGCATTCGCAAGGACAATTAGCACCACTAATTTAGCATACTCTAATAAGCTATTAAGCCCTGTAGTATACACACTAAAGCTAACAAGTCCAAAAATGCCAAATGGCGCTAGACGAATGATAAATTTAATAATCTTTGTAACAGCGTCTGAGAGGTTTGAAAATACAGTCTTTAACTCATGAGAACAACCCCTAAGAGCTACACCAAAAGCCACAGCCCATGTAAGCACGCCGATAAAATTTGAGCTCGCTAGGGCATTAATCGGATTATCCACCATTTTAAAAGCAAGTATGCGAATAACTTCAGACAGAGCCTGCACTGGGCTTCCTGAGGCACTATTAATGCCAGCTATACTAAGCTTAATAGGAAAAATAAAGCTAAGCCCAACAGCCACAAAAGCCGCAAGCATAGTGCCTAGCAAATACATGATAATGACTTTTTTAAGCCCCTTCGCAGCGCCTATTTGCTTTGTTGCGATTGAGGTTAAAATCAATATAAAAATTAGCACAGGTGCGATAGCCTTTAAAGCCCCGACAAAAAGCAAGCCCAGATTGTTCGCAAGAGCCACGGTCTCATTTAGCTCATATATCTTACCAAATACACCAAGCCCAGCACCAAGAAGCATGGCGATGATTATTTGAATCATTAAATTTCCGTCTGAATATCGTTTAGCGATAGCTAAAAACATAAAAATTCTCCTACCTATGTATAAATTTAACCCATGATTTTATCGAATTTTAACTGAATTTAAACAGTGCTTTTGATAAAAAATTATCGCTAAGAGTTAAAAATTTGAGCTAAGCTGGGATTTTGATATGATTAAATTTAGGCTTTTAATGCACTCTTTGCAGTTTTCTAAGGTAATGGCGTCTATCTCATTAGCCCTGCTACTAGCGTTTGCTAGCAGCAGTTTTATGATGTTTGGATTTACCAAAATCTCATCACTATAAATTTTAGCATTTTGGGCTATTTGAAGGAGTAAAAGCTCGCTCAAAGCTACGCCTTGCTAGGCTCAGAGAGATAATACTCAATCTGTTCTTGGCGAAGTATGCGGATTAAATCCGTGCTACCAGACACGCCAGCTGGATGTCCTGCTGTTAAAAGATAGCTTCTGCCATGCTTTATAAAGCCCTTTTCCACGCCGATTTTTACGGTATTTGCCAGCAGGCTACTAAGCCTATCTCTAGGCAAAATATAAGCTGGCGTAACGCCCCACGCTAGGGTGAGAGAACGAGCAGCAACCTCATCATGAGTAACGGCTATAATGTCAATATTTGCACGATTTTTGGATAAATTTAGAGCCGATTTTCCAGTACTTGTTATGGTTATCATCGCATCTACGCCTAAATTTACCGCAAGCCTAGCTGCAGAAGCCGCCACCATTTCAGTCTCATCGCTTGGTGTAAACTCATCAAATTTATTATACGGATAGACGCTTTGAATTTCTACTATGGTATTACTCATCGCCTCAACCACAGCGACTGGGTTTTTGCCTATCGCACTCTCCTCGCTTAACATCACTGCGTCAGTTCCATCAAGCACGGCATTTGCCACATCGCTTATCTCTGCTCTTGTGGCTGTTTCATGCTCTGCCATGCTTAGCATCATTTGCGTAGCTGTGATGACTGGCTTGCTGGCTGCGTTTGCCTTTTTTATGATGCATTTTTGAAGCATCGGTACTTTATAGTATGGCACCTCTATACCCAAATCTCCACGCGCTACCATTATAGCGTCGCTTTCTTTTATGATCTCGTCTATATTTTCCACAGCGTCAAATTTCTCTATCTTAGCTACTAAAACCGCCTTTGAGCCAAAGCCAGAAAGCACGCTCCTAGCCTTTTTAACGTCATTTGCATCCTGAACAAAGCTAATAGCCACAAAATCCACCCCATGCTTTGCGCCAAATGCCATATCCTCACGGTCTTTTGGCGTGATGACATCTATGCCTATTTTAGTATTTGGGAAATTTACGCCCTTATTTGAGTTTAGCACGCCGTCATTTTCGATTACGGTTTGCACCATGCTACTACCCTCAACGACTACTCGTGCTTTAATGCTACCATCATAAAGATAAATATACTCACCCACGCGTAGCATAGGCAGGATTTGAGGCTGATTTATGCTTATTGCATAGTGTGATTTTTCTACCATTTCACCCATACGTTCGCTTGCATACACATCAAGCCTATCTCCGCGCTTTAGATTAAAAGGCTCAGCAAGCTTACCACAACGAATTTTTGGGCCACAAATATCTTGCAACACACCTATTCTAACGCCTAGCTTTGCCTCAAGCTCTCTTACTTTTGCTATATTGCTGGCGTGATATTCGTGAGTGCCATGGCTAAAATTTAGACGAAAGATATTTACGCCAGCCTTTACCATAGCCTCCATTACCTCTATATTGTCGCTTGCAGGCCCTAGCGTGGCTACGATTTTAGTCTTTTTATTTGACATGCCCTCTCCTTATTTTGATTTGCTACTACGATACATCGGATGCTGGTAGTCATTGCGCTCACAAGCGGTTAGAGTAAGCGCAAATAAAGCGCATAGAAATAGTAAAATGGATTTTTTCATCACTTTATGCCTTTAATTTTTAGCGAGATTATAGCAAATTTTTAGTAAAATCCTGCAAAATTTAACAAAGGACGCAAGCTTGGAAGCACTAGCACTTAAATATCGCCCTAAAAATTTCGAAGCCCTAATCGGTCAAGAAGCCGTAAGCAAAAGCCTTATGCACGCTCTAAAAGAGGGGCGTATAAGCCACGCATATCTGTTTTCTGGACTTCGCGGAAGTGGCAAGACCTCATCTGCTAGAATTTTCTCAAAAGCGCTCGTTTGTGAGCATGGTCCTACACCCATGCCTTGCGAGACATGTCCTCACTGCATAATGGCAAACGAAGGCAGACACATAGACATAATAGAAATGGACGCCGCAAGCCACCGAAAAATAGACGACATAAGAGAGCTAATAGAACAAACCCGCTACACACCCTCGGCTGCTAGGTTTAAAATTTTTATCATAGACGAGGTGCATATGCTGACAAAAGAGGCATTTAATGCGCTTTTAAAGACACTTGAAGAGCCGCCTAGCTATGTGAAATTTATCCTAGCTACGACTGATCCACTTAAGCTGCCAGCTACGGTGCTTAGCCGTACGCAGCATTTTAGGTTTAAGCAAATAAGCCGCTACGCCATAGTAAAGCATTTGGAATTTATCCTAAATAAAGAGGGCGTGGCGTATGAGCTGGGCGCGCTTGAGATACTAGCTCGCAGTGGCAGTGGTAGTCTGCGAGATACGCTTACGCTGCTAGATCAAGCCATAATCTACGCAGGAAATGAGCGCATAAGCCAGCAGGGCGTAGCCCAAATGCTGGGGCTACTTGACCCTGAAAAAATAGAGCAAATCCTAAACACAATCTCCATAAAAGATAAAAACAGCGTAAAAACCCTAATAGCAGAACTTGACGGTATAGACGCGGAGATGATGATAGATGAGATGATAGCAAATTTAAAAGAGAAGTTTTTAGCAAACGACCCTAAGTTTTCGCTACTTGTTTATGAGAGATTTTTCCGCATACTATCAAAGAGCAAATCAATGCTAGGAGTTAGCACTGATAATGGCTTTATTTTAAGTTTGATGATGTTTATGATGATAGAGGCAATGAGCCTAAAAGAGATAGATGAGGCTATAATAGCTCAAAGCGAAAGTTTAAGTGTGCCCTTAATAAGCCAGCAAACTAGCCAGCAAGAAATGCAAAAACCTCAAAACCAAACCCCAGCTAGCCAGTCGCCAGCCCCCGCACCAGCAAGGCAGCCAAATGCTTATGATATGCTTTTAGAGAGGCTTTATGATAGAGATTACTCGCTTGGTGAGTGCTTTGAGGCGAGTATTAAATTTATAAGCTTTGACGGAAAAATAATGCACCTAACCTCCCATGCTACTGGCGCGCAACAAGCAAAGCTAAGAGAAAGCTCAAAGATAATTTTATCGCTTCTTAGATCTCTTTTTGGTGCAGAGGCTAGCATAGCCATAAAGCCAGCCACTAGCCAAAGCAAGCCTCCCAGTAGTCAAATAACAAGCTCCCCAAAGCCCCAAGACAGCCAGAACAAAGCTGAGCCAAAGCAGAGCATAGAACCTGTATTAGAGCCTATGGGGCAAGCTACTAATCAAAATTCATACGAGCAGATAAAAGAGCAAGTAAATTTAACCCAGGTAAGCAAGCCACAAGCCAAAGACGCAAACCAAGAGCAGCAAGCCACAAGCATACCCCAAACTAAATACGACCCAGACCCAGAAATAGAGCAAATACCACAGCATCAAGCAAGCAATAGCGGAGCAAATGAATACGAGCTTAATGAATTTGACGGTTTAGATGAGCTTGACGCTGATTTGGCTAGGCTTAGCAATGATAGCGCTGATACGGCAAAAATAGAGCCAAAAACTAGCCAGAATGAGAAAAAAACGGAATTTAATCTAAGTGCTATGCTTAAGCCAAAAAGCGAGGAAGAGGCAAAGGCGCGCAAAGAAATGCTCGTACTAGATGAGCTAGCACGGCTATTTGGAGAGCCGCACGCCCTGCCAAATGAGCCTTAAGAAACCTCCCTCATAAGGGTATAAAGCCTAATCGTAGAGATAAAAAGAGTAATAATAGCAGGTCCTAGGATAATCCCCCAAAAGCCAAACGAGCTAAGCCCAGCCAGCATCGCAAAAAATATCAAAAGCTCGTTGATTTTGGTTGGAATTTTAACGAGTTTGTCGTTTATAAACTTAATCACCAAAGGCTTTAAAAAAGTATCCGCGCCAAGGGATATAACAATCACCGTATATACTGCAATAACCACAGCGGCTTCGGTGTTTCCACTGGCAAATTCATAAAGACTAATAGGCGCCCAAACAAGTAGCCCACCAACAGCAGGAATGAGCGAGGCCACTGCGTAAAACATGCCAGTTAGTAGCGCATCATAGCCATAATGAGCTGTAATCACAGCAAAAAGCGTCCCCTGGATTATCATATTTGCAATAATCGAATAAAACACCACGCTCATCACATTTGCAACCTCGCTTAGCACAGACTCCGTCTCATCAGGGCGCATAGGCAAAGACTGCTTTAAATATCCTATAAGCTGCGACCCATAAAGCAGGGCAAAAAAGAAAAACACCAAAATAAAGCCCATATCAACTATAAAATTTACCGAAAGCTTGCCAAGGCTTGCGAGATTTGGCAGAAGCTTTGAGCTTATCACACTTAAATCAAGCTCTGAGATTAGCTCTTTAAATTTAGGCTCAAGAAACGCCAAAGTCTCAGGCAGATGAAAGCTAGCATCCTTAAAATACTCAATCGTCCTTGTGATATTATAGGTATTAAAATTTGCCGCATAGTTTGCCAAAAACACGATAGCATAGCTTAAAGGCGCCAAAAACAAAAACAGCAAAAACGCCGTAGTAAAGCCAGCGCTTATTGTTTTATTATGTAAAAACCTAAGAAAAAATACATTTAAATTTGCCATAGCAACCGCTAAAAGAGCCGCTATAAATATAGAAAGCAAAAATGGCTTAAAAAGATACACCAAAAGCCCAAGAGCCAGCAAAACCAAAACAACTAAAAAATACTGCCCTCCCCTAATCATCAAAAAGCCCCTTTTCAATGCCAAATTTAAAGCTCTCATAGCTTTTGTGGCTAGCTATGCGCCCTTTTGCAGTACGCTCGATATAGCCGTTTGCTAGCAGATACGGCTCGATGACGTCCTCGATAGTACCCTCATCCTCACTTAAAGCCGCAGCAATAGTTGATAATCCGATGGGACGGCGCTTTGCCTCAAGCAAAATTTGCAAATATCGCAAGTCCATATCATCAAATCCACGCGCATCCACACCAAGTGCATCAAGCCCCTCTTTTGCTCTAGCAGAGCTTATGGCGCCTTCATCAGCCACATCAGCAAAATCGCGGATTCGCTTAAGCAATCTAAGCGCGATACGAGGCGTGGCTCGGCTTCTTAGTGCGATTTCCAAAGCCGCACTATCATCGCAATTTTTGCCTAGTTTTAGGCTTGCTTTTTGAATTATCCTAGCCAACTCATCTGGGCTATAAAACTGAAGGCGAAAATCCATACCAAATCTATCCCTAAGCGGCGCAGAAATCATGCCAGCCCTAGTCGTCGCACCTATTAATGTAAAGCGCTGAAGGTCGATTTTAATAGTCTGCGCGGCTGGCCCAGAGCCTATTATGATGTCTAGGCGAAAATCCTCCATGGCAGGATAAAGCACCTCCTCTATCGCAGGACTTAGCCTATGAATTTCATCAATAAAAAGTACATCGCCCTCTTGCAAATTTGTTAAAATCGCCGCCAAATCGCCGCTTTTTTCTATCATCGGCGCGGCTGTGATTTTTATGCCTGCGCCCATTTCACTTGCGATTATGTGAGCTAAAGTGGTCTTGCCAAGCCCAGGAGGGCCATAAAAAAGCACGTGATCTAGGCATTCACCACGCTTTTTGGCGGCTTTTATAAAAATGTTTAAGTTCTGTTTTATTTTCTCCTGCCCAACATACTCATCAAAGCTAGCGGGGCGCAAAGAGGTCTCAAAATCGCCCTCAAAACTAAGTTTTTCTATCTCAACAATCCTATCCAAATCAAAGCTCGCTTATAAAATTTTGTTTAATTTTATCAAAAATTTGCTACAATAGCGCTGAATATTTTAAGGATACGCATATGGGTTTAATGAAAAATTTAGAAGTAGAGTACTCTTACGATATAGTAGAGGAGTTTTTATCACACTATTCACTGATGTGCGATTTACTCGAGCCTCTTATTATAAATTTATCCCGACAAGAAAAATACCACGAAAACATAAATGAGCTTTTTAGGATATTTCATAATATTAAATCGGCGGCTGGCTTTATGCATACAGAGCCTATAACGAAGCTAACTACGCTGGCTGAGGAGGTCTGTGAGGAGGCACGAGTGATAAAAGGTCCTGCAAACGATCAGTTTATAGACTGGCTACTTCTTGTAAGTGATCAGTTTAATAAATACAAAGAAGACTTAGAAAATGACGCCGATTTTTTTGGTATGCTAAATCCTCATATTATAGACATTCCCACCAGGCTTGACTAGGCAATAAATTTATAGTATAATCCGCCCCCAAATGGGGGTGACTTGGCTTCGACAGGAGCTGGATGGTCATGGTCGCATGTCGCTTTGGGCAAAGCGTAAAAAGCCTAAAATTAAAATTAAACGCAAACAACGTTAACTTTGCTCCTGCTTACGCTAAAGCTGCGTAAGTTCAGTTGAGCCTCGCTAATAGCCCATACTATCTAAGCTAAAAGGCGAGTAATCAAAGATAGTGTAGCCTGCTACTGTGGCGAAGTGGCGAGTGAAACTTAGCCTGTGGGTTTTTGTAGCGCCTTTGGAAAGTGAGCGTAAAAACTCAAGATAATCACTTTTGCTAAGCATGTAGAAGCTGCGGTTGTTCGGTTTTTGGACTGCGGTTCGATCCCGCACACCTCCACCAAATTTATAAATTTTTATTTAAACTTAGCTTTATTAATTTCTTTTTAAAAACCTTTTAAATATAATGCAGACAATTTTTCCAAAAAAAAGGCAAATAATGTATCTTTTTACTTCCGAGGTGGTAAGCCCTGGGCATCCTGATAAATGCGCAGATATAATAGCAGATAGCATAGTAGATGAAATTTTAATCCACGACGCAAATGGGCGCGTGGCTAGCGAGGTCTTTGTAGCTGGTAAAAATATAGTAATAGGCGGAGAGATAAATAGCACTCACACCCTAAGCCACGCTGATTATCGCCAAATAGCCCTAAAAGCCCTAGCAAATATCGGCTATGACGGCAAGAGCGCTTTTACCCACGAGCAGTGCCTACACCCCGATGACGTCGAGGTCGCCGTGCATATCAATCAACAAAGCCCAGACATAAACCAAGGCGTAGATCAAGCTAGCGGCGAGATAGGCGCTGGGGATCAGGGCATTATGTTTGGCTTTGCAAGCTGTGAGGCGGATGAGTATATGCCAGCCGCTATCACTTATGCTAGGAGAATTTGCGATAAGGTCTATAGCTACGCCAAAGCCCACCCAGACGAGCTTGGCGTGGATATAAAGACGCAAGTTACGATTGATTATGGCACGAAAGAAAACTTCGAAGAGTGCCGCCCGCAGAGCATTCACACCATAGTCGTCTCCGCCCCTTGCGTAGAGAGTATGGATATAGAACGCCTGCGAGAACTAGTCCAGGGGCTAATTGATAATTCAGCACTACCAGCAAATTTATATCACAAAGACAAAACGATAATCTACATAAACCCAACTGGCCGCTACGTCAATCACTCAAGCCTGCACGACAGCGGACTAACAGGCAGAAAGTTGATAGTCGATAGCTTTGGCGGCTACGCTCCTATTGGCGGCGGCGCACAAAGCAGCAAGGACTACACAAAGGTAGACCGCAGCGGACTATACGCCGCTCGCTACATCGCTAAAAACATAGTCGCCGCAGGGCTAGCCAAAAAGTGCATAGTCCAGCTAAGCTACGCTATAGGCGTGGCTCGTCCGACATCTGTTAGCGTCGATACTATGGGTACTCACATAGCCAGCGTCGATGATGATAAGCTATCAAATTTCGTTATGCAGCACTTCCCACTCACGCCAAAGTGGATAACGGATAAATTTAAGCTAGCAAGTCCTAGCCGCGAGAGCTTTCTTTACGCCGACGTCGCCGCTCGTGGGCAGGTAGGACAGGCTGATTATCCGTGGGAGAAACTCGATAGCGTGGAGCTTTTTAAAAGCTTAATAAAATAAGCCGCCTAAGTTACCCTAGCGGCTTATAATATCATATCCTTGCGGTATGTGAGGGATAAAAATTTCAGGATTTATCTTGCCATTTTTTATCACATTTGACAGGGTTATTTTCACCTTATTGTCAAGTTTATCTTTGTAATCAATCATGCTTACAACCCCTCTTTCATCGATGCTTATAAGATAATCAACATCATCATAGCTTGCCTTATAAAGCTTATCGCTTATACGTTTTGCATTACGTAAAATGCTCGTTAAATTTGGCACATTCTCAAGCCTGCTTATAATAGCCTGCTCTAGCTCATCCTCTATAATAACCACCCTATCATCGCTAAAATAAATTCTCTTTCTAGCTGGGCTATCATATTCCCAAAACGCCTCTTTTGTCGTGGCATAAAACCTGCCATTATAAACTATGTCCTTACCACCACTTTTAATAGTCTGGACAAAATCTGCACTAAGCGAGCCAAACTCCAGCGCAGAAGCTGCAAAAAGCGAGGTAACGCAGAGAAAAATGAGTATAAATTTTTTCATATTTTTCCTTTTTTGGTTAATTTTAGCAAAGAAATAGTTATGTTGTGATAAAATCTTTAGTTTAAAATTTAAAGGTAGGATTATGATAGCAACCATAGCGAGAAAAATTTTTGGTACAAAAAACGACAGAGAAGTAAAAAAATACAAACGCCGAGTACAAGAAATAAATGCCTTAGAAAGCACCCTAATAAACCTTAGCGATGATGAGCTAAAAGCTAAATTTGAAGCCATAAAACAAGAAGTAAGAAACGGCGAAAAAACCACAGATGAGGTGCTAAATGAGGTCTTTGCTATTACCCGTGAAGCCAGCCGCCGTGTACTAAATATGCGACACTTTGACGTGCAGCTAATAGGCGGCATGGTGCTAAATGACGGACGAATAGCAGAGATGAAAACAGGAGAAGGCAAGACCCTGGTCGCCACCCTAGCAGTAGTACTAAATGCAATAAAAAAAGACGGGGTGCATGTAGTAACGGTCAACGACTATCTAGCTAAGCGCGACGCTGAGCAAATGGGAAAGCTTTATGAGTTTTTAGGGCTTAGCACAGGGGTAATACTAGGTGGAGTGTATGATGATGAGCTTAGAAAAGCAGCCTATGAATGCGACATTACATACGGCACAAACTCTGAATTTGGCTTTGATTACCTTAGAGATAATATGAAATTTAATATAAACGACAAAGTCCAAAGAGCTCATAGCTTTGTCATCGTTGACGAAGTAGATAGCATACTCATAGACGAAGCACGCACCCCACTTATCATCTCAGGTCCAACAAACAAAACCCTAGAAGGCTATATAAAAGCAGACGAAGTGGCTAAAAATTTAAAGCGCGGCGAGCCAGCAGACCCAACCGTGCCAAACTCAAAACCAAGCGGAGACTTTGTCGTAGATGAAAAAAACCGTAGCATAATAATGACTGAAGAGGGCATAAATAAGGCTGAAAAGCTCTTTGGGGTAGAGAATTTATACAGTCTTGAGAACGCCATTTTAAGCCATCACCTAAACCAAGCCCTAAAGGCGCATAACCTATTTGAAAAAGACGTACATTATATAGTAAGAGACGGCGAAGTGATGATAGTTGATGAATTTACTGGGCGTATCAGCGAGGGCAGACGCTTTAGCGAGGGACTACACCAAGCGCTTGAGGCTAAAGAGGGTGTAAAAATCCAAGAGGAGAGCCAAACCCTAGCCGACACAACGTATCAAAACTACTTTAGAATGTACGGCAAGCTAGCTGGCATGACAGGCACAGCTCAAACTGAAGCGACAGAATTTTCTCAAATTTATAATCTCGAAGTCATCTCTATACCAACAAACCTACCAGTAGCCAGAGTTGACGAAAATGATTTAATCTATAAAACTGAAAGAGAAAAATTTAAGGCTGTTGTCGCTGAAATAAAAGCAGCAAATCAAAAAGGACAACCAGTGCTAGTAGGCACCGCAAGCATCGAAAAGAGCGAACTTTTGCACGAACTGCTTAAAAAAGAACGCATCGCCCACTCTGTGCTAAACGCTAAAAATCACGAAAAAGAGGCTCAAATCATCAGCCAAGCCGGAGTAAAAGGTGCAGTAACAATAGCCACAAATATGGCTGGGCGTGGTGTGGATATAAAAATAGACGATGAGATCAAAAAGCTAGGAGGGCTATACGTAATAGGCACCGAAAGACACGAAAGCCGCAGGATAGATAATCAGCTTCGCGGACGAAGCGGTAGACAAGGCGATCCTGGCAAGAGCCGATTTTACCTAAGTTTAGAGGATAATTTACTACGCATATTTGGCTCTGAGCGAATAAAAGTAATAATGGATAGACTAGGCATAGCTGAAGATGAAAGCATAGAAAGCCGCATGGTAACGCGCGCAGTCGAAGGGGCTCAAAAAAAGGTCGAAAGCCTGCACTTTGAAGCTAGAAAACACCTGCTAGAGTATGATGATGTGGCAAATGAGCAGAGAAAAACAATCTATAAATATAGAAACGAGCTACTAGATCCAAACACAGACATGAATGCACGCGTAAGGGCAAACCAGCAAGAATACGCAGCCCAACTCCTAGAAAAAGCTGGGATAATCGCAGGCGGACTAAAAGATGAGTTTGACCTAGAAAATCTAGCCAATATAATAAAAAGCGAGATAGGCGAGGATATAGAGGCGGATAAATTTAAAGGGCTTGAGTATGATGAGCTATTAAACGCGCTTAGTGATGAGCTTATCAAAAACTACGAGCAAAAACTATCACTCATAAGCCCTGACGATAAATCACGCATTGAGAAGGTGCTATATTTGCAGGTTTTAGACGGCGCATGGAGAGAGCACCTATATCAAATGGATATACTAAAAACAGGTATCGGACTACGCGGATATAATCAAAAAGATCCGCTAACAGAATACAAAAAAGAGAGCTATAATCTTTTTTTAGAGCTTGCAAGTAGACTAAAAACAGAAAGTAGCAAAATGCTTCATCTACTTCAGCTTCGTCCGCAAGATGAGAGTGCTTCGCAAGTGCTTGAGGAGATGAGTGAAAAATCAGAAAGCGAAGCTACCAGCTTTAGCGCAAGTGACGAAAATGGGGAATTTAAAAAAGCCATACATCATAGCGTGCCATCTAATGCCGCAAACAGCGCCAAAAAGCCTGCCCGCAATGCACCCTGCCCTTGTGGAAGTGGTAAAAAATACAAAGATTGCCACGGGAAAAGTGGTCCAAAAAAAGGAATTTTTGCTTAATATTTTCTGGGTTTTTACGATATTTTCTAGTCTGTAAGCCCAGAAAATGCACCAAAAAGAGGATAAATTTAAATATTTTATCCTCTTTTACGCAAGGCTTTTAGCAACAGTAGCCATGGATATATGTAAGAACCAAAATATAAATTTAAACAAGGACAAAGATGAGCCTAGTACGATTTTTAGCGCCAAAATATCTGCGCTTTGATAAAACTCAGCCATTTATCACACTCTCTGCATTGCTTGCATTTTTGGGGGTGAGCGTTGGGCTTATGGTGCTTATTGTGGCTATGGCGCTAATGAATGGCTTTGATAAGGATTTTGAGAGAAAGCTCTTTACTATGAACTATCCAATCACCATTTTAAGTCCATTTTCAGATAGGATAGATGATGAGCTTTTAAAAACCTTACAGGAGAAATTTAAGTCCTTAAAATTTAGCCCTTACATCAGTTCTCAGGCTATACTAAAGGGTGAGCAGGGCATGGGTGGAGCTATGGTTTTTGGGGTTAATAGCGCACTAGAAAAAGAGATAAACGAGATAGTCAAAGACGCTCTAAAAGAAAAGGAGATTGATGGTTTTAGCCTGCTTGTAGGTAGTGGGCTAGCGCAGATTGCAGGGGCAAAAAGCGCAGATAAAGCCACGCTCATTTTTACCACAGCTGAAGCTGGAGGGCTGTCGGTGCTGCCAAAGATAAAAAGATTTAACATAAAGGGCGAGTTTAGCTCTGGGCTTGTGGCGTATGATAAACTTTATGTGTACACAAGCCTTAAGGCTTTAAGCAGTATTTTGGGCTATGAAAGTGGCAAATATGACGGTATACACGTGTTTTCAAGCAAGCCTTTTGATGATATAAAAGCTCTCAAATCCACCCTACCAGTAGGTGTGCAAGCCATAGGCTGGTGGCAACAAAATGGTAACTTTTTCTCCGCACTAGCACTTGAAAAAAGGGCGCTTTTTATAGTTTTAATGTTAATAGTCCTAGTCGCTAGCCTAAATATTATAAGCTCACTTTTAATGACCGTGATGAATAGGCGCTCAGAAATCGCCCTGCTTTTATCACTTGGAGCAAGCAAAGCGGAAATTAAAAAGAGCTTTTTTTTGCAAGGCATGGCAATAGGCGGCAGCGGGATAATATTTGGCGTTGCGCTTGGACTTGTTGGGATATTTTTACTGGGTAATTTTGACATCATAAGCCTACCAGCTGACGTATACGGTAGCTCAAAGCTTCCGCTTGAACTATCGACGCTTGATTTTTCTCTTATAGTAACAGGCTCCATACTCATGGTTGCCCTATCAAGCTACTATCCAGCCAAAAAGGCCTCAGAAGTGGACGTACTAACCACGCTTAGAAATGAGTAAATTTCACAATTTTATATATCTATAAATATCTTTATAGATATATAAGTTTGCTCTCTTGTATAAAATCTTAAAATATAATCCATGTATTTTTTAAGTTCATAGATTATTCTAATTCCAAAACTCTTTATTTTTACAAAATTTAATTATAGCGGATAAACTTATTAAGATAAATAAAAGTTTTTGGGCTTTGAAATCTAGTCATATCACAAAAGATAAAACCACTTACAAAAAATTCAGCCCAAAAACGAATTAAAGACTTCGGGGCTATCTAGCTCGCCTAGCCCTAAGGCCATAAACTAAACCAAACACTCCAAAAATTATAGCCACCCCAGTTATCATGGCGCCATACTCACTATAAAGCGGAGTGTGTGAAAGCGTAGCTATATCTCCTTCTTTTACATCGACATCGTACTCTATTATATGCTCTCCATGGTCACTACCAGCATGTACAACTACATGCCATTTGCCAACCCTATCAGGCAAAAAAGTAAGTACGCCACGCTCATCAGTATTACCTCGCACAAAGGGCAGACTAGCATCAGGTGCATAGACTTCAAATGGTGAATAGCTAGCCACATCCCCACCACCAAAAAATACTTCACTATAAAGTGCGCCTTTTTTTAAATTATAATGAAGAACATGTGCGCCAAGCCCACACAAAACGCCAAATAAAGCAAAGATAAAAATTGCTCTCATAAAGCCCTACTCCAAATTAAAGCTAATAGATGACTGTATAAGCAATCTCTTTGCCTGAGGATCATCAAGAAGTGGTTTTTCGTAACGAGCAGCAATTATATTTAGGCCTTTGCTAACTATTTTTATAAAGGCTATACCATATTCATTTGTAGTCTCACTTAAATCATCAGTTTGATTTTCAAATTTAGCACCAGCTAATGCCTTGCCATTAAAAGTAACCAAAACCGGTAAAGTATCACCCACTTTTAAGCTAAAAGGATTCTTAAGCGGAGTGACCTCAAAATCAAGCCCTAAAGGATTAGCTAAAACAGGAGAATAAGCAAAATATGTCTTTCCTATTTTAAGTGAACGCAAAGTGTCAAACACAACTCCATTTACATCATAGGCTGGCTTAGACACATATCCTGCATCAGTCTTACTCCAATATCCTGCATCAAAATTTGTAACAACAATGGCTGGACTAGAGGAAGTCAAAATAGCTGGTACATCCTTTGAATAATCAATACCAGTTTTAATATTTTTTCCGTTTATGTCATAAGCTTCAGCACCCAAAAACTGCTCTTTTTTATAGTCTTCAAAACCATTATGTGCCCAAAACTTAAGCTCATAGTGTTGCCCTATTTTTGCTGCTATACTTTGATGAGCAAAAGCAGAACTTGAAATAAAAACTGCTAAAACGCCTGTTAAAAACGTGATTGATGAAATTTTTTTCATTTAAACCCCCTTTAAGTTTGTAATACTAATATAAAAATTGTATTACCAAAATACTTAAAACATATTTAAATTTATAAATAAAAATTAAAAAAATAAATTAATATTTTATTTAAGCTATTTCATAAAAAATCAACAATCCAAAGACAACAAACAAAAATGCACAAAATTTATCAATATATACACGATAGCGATTAAAAGTCTCTCTAACTCGCTTTAAAGCAAATACCCAGCCAAGAAAAGCAAAAAATAAAAAACTTTCAAAAACTATCACAAACCCCAAAATCCATAGCATAAAGCTATCCTCAAATCTCGCCGCGGCTAGGCTAAAAATGCCAGCAAAATACATAATAGCCTTTGCATTTGCTAGGTTTGTACTAAGACCTAGCATATATGCTTTAAAATCACTCATACCACTATTTTCATTTGAAACGTTAATTGAGCTAGAACCATTTTTATAAAGCATAAAAGCAATAAAAATAAGATAGGCTCCACCTACTGCCATTAAAATTTTAAGCAAAGGAGTGTGGGCTATGCTAGCTAGTAAACCAACGCTTAAGCTAACCCAAAGAATAAGACCCGTAGCTATGCCAGCAGCGGCAAATACCACTGCCCTAAATCCACAAGCAGCCCCTGTGCGCACCATAATAAGCACATCTGGGCCAGGAATAGCGGCAAATAAAAGATGAACCAGTGCGATAGTAAAAAGCATAATTTCTCCAAAATTTAAAAGTAAAAATAGTCTACATTGTATCCAAATATCACTAATTTTTAAATTTAAACAGCCATTTTATGCAAAAGGCTTGAAGTTTCGTTTAAAAACTATTATAATATCTTATTAAATTTAAAGGATGAAAATGGAGATAGCGCTACTATCTATTTTAGGCGTATTTGTCGGATTTGCAAGCGGATTTTTCGGTATCGGAGGGGGCGCCATAGTAGTAACCGTGCTGCTTTATTTTGGCTATGACGTAAAAGAGGCAATAGGCATTAGCGTCGTGCAAATGGTGCTAAGCTCGCTTTTTGGCTCATATCTAAACTACAAAAGAGGGCTATTTAAGCTAAATCAAAGCGTTTATGTCGGCATAGGCGGACTAATAGGCGGAGCGTTTTCTGGAGTTGTTATCGCTTCGGTGCCAGCTATTGCGCTTGAGGTGCTACTGGCTATAGTCCTTGCACTCGGGATATTAAAAGCTGGACTTAAAAAGGGATTTAATGATATAGAAATAAAGCTATCAAAGGGCGCACTCATCGTAATTGGTGCAGCTATAGGCTTAGTCGCCATAAGTGCTGGGATAGGCGGCGGCGTGCTTATAGGCATACTATTTTTTGGCTTTTTCGGTTACGACATCAAAAAAGCCGTCTCAATGGGGCTATTTTTTGTTGTATTTGCCTCTATTAGCGGACTAATCAGCATTTCTCTTAATGTCGGAGTTAATTGGGGGGCTGGGGTACTGCTTGGGATTGGAGCGCTTGTTGGGGTGTTTTTTGGTACCAAAGCGCAAGCCTCAGTGGACAGAAAACTACAAAAACGCATAAATATAGCTTTTAACGTTATCATACTTTCAATGCTAATTAAAAAGATATTCTTGGGCTAGAGTATCACTAAGACTTTATAGCTCATTTTCAAGCCATATCTTAACTTTGACAAATGAGCCTTAGACTAGGACTAGAGACTTTAACTAATCTTGGTCTAAAATCTTGATTTGATTAGTTTAATGGTTAAATTAGCTACTTAATTTTAGTCCACCTATCATACATAAAGACACTGCAATTTATTTTAATATATTTGGATTTAACTTAAGTGGTAGTTTTTACAAGATAAAATTATTTTTAAACCAACCTAAAAAAGGTTAGTTTAAAAAGAGTAAAAACCACTTTTATTTGGTTTAATAATAAGACTTTTTAAATTTTATGCATCTATGGCTTAAAAACTTACGCTAACAAAATGCGTCGACAATCTTTAGTCTCACCTAAAATAGCTCAGTACAAATCACCAAAATATTACTAAACAGATTATTCTAAAGCTTTATTTTTTATACTCATACTCACTTGATGGAAAAGCTCCGCTCCTTACTTCATCGGCATAGTTTTTTATCGTTTTGCGCACCAAGTCTGCCCCATTCATATAGCGTTTGACAAATTTTGGCACAAACTCATCAAAAAGCCCTAGCATATCGGAAAATACGAGTATCTGCCCGTCCGTATCCGCACCAGAGCCTATGCCTATTGTGGGGATTTTTATGGCATTTGTGATTTCGCTTGCTACGCTTGAGATGACGCCCTCTAGCACTATCGTCACAGCTCCCGCTTCTTGCAGTGCCAAAGCGTCAGCTAGCAAGCCCTGCGCCTGCTTCTCGTCTCGCCCTTTTACCAAATATCCGCCCTCAAAGCGCACAGACTGGGGCATAAGTCCGATATGCCCTACCACGCTAATGCCCTCATCGCTTAAAGCACGCACCAGATGAGCCTTTTTTGCCCCGCCTTCTAGCTTAACGGCGTCCGCACCGCCTTGTTTTATGAGCTTTAGCGAGCTTTTTATCGCTCCACGCTCGTCATAGTAGCTACCAAATGGCAGATCTGCTACCACATAGGCATGCCTAGCCGCACCGCAAACCGCACGAGTGTGATAAAGCATCGCATTTATATCAATATCAAGCGTGTCTTTTTTGCCGTTAAAGCTCATATTTAGGCTATCGCCGATTAAAATCAGATCCACATTCTCATCAAAAAGCTTTGTAAAAAGTGCATCATAAGCAGTAATGGCGACTATTTTTTCTTTGCCCTTTTTAGCAAGTATATCCCTAATGCTTAGTTTTTTCATCTTAGTATCTCACATTCTTAGCCAAAATAATATGCAGCACATAGCTAGCCCCAAAGGCCACCGCCACAGGCACTATCCAGCCTAGCATACTCTCATAAAATGGCAAACCATCAAGCCAGCCATCAACTACACCAAGGCTAACGCCAGCCGCACGTAGCCCGCTAGCTAGACCTATCACGCCAGCCACGTACACACAAAATTTATAAACCAAAGCACTAGCATCTATTAGCTCGTCTATTAAAGATAGCAGTATGAGAGTGGTGGCCACTGGATAAAGAGCAACCAAAATAGGCACAGAAATGGATAAAATTTTATCCAGCCCATTTGACGCCATAATAGCACCAAGTACGCTAAATACACACACCCACATAGAGTAGCTAAGGCGCGGAAAAAGCCCCTTAAAAAACTCAGAAACCGCGCTAGTAAGCCCCACAGTAGTACCAAAGCAAGCCAGTAAAAAGCTAATGCCAAGCACAATCTGCCCACCAAATCCAAAGCTAGAAGTAGAAATAAAGCTTAAAAGCGCAGCTGGGTTTAAATCCTCGCTAGGGCGCACCATAGCCCCCAAAAGACCAAGCATAACGTAAACCGCAGCCAGCACCACCCCAGCAAAAAGCCCAGCCCTAATACTAAGGCTAGCTAGTTCGCCTTTTTTACTTACGCCCATTTTTCGCAGAACATCAGCGATAAGTGAGGCAAAAATCAAAGCAGCAAGCGCGTCCATAGTCTGATACCCATCTACAAAGCCAGTAGCCGCCGCTGAAGTGGCATAACCGCCCTTAGCAGAACCTAATCCGTGAGCGTGCGTAGAGCTAAATCCAAAGAAAAAAAGCAGCACTATAAGCGCAAGCAAGACTGGGGTTAGATACCTGCCTATTAAATTTAAAAGCCTACTTTGATTTAGGCAAGCATAAGCATTAAAAACAAAATAAGCGGCGCAGTAGATTAAAAGTAGGCTCTGTTTATCGCTAGCGGCTGGTAAAAGTGGAGCTAGCCCTATCTCAAAAGGCATACTTCCAGCCCTAGGAATAGCAAGCAGTGGACCAAGTGCGACATAGGCTGCGGTGCAAAAAATAAGCCCTGTAACGCTGTCCACGCGGCTAGCTAGCTCCCTTAGGCTACCTGCTTTTGCTACTGCTGCTACGCCAAGCACTGGCAAAGCCACAGCCGCAAGAGAAAAAAACATAATCCCAACGAAAAAATTCTCACCAGAATTTGCCCCCACAACGGGCGGAAATATAAAATTCCCAGCCCCAAAAAAGAGCGAAAAAAGCGTAAGGGAAAGCGTAAAAAACTGCCTTTTACTTAAAGCATTCATCGCTATGCACCTTGCGCATTTTTGGATGACACTATGCGTTTTTGACGTGAGTTTTGCACCCAGCTAAACGCAAAAAGCAGTCCATATAAAACCGCACCTATCGTATAGCCCACCCACTCATTTGGCACAATGCCGTATCTAGCTAGGACATTTGGCACCAGGGCAAAAGGCACTACAAGCAGCAATAAAAGCCTCTCAATTAAATTTACCCTGCCTACAAAATAGCCCTGAAGCGCCGAGCTAAAGGCAAACATACCTACAATAGTCATCGCAAAGACAAAAGCTATCTCAAAAGCATCACTCATCCATATTATACTTCTAGCATCACTTGGGTCGCCTACACTTTCAATTAGCATGAGTTTATTATTAAAGAAAAATGCAAACGGCAAAATCGCGGTACGCAAATCATAAAAAAAGCCTTGTAAGCCTACAGTTACGGGATTTGCCTTTGCTATGCCAGCAGCGGCATATGCAGCTATGCCAACTGGAGGCGTGTCATCAGCTAAAATTCCAAAATAAAAGACAAAAAGATGCACGGCTATGGCTGGGACTATGAGGTCATTTTTGCCAGCTAGCATTAAAATAACAGGTGCAACTAGACTTGATACGACAATATAATTTGCCGTAGTTGGTAGCCCAACACCCAAAATAAGCGACATAAGCGCAGTTAATAAAAGAATAAGCAAGATATTATCCCCAGCTAGGTATTCAACCAAATCACTAAGAACCGCACCAAGTCCTGTTAGGCTGATTGAGCCTACGATTATGCCAGCTAGTGCCGTAGCTGCGGCTATCGTCGCCATTGATTTTGCTGCGGCTATCATAGAGTAAAATATATCGCTAAAACCCACAAGCACATCTGCACGAGTAACAGGCTGCCCTGCGGCTAGCTTTTTAACTGGCTCTTGGAAAATCATAATCAAAAATAAAAAGCTAATAGCGTTAAATGCTGCTGCAATAGCGGATTCTTTAGCTATTAAAAGGGTATAAAGCAACACCAAAATAGGCGTAATGTAATGAATTCCGCTTAAGAAAATCCTTATCCTAGATTGATATTCGCTGCTGTTTACACCCTTTAAGCCAAGTTTGCAAGCTTCTAAATGCACGATAAAAAAGAGCGAAATATAGCAGGCAAAGGCTGGTATGATGGCCGCTGTCATCACGTCTGTGTAGCTCATACCCAAAAACTCAGCAATGATAAAAGCAGCTGCGCCCATAATAGGTGGCATGAGCTGCCCATTTACCCCAGCAGCGACCTCGATAGCTCCAGCCTTAACGCTGCCAAGACCAGCCTTTTTCATTAGCGGTATCGTAAAAGTACCCACCGTTACGACGTTTGCGGTGCTTGAGCCGCTTACCATACCAGTTAGACCGCTAGCTATGACGCTAGCCTTTGCTGGACCACCGCGAAATCGCCCAAGCAGGCTAAAGGCTAAATTTATAAAATACTGCCCAGCCCCAGCACGCTCAAGAAGTGAGCCAAAAAGCACAAAAAGATAAATAAAGCTCACGCTAACGCCAAGCGGTACACCAAAAATTCCCTCTGTCGTTAAAAACATATGCCCTGCTAGCTTTTCAACACTAGCGCCCCTGTGAGCAATGATATCTGGCATATAGCGACCAAAATAATCATACACCAAAAATAGCGCACAAATAATCCCAAGCGCAGGGCCAATCACTCTGCGTCCTGCTTCAATCACGATTAAAACCGCCACGCAAGCCACCACAATATCTGTGTGTGTATACGCCCCAGGACGCTCTGCAAGCGCATAAAACTCATAGGCAGGATAAAGCACGCAAATCACGCCCACGACACCTAAAAATATATCATAAAGCGGAAGCTTGCTATGGGCTGCTTTATGATAACTAAATGGATAAATGCTAAAAATTATAGCTATCGCAAAGGCCAGGTGAATGGAGCGAGCGATAGTTGTATTAAGCGGAAAATAGGCTATATAAAGCTGAAACAAAGACCAAGCAAAGCAAACAGCCGCAACAAAATACGCATAAAATGGGGTATTTATCTCCCTTGTTTTAACCTCGACAAATTCTTCATTTTCTGTGGTTTGCTGCATATATCTCCCTTAAATTTAGTTAAAATGAATGCCATTATAGCTAAAATAACTTTGCAAAGGGCTTTAAATTTAAATTTTTACTAAACAAACACCAAAAATTAGCGCCTCCAACCATAAAATACAGGCTTTTTCCAAGCTCCTAAAAGCTCGAAACCATCAATCACTACACCGCTAAAATTTGCCCCAAAAGCATGAAAATTACCAGTACTGAACTACCAAAAATGGACGGTAAATAAGCCACGCCAAAGACGTAAAGCACCCCCCCCAAGCAAGCCGCTAAGCCATATCAATAAAGCGACGTCTTTGTCAAGGGTATTTTATCATGTCAAGCCCATTTTTAAAAACAAAACGTAACTAAAAAGCAGAAAAAAGCCATATAAAAACAGCACAAAAATAAACCAAGCCTCTAAGCTCGCTATTTACTGCTGTTTAAGCTGTGGTTACTGTACTCTTAAAATAGCCAAGAGCCGATATAGCAAAAGGCTAGCCTGCACTTTTTGTTGGCTGGATTAAAAGCGCCACAAATACGCCAGCAAAGACCACGCCTAGCCAAAAATAGGTTAAAGATAGCTGGGGCTTTTGGCTAGGTTTAAAAAAGTCCGAAGCTGTCAATTATAGAACTAGCCAAAAGCTATCCAAATATGGGCGAAATCGCAATTTGCGCTACTTTAATTTTAAGAAAAAGCACAAAAAACAAGATAATCGCAAAACCTCAAGCAAGCCGTCAAACAAAGTGTAAAATGCTAAATTTACAAAATCAGCTCGCAAAATAAGCAGGCTATTGCCGCTTAAAATAATGCCCACCACCAGCATAACTGAGCCTACAAAAAGAATATGCTAGTAGCGAAAATGGTAAGGTAGGACAAAAATCTAAGACGTGAATCTACCGCTAAAACATAGCAAAGGCTAGCCACATAGCAAACGTGAAAATTATCATTTTATCTACTAAATTGAGAATAAAAGGCTAAAAAATTATAGCAAGTAAGAGCAAATTTGCCCCATACAAGTGGATAACTTAGCTGAGGATGCCTCAAAAAGTCAACCTTGCACAAAAAAGTGTGCGGTTGTAAAAAGCACTCGCAAAAATGGTGCAAAGCAACCGCACAAAGTGCGTTAGCGCATAAATTTCAAGCTATTTTTTAGGCGCAATCATATCCTCAGCGCGGACATATTTATCAAAATCCTCCCCACTTAAAAGCCCTAAATTTATCGCCTCCTCACGCAAAGTTGTGCCGTTTTTGTAGGCAGTTTTTGCGATTTTTGCGGCGTTTTCGTAGCCTATGTACGGATTTAGAGCGGTTACAAGCATAAGCGAGTTTTTAAGGTGCGCCTCAATCGTGGCTAGATTTGGCTCAATCCCCACGGCGCAACGGTCGTTAAAGGCGTTCATGGTATCTGAAAGCAGGCGGATTGACTGAAGTAGGTTATAAGCAATCACGGGCTTAAAGACGTTTAGCTCAAAGTTGCCCTGACTTGCGCCCATACTTACAGCGACGTGGTTTGCCATTACTTGCACCGCAACCATAGTCATCGCCTCGCACTGAGTTGGATTTACTTTGCCTGGCATTATGGAGCTGCCTGGTTCGTTTTCAGGGATTATTATCTCGCCTAGCCCACTGCGTGGCCCAGATGCAAGCCATCTAACGTCGTTTGCTATTTTCATTAAATTTGCCGCCAGTGCATTTAGCGCACCACTTGCAAAGACCTCGCCATCGTGGCTTGTTAGACCGTGGAATTTATTTGGGTGGCTTATAAATTTAGCCTTTACATTAGTAATTTTATTTAGCACCGCACTCACCATAGGCGAAAAATCAGGATGGCTATTTAGCCCAGTACCCACAGCCGTGCCGCCTATGGCTAGCTCGCAGAGATATTTTAGGCTGTCTTTTACCTGCTCCTCGCTTTTAGCTAGCATGTGCGCCCAGCCACTTATCTCCTGCCCAAGGCTTAGCGGAGTGGCGTCTTGCAGGTGGGTGCGCCCTATTTTGATGACCTCTTTAAACTCATCAGCCTTTGCCTCTAAGGTAGTTCTAAGCTTTGTAATGGCTGGTAGCAGGCGCGCTTGTATCTCAAGCACAAAAGCCACTCTCATAGCCGTAGGATAGGTGTCGTTACTACTTTGACCTTTATTTACATCATCGTTTGGATGCACCAGCTTTTTAACGCGAAAATCACTCCCCATTATCTCGCTAGCCCTATTTGCCACGACCTCGTTTATATTCATATTTGACTGCGTGCCAGAGCCAGTTTGCCACACTACAAGCGGAAAATTACCCTCAAGTTTGTCCGCCAAAATCTCATCGCACGCCTCACAAATAGCCTTAGTTTTATCATCATCAAGCCTGCCTAGCTCGTTATTTACGATAGCGCATGCCTTTTTTAAATAGGCAAAAGCGGCGATTACTTCGCTTGGCATACGCTCAGTGCCGATAGGGAAATTTTCAAAGCTTCTTTGCGTTTGTGCACCCCAGTACTTTTCATTTGGCACATTCATCTGTCCCATAGTGTCTTTTTCTATACGAAATTCCATAATAAATCCCCTTAAATTAAAATTTCAAAAATTATATTTGAATATTTATTAAAGCAATTTAAATAATGAAAAATAGATGAAATTTAAACTAAAAAGTATGTAAAATTTACTCACGCGCCGTTTTGTCTTATGGATTTTAGATTTTTAAATTTAAAAACATTAACGCCCTGTATATACTCGTATTCTAGGTTTAAGCTGTGTGATTTTAAGATAGAATTTACTATATAAAGCCCAAGACCAAAGCTATCTTTTGAGTTTTCGCCTTTAATAAAAGGCTGGGTATAAAGCCCTAGCTCGCCACTAAGCCCCTCGCCTTTGCTAAAAAAGGCAATCTCATCAGTACTTATTATAAGCTTTACTTTTTTATTATCGCTATATTTTATGCCATTATCTATCATATTTTTTACAGCTGTTGAAAATAGCCTAAAATCCACCTCAATAGGCGCATCATCGTCTATTATAACCACCACTTGCTCTCGCGAAACAAGAGCCATATCAATAGCCTCATCGACTATATCCTGCACTTTACACATAGCCCTAGCCCCAAGCCCCACATTTGAGGTAGTCTGCTCGACTGCGGCTAGCTCATTTATAAGCCCCTCAAGACGATGAAAGAGGCTTATAAGCCTCTGTCTATGCTTACCCTCTGGTATCATTTGAGCAGTTATTAGCCCTTTTGTGATGGGTGTTTTTAGCTCGTGCATTATATTTCTTAAAAAAAGCTGCCTTGAGCTATTTAGAATTTTTATCTCACTTATGGCATTGTAAAAAGCTTGCGAAACTTCGCTTATCTCATCATTCCCAGCGCTTACGTTTTCTATATTAGCCAAATCCCCACTGGCAAATTTATCAATCTGCCTTTTTAGTCTACGAAGAGGCTTTATCTTATAAATAACAAAAATATAAGCGCTTAAAAGCACAATTGCAACTATCGCAAAAATCGCCTTTATCACATAGTACCTATATGGCTGATAATCCCTATCAGCTAAAAGCTTCATCTCATCAAGATGATTTATCTTGAGATAGTGACGTTTTTTATACTCTATTATGGCACTTGAGCCTATGTCAGCGCTTATTTCGTCTATAACCTCGCCATCTTTTAGCACCTTTTCACGAAGTTCTGCACTGCTTACATCTGGCATATTTATACTCTCAATTTGCCTTGCAAACTGATCTTTATCTATAATCCCACTCATATAAAAAAGATGGGCTCGCGCTACGTTTGAGTATCTATTATTTAGCTCTCTTGTGTAATTTTGCCTATCATAGTCCATAAGCCACAAAAACGCAAGCCCTATGCTAGTAAGGGCTAGTAAAAATATAAAGGTAATGGCTATAAAAATAGACGAGCGTGGCATCACTGCGATAGCCTATATCCCACACCACGTACTGCATGTATGTAATGTGGCTCCTTTGGATTTTCGCCAAGCTTTACCCTAATGCGCCCTATCATCACGTCTATGCTCTTGCTAGTGCTATCCTCGCTTATACTATCACAGTTATAGATTAGCTCCTCTCTGCTTACTACGCCACCATTTTTATTTATAAGATAGCGTAGTATGTCATATTCGGCTGCGGTTAAATTTAAAACCACGCCCTTGTAGTAGATGTTTCTTTCATGTTCATTTAAGATTATATCTTTATGGTGTTCGTCTTTTTGCGTCTGCGCGCCTACTCGCCTAAGGTGCGAGCGTATACGTGCTAGCAGCTCCTCTGGGTCATAAGGCTTTGGTAGATAATCATCTGCGCCATTTTCAAGCGCATTTACCTTATCTGTAATATCATGCCTTGCACTTGAAATCATAATAGGCACATTATGCCTTGCCCTTATTTGCTTGCACACCTCAAGCCCATCAATCCCAGGCAAAGTAAGATCTAATATCACAAGATCAAAGCTATTTAAATTTAGAGTAGAAATACCGATATATGGATCTTGCGCTACTGTTACACTCATATCATGAGCTTCTAAAAACTCGCTTAAAATTTCAGCCAGCTCCGCATCGTCTTCTATCATGAGTATTTTTTTCATATTAAAACCTTAAAATATCAAGCCATTTTCGTTATTTTCCTGCTCTATCTCATCACTTACAGATTTTTGCTGAGCTGGAAGGCGAGAAAGATCTGTGTAAAATACCTCTTTACCGTCATATTTACCCACGTAAACCCCCTCTGGACGGATAAACTCACGCCTTATATCAGGATAGCGAGCTAGATACTTTTTCATAAAATCAGCAAAAACAGGGGCTGCGGTACGCCCACCAGTCTCTACCTTTCTCATGGGGCTATTATCATCATTTCCGTACCATATAATAACCTCTGTATCGGGAGTAAATCCGCAAAACCACGCATCTACGCTATTATTACTCGTTCCAGTCTTTCCTGCTACTTCTATGCCAGGTACACGTGCTGCCTTTCCAGTTCCGCGCTTTACCACATCTTGAAGAATACTTATCATTAAAAATGACTGCTCAGGCAGGTCGGCCTCGTAAATATCTGGGCTTGATGTGGCTATGACTGAGCCATTTGAAGCCTCTATGGAGTGGATTAAATTTGGCACTATTATACGCCCTTCATTTGCAAACATAGAATACATCTTAGCTAGGTCGATAACGGAAATTCCAAAACTTCCAAGAGATACCGACAAAACAGCTGGGATATTTTTAAACCCAAAACTCTCAAGGTCGCTTGCGACATTTTCTATGCCAAGCGCGTTTGTCATATTTACAGTCGGTAAATTTCTAGAAAATACCAGTGCGTCCTCTAGACTTATTTTACCACTAAAACCGCCACTATAATTTTTAGGAGTGTAGACCTTGCCGTCGCCTGAGTCATAGCTTACTGGCACGTCATCAAGCTGGCTAACTAGAGAATATCCGCTATCAAGGGCTATTTGATAGATAAATGGCTTAAAAGCAGATCCTGGCTGACGCTGAGACATTGTGGCGCGATTATAGCTACTTTTTTCATAATCCACTCCACCAACAAGCGCTAAAACCTCGCCAGTTTGAGGCCTAGTAACTACCATAGCCCCATTTAATAGCTCACGATTTGCTCTTGTGTTGCGCTTTAAAATTTCATTATATCCCCAGCGCAAGCTTTCGCGAGCCATATTTTGCACCTCTAAATCAATGCTAGTACGTATAATATATCCACCTGTTCTAATATCCTCATAGCCATATCTTCGCACCATCTCCTTTAGTACCTCATCAACCACGTAAGGAGCGGCATTTAAAGTAAGTGTGTCATTATAAACAATCGGGTCTTGCTGGGTGGAGATTTTATACTCATCATCATTTATCCAGCCAAGACTATACATACGCTCTAGCACACGGTTTGCGCGTCCAAGACTAGCATCTTTATGACGTGTGGGATCGTAATCACTAGGAGCTTTTGGTAAGCCCACGAGCATAGCTATCTCTTTTAAGCTTAACTCATCAAGGCTTTTGTGAAAGTATCCCTGTGCAGCGGTGCGAATACCATAATATCCATGTCCAAAATAAATTTCATTTAAGTATCGTTCTATAATCTCCTCTTTGCTTAGCTCGCTTTCTATTTTAATAGATAGCATTATTTCTTTTAGTTTTCTGCTAAATTTTTTCTCACGGGTTAAGACTAGGTTTTTAACAAGCTGTTGCGTTAGCGTAGAAGCGCCTTCAACTAGCTTACCCGCTATGACGTCTTTTATGCCAGCACGCACAATGGCTTCTAAATTTACACCACCATGCTCAAAAAAGCTAGTATCCTCAATAGCTACAAGAGCTTCTATGACGCGCCCTGGTATATCGTCGTATTTGACATATAATCGATTGCCACCCTCATCAAAGATATTTGCTATAAGCTTGCCATTTCTATCGAGTATCTGTGTAGCCAGCTTTGGGTGATAATCCTGCACTATTGAGCGCGCCTCAAAGCGAAGTTCATTATAGTAATAGGCAAACACACCAACTAGCACGACCGCACAAGCTATTAAAATGTTAAATAAAATTTTCATAAAAAGCCTTTAAAATATCTACATCTAAGCCCATAGCATTTTTTAAACTACCCTCGCAAGATAACACAAACTCCCCACTAAAGCCCTCTATCATCATAGCACCAGCCTTGCCCTGCCAATCGCCACTTTTTAGGTAATCTTTTAGCCTTTTGTCATCATATGGAGCAAATTTAAAAGTCGTTTTACTAAGGCTAAAAATATCAAATTTAGCACTAACTACAGCCATAGCTGTAAAAACGCTAGCACTTGCACCGCTTTGCATTAGAAGCATTTTTTTAGCCTGCTCCTCATCGCTTGCCTTTGTAAGCACTGTATTATTCACGCCCACGCAGCTATCAGCAAATACCAAATATCCATGTCTAAACTCATCCAAAAGCGCACTAATTAAGCCAGCTTCCTTAGCCTGATTTACCTTTTGACGTAGAATTTTTTGCACATAAGTTTGTGGAGTTATACCCTCTTTTTTTAAATTTTCATCAAATTTAAAGCTACGCACAACAAAATCAAGTCCAGCCTCACGCAATATATTAGCACGAGAAGGAGATGAGGAAACCAAAACTATCACATAAACCCCCTGTATGAAAGCCCAAGGTAGCCAGCCACGACAAGGATCAATAAATTTAACGGTATAAAATAATAAACTATCAAAATAAGGCTCTCGTGGGTTTGAATCATGTCTTTTTGGCTAAAAGCGCACACGGATTTTTTATAATGATATAAAGTATAAAGAGTATTAAGCAGTAAAAATATCCAAAGCGCCGCCTTTGTCGCCAGTATCGCCTCTGCCATAGGATCAGTTACCTCTGCTACTCTTTGATGTTCAAGCAGTAACACACCAGCGCTTATTAAAATCAAAAAAAGCGACACTAGGATAATCACGCTAAATGACTTAAAAAGCGAAAGCAAGATGGAAAAACGCTCCCTACTCTCGCTAATTAAAAGCTTTCGCCCAACAAGCGTAAATCCTAGTAAAGCCCCAGCATATACTACGGTTGAAGCGATATGCAAAAATGGCAAAAAATACTCAAGCCTAGCAAAGGCGATATTATACTCCATCAAGCAAGCTTTGTCTTTATAAGCTCTTTTGCAGCCGCCATAGCTTCGCCCAGCTTTGAGGCGTCCTTGCCCCCAGCTGTGGCAAAGTCATCTCGTCCGCCGCCGCCGCCGCCTAAAATACCAGCTGCAAATTTAACCAGCTCCCCAGCCTTTAAGCCAGCGCCCTTTACCCCAGCTGCTACTTGCACCTTATCATCGCTTGATTTAAATAGCATTACCACGACGCTATCGTGCTGATTTTTAAGCTCATCGATTTTTGCCTTTATATCACCGCCAAACTCGCCGACAAAAACGAGCGTCTCGCCCACTTTCTCGCCAGCCACACTTGCAGAGCTCGCGGCCTGCTTTAGCTCGTCTTTTAGGGCTTTTATCTCGCCCTTTAGCTTTCTTACGCCAGCTAATAAGTCGGTGTTTTTAATCTCGGCATAAAGCCCCGCTAGCTCACTTCTAAGCTCATCTGCATATTTTATCGCTGCATTAGCGCAAACCGCCTCAATACGGCGCACGCCAGCACTTACGCCGCTTTCTTTAACGATAAAAAACGCCCCCACTTCAGCCGTATTTGCCACGTGAGTGCCACCGCAAAGCTCCTTACTAGCGCCTATGCTTAGCACACGCACATTTTCGGCATATTTCTCGCCAAAAAGGGCAACCGCACCGCTATTTTTTGCGCTTTCTAAATCCATTATCTCCACAAGAGTATCAGCCGCAGCCGCCACTTCAGCCCTAACAAAGCTCTCAATGCGGCTTAACTCATCGCCGCTAAGCGCCTTTGGGTGGGTAAAGTCAAAGCGCAGTCTGTCGCTTTCTACGCTGGAGCCTGCCTGAGTGATATGCTCGCCAAGCACCGCACGAAGTGCAGCGTGCAGCAGGTGCGTGGCTGAGTGGTGCCGTGCTATCTGGGCTCGCTCACAGCCTACTCTTGCTGTTACTGCTTGCCCCACTTTTATCTCGGTTTTGGTGTCGATTTTGCTTAAATTTAAACCAAAAAACTTCTGCGTATCCACCACGCTAGCCACGCCAGCCAGCTCACCCCTATCGCCAGCCTGCCCGCCGCTAGTAGCGTAAAATGGCGTCCTATCAAGCATCACCCAGCCACTTTGGTTAGCGCCCAAAGACTGCACCTTTTTATACTCAGCGTCTAAAAGCCCAAGCACCTTTGCTTCGCTCACTAGGCTCTCATAGCCTATAAATTCATTCTCGCCAAACTCCTCAAGCAAGAGCTTAAAATCCCCGCTCGCGCTCGCCCCGTCGCCGCTGCCGACCCAGGCCGCTTTTGCCCTGCGTTTTTGTTCATTCATTAGCTCGTCAAATTTAGCTTCATCAACGCGCATATTTCTCTCACGCAACATATCCGAAGTCAGATCAAGCGGAAAGCCGTAGGTGTCATAAAGCTTAAAGGCTACTTCGCCGCTAAAAATCTCACCGCTTGTGCTTTCAAGCTCTTTATTAAACAGCTCAATCCCAGCCGCAAGCGTAGCGAAAAACCGCTCCTCTTCAAGCTTTACCATCTGCTTTACAAACTCTTTTTTCTCCAGCAAATACGGATACGCCCCAGCCATAATCTCGCAAAGCCTATCTACTAGGCGATACATAAACGGCTCTTTAATGCCAAGCAAGTAGCCGTGACGCACAGCCCTGCGTAAAATTCTACGCAGCACATAGCCCCGCCCTTCTTTATCAAAGCTCACTCCTTGAGCCAGCAAAAAGGTCGTGCTTCTGATGTGATCGGCTATGACGCGGTAGCTTGCGCCGCTTTCGTATTCATAGGGCTTAGCGCAAATTTTAGCTATCTCATCAATGATAGGCATAAAAAGCGAGCTGTCGTAGTTGCTAAACTTACCTTCCATTATCGCAGTAACTCGCTCAAGCCCCATACCAGTGTCGATGCTAGGCTTTGGTAGCGGGCTTAGCTCGCCCTTTTCGTTTCGCTCATACTGCATAAAGACTAAATTCCAAATCTCCAAAAAGCGGTCGCCGTCGCCGCCCATATAGTCTTCAGGGCTGTTAAAATGCTCGCTACCCTGGTCATAAAATATCTCGCTGCAAGGCCCACAAGGTCCAGTATCGCCCATTTGCCAGAAGTTATCCTTATCGCCAAAGCGGTAAATTCGCTCGCTTGCAATATGCTCACACCAAAGCCCAAACGCCTCGTCATCGCTTTCGTGCACAGTTACGTAAAGCCGCTCTTTTGGTAGCTTTAAAACCTGAGTTACAAACTCCCACGCATAGGCGATAGCCTCACGCTTAAAATACTCGCCAAAGCTAAAGTTTCCTAGCATTTCAAAAAAGGTGTGGTGCCTGGCAGTGTAGCCGACGTTATCTAAGTCATTGTGCTTGCCCCCAGCCCTAATGCAAGTCTGAGCGGAGGTGCGAATAGGCGGAGTAGGACGTGGCTCATCGCCAGTAAAAATGCTCTTAAATGGCACCATACCAGCGTTTGTAAAAAGCAGGGTAGCGTCGTTTGGCACAAGTGGCGCAGAGGGGATTATCTCGTGTCCTTTGGAGGCGAAAAAGTTTAGGTATTCGTGTCTAATATCCATTTGCTTATGTTTCCTAAATTTAAAATAAACGGCTGATTTTAGCATAAATTTTATTAAATTTTTAAATTTATCCGCCATTTTGGATAATTTAGAGGGCTTTAAAATGCTACTCATGTAAGGCTAATTAAAATCAAAAACACATAATTAGCAGATTTTAAATAAATTTTAATTATAATAAGTGATTTAAATAATGCAAAGGGGAGACAATGCAGCTATCCATCGCGCTTTTAGACGACAGCAGTGATGATATAAAAGATAGGCTAAACGAACTTAAACACTCAAACACGTTTGAAATTTGCGGAGTGTGCACCTTAGGAGGTGCTTTAAATGGTGCTAGAGTACCACTTTATGATGACGTAAGCACCATGCTTTCACAAGCCTCCCCTGATGTAGTGGCAATTTATGTAAAAGACGAGCTAGTATTGCAGTCATTTAAAGAGGTTATAAAACAGTGCAAAAACATCATAATCTCACGTCTCGCTCCGCTTCCCCTTGAGATACTGCACGAGCTTAGCGAGCTAGCAAAAGCCGCTAACGTAAGGGCTATTTTGGACTTGCCGCATAGATTTCACCCAGTTATCCTCTCCCTTAAAAAAGAGCTTTTAAAAGAGGAGCAAATTTATAGCATGAGCGTTACAGGCATAAATCCAAAAGCCCTAAGCATAGTCGAACTTTTGGTAAATAATATAGACTTAGCAAGCTTTACCTCAAGCGCAGAAGTCTACGGCGGAAAGGATCTATCCTGCACTATACTAGCGCGCAAAGGCGCATATTCGCAAGCTAGCTTAAAGCTTATAATGCCTACATCACAAGCCCTGTGCATGCAATGCTCAATGCTAGGCGAAGTCGAGCGGCACTTTATAGAAGTTGCTACAAGTGGTGGAATTTATTTTGCTGATTTATTGGGGCGCAAGCTATACATGCAAAGCGAGATAGGGCAGATAAATCTACGAGTAGACGCAGATAGTAGCGAAGTCAGAGCGCAATATCGGGCGTTTTATGAGTATTTTATGCAAAAAGGCAGAGCAAATGAAGCTGAGCTTGGTGGCATAGACGAGATAATAAAAATTAAGGAGCTTTTTGCGTGAAACGTGCGCTAATACTACTAAATATGGGTGGTCCAAATAATCTAAGCGAGGTCAAGGTCTTTCTTTTAAATATGTTTAAAGATAGAAGAATTTTACCCATAAAAAGCGATTTTTTACGCTCCATCATAGCGCATATCATAACCTTTGCAAGACACAAAAACGCCAAAGAAAACTACGCAAAACTAGGCGGAAAATCGCCCATAAGCGATACTACAAAAAGCCTATGCGAAAAAATCAGCTCACTTTACGGCGAGTTTAGTGCAGTTGATTTTGCCATGCGCTACACCCCGGCTTTTGCAAAAGATACAATGGTAAAATACTCTGAATTTGACGAGATAATTCTACTGCCACTTTATCCACACCACTCAAGTACAACAATACTCTCAAGCCTTGATGACGTAAAGAATGTGCTTGATGAGATAAAATTTAAAGGCGAAGTAAAAATCGTACCAGAGTTTTACCAAAATAGTGCCTATAATGATATAATATTAAATAGAATTTTAAGCCAGATTAAAGGTAATGATATATCAGAGGTAACACTGATCTTTTCTGCTCATTCTCTGCCCCAAAGCGTGATAGATAGAGGTGATTTGTATGAAAAGCATGTAAAAGAGCATGTTGAAATTTTAAGCAACCTATGCAGACAAAATGGACTAAATTTTAAAGAATTTAAGTTAGCATATCAAAGCAAACTAGGTCCAGTAAAATGGCTAGAACCAGCCATGAGCGACACCCTAAAGCAGATTGAAATAAAAAAAGCCATAATCGTACCTATTTCATTTTGCATTGATAATTCAGAGACGGATTTTGAGCTAGCCATAGAGTATAGACAAATCGCAGATGAGCTAGGGTATGAGCTATATAAAGTGATTCGTTGCCCAAATGACGGCGAGGATTTTGCTAGATTTTTAGCTAAACTTGCCCTAGAAACGGAATGAAATTTGCTTATCTAGTCTAAAAAGGAGAAATCATGAAAATAGACTCCAAAACATTAGGCTCAGTTTTAAGCGAAGCGGCAAAATACACAAGAAAACTATCGGCAAATAGTGATGAATTCAAAAGCCTGCTAAACAGCCAAAGCGAGCCAAATGCGGACGCTAGCTTAAATCAGATGAGTGTTGAGGATTTTAAAGCTGCGCTTAAAAAATACGGAGCATTTGGCTTTGTGGCAAAAATGAGCGAGGACATAATAGGCGAAAAACTAGCCAAAAAACGCGCCGAGCTCGAGGAGAGCATGGGGCTAAATGACGAAAGCAAAAGCGCTGAAGAAAGGCTCGAATTAAAAGCGACGATTGATGATTTGGTAAGGGATTATGAAAAAGAGCTAAGAGCAAGCCTAAAACAAAATGCAATACTACAAAAACAGCAGCAACTTGAGGCAAACAAAAGCTCGCATGGACTTGAAATGGCACTGGCTGAGCTTTGACCCCCATACAGGCTTATCTTGATATGAAGGCTTAAGACTTTAATCAGCCATCTAGCCTATAAATTCATTGCATGCAATATAAGAAAAAATTTATACTATCTGATAAATAAGCCTGTCTTTTAATTTGCCATCTACCTTTTTCTTTCTTTTTTAAACAATATCATCGCTTTATAAATTTAAAAGATAAGTCACATATCATGCATATAATTTAAATTAATGGTGTTGGGGTTATATTATAGTTTAAATTTGTAGTTAAAAAATAATACTATTTTTTAAAAGGATATAATTATATTAAAATGCTTTGAATTAAATTTAAAAGATAATCTTTTTTCAACAGGCTTATAATAAAGTTTAAAAGATATTTTTGGGATTATTTTATAAAAGTAAATTTAAAAATGGACTGTTTTTAAATTTATTACATTAGAGTTTAAAACTTACATTTAAAGCACTCCTTTAAAAATTGGCTCTGTTTTAAAAAGTATTGCTTTTTTTAAAGCTTAATTTGGTTTTTGGCAAGCTATCGCCACGTATATGAGTGGCTTAGCACAGCAACTGCTTGCTGTGCGTGCATAAAGCGAAAGCAAAGCTTCTTTAGAAAACGAGCGAAGCGAAGTTTCTAGGCTAGCGTTGCAAAACTGGATGTTGGCGAGTATATCGCAAAGCGATACGAGCCGCAAAAAAGCAGTCGTCGTCTTAAGTCCTACGGACTTGCCACCGATCCTCAGATTTTTGCGCTGAGTTTTACGAAGTGCTAAAAATCGTGCCGACCTTGTAAAAATACCAAAAGCCACTGGTACGAATTAGCGGTGCTGTGCTTGTTTTAGTGTCCCTAAGGAACCATACTTTGTTAAAATAGAGCCTAAATATTTATCTATTTATGATAAGGCGTGCTATTAAATTAAGCTATTGGTTTTAAGGCTTTGCTAGTGAGGCTACCATCATTGCACCAAAATATTAAAAATTTAAAACTAAATCTCTAAGGGATTTTCAAGGCGCCCTTAAACAAGAGCTAAAGCCCTCTCATAATCCTCACTCGTATCTATGCCGATACTGCTGCTTTTAATCTCAAGCATCTTTATGTCCTTGCCAGCTTGTAGGGCGCGAAGCTGCTCTAGCTTTTCGGTCATCTCAAGCATCGACGCACTAAGAGCGCAAAACTCCCTAAGGCTAGCCACGCTATATCCGTAAATCCCCAAATGAGCCTTAAAACTAGCGCACTCAGCCCTAGGATATGGGATAATCGAGCGTGAGAAATAAAGCGCACGACTAGCATCATCTGTAACGACTTTTACTAGATTTGGATTTTGTGCCTCGCTAAGCCCAACAAGCTTAAAACAAGAGTACATAAAAGCCCCACCATCTCGGCAAAACTGATAAAATTTAAGCACATTATCAGGCTCTATAAATGGCTCATCGGCCTGGACGTTTATGATAATCTCATCATCTCCTAGCCCCAAAGCACTCACAGCCTCATATATCCTATCAGTGCCACTTTGGTGCTGCTTTGAGGTTAGCACAGCGCGCAACCCATAGCTTTTGGCTATCTCAAGCACCATAGGCTCATCAACCGCTACAAGTACCTCATCGACCCCACTAACTTGCCTAGCCGTAGCGACAAAAAGCGGCACACCTCCAACTGGCAAGAGTATCTTATCCTTTAGTCTGCTAGAGGCCAGACGCGCTGGTATGACTATCATTTAAGCCAGCCTAAAACCGCACTAGCTACCTTATCTGGGTCTAAAATCTCACTATGAAGCACCTCTTGTTTAAAGAGTTTGGAAATTTGAACTGGCACTTTTGCTTTATATTCTGCACCCAAAGACAGCATAGCAGACAGCTCCTCCTCTGGCTTAGCGCACTCTGGTGCATCAGGCTTAATCGCAGACACCATACTAGGGGTAAACTTCACCCAATCAGCCGTCGAAGTAATGACGCTAAGGCGCTCTTTGTCTCGCATTTTTAGGCAAGTGGCAGTGTGTGGGTCTAGCAATACTCCCTTTTTAGCCCATTTTGCAATCTGTTTTTTACACTCGCTATCAGTGCAAAAATCCGCCTCAAAATCCTCATTAAGTGCTGCAAGTTCTGCCTTTGTTAGCTCGTAAAATTTATCAGATTTTAGCTTATCCATAAGCTCTTTTGTGCGAATTGCGCCAAATTTATCAAAAAGCAGCCGCTCGACGTTTGAACTTATTAAAATATCCATAGCTGGGCTTATGGTCTTTATTAGAGATTTGCCACGCAGATCATAGCGCCCTGTAGTAAAAAACTCTGTTAGGATATTATTTTCGTTTGAGACTATTTTTATAACGCCTATTTTTGCGCCCATTTTTTTAGCATAATAAGCTCCTAAAGCATTACCAAAATTACCGCTTGGCACTATCACATCAAAGCTCTCGTCCCTACTAAGCTCGCCACTGTGAATAAGCCTAGCATATGCGTAGGCATGGTAGATTATCTGAAATAAAATTCTCCCAAAATTTACTGAGTTTGCCGCACTTAGCTTTAGCCCATTACGCTCAAGCTCGCTTTTAAACTCATCACTAGCTAAAAGCTCTTTTAACACCCTTTGTGCATCGTCAAAGTTGCCGTTTATAGCGATGACTTTTAAATTCAAAGCCGAAGCTGTCGCCATTTGAAGCCGCTGTACCGCAGAAGTACCGCCGTCTGGATAGAGGCAGACCACGTTTACATTGCTTGCATTTGCAAATGTCTCAAGTGTAGCTGGCCCAGTGTCTCCGCTTGTAGCGCAAGCGACTAAATACCTCTCGCCACGCTCCTTAGCAAGCTCGGCTAAAAGCGCACCAAATGGCTGAAGCGCCATATCCTTAAACGCTCTTGTAGGGCCGTGGTAAAGCTCATTTACGTATAAATTTTTTGCAATTTTTACAAGAGGCACTGGCTCGTTTGCATCATCAAAGCTCTCATATCGCTTAAGCGCAGTCTTAAAAAGCTCCTTTGAAACGTCAAATTTAAACTCCTTTATGAGCTTTATAGCAAACTTCGCATAGCTCATATATCCGCCCTTTTGGAAAAACTCATACTCAAGCTTTGGCAGTTTCTTAGGCGCATAAAGCCCACCAAACTCCGCAGATGGATTTAATATCGCCTCGCTAAGCTCTGATTTTTTAGGCTTTAACTTGCCGTCTGTTCTTGTGCTTATTAGTCTCATTATCTCTGTCCTTTTAGCCATTTTTTATATTTTTTGTCTATTTTAGCTATTTTTAGACCTATTATTTCAGGTAGCTCATAGCTATGATTTTTCTTTATAAAGTGCTTTACTTTTTTAAATTTTTGCGCAGTTTTTATACTTAACACCCACTCACGCTCTTTATAAAATTTACCCTCATAAATATAGGCGCTAAACTCATTTTTTGACACCATGACACAGGCTGCTAGCCCCTTTTTTACGAGCTTTTTGGCAAGCTTTTTAGCCAAAGTTTTTTTAGATTCGGTTGTGATTATTAACTTTTCCATAGACTTTATTATATCATAAATGATTTAATAATAAATTTATAACGCCTCTTGGCTTATAAAATTTTCTAACAAAGCCACAAAATCGCTACATAAAATAGTATGCTGCTCAATAAGCGACACACAAAGTCCAAAATGGGTTATCTTTACGTAGTCTTTTTGCGTTACAAGCAGGCTTGTGGCGTTAAATTTAGCCAAAATCTCCTCAAGCTCAGCCTTGCTAAAATCATAATGATCAGGGAAAAATACCTGCCCCACAGTGCGGCCAAAAAACTCACTCAGTCTAGCTGGATTTGCAATAGCGCTAACTAAAACCATGCTTTTGCTTGAATTTTTTATATAACTTATAGACTTAAACTCACGCCCACTTTGCACCACATAATCAGCATATTTTATAAAGCTAGGCGGATACCTATACCCACCGCTAGGCAGACAAAAAGGCAAGGCTGGAGAATAGAGTGGATTTATTAAAATATCTAGCTTTTTTATATTAAATTTACCAAACCCATCATCAAGCAAAGCGTATCTTGCGCCGAGTTCTTTTGCTTTTTGTATGGCTTGTAGCCTATCCTCGCTTACTATTACAGTAGCATTTTTAACAAGCCTTGCATAGAGCATGGCCTCATCTGCACTGGAGTTAATATCGGCTAATATTTTGCCATTATAAGCCACTACGACCAGCCCTTTGCTTTTTCTTTTATAACCTCTTAAGATTATGCAAGCACCGCTAATATTAGAGCTAATAGCAACACAAAGTGGAGTTTTGCCACTGCCTCCTAGAGTGAGGTTTCCTATGCTAATGGTTGGTAGTGGTGGAGGTGTTTGTTTCTTATTTAGAGATTTTTTTATTATTACCCCTAAAGCCCATAATATAGAAAGCGGCAAAAGCAAAATAGCTAGCAATTTCCACAAAATACTAGGCGAATAGATATATCTCTCACCTAGTAAAAATAGCTTAGAATGCAAAAGCTTTAAAGCACGCAAGTACTAGACTCTTGATTTTGCTATTTGCTCGATTTTCTCGCAGATATATGATACTTCACTATCTTTAAGCGCATTATAAATAGGCAAAGATAGCACCTGCTGATAAGCCTTTAGCGCATTTGGAAAGTCATTTACCTTAAGGCTATATTTATCTTTATAATACTTTAGCATATGTATGGGTATGTAATGAAGGCTTGTATGAATTCCAGCCTCTAACAACTCCCTAGCAAAGCCATCGCGGTTTTTGTCTATCTTAATGATATACTGAGTATAGACGTGATCGCGCTTTTTTACTGGGGTTCTTACGTGCGGACAACCATCAAGAGCCTTATTATAATACTCCGCAATAGCCGCACGGCGAGCGATAAATTCATCATTTTTCTCAAACTGTGCTAAGGCATATGCTGCATTTAGCGTAGTGATGTCGTATTTTACACCAATATCAACAACATCATAGATATAGCCTAGATTGCCGTATTTATCGACGCCGCTTAAAAGAGCATAGTTGCGCAAAAGCTGAGCGCGAGCAGCTATTTCATCATCGTTTGTAATCATAAAGCCAGCCGTGGCGACTGGATTTTTTAGCTGCGAGCTAATCTGAAAGCAAGATATAAACGAGCCAGTGTTGCCTATTTTCTTACCGTCATAGGTCATGCCTATAGACTTATTTCCATCATCAAGCACCTTTATGCCGTATTCTCCAGCTATCTCATAAATTTCTCTCATCTTTGCTGGCTGCCCGCCTATGTGAGAGACAAAGACGCCTTTTAGCTTTTTATGATTATGTTTATTAAGTGTTGCTCTTAGGGCATTTGGGTCTATATTAAAATCATCCTCATCAATGTCTACAAATATAGGCTCTGCGTCAAAATGACGTATGGCTTGAGCGACGCTGGGAAAAGCATTTACAGAACAAACTATCTTATCTCCGCGCTTTATATCCATCGCACAAAGCGCTAGATGGTGCGCCGCAGCTGCGTTATAAGTAACGATTATATGGCGTGCGTCAAAGTACGATTTTAAGCTTTCCTCAAGCCTATCTATCATATCTGTACCTTGGCTATTTAGCGCCTCGTTTATAAGCTCGCTCTCTCTACTTGTTATAGTAGGCTTAAAAAAACTTATCTCTTCCATTGCTAACCCCCTATTCTTGCCACTGGCGGCATTTTGCTTTTAAATTTATTCGCATTAAACCTAGCTAAGACGCTAATCGCCAAATCTCTGCCAAACTTAGCTATTAGCTCAGATTCGCTAGCCCCTGCTTCTATGCGAGCTAGCACATGGTCTAGCTCATCATAGCTATATCCTAGCTCACCCTCATCACTCTGCCCAGCCCAGAGGTCAGCCGATGGGGCTTTTTGGATTATATCATCGCTTACCCCAAGCTCTCTTGCAAGCTCTCTTATCTCGGTTTTAAAAAGATCGCCTATAGGATTTAAAGCGCAGGCTAAATCCCCATAAATAGTGCCATATCCTAGCATGATCTCGCTTTTATTACTTGTGCCAACAACTAATGAACTAAGGCTCGCTGAAGCGTCATAAAGTAGGCACATACGAGTTCTAGCGGTTAAATTTGCAAGCCTTAAATGGCTTATCTCGCCATCTATGGCGCTTTTAAACCCCTCTAAAACTGGGTCTATTTTTACTATATTTGGCGTTAAATTTAATGCCTTGCATACGCTTAACGCATCATTTAAATGCTGCTGACTTGAGTTTTTGCTAGGCAAAAGCAAGACATTTAAGCGCTCAGGCGCAGCAATCGCACAAAGATGTGCCACCACAGCAGAGTCAAGCCCACCAGAAAGCCCCAGCACAAAGCCCTTTGCACCACTTTCTTGCAGGTAATTTCGCAAGAAAATAACTAATTCGTCCTTAATCGCCTTAAAATTTTTCAATCGCCCTACTTTATTTGAAATTTTTGTATTATACTAATTTATTATAAATTTTTTCTTTTAATATAAGAAATTAAAAAACCTATAAAAACAGTGTCTCTATCCCATAAAATGGCACTTTGTAAAGCATTTAGACATTACAATAAATTATTTACAATTTGCCAATTTTGGCACAAATTTGACACAATTTGGCACAAAAATGGCACAGTTTTTATCTCTATGTAAAGCTATTCTCCACCACAACCACCCCATCTTGTTTATGCATTAAAGCAAGCAGGCGATTTAGCATAGCCTTTGAGTTAAATACCCCAGCATTGTTGTAGCTCTCTCCTACTAGCACGCAGCCAGTCGTGTCCTTTGGATAGTTGCCTGCGTGGATTAGGATTTGCCTTGATTTTGGCACCAATGCACTGCTAAGACGTGGCAATCTGCGCTTAAACTTTGGGCTATTGTGCCAGTCTATACTGTACTCTCCTGCTGGTATTCGCCTATCCTTACCTGCTTTGGTAGTATCATCTCCAGCTGGTTCAAGCGTATAACCCTCTAGCCATACGTTGCCCTTATCATCAAGTAGTTTAAATTTGCCTATCGTACCGTCGTCAATCTCTTTAAATCTAGTTATTGTTAGTTTCATGTTAAACCTTTCTCTCCCCACCCCTAATCCTAATAAAAACACTCATATAATATCCCCCAAGTGCTATTAAAAATGCGCTTATTGCTACTTCTATTAAATCCATAGCCTAGCCTTTCATACCCTTGCTAAATAGTGCCTCATAAAGGCTAAGTGCTTTTGTCCCCATATGAGCTGATACCCCTATGTATACAGCCATTAGGCTATCTGGTACATTTGCATATACGCAAATATAATAAGTAAGCATTCCGATAAAGCCACTTATTACAATATCAGCTGCAAATAAAATCCAGCTTCCCTCTTTTTTAAGCTCATCATTGCCACTTGCACCCTGCAGGCGTCTTACCCTTCTAGTAATGCCAGCAAATGCCGAAATAGAAAAGACCCATAAAAAGGTAAGCAGCTTGTCAATTATCTCATTTAGCGGCATTTTTATCCTTTCTACTTTGTTTAATCACAGCCTTTGTGCTACCATATACCACTCCGATACCACGATAAATTCGCTCCGCTTTTTGGATATCATCAAGCTTATAATTATGCTTAGAAATTGCTCCAACGCAGCCTGTAAAAACAATAGCCAAAATGGCTAAAAATAGACATTTAAACAATTTTAACTCCTTTAAGATGATTAAAAACATAGTTTTGATATGATTTTGGAATGATTATTAGAAATGATAAGTTAAGTAATGAATTTATAAAAGAACGCCTAAGTATTCTTAGAGTATGGCTCGGTGCTGAAATAATCTCTTGCTTTGGGGTTATTGGCTGGACTTTTGCAAATTTTGAAAAGCTAGGCTGGGGCAAGCTATCTTTTTGTGCGCTCGGGCTTATGTTTTTGGCTCGCTCCTTGCACCATAGCTGGAGTGAATGCGAATATTTATTAAGTGTTTTAAGGGGACGAGAATGACTATTCCTCAGTTTTTGGGCGCAGTGCTTATTATCTGCACACTTTATTTTATCGATAAGCTTAAGAGTAAAAGCCGTAAAAATCTCTATGGAGATAAGACTTTTTAAGCTTTTTGCCACCTGCTTCATAGCTCACCCCTTTCTGGGGTAAAGGTCTCCCTTTTTTTATCTCCCCAAGCAATAAAGCCAAATGCCCTTACTGCATAATACATCGAATAAGCCCTAATCTTTCCTACCTTATCGCTTATCATAGCTTTTAGAAAAATCTCATCAGCCTCGGCACGGCTAGTCATCTTTGTAGCATACAGCCAATCATGCAAGCAGCTAGCCCTATCATAGCGTGCTCCACTTTTAGGGAATAAATTTGTTAGGGCTTTTGGTACGCTAGCAAAGTCAAAGATAAAGCCTTTTTTAACTGTGATTATGCAGGCTTTTAAATTTGGTACGCTAGGGCTTGTATATACCTTTTTCTTTTTGTCTTGGTAGTATTCAAACACCAAAGGCGATAATGTCTGCCAGCAGTTATTTACCCCTATTATTCGTCTAATATCTAGGTCGGTTTTAAACATCTAACTCTCCTTTATCTAGCTTTATCTCACTTATCTCACTCGGCAAGCTTGCCATCTCAAGCTTAGCACAAGCAAGTGCAAAGGCGTTAAACATCTTTTGCTTTCTGTCTATGTAGCCATCTCTTATAGCCTCTAGCTCCTCTTTATTTAGCTTTGATACTGAATTATCAGCCATTATCCACGCTAATTTCCCCTCGCTTGCAAGCCTATTAAAGGCTAGTATGGCACCCTCAATATTGCGTAAATCATCTCCACTTGCAACTTGGACGTTATTTAGTGGCTCTGAGATTGCCGCGTCGCGTTCTAGCTTTAGCTCCTCACGCTTTAGCTTTTTTGCTTCTTTTATATCTATTGGAATAACCCTATAGGATATATTATAATATTCATCTGTTTGCGTTCTTATCTCCTTTATTTGTTCGTATTTGCCTATGTTTTCAGGTCTTTTTTCTTTGATGACCTTTTTAAAACCAAGCCTTAAAAGCTCATCGTGGCTTAGAAATTTGACATATTTTAAGCCATCTTGTGTTTGTATAAGTTCATCATAGACTATAGTATCTGTATGCGTGTTATAAAACATTTTTTACTCCATTATTAATTTATCAAGCGGAAAAATCACAATATTAGCCCTGCTTAGTTCTCTAAATTCAAAGTAATATTTAAACCAAACTATCCCAATATACTTAAAATCTCTTATCTTTTTAAAAGGTAACCCCCTAGCATAAAAAACATCTGCATATTTCACTCCTTCCTCAGCATTTTCGTTTATGTAGTTTGTAAAATCCAGCCTAACTTCCCAATCTTGCACGGCATTATCAATATCTACGCTAAAAATCACATTGCCGTTATCAGCAACCAAGCAAATCCGCCAATATCTTGCATCTTTGCTATTAAATCCATTTGGTACATCGCTTCCGCCTTCTGCTTTATCTAGGTTTATAAAAATATTATTGTTAAAGACTAGCGTGTTTGGGTTTGTCGTGTTTTGTCTTAGTAATTTTGATAGATTTTTTATAGTATTAAAAGCACCAGTTGTTGTGTTAAAGCCTCTCCAGATACCTGTGCGTCCTGCGTCAAATATCCACCGCCTTGTTATAATGGCTTTTGCATTATTTACGCTTACCTTTTCCCTAAAAGCATTAAAATCCATACTCCCCCAGCTATATTCATCTGCTAGAAAAAACCACTTAATATCCTCAGCGTCAGCTTCTTGATTTTGCCAGTATAATTTTATATCATTTAAAAAGCTTCGGATACCGTGGCGTTTGTTTTTATCTTCTAAGCAAAAAACGTGAAAAGACATCAGCCCACCTTTAAAATGATTTCATCTTGACTTATAACGTAATATAAAAGCAATGTTTCGCCCACAAGATATGAGAATGTTTGATTATTTGGCGCGAGTTTGATATTGCTAGCATACCCGCTAATTTTATTGCCAGCATTTATTATTAATATGCCGTTTGCGCCAGGTCTTACACTGCTAAAGCTAAGCTGTGAGATTGAGCTTAGAGTAACTTTAAAGTTTCTACCAAGGGATAGGTCTATAGTAGGTGAGTTTGTATCTACTAGCACATTTGCTAAATTTATCGCTTCAAGAACCTTAGAAGTTTCTAAAATAGGGGCTTTGTTTAATGCCTCTCCTCCCCTGCTTAATAAAGTCTCAAGCTCTGTTTTTAAGGTGCTTAATCTATCAAGCCTGCCGTCTTGCTCTAAGGTGCTAATTATCTCCTTTATCTCTCTTAAGCGTTCGTTTAAGGTATTGCTTAATCCAAGTATCTGATTTGCTTTTGTGCTTACTGTGGTTTCGCTATTTTTTGCTTCTATCTTAGCGCGTTCTACTTGACTTGCTAATGAGTTTGCTTCAGTTGCAAAGGTAGGCAAAGCTGCTATAAATGCGTTTGCCCTCTCCTCAAAGTGAGGTAAATCACTTAGACTTGGTGGGGTTGGTAGTCTTGTAATTGACATTAAATTACTCCTTCAAAACTTAAGTTTAATTCGCTTGTTTGAGAGTTTGATACAGTGATATTAAACTCCTTTATAAAGCCGTGCAAGCTTAGGCTTTTTATGCCCTCATCTCTTTCATCTGCTACAAGCGTTACAAGCTCCCCGCAAGCATCTCTTAGTGTCTCTTTTACTTCATCGACTAGCTCAGTGTAAACTACAGCCTTTATATCAAGCAGTGTGGCGGTTTTGCCTTTGGCTAGTGTGATATTGCCCCAGTCATCCTTTTTCTTGCGTGAGTAATCAAGCACGCTAATTCGTGGCTCATAAAGGCAATGCCCTATATCAATACCCTTTCCTATGCTTAAATGTCCCAGTGCTGCGCCGTTTGAGTTTGGATATATAGATATTAAAAACCTACCTTTAATAGGTGGCAAGCTTATACTGATGTCTTTTTTATAGCTTAAAAAGGTATTTATTGTAAAAAAATCAAGCCAACTTTTGGCTCTCCTAGCTCTTAGCGGTATCTCTTTTATTTTTATTTCGTTTTGGAAAATGCTTACGCTTTCGCCAATTATGTTTAGCAGGTTTACTCTATCTATAAAATTTTTATCAGTATCAACATCGATTATAAGCGCATTAGTGCTTTTTGAGCTAATAGTTTGAGAGTTGATTAGCTCATCTTGAAATTTATTAGCGTTGCTTGCTCCCATATCAATTAACGCAGTGGCATTTGCTTCAGAGTTTGGCTCGGTTGTGAGCGAGCTTATGTCTCTTGTGGCTTGATAAAGCCTGCCCTTATATACTATCCTATCATCTTTTCTTACTTGCATTCCGCTAGAATATGGCGTTGCGTTATCCGCATCTGCACCACGAGCAAAAGCTGTAGCGTAATTTATTTGATACTTCCCAAAAATCTTAGCGAAGGGTTTTATTGTTGGGTTTATTAAATTTCTAATTAGCTTCATATCGCTGCCCTTTCCATTAATAGCGCACTGCCATCAAGATTTGTAACGTTTTTAATCATGGCATTTAGGGTTTGTAGGTATTTTGCGCTATCCTCAAAGCTTCTATCAAGCTTTTGGGTTTTTAAATTAAGCGCCCTAAGCTCAGCTAGCATCGCGCTAAACGCTCCACCTGCATCAATCTTTAATCCAGCTCCATTTTTTAGAGGTATTACAGCCTCAGCATATCCAGCCTCGCCTATTAAAGCCCTAGTTGGTCGAGTTACGATACCACCGTCTGCAAATGGCTTAAAGCCGTACGTCTTATTCCACTCATCAAGGCTCATACCAGCTTTTTGTAAATTTAAATCGCCTGCGTATTTAATATGCCCAGCTGCAGTCTTTGCGTCCCAGCCACCAGCTAGCATATCTCGCCTCCAGTGATTAAGCCCATCTTGTTCTACGCTTCTACCAAAAAGCTCAAGGTAGATTTTATTTATAGTCCTATCTGTTTCATCTTTTAATACAGCACCGTTTGCGGTTGTAGTTGTAGCTGGCTTTGATACATAAGCTGGTAGGTCAGGGATTGTAATGTTAGGTAGCGTTATCTCGGTTTTACTGCCTTTTAAAATTGCGGAAGTTTGATTTTCAAGCGCACTTATCATAGCCTTTAAATAGCCAACTAATGGGTTTTTCTCTCCAAGAAGCCTTTTAATCTCATCTGCTTCAGTATTTGCCTGGGCTATTAGGCTTTTTTGCAGGGCTATTAGGCTATCCATGTTTTGGTTTGCGTCTTTATTTGCATTAGCAAGCTGCATTTCAAGACGATTAATGCTTAGCTTAATAGCCATAATATCAGCCCCACCGCCAATATCCTCAATCTCGTTAGCTATTTTAAATACACCTAGCTTGTACTCCTCATATGTGGCTGAGCTTATCTTTAGCTGGGCTTCTCTTGCGCTAGCTGCAGCTTGCAAATCAGCATATGCCCTACTATCTGTTTCTGCGTTTTTATAAGCCGCTTTAGCTGCGATTAAAGCCTCATTATAGCCAAGTGCAAGCACCGCATTATCTGCTTGCCCTCTTAATGTACGAGCCATATCTTTTAGCCTATTTAGCACGCTGTATTGTCTGTTTAGTATATCAAGTGATGCGCTTAGATTATCTTTAAATTTCTGTGCGCTTTGGGCTAGCTTTGCGTTTGCTATTTGCTGGCTTACCTGCTTTAGACTATCAAGGGCTGGAGTACTAAGCGCACCGTTTTTAATACTTGCATTATACTCATTAATTGCGCCCATTAGCTCTTTTTTAAGCTCGCTCTCTCCTTCACCTAACCAGTCTTGAAGCTCATCATAATTAAAGCGTGAGATAAATTTATTCCAAGCATTAATGCTACTAATCCCACCATTTTCATTTAAAAATCGTCTCTCGCCACCGCTTAAGCTAAAATTTACAAGCTTTGAAAGCTCATTTACCTTGCTTGCGCTACTCATTAGGTTAAATGTGCCTGTATTTAGCCCACTGTTTGAATAAAAATTGCTAGCCAGGCTTGCAACTTGGCTTTTAAACTCAATTAGGGCTTTTGTATAATCAAGCTGCGCCTTTTTTGCAGCCTCAAGCGCATTTTTAGCCTCCTCCCAAGCATTTATCGTATCTGGGGTAAAGTTATTTTGAATAGCTTCTAAATACCGCTTTTTAAAATCAAATAAATCAACGCTAAAAGCCTCAGTTGCATCCTTAAAAAACTCAGGCGCAACTGATTTAAATAGCTTATTAGCTTCAGCTAGCTCGTTTAAGGCAACTTTAGCTGGGTTATTTTGAGCCAGAGCTTTAAGTTCGTGCAGGCTTTTTTTAACAGTCGTGGCATACTCTGCAAAGGTTTCAAAAAGCTCTTTTTTATGAATTTCTGCCTCTTTTTTAAAGACCTCATAATGATAATGTCCCACTCCCCAGCGTGGTACAGCTTCGCCTGTGATTGCCTCAAGCGCTCCCATTGTAAGACCTTCATTTATTAAGCCATTGCCACCATAGTTTGCTCTTAAAATTCTAATACTATCACTCTTTGCAAAGCTATCAATTAATAAGCTTGTGGATTTTAGGGCTTTATTTACTGCACTTACCTTATAATCATCTATTCTGTTATAATCGCTTTTTGTGCTTGTACCATACCAGCTTTTCTTTTTCTGCTCCGTCCAGTTATAAAGTGCTGCACCGCTAATTTTGCCATTATCATAAACTAAATCCTCCTCGCCGCGTACAGCTATTCCTTGCTGGCTTATTTTCCAGCTTCCGATTGCCCCACCTACTAATGCACCAATTGCAGCTAACGCCCAGCCTACATATGGAATGCTAGAAAGTGCAGCAATGCTACCACCAATTGCCCCACCTATCATTCCACCTGTACTTGCCTTAGTTTGCGCCCCAAATGCCAAATCACCAATTGCACCAATAGCTCCACCAACTCCAGCACCAGCCATAGCGCTTCCTGCGATTACACCCGAGGCAAGTACGCCAGAACCCACTCCACCTTCGGCTAAAATACTTCCAGCTAATCCACTTTGCCCTGTTATAAATGACCCAGCACCTGCACCCATACCAATACTAAATGCCCCAGTGTTGGCAAAACCATTTGCAATTAAAAACTCCCCAGCACTGTGAAACGGTGCAGCAACCGCACTGCCAGCTGCTGCTAATCCGCCTTGATAAGCAGAGTATGCGGTTTTTGCTGCGTTTATGGCACTTAGTCCGTCCATTGCCTTGCCAAATATGCTGGTATTTGCACCCTTTAGTGCGTCAGCCCCTTTTAAAACATCTCCAGCCGCGCTAATTTCAACTTCACTATCGCCTATTTTACCGCTAAAGCCACCACCCTGAGCCGCCTTTAGCCCCAAAGCCATTGCTGTATTAGCTAGGCTTTCATTTTCTCCGCCAAATATTCCGCCTAAGAAATTTCCAATTGCTCCAGTTAGTGGCTGGGTTAGGTTTTGCCTGATTAGGGTGTTTGCAATATCACGAAATACGCTTTTACCAAGCTCGCCTAGTTTTAAAAAGCCATCACTTCCAAAATCAAAAAATCGCTCAAGATTACTCTCAAGACTAGATATGCCCTTACTAGCTAGCTCAAAGCCTTTTTCTGCTGCATTTGGTAGGTCTTTTTGGTATTGTTTTAGGGTGTAAGAGAGGGCTTTGGTGTAGGAGTTTTGCGATTTGATGAAGTCTTTTTCAAATTCGGCTTTTTTCTTTTTGGCTTGCTCGTAGAATTTATCTCTAGCAACAGTTAAAATTTTAAATCGTTCAATCTCACTCAAAAAATTATTATTGCCAAGCGTCTCTTTAAGCTCGGCTAGTTTTAGCTGCCACGCTTCCTCAGTCCTACCTATGTCCTCTAGGGTTTTAATTTTTGTTTCTAGCTCTTTTTGTGCTTTTTCTTTAGCTCTTTCAGCCTCTCTTTTTTCACGTGCTTCTTTTTGCTTTTGTTTATTCTCTATTGTTTCAGCTTCTCGTTTATCTCGCTCTAGTTTTTCTTGTGATAGCTGATTTAAATTTGATTTTGCATTTTTAATTGCGCTTTCAATATTTTTTATGACTTCGGCGTCTCCAGCGTTACTGCGCAGATTATCAAGAGTTTGACTTAAGAGCTTTATTTCATCTTTTTTAGTCTTTATTTTGGCTTCTAACTTATCAGAAATAATAGGGGTGGAGTTGTTTGATATGGCGTTTTGCACGGATGCTGATAAGCTTGTAATCGCCCTTAAGTACTCCTGAGTAGCGACGCTTGTTTTCTTTGCTTGCTTCTCTTGAGACTTTAAGTTCTCATTGATATTTGAATTTTCTGCTATGGCTGCGCTAGCCTTAAAAATTTCTTGCTCCAATATCTTTGCCTGAGCTTGCAACTCTTTAACTTTGTTGCCGTTTACATATTCGCCAAAATTACCACCAAGACCGTAGCCAGTAGTATTTACGCTAAAGTTCTGTGCATTAGCTATCTCTTTTTGAATTTGCTCTAATTCGGTTTGCTTTTGTGTAAGTCCCTTTTTTAAATTTAGTACAATATTCTCTCTAGCTTCGGCATTGAGTTTTTTAAAATTTTCCGTGCTTATATTAAGTGCATCAGAAAAATCTCTAGTGGCTTTAGCACTATCAGAAAAATAATTATAAATCGAATATGCCGCCCCGCCAGCAGCTAGAGCAATAAGACCAGCCCAACCAGCACGTAAAGTAGCCATAGCAGCACCAGCGCCTATGATACCAGCCCTAAGTGCTGCTATTGCTGCACTTAGCCTTGTAACTAAAGCAATAACACCATTAAGTGCCATAAAGCCACCAACAGCGTAGGCTATTGCTGCACCCCACTGTCTTAAATATTCAATTACAGCTTTAATTGCGCCCAATAAATCTGTGCTTATAAAATCTGCTACTTTTTTAAGTCCAGACGTAACTTCTGCTTCATTATCCCCTAGCCATTGATAAAGGGCTAGTATCTCTTTTTTAAAATTTTCAAATGCTCCGCTTGTGGCTTCAAGCCTTATGTTATCCATTCTGTCTTTTAACCTAGCAAGAGCTCTATCAAATGTTTCAATACTCTTTAGTGCATCAACAGCAGCAAGTTTTTTATTAAGATATTCATAAAGTCCGCCAGCACTCTCTTTTGCCTTTCGTATCTCATCATTTGTAATATGAAGCATTTTAGCTATACGAGAGTTTATGTCAATAGTCCCCTCAAGTATTGAGCGTATCTCCTCATTGACTTGCACCATAGGCATACCGATAGCACTGGCAAAATTTGACATCTTTTGGGCTATGTCTATGGTATTTTTAATCTGCTCGCTTATATCCTTACCCATACTAGCACCAGCACCAAGTGCACCACCTATTGCTTGTTGAAATATTGCAGTAAGTTCAGGAAAAGTTGCAGCTGTTTCAATAGCAGCTTTTTTAATCTGCTTGATAGTTTGTTCTGATAGCTTCATAGAGGCGTTAAAATGTCTGCTTAGGTCTGTATTACCATTAGCCATTCTTGTATTAGCAGTAATTAACGCAGCAATACCAGCTGTTTGATTTTCTATCTGTCTATGAAGCTCAATCCCGCTTCCTAGCGTGGCATCGTAAGCTTTTTTAAGTCCGTAGATAGAAACTACTAAAGTTTCAACCTGCCTTATATGGCGAATTAAAGAGTTGATATTTGAATTTCTTATGGCGGTAGCTTTTTGCAAAATAACATTTGCTCTGTTTTGGCTTTTGCTATTTTCATCTGTAGCTTTAGTATTTTTTTTGATATTTTCTATCTCAAGCGAAACAGATTTGGCTGCGTCTTGCTTGTATCTAAGTGCTCTACGGTAGCGTTTTTCATAAAGCCCTATTGTATTGCTTAGTTCGGCTTGAATTTGCTTTTGAATTTGTTTTTGCTCTCTTAGGGCACTATTTTGTTCTTTGACGCTAGCATTTTGTTTTTTTAGCTCATTGCTTTTTTGCCTTGCTAAAGCCAACTGAGACTGTAGGTCAGTTATGCTTTCTACTCCAGTATCAAACTTGCCATCAAGGATTAGCCCTTTTGCGCTTTTAAGTTGGCGTATGCGCTCGTAGTTACGCTGAGCAACTTTATCAAATTTTTCTAACTGCTCTTGAGCTTTTTTAAGAGCAGGGGTTAGTTCGTCGTTAGCTTGCATTTTGATAATTACACTAGCATTTGACACTTTAACCCCCTAAAATAAGATATTTTTAAAAGATTTTAGAGATTTTTTATGGGGAATTAAATGAAAATAAGCTTTTTTTGGTAAAAATTTATTGAGAAATTGCATTAAAAATTAACCACAGCAAAAGAATAAAGCCAGCCATCAAAAAGTGCATAGACTTAAGCAAGCTAAAATAACTTATTACGCTAGCTTTATTCTTTGGTACTCATTTTTTCATTGTGCCAATTGATGATAAAGCGTTCAATTTCTTGCAAGACTAAAAAATTAAACTCATCAAGGTCAAATTTAAATATTTTAGCGGTGTTAAATACAGCCCCATAGTCAAGTCCGACTAAAGCCATTCCGCTAAAACCTGAAACAACTCTCCATTGAGTTTTGACGCTTTGGTAAAAGTCCAAAACGTCTTTTAGATACTTTGGCAGGTATGGAGGTAAAAGCTCACTAGGGATTTCTAGGTTAAGACCTAAAAACACCTCAATATCTTTTTGCAAGCTCTCATCATACTGCCATTTTAAAAACTCAACTACTTTTTTGCTGCTATCGCCTTAGCGTCAAAAGTGCCAAGCAAAACCTTATGAGCTAATATTTGCATTTCGGCAAAGTTCATCTCATCAAATGCTTCCGCTTTTATTCCACGTCCAATAAGTAGTTTTTCTATAAAATCGACTATCTTTTCAGGCTCGCTGTCTATGTTGCGAAGATTAAATTTGCCCTCAAACGCCTTTATCTCTTTAAATTTAAGTGGATATGCCACATCGGAAAGCTCTTGCGGAAGCTCATATTCAAATACATTTTTTACAAACTCCGCTCTTTCTTTATTAAACTCCATTATGAGTTCGGTTGAAATTTGCCCTAAATCTTGTTGGTTTTGCTCTATTTTCTTATTCATATTTTCCTCCTAATTAATAACTTGCCACTTTATTTGTTAAAACGACTTTTAATTTTGCGTCCGTTGAGCCACTTTTTACGCCATTAAATTTCATATCAAGCGGATACTTGCCACCATAGCTTCTAGCACTATCATCGACTGCAAACTGGGCTTGAGCGATAATAAACTCAGCTTCATTGCTGCCATCACTAAAGACTAGGCGCACTTTTATTTGTTCTTGATTTTTAGCCTTTTTATAAAACTCGCCATCAAAGATTGAGCTAAGTTGCCCTGTTAGGTCAAACTTGCTATCCTCTACCATTGCGCCAGCTGAGAGTACCCTAATGGCTTCTGTGCCCCTATCAAGACTCAGATTAAACTCTTTGGCTAGCTTGTAGAAGTTGCCATCATCGCCAACATAAAGCTTTACGTGGTCGTTTTTCATTCTTGTACTATCTAGCACGACTTTTGAGCTATCATCAAGCTTTTGCATTGATTGATTACTTAAGTTATCCTCACCAGTTGCGCCGATGAAATTTATCTCAACATCATAATCACTATCTGGACTTGCGCTTATGCTTAATGTATTTACCCTAAGCCCATTAAATTTTTTAATCAAATCTTTATCTGTGCCACTTTTATTACACTGTACACTTAATAAATCCTGTACCACCACGCTTGGTATACATTCGGTTGATTTAAAAGTATGCTTAAAAAACCCAGGCTTGGAGCTTGTTAAGTCCTCTGTGTGCGGCTCGCCTAGAGCTGCTTTTAAAATAACTCCAAGCTGCTCGTAATAAAGTGGCATTTTAATGCTTCCGCCAACTTCATCATATGTCTTGTAAAGTTCACCGCCACTGTCAATATCGCCACCTATGACGTTATCTGTCTTAGTTTGCATATTAGCAACTATGCCATTTTCATTTACTGAAATCTGATAGGGCTTTGGGGTAGCTGGGTTTATCCCAAATTTACCCTTATCCTCAAAATCCAGTAAAACCTGTTTAATTTTTGGTGTAGCCATTACTGTTCTCCTTGTGTGTAACTTAGCCTTAGCTGTCTATCCCCAATTACTTTTGGTAGTGAAAAATTAATAATTATCGTGCCAGAATAAAGTGGGAAATAGGCTATTTCATCGTGGTAAAAACTCACTTCGCTTGTATCTATGTTTGTTTGACAATTTATAGCTTTTTCTATGGTGGCTGCAATAAGATTACCAAGTGCTTCTATTTGATAAATTCCCTCATATCGTAGTACTCCATCATTGCCTAGTTTTGGCTCTTTGCCCCCTTTTAGGGCTAGCTTTAGCAAAAACTCATACTCAAAATCGCTTTGAGCTCCTAAGTTTTTTACAACTGGCTCTAAGATTAAAATAGGCATTTCATCATCTTGTGGGGCGTTATTTACATCTACCCCAACTAAAAGCAGCAAAGATGTATTAAAATGCTCTTTGCAATACTCATCTATCTCTTTATTAGCTAAAATTACCTTTAGCATAAACTCTGCAAGCTCTGTGTTTGATACCATTTTTACCTACTTTGTGTTTATCTTTACCTCTACGGTGGACGCTCCAACCTGTACCACTCTGCCGATAAATTTATTCCCACTTGCTGTGTTTGTGATACTTTTCTCAGCTACCTTATAATATGCTTTATCACCAACTTTAAGGCTAGCTCCGCTATCTTTTTTAAACTCAAAGCTACCCTCAACCCCATATGCAATAAGCTCGTTTGCTTCTGCGTCATTAAGCGCAACCATTGCAAAATCTCCGTCTTTTAGCACAATATCGTTTTTCTTTACAGCACTATCGTGCGCCATTTGAATAGTTTCTGATTTTCTTAGCATATTATCTCCCTTTTAAGCTTTGCCTTTGGATTTTAAAACACCTTGATAATTTGCTGCATACACAACAAAATCAAGTACGCCCTCATACACAAGCCCATCGACTAAAGATTTATCTTTTAGCTCAATAATAGGCTTAGCTCCACCATTTTGTCTTAAATAGCCAAGACAAATTTGCTCTTTAGCAAACAAATACCAAGCTTCAGGCTCGCTTAGTGCTGGGTCGGTTATGATTGAATACGCGCCTTGATAGATATTTTTAACGCCTGAGTTTTTGTTGGCTTCAAGCGTAGCTGAACTTACCATAAGCTCTGTTGCCACATCAACAAGCTCAGGTGGGACTATTAGAAGTTTTGGGTGTATGCTAATATCCTCTCCCCACTCATCTTTTTGCCTGCTCATTGCTATTCTAGCACTTGAAAGAGCCTCTTTGCTTAGTGCGGACTTTGCCCCATCTATTACGTTTTTATGATTTGTTTTATCAAATAAAGCGTGTCCGTCTTTTAGGGTAAAATTAGCATATTTGCCCCTTTGTTGGATAAAATCATATACGCACTTATTTATAAATTTATCCGCACTTTTTGCAAACTTTTGTACCATACCTACAAACGCTCCCAAATCATCATTTACTAGCATTTGACGAGTTATGTTAAACTTAGCTCCATAGCTTTCAACCCTAGAGCCCCTTGTACTCTCACTTAGACTAAAGCTTCTTGTCTCGCCACCCTCAACTAGCGGATTATCCCATACATTAGCTGGTACATCTTGCATTTGTACGCTAGTATACTCCCTAAAATCTGGATGCGCTACCTCTTTAACTAGCGAGCGGTATGTTGTCTCCGCCTTACTAAAGCCGTCCTCAAGTACACGAGATAGTGAACTTTTTAAAAGCACTGGAAAATCAGACGTAGTCATAGCAGACATAAAATCGCTATCACTGTTTAAATATCCAAGCCCACTATTATGCGCTAGCATAGCTTTTAGACTACCGCTATTTGCTAGACGATACGCTTGATTGCTAGCATTTGGTGCGTCATTGCCTACCATTAAAGCCACTGCGTCTATTACATCTTGTTTTTTTGCTTCTTTGCCTAGGTCATCCCCAACTATAACCTGACTAAACGCAACTGGTGCTTTAGCTTTTGCCTGTTTTTGTAAGATAAAATCTTTTATTGCCTGTGCGCTTACTGTCTCATCTTTGGCAAATGCTTCGTGCTCGTCATCGCTTAAGAGGGTTCTATACTCGCTTAGGGCTTTAAACTTATCAAGCTCTATGCTTGCTTTTTGACTATTTTGGGTGATGTCTGCTACGCTTTTTTCTGCTTTTAAAGGCAATACGGCTTCAGCCGTTTGCATCGCTTGTTTATCCATATTTACTCCTTTAATAAAATCATCTAAACTTCCAAGGGCATTAATAAACCCATACTTATACGCCTGCTCTCCTGTAATTGTGCCACCTTGATTAAATTTGCTTACCACGTCCTCCTTGCTTATTTTTAAATTCTTGCTAACTGCACTAATAAAAATATCAGCCGCTGCGTCAAGTTCAACTCTTAAAATTGCCTCGCCCTCGTCAGTAGCTAGGTCTGGTCTTTTATTTGGGCTTAGTGTATTTGCTATCTCTTTGGCGTTTATACCTAGGTTTTTAAAAAAACCCTTGGCGTCAAAAATAGCGCTAGCTACACCGATGCTTCCAAGTCTTGATGAGCGTTCAGCGTATATTTTCCCACAAGAGCTAGCAAGCCAAAAAGCAGCAGAGGCGGCGTAGCCTTTTACAAATGCACTCACTTTATCTTTATTCTGTGCCACATAATCACAAAGGTCGGTAATTCCATTTACCACTCCGCCGCCACTATCAATCACAAGTAACACTTCTGCGCCGCTATCAATGGCTTGTTTGATATTCTCTTTTAAAGTCTGTGTGCTAATGCCGTATCCAAGCTTTGTAAAAGCATTTTCATACCGAAACATCATTCCGCTTACTGGTAGTATTATCTGCTCTTTTGTGCTTTGGTATCTGCTTTGCGGTCTTGCGCTTAGATTTGAATTAAAATTTATACTCAAAAATGAAAGCAAACTCTCTTTGCTAATAGCAAGTGGAGCTAACAGTTCATCGCCTAATTCATTATTCATTATCGTCCTCCTTATCATTAGTATTGACTATTAATTTGGCGTTATTAAATCTGCTTAGTCCAAGGCTCTCTGCAAAATCTTTTTCAATTGCTATTTGCTTTAGTCCCTCTCTCCAGTCAAGCCCACGCCTTGCGTAAATTTCTGAAAGAGTTGTCGTGTTGTATTCTAGTTCTGTGGCAATCGCCTTGCTCTCTTTTAATGGGTCTACCCACTCCCTTCGTGGCGGGTAGAGTAAAATAGCAGACGCTTTTATCTGATTTTTTAGCTCTAAGAATTTTTGATAGCTTAGATATTTAAAGCTTCCTTTTAATGCTTCAAATTCAAGCCAACGCATAAAAATAGGGCGGTAAAAATTTCTTGAAAAATGCAATAAATCATCATCAAAAAGCTTATAATCTTGTAGTAGGCTCATCCTGCCACCTGAGTAATTAACTCTAGAAAAATCCCTGCTAGCTAGCTCATAGCTAACACCCCTGCCAGACGCTATTAGTCTTAAAACCGCTTCTACAAATACACCAAAATTATCATCAGCAATTTTAGGGTCAAGCACTTCAAGGGTATCCGTTGGGCGCAGGTTTTGGACGAATATGCCATTGATTACTTCAATTGGCTTTTCGGATAAATTTCTTAGCATCTCTGGGTTTTGTCTTTTAAGTACATAAGCGATATTAGCCCTGCTTCTAGCACCCTCGATAGTTGAGCGCATAAAAGCAGCAAAGTTTTTAAGGTCAATAATAGTCTGTTTATATTCGCTTACACCCCTAATTTGGCTAAATCTATTATCTTTTTTAAAATAATAAATTGCGTCCCTAGCTGGTATTTTGACGCTTGAGCTTATCTTTTTATTATTTTTGCCTGCTATTTTTATTTTTTCAAATGCTCCGTCGCTTATGTGATAGGCTACATTTTTGCCAAATTTATCAATCTCTATGCCATCATAAAAGCCGCCGTTTGTCATTTCAACGTATCCAAGTGCAAATCTATCTACTTCTATGGGCTGTATTTTTAGCTCTTTCCCACCAAAACCAACATCAACAATGGGTAGATAAAATAGGCACTCGCCATCCATAAAGCGATTTTTTAGAGCAATTTTACATAGCTCATCAAAATGCACCGAGCCTGTAATATCTAGCTCATCTTTTGCCACTTCCCAAGCTAGCTCTATTTCTGAGTTTAATCTTTCTACACTATCGTCTGTGGTTTCGCTTCCTAGTTTAAATTGAAATTTAAGCCCACCGCCTATTACATTGGCGACTATTGTGCGGTCTATGTTTGAGATTATTGGATTATTTTCGTGTAACCATCTAGCCCTAGCTCGCAAAGTATCACGCTCAGAAAAAGCCACATCTTCAAATGGACTGGCGGCATTTATAAAATCTCTATTTGCAAGTGTAAATCGTCCACCCTCATAAAAGCTTGCGCTTTGGCTTGCTTCGTGGCTAAGTGTTAAATCTTTACCCATTAAACGCCCTTGTAATAGTGTCTTTAAAAATTCTTTTCATATCGCTACTACTTTGATTAAAAACTGGGGATATGACAGTCCTTGCGCTTCTTGTAATGTAGCCTTTTTTGGCAGCTCTACCCCAGCCACTGCGTCTAAAGAGCCTAATTTGCATTTGACTAAGCTTTTGTTTTCCTCCAGCTTCTAAATCTTGAGCTATCTTTTTAAGCCCAGCTATACCTTTTATTCTCGAGCCTTTGCCGACAATTTCGCCATTTCTGTATAGAGTGGGAGTAAATGATTTTGTATCAAAAAAACCAACTAAAAGCTTATGATTTGCGTCATATACCCTAAATCTAGCGAGCTCTCCCATATCGGGTTGTGATTTATTGTTTTTATGGCTTAGTCTTGAAAAGGCTATTTTTTTATCTCCGTCGTCTTGACTAGACAGCAGCACACGACCATTTTTGTTGCCAACTCCAGTATTTAGCTCGCCGTATGAGCGTGTTTTTGTGGCTATGTTTTTACGCACAGCTGCCCCAACCTTACCTAAAGCCTCGTTAGCCCAGTTTGGGGATTTTTGTATTAACTCATCAAGCTTTTTAAGTGCTGGGTCTTTTAAAATTGTGATAAAAACGGAGCTAGCCATTATCTAAACCTACCTGTGCTATGTACGCCGCTAAATCGCCTATTTAGCTCTAGGCTTAGCCTAAAATATGCGCCTCTTTTTGCGTACTGCATAACCCTATACTCATTTGTATCGCAAATTATTGTGTCATAAATTTCAGGATTAAAATCTAGCTTTACATATGCGACTGCGGTATCAACTAAAGTGCGCCGCTCATCATCATCTTGATTAAATTTAGCTAGGTCAAACACGCACTTAATCTGTATCTGTTCGTTTGTTTTAAAGCGGATGTAGATTGCGTCTTGAGATAGCTCATCAAGCTCTAAAATGATGTTAAAATCATCTTTTACTTGGGCTAGCATTTTTTATCTTTCGAATGAGATGAATGTTTTTTTGACTGCTGGTGGAGCACTAAGTGGGTCATAATCAGCACCTAGGTCTTGAATTTGTTCTATTAAATAACGCTCCCTAGCTTGCAGGTCTCTTAATCTATTTTTAACAATCTCTTGTTCGCCTATTTTGTAACTTGCGATATTTGTGTTTATTAATTTTTTTATGGCTTGACGGACGTCTATTAGCTGGTCTTTTAGGGTGTAGCTATCTGTTTCATAGCTATTTTGTGGCGTGGCTTCTTTGCTGGTTATTGATTTGGCTAGAGGCTCTGTTTGCTTATTAGGCAAATCTTGTGTTGTAGGCTCTGCTTGCGCTAAACGCTCCTTAGTGTTTGAGATTAAAGAAGCTCCGCGAATAGGTGCAGTAGACTTTACTTCGCCAATTTCTGTGCTAGGTAGGTTATCCGCAAGATTTTCGCCCATTTTCGCCCCTTTTTTGATTTTATAAAAATTGTATATTGTTTTTGTGGGGAATTAAAGTTTTAAAAGCCAAGTAAAGCTTAAGTATATTTGGGTTTTAGGCTTTTTCTTAAAAATAAAATTAATTTAAAGCCTTAGAAAAAACGAATAATTTTTAGGTAAAAATATGGCAGAAAACAGATTTGAATTTGATAAAAAGTTGCTTTAAATTTATTAGTATTTAGCAAGCATAAAATTGCGTTGATTAAAAATAGATTTATTTAAAATATGGGGTACTTTTGCAGACTTTGGAATTTTTACTATTACTACGTAATAGTACTTTTTTTAAAGTCTGCAAAAATTTTAAAATCCTGACAGAGAAAATATTTTTGCGGCACTGACGACCCCTAAGAAGCCCGTTTTTTCAAAGAACCTATTAATTTTTAGACGTAATTATACCTTGTAAAACTGACGCTTTTCTTAACCAACATAATATCAATTTAGTATAATTTTTGATAAAATGTATATTTTAAACTTAAAAAAATAAATTAATTATCCTTTTTTTATACAAAAAATTAGATGTTTTCTTGTCCTGTGTTAAGATGAAATGATAGCACAAATATAATAAACTTGTCCTTGTATGCCGTAGTGCTAGTTTATTTTTGTTGATATTCTTATTAGTAGTTAGGCTTTAGAGAAAATTAAAGAATAAAAAAGGGGCTAGAGATTTCTACCCCTAGCCCCTGAAGTCTTTTATAATAGAGTGGCTTTTAAACCACACCAAAAGCCGCTAAAATTTGCGTTACTCCTAAAAACAATATAACATAAGATATTATCTCAAATATTTCAGCCATTTTATTTCTCCTTTTAATATATTTTCCCTTGTCTCTTTGCTCTGTGTTTGTCTGTATAAATCACATAAGCCAAAGCACACGCCGCCCCGAATGTAAAAACGCACGATATTAACGTCGCTATTTCATCGCCTGCCATTTTCTCCCCCCAAGCACTTTTTTGCCATTTGCTCTTTTATCCTTTATGACAACAAACGCCAACAAGCTCGCCGCAAAAGCTACCCATGCAAAAGACAACACCACAACAAAATCCCAACCGCTCATTTTTCGCCCCCTTTCTCTAGGTAATAAGCCACAAGACTAAAAAGAAAAATCCCCAGCCCACCATTTAACGCCACCAAAAAGGCACCAAGGACAACGCCTGTATCTAGTGCCATTTTTAACACACCACCAGCAAAGAACGCCACTCCAATATTAAATAAAGCGTTTAAGCTTAATTCTTGCCATTTACGTATCATTATTATACCGCCCCCAGCCTTAAACACCTATAACAAACAAGTGGTTTCTCCACTATGATACTTTAACAAATCTGCCACCGAATAAAAAATAATTAAGTAGATATTGTTTGGGTGTCCGTTTGTATTGCCAACTGCTTTGCCGTCTAGGTAGATAATGCTACCATCAACACTAAAACCGCTATCAACTTTTTTAAGTTTTTTAATAATTGTATCTCTTTTCATTTTGTTATCCTTTTAAAATTTAATTTGTGTATAGCCACCCCATTAAGGGGGCTAGCCTTTAAAGCTTACTCAAAGCAATTATTAAGCAAACTAGGGCTAAAATAGCTATACACATTTTTATTTCTCCTTTCTTTAGTCCCCACCATTCCCAACCCACGACTAAAGAAAGGCTTTTTTATCTTTTAAAGCACTTCGCTAACTTTTACACTACGCAAGCAAAACGCCCCATACTCATCGCCAGGATAAATTATTTCCCCTTGTGGCTCACTAGCGTTAATATCAATAAAGCCTATTTTCCCCTTATCACGTCTGCAAGCTTTTTTAAGTAACTTAAACGCCTTATCCATATCAGGGCAAACACCCACCAAATTTAAACTTGAGTGGCTTAGCCAGCTATCGCCAGTATAAACTAAAACTACGCTTTTCATTTTGTTATCCTTTTTAAATTTAATTTGCCTGCGTTGTAGCCCCCTGCAAAACAAGAGGCAACGCCTTAGCCTTTAAAGCTTACTCAAAGCAATTATTAAGGCGATTAGCGTTAAAATTACAACGCAAAGCATTTTTTTAATCTCCTTTCTTAGTTAATCCCCACCCAACCCACCACGGATTAACTAGAAAGGGTTTTATCTTAAAGCCTATCTAAAACAATTTTTTTCCCAAGTGCTTTTAATAACTCCACTTGCCTAATGGCTACGACTTCACTTATTCCGCTACGCTCATAATCAGCCGTGTATTTAAATATGCGCTCAAGCGTAAAATAAATAGCGTCATCAATCTCCATAACTACCCAGCCTAAACGCTCGATTTTCCTAAGCTGGTTTTTGCTAAGCTCGTAAAAAAATGCCTTATCCTTTACAAGGTAAGCCAAAGAAAATTCATACTCTTCGCATTTTGTGTAAAAATCAACATCTGTATAAGTCCAAGCCATTTTAAAAAGGCTATCAAAGGCACTTATAGGCACTTCGGCAAAGTTAAAACTAAACCTTCTATTTATCTCTAAGCACTCATCATATTTTAAACGTCTCATTTTCTATCCTTTCAAGTGAGATTAAATCAATGCAACCCCACCCCCTAATTTTATTTAGAGGGCTAAGTTGTTTCTTATCTTGCTTCTGTTATGATTAAACACAAGATTAAAACAACCCAAAACAGAGTGGATTGCATTTGTTTTAATCTCCTTTCTTATTTATTTCAGTTGCGGGCTGCTTTCCTGCAACTGATACCGAAATTATTCCCCAAAATCGTAATAAAGTCCATAAAACAAAAAATCTTTTTAATGCCGTATTTTTAGGCATTTTAGCTTAAATGGCGATTTTTTAAAAATCCAAAAATGTATAAAAAAGTATTACTGAAATCAAAGGTCAAAAAGCGTTAGTAATGGACGCACATTTTAAAATTTTTTCAGAATATTTAATATAAAATAAATAAATTCAAAAGAATAGGAGAGTTAAAATGAGTATAGATAAAGCAAGCACTATTACACGACGAAGCTTTAAAGGTGTAAGTTTATTTGTCTTTTTGGTTATAGCTTTTACAATAGTTGGTTGCGTTGACGCACCAAGCTATCTTGCTAGCAAAAGGCTTGGTAATTACGCATATCAAAGCTATTATGATACAGAAACGGTTTTTGATAAAAATTATGAAATAAACAAAGAACAAACCGCCTATGTTGGTAATGCCATAATAAAAGTTTCTGAATACACTGAGACGCGCTGGTATAAAAAAGGCTATGTTTTTAATAAACGATTTCATTTAAATATTCCAGAGTTAAACGCAAAATTCCGTATTGATGATGACGACATTTTTCTTAAGGCTGGCGCGATAGACCTAGATAATCAAAGGCTTACGCTTTATACTATACCATACCTAGACCCAATCGCACTTATGGTAGATAAAGATGATAATTTTATTCTAAAAATAGCAGCTGCAGGTAATGAAATCTACGACGCCACAATAGATAAAGCTGACATTAAATTTGAATACAAAAAAGTCCCTAGTAGCACTCGTAAACCAACAAAAACCAAACAATCAAGCTATGAAATAATCTACACTGGCAAAAATGATAACAGTATCACTATGGTGTATAGGGAGTATACTGGAGATGATATGGCACGCCCTGCCTTTTCGCAAAATCTCTTATACAGCCCTAAACAAAAGCAGATTAGATTTAAAGACATAATAATAAATATAATCTCAGCTGATAATGAAAAGATAGTATATAAGGTTGTAGCTGATTAATCTTTAATAAATCCTAGGGAATTTTCATTTTAAAACCCAGTCCCATAGGGTGGCTGACACCCTATGGGATTTTAAATTTATTATCCTGTGTTTCAGGGTGGCTACCACCCTATGTATTAAGTCTACAATGCTATCTTAAGCTCTTTTAGCCCAATCGCTCGTGCATAGCGGATAATGGTATCTAGTTTGGCATTAAACACGCCAGCCTCCAGTCTAGCGACGGCAGATTGTTTTGTCCCCATACGCTGGGCTATTTCAGCCTGAGTTAGTTTGCTCTCATTTCTAGCCTGCTTTAGGCTATCAAGCAGGGCAAACTCCGTTTCTAGCTCGACTTTTGCCTTTTCGTACTCCGCCTTAAAGGCTGGGTCTTTTAGTAGCTTATCCTTAGTCTGTTTAAAGCTTATCATCATTTAGCTCCTTTAGTCTAGCTTTGGCGATTTTTAGCTCATTGCTTGGGATTTTATTGTCCTTTTTAATAAAGGTGCGTAAAATCACTATGCGTGAGCCGATTTGATAACAAAATAGGCTCCTTGCTATGCCCTCTTTGGACTTAATACGTAGTTCAAATAGCCCATCATCCAAAGCTTTGGTATGTGGCTCACCACGCAAGCCAAGCTCAAGCATATCAATCATATACACGCCACGAGCTTTTAAACCATCAGGCAAGCTTAAAAACTCCGCTTCTGCCGTCTCATTTATAAAAGATACTTCAAATTTCATTTTCTTATTATATCGTTTGCGCTATGAGATAGAGCTTAAAAACTGGCTAAAACTCATCCAAATAATCCCTTGTCTTTGATGTTTTATCTTTATTTGATACTGAGTTATTTGACATACTAATTGCATATGCGCTAGCTCTAAAGCGCACATTAAATCTAGCTATTAGATAATAGCAGTATGTGGCACAGTCTAGGTAGTGGTTAAATGGGTGCGCCGAAATTGGCTCATATGCAAAAATGACTTTGCCACTGGTTGATTTTACCTGTACCTTATGCTCGCTTACAAGGCTTTTTAGCAAGCTCTCTGGGGCTTTGTGATATACCTGTAGCCGTTCTGCGTCTTTATCGTTTATTTGATTATCAAGGTGCGTCATTAGTGTGTCTTTGCATAGATAAGTATTTATTACGTGCAGACTTAGTCCACCCTCAAACGCCTTTCCGTTTATGTCTTTATCAATCGAGACTATGCGCCCTAAATCGCCTGTTGTGTTGCTGTTGTTTGTGCTTGCGCCCTTAATCGGTATAGCTGTTATTAGCTCGCCCTGCCTATTTGCCAAAATACGCTCTTTTTGTGGGCTGTAATCATCAAAGAAATGGTTTAAGTTATAACATAGCTGATAAATTTCATCTGTTTTAAAGCCGCTATCAATTGCAAAGCACTCAATAAAAACTGGCTCTTTTTCGCTGTTATCACTTTTTCTAAAAAACCCAACACTAGCTACAAAATTTATAAGCTCAACATCACTATTAAACCTACCACAATCAACAATATGCCTGTTTAATTTACTATCTACTGCCATAACAAGATAATAGTAGTGGTCTTTTTGTACGTCTATTGCCCCAAATAGCCCTACAGTATCATCTGGTATCTTATTTTGATTTAGCTCTTTATTTCTTAGCTTTTCAAGTTCGCTTAGGGGTGTAGTTTTTATCTCAGGGGTATAAATTTGATTTAGCCAGCCACGATAAAACGCTGCTTTTTGCTCGTCGTTATCGCATAATAAAAACTGCCTTGTAAGCTCAGCTATGCTGACAAATTTAGATATAAATGAGCTAGCCTTAAAGCCCACGCTTCTACCAGTGTCAACGCTTGAAGTTCTCACCCACGCACCAGCGTCTATCGCATTATCCTTATCTTTATCGTCCCATAGCTTTTTACAATGCGGACATTCATATTTAGCACTTTTACTAGCTAGCTGAGCATATGCGGCTAGCTTTAGTCTTGGGGTTTTTTCATTTTCTAAATCAAACTCATCAATGTTTGGGTATCTGATATTTTCTAAGAAATTATCGATATGGCTTTTGGAGCAATATGGGCATTTTAATGAGTATTCAAATTTAACCTCACTTGCTTCATAAGCAAATACAATGGGGTCATCATCGTGCATAGCAGTAGATGTTTTTATGATTTTTGCTCCATATTGCTCGTAGGTTTTAGCGCGCTCGCTTATTTCCATTACGTGTTCATGCTTCATCTCGCTAATTTCGTCCATTATGATAAATGCTGCTGGGGTTGATTTTCTGTTTGCGCTTTTAGTAGAGCTTAGCACTCTAACACTTCCGCCTAGATAGCGTATGTCTTTGGTATTTTCTCGTAAGCCACGCTCTTTTTTCTCTGCTATTAGTGATTGTGCGTTTGGGGTCTTTGCAATGGCTGGGAGTATTCTGTTTGTTGCGGTGCTATTTACTAGCTCATCACTTGGCAAGAAAAACATAGCATTGCCACCTCTATTATCCATATACCAATTTAAGGCTATCATAGCTATCGTAGTCTTTCCTGTTTGACTAGCTACCCAAAGTGTTATCTCTCTTACTTCATTTTTGCCTATGTAGTGAAGTGGCAATTTTTGATGAGGGGCGTGTTTAAAGTTAAATTTACCAACACCCACGGCTGAAGTCTTATCAAAATGATAGTATTTTAACGCCCATTCATCAGGCGGTATAAAGTCTTTGTACTCACAAGCAGCTATCATTCTTTGGGTAATTTTAAAGCTCATTTATCTAGCTCTTTTTGCTTTAACATAGATAGCTCCTCTGCTAGACTTTCCCATTTTTGCTTGTAAATAGCGTCTATTTTGCCCCTAAGCTCAGGCTCTTTTATATTTTTTAGGGAGTTTTTATCCCAGTTTTTAATAAAGGTTATTAATTCGGCTTGTTGCTGACTTAACTCTTTAACTGGAATAAACTCGCCACGGGCTATTTTATATTCAAAATTTATCTTAGTTGTTTGGCTCTTTTTGTATTCTATTTCGCTTTTTAGTTTTGCACTTTTTAAATCATCAAACTCAAGCACATTCTCTTGATACCAGATTAGGCAGTCCTCTAGCGCAAAGCTTTTTTCTTTGCCGCTTTCATACGTAGGTAGCCCCTCATCTATTAGCTCAGCTACCTTATGTGGCTCTGCCATTTGGGTATACCCAAGCACTGTGGCAACTCTAATAAGTGTGCTTATGCTGACTATTGTTTTATCGTTTATTATTTCTAGCTTTTGCTTTTTCGCCATATTTTACTATTTCCTTGATTTGTTCCTCGCTTAGTTTTATATCAAGTTTTTCTAATTCACTTTGAATTTCTTGGGCTATGATTTTTTTACTAACATTTCCTTGATATTTGTTGGACTTTAAAAAGTATTTTTCTAAAACAAGTCGACTATGATTTGGCTTTGGGATATAAACACTGCAACCCATAAAACGCCACTGTACGGCTTGTAGTTGTTCTTTGGTTAGAATTTCTTGCAAGAATATGAAAAAATCATTTTCTTTGCCTGCTATTCTAGGCATCAAGCCACCCCTTTATCTTTCCTATCGCATCAACTGCTCCATACCCCACTACAAAAGCATTATTCTCGCTCGCATTTACAAACTCCCCAAATGCCCTTTGAGCTTCGCTTAAATCACTAGGCTTGCCGCCACGTCGCTTCATCTCTATGAATAAATTCTTTCGCCCTAGGTGTATGCACTGCAAATCACTGACCCCAGCAAGCACCCCATTTAGCTTAGCCTGACGCCCTGCCACAGCGCTTTTCTTACCGTCGCCGTTGCTTATTCTAAAGCACACTAACCCCACGCTCCTAGCCCACTGTATCACTCTATCTTGCTCTATTTTTTCTAGCTGGCTACGCTTTAAAGCAGCGTCTATTTCATCAAGTGCTTTAAGTCTTTGCTCTAGCATAGCCCCAGCTTTTAAATTTAACCGCCCGCTCATCGCATGCTTAAATATCATCACAGCTTCACACTTTTGCGCGGATAGTTTACGCATTTTCATATCCCCAGCTCTCCTTGCGCTTTATTCATTCTCCTACTCCACGCTTGCTTTTTAGCCTCATTTAGCATTGTAATTAGCTCACTTACCGCTGTGCCTAAAGATACGCTAAGATAGCCCTCATTTAGCCGCTTGCCCTCACTGTCTAAAAAATAAACCATAGGCTTAATGCCGCTTTCTAGCTTTATGATGATACGCGTCTTATCAACACTCACGCACTTATCCTTTTTGCCTGTGATAGTTTTGCTATCATCTGCGGCAGCATAGCCACATTTGGGTTTGCTTTTTTGCTAGCACTTAGCGTTATTGCTGCTTCTTGTGCTTTTTGATTTTGCTCTTTCTTTTTTTGTTCTATTTCTTTATCTATTTTCGCTACTTCCTCAGTCGTATATCGCTTAATATCGCCTATTTTATGCTGATTATCAAGTAGCCAGTTGTAATAATCTGCCGCTTCAGTTGTATTTAGTCTTTGATATGCTCCGTTTACGATAACGTGTTGGTTTCTTAGCTCACCGTCATTATCGACTGAGATTATGCCGTACTCAAAAAATCCACTACCATCGCCACCATTTGACAAGGCTTCACCTCTAAAATGCTCCTTAACAAAGCTCTCTAACGCCTGCACGCTCTCAAATACCCTATACCCAGCCTTTAGTGCTCTTAGAGTTTTTAGCTTCTCATATGCCCTAAGTGCTTGCATAGTGGCTAGCTCTTTGCTTACCATTGGGGCGATAAATTGAAGCCTGAAACTAAAAAATTCAAACAGCTCACTTTGGCTTACGTTAGCTAGCGTCCTATCCCATACCAAAGCCCCCACGTCATTTAGCTCTAGGGCGTATTTGATTATCTGCTGTCGCTCATTTAGCTTCATCATAAACCCCCTTGGACTGTTTTAGGCTCATTTGAAGCGCTTAAAGCCATTTTGCCTATTTGTGGCTGTCTTGGTATTGCTAAAGGTGCGTTTGTTAAATTATGAGCCGTTTGCGTGCTATTATGGGCTATTAATTCACCCTCGATTATCTCACTCTCCACGGGGAAGCCATATTTTGCGTAGTCTATGTCATCTCTTAGCTGCCCCTTTTGATAGCCTTGCGCTTTATTGCTAGCCTTTGGCAGAGGATTTCTCGCCCAGTTTCGTACAGTTGCCCTCCAGTCTTTCATCCTAGCCTTGCCTACACACCAGCCATTACTCTCGTAGTGGTCGTAAAAATGCTCTGCGTCTAGGTCATAGCCCCTTTCGCTTATGTAGCTGGCTATCTCATCGACTGTGGGTTTTTTGAATTTATCGCCTTTGGGTTTTGATTTTTCTTGCTGCGATGTCGTTTTGCTCTCGCACGTGCGCACGCACGCATTAGGAGCGATAGCGACTTCTAACTCTATCTCTTTCTCTAACTCTATCTCTTTCTCTGTCGTTACAGTTTCGTTACACTCTGTTACAGAGGCGTTACAATGTAACGCTTTTTCATCGCAAACGTCGTTTTTTAGGGCTTTTTGATTTTTTGAAATTTGCTTATCTGCTCTTTTTTCTCGCATAGCTCTTACACGTCTTGCACTTTCGCATTCTGAGCCGATTAAATTTACAGTTTGGTTTAATACATACTCATTGTCAAACTGCTCCATTAAGCCTTGAGCTAATAAATAGCTTAGTGTTACTTCGATATTTGTCTCATCCTCATCTAATATCAGAGCTAGCTCAGCAGAGAAACTATTCTCTATGCCTTGATAGGTTATTATCCCATCGGTTTCTAGGCTATGAAGTAGTATCATCAAGTATATGCAACAATACGTATCCCCACCTGCTATACGGCGGAGCTTTTTCACACGTGGGTCTTTAAAAAAGTCTTTTTGTAATTTTAACCAGTAGTATTTTTTCTGTGCCATTGTTCGCTCCTTATTTTATTGCCATATAAACCAAATACGCCACTAAAGCGCTAAAAAGAATAATCTCAAGCGTGTCGGGTGTTTTATAATTTAGTCTCATTTTTCTGCCTTTAAATTTAATATTCTTACGCACTCATTTATTAGCACGCTGCCTAATATGCAAACAAAGCAAATTAGCCCAAACAGTAGCGGTAAGGCGTAAAATAGCCCAAGCCCCACAACCACAGCCAGCACGTTTAAAACAAAGCTCATCATTTTTGCTTTTCCTCACTGCTTTTTATAAACTCATCTATCTCTTTTATTAACTCTTGCATTTTTTCTTTTTCTGGTGAACTCATTTTTGCCTCCTTTTTTATTTGGTTTGTTGACTTTTTCATGAGTGCTAAAAAACCTATCAAGCACTGAATTTATCGCAGTTTGTATAGTTTTTATGTGCGCTCCTTTTGCTTATTCACTCTCATAGCCCCTTGTGGTATAGTTAGTCATTTACTCGCTCATTTGGGTGTCTTTTTGGCTCGCAATAATCCAAACTCAATAAGTTTTTGTCTGTCTCCCCACACACTAGTGGGTATTTTAAATTTGACCCTTATTAGTTCTCTAGTATCGCCATCAGGGCGACGACTACCACAAAAGTAACTTTCAATAGTTCTTTTTGACTTGCCACATTCAAATAAAAATTTTCTAATTCGCTTTTTCGTATCCATAAAGATAATTCTACATTAAGTAGCATTAAAGTTTTTTTAAATTACTACGATTTAGTTAAAATAAATACTACATTTTGTGATAAATTTACATCAATAAAATAAGGAGTATATTATGAGCGATTTTGCAAAAAGGCTAACAAATATGTTTAAGCGAGCTGGTCTTAGCTCTGCAAGAGTATCTGAGCTAAGCTATGATTACGGAGTAGATACTTCTAAAAAGACAGTCGAAGCCTACAGGAGCGGGCAGCGCACCCCAAGCCCTGATTTTATCAGTTTCGCATTAGCCATTTGTGGGGAAAAGGATGCAAATATGCTTTTTAGTGATAACCCAAATAAGATAGCAAAAGCAGAGCAGGCAAAAGATGAGATAATGTATATTGACGCTTTTTCTATGCCAGCTGGTTGCGGTAGCACTGGGGTATTTGATAATAACTTTGAAGTTGAAAACCGTCTAGCAATACACAAAAGTGTACTTGAACTTTACTACCCAAATCCTAAATTTATTAAGGCTTTTAGGTGCTTTGGCGATAGCATGGAGCCTGAATATTACGATGGGGATTTTGTGATTGTTGAAATGGTCGCTGGCAGACACTTTCAACCAATAGATGGAATTTATGTCTTTAGGGTAGATGATACCGTGATGGTAAAAAAGCTTGCTTTTTTAGGTAAAAAGGTAAAAACAATTAGTATGAACTTAAGCTATGGAGAGTTTATAATTGACCCAGAAGTTGATAACTTTGAAATTTTAGCTAAAGTTTGTGGCAAGCTTAGCCTAAAAAGTGGACTTTTGCTAAGCGACCAAGGAATAAACTAAGAATATTATAATTGCATTACAAGTATACTACCCTGATAAAATGTGGCGTGAGGGACTTTTTGCGGTAGTGGCGACTGGCGACAGTATGTATCCTGAAATCTGCGACCGAGATGTGGTAGTATGTGATAAGTTTGATAAATTAGAGGACGGCGACTTGGTCTATTATAGGTTATTTAATGAGGTTGCGATAAAAATTTATAATAAAGACAACAATAACACCATCACTTTCAAGCCTATAAATAACAGCCCTGAGTTTTTTCCTAGAACTATTGATATTGACGATGAAGCAGTTTATAGCCAGTTAGAAATGGCTAGAGTGGTGCAAGTTATACGCCCCATAAAAAGACGGCGAAAATAAGATTTTTTAGGGAGATTATAATGCAAGAAAATAAAATTAGTATTCGCTCATTGCAAGAGTTTTTAACGTTAAAAGAAAGTCTGCTGCAAAATCCAAGAGATATACAAATAACACATTAGTGGCATAAACTACGAAATAAAGCTAGATGGTGGCAGGTTTAAAGACTATGACCCAAGCGTAATAGACGCTAGGATAGCTCAGCTTATAGTGGAATATCAAAAAAGCTATGATGATTTTATAATGGCTATTAACAAGCATTTTGATATTAATATAAGCCAAGAGGTGCTAAAATTTCATCTCAATAAAGGGTGTCTAAGTATAAAGGCAGACATTACAGATTTTTTAAGGCAGGCGGTAGAGAATATGAATGGTTGGCAAAGTATGGTTGTTCTGATTTGTATTGCTGCAGCCGTTACTGGTGGATATTCTTATTCAAGGTCGATAGACAAAGATATAGCCCAGATACAAAGCAATCAAGAAACGACCAGGCTAAAAGCGGTAATCGATGCCTTAAGTCAAGTAAAGGATAACAGGGACATAGAAAGGGCTACAAATGCAAGCAAAAGAGCTATCACTTCCATATTGGAAAATGACGAAGTAGCATACATAAACCCAGAAATATACAAAGACCAAACCCCACTAACGCACGCAGATACTTTTCGCTCTAGTAGGGCTAGCAACGACGAGAGCGAGCATTTTGAGATAGTAGATGGGCTTATTGCTAATCAGGATTTTTTAAAAGACGGCAAGCCATTTAAATTGCAAGACTTTAAGCTACTATTGAATTCAGATATAATATCAGCAGATGAAAGAATAAAGCTAATCAGAAAAGCTGAAAACAAAGAGCCAGTGAAATTAAAAATAAAAATTCTAAAAAAGGGCGACAAGGTTATAAAGGCTTATATTATTGAAATTCTAAGCATTTTATAAGTGCATTACAAGTATAATACACTTATAAAATGTAAGGGGATAGTGTGAGCCAAAAAGACAAGCTACTAGAAAAGATTAAAAATAATCCAAAAAATGCAAGCCTTGAGACTATTAAAAGCCTGCTTTTAGCTCACGGCTGGCATTTACGTAGCGTTAAAGGCTCGCACCATACCTTTAAAAACACAAACGGAGCCCAGCTTACCATACCATACAACAAGCCTGTTAAAATTTGCTATGTTAAACTTGTGTTAGAAGCCATAAAAGGGGAGTAAGATGAAAAAAGATTTAAGCTATTATTTAAATTTACCTTATACAATAGAAGTTAAAAAGATACCTGATGACGAGGGGGGCGGATACTCAGCATTTATGCCTGATTTTTTAAGAGCAAAAATCACATTTTGGGGCGATGGCGACACTCCAGCCCAAGCCATAGATGATTTAAGGCTGGCATTTGAAGCTGCCATTGAGCCTTTGCTTGAGGATGGCACGAATATCCCAGAGCCAAAACTAGAGCAAAGTCTGAGCGACAAAGCCAAAAACGTAACAATCACCCTAAAAGAGAGCGTGATAAACGAAATTGACGCAGCCGCAGCGAGTTTAGGCATCTCGCGTTCAGCACTCATTGCCATAGGGACAAAGGCGTATATTAAGGGGTTGTAGTCCCCCTGCCTTTGTTGTTTAGGCTAATCTATCTAAATACTTCCGCATGCTTACCCGCATTAGCTAAAGCAAGCTCTAGTACATCTTTATCTTTGCGGTATATTAGCACCAAATCAGGCAAGACGTGGCAGTCTCTAAAGCCTGAATATTTGCCCCTTAATGCGTGGTCTTTGTGTTTTGTTTCAAGTGGTTTGTCGTTTGCTAGCTTATAAATCACTTCATAAACCAGCTCTTGTGATTTGATGTTTAACTTTTTAAATGAAGTTTTAAATTTCTTTGAGTATTTGATTTTATAAATCAAGTCTAAGCCCCTAAAGACCTTTTAAATTCATTAAAATCACTAAACACCTCACACTCTCCGCTTTCAAGCTCTGCTATTGCCACGTCTAGCTCAGGATAGCTGGCGTCTTGTTCGATTATCTCCGCCCTTTGTCCCTTACTAGCTAGCCACGCTTTAAGCTCATTTACAAAATTCGCTGGGCTATCTTGTAAAGTTATTGTCATGTCTGTTCCCCTTAAAGTTAATTTGTCTTGCTGTCTTTTATGGCGTTAATGCCGTCATAAATAATAAACATAAGCCCCACAAGCCCTAGTAAAATAACTATTTCGCCAAACGTCATTATAATCTCCTAAAGTTTTTCTATCTCGTCTAATTTTGCTTTTACTCGTCTATTTAGCCAAACAACCCAAAGCCCAAGCAGAGCCATACCAGCTCCAGCTGCGGCAATAAAAATAGGTTCAGCTGTTTTGTAACTACTGCTTAGCCACCCAAGCAAAGCTACAAATGAGCCTACTGCCACTCCTAACCAAAATTTTAAAAATCCCAAATACTCCTTAGCTCTGTCTAGTTGGCTCATCTTATCCTTTTCATAACTTATTAGTGAAATTATAGCAGAAAATGTACTACAATATTTTTTAAAAAATGTAGTATATTTAAGTTTTATTTTATACTACATATTGTAGAATTACCTCAACCAAAACCAAAGGAGACAAAATGACCCAAGCAGATATAAACGCCCTAGCCAGCAAAATGCTAGAGTGCAGAGAAAACACCCACAGCAAGGACGAGGCACAGCAAATACTCAAAAAGCTTTCAAAAGCCTTTTTAGAGGGCTTACAGAGCTAAGCCCCAAAACCTTTAACAAGTGGCGGATGTCCTGCCGTAGCGCAGAAAAATACTACCGCCACTTTTTAAGGGCTTGGGAAACCCATATCGTGTAAATCGCCGAGATTGTATCAGAGCGTCGACCGACAGCACGTTAAATACAGGTTAATCGGAAGGGAGCTAACACTCCATAAGCCTACCCAAGGCGACGTTTAGAAAGCCTGTGCGTAAGCACTTAATAGCTTTAAGCTAGCCCTAGCGTCTGTTAGCCAGCACCAGCACCCCCTAACGCAGGGTGTTTTTAAATTAGCGTTTTTTACCTTGACGGCGTATTTTCTGCTATTTCACGCCGACCAAAAAAATGTAATGTCGCCTGCTAGTAAAGCCAGCTAGCAGGGACAATAAATATACTCAGCCTTAAGCCGTCTAGTTACTATTAAATTTATCTTTAGAACGAAAAGACAGCAGCCACGGTGAAAAGGCAAGGGGCAGTCCCTTGCTGGCTCTAACCCTAGACGGCTTTAGGGTGGGATATTTTAGTTTAACCACGTTTTGGGGTAAAATATTGCCTTATTGAATTTAAGGCAAACAAATGAGCGAAAATAACGAGTTTAACCAGTGGAATGAGATTAAAAAGCAAACTCAGAAAGATAAGCCAAAAATGGTAAAGCTAGGCAGGGTGTATTGGGTAAAAGTAGGCAAAAATATAGGTAGCGAAATCTATGGTAAAAAGCCTGATTTTAGGCGACCTGTATTAGTGCTTTCAAAGATTTACAACAACGCCTTTATCGGCATACCGCTAAGCTCAAAGACAAACAAAAAGGGCTTTTTATATCACATCTTTACCGACAAACAAGGCAAAGCACAGAGCGCACTTTTAAGTCAGGTAAGGCTTTTTGATACTCGTAGGGTTATTGGATTTGCTGATATTTCTGTATTAAAGAGTGATTTTAACACTATTGCGGATAAGCTTGTAAGAGATATAATAAAATATCCCAGCTCAGAGGCTGGGTATCCGAGCCACACGCAAAGCGTAGGGGACTAATCTTTTCCTTTGTTTGTTGAAAAGAAGTCTAAACCCCAAAGGCTTACAATTCTTTTCAAGACAAAGCAATTATAACCAAACTAAATTTAAAGGAGCATAAATGACCAGCGAAGAGTTAAAGGCGTTTTGCAAGGAAAACGACATAACAGATAAAGAGCTTATCGACGTAGCGAGAAGCCTGCTAGCCGACCTTACAGGCTATGATGTATCAGTGCAAATCACACTAACACCAAAAAACAGCCCAAACAGGCAACTTAGGACAGAAAACGACTATCAGTCCTCATCATCTGAAATGAGCCTTAGCGTATTATGATACCTACGCTCAAACTCGTTAAACTCTTCATCACTTAAAGTAGTTTCCGCAAAAGCAGTAATGACTGCACTTACCTGCCGAAGCTCTTTTAAGATTTTTTCTAAAATTACAACACTCTCGTTATCCATTCTGTCTCCTTTAATGGCGTATTTGTCGGCAAAACATTTTACCTTAAAGGGGCTTTTTGTATAATAATAGAAATAGTTTAAAGGAGCATAAATGAGCCAGAGCAACATAGAAAAATTTGACTATTACGCAGGCGTTATACTGGCTAGGCTTTACGAAGCCTTCCCTTTTGAGATAGACCTTGATACGCAAGCTATGGCTGATGAGCTAGCCAGCAAGAACCCCCAGCCAAAAGGCAGTGATGAGTTGGCTTTTGTGGGTGCTGTGCTTGACTTTTTACTCGAGTATGACTTTATCAAGGCTTCACCGCTGGTGGGAGGAAGCTTTAGTGATGTGCGTCTAACCTTAAAGGGCTTAGGTGTGTTAAAGTCTGTGCCACCCAGCATAGACCAAAAGCACAAGAGTAATGGCGAGTTGCTAAAACAAGCTGCCCAAAGCGGAGCTAAAAGCCTGCTGGCTAACGCCACACAAGCACTCATTAGCACCTACATTCAGAGCTTTAAATTTTAAAGGAGTTAAAATGGAGAAAGAGACAAATACAAGCTACAATCTACAAATAAAAATACCACAAGAGCTCAAAGAAAAGCTAGAAGCTAAGGCGAAGGAAGCAGGCGTAAGTTTAAATCAATACATTATGTTTATGTTTATTAGAGAAGCCAAAGAATAGGCACGCGGATTTAAAATCCGTCCTATTTTTCCTAAAAATACGAAAAATAAATTTAAAAGAGCTTGCAAAAGTGCTTTTAACGTGTTTTTGATATAATAGCTTTAAAAAACAGAGGCGAAAGTAAATGAATAAAAGTTATTTTAAGTGTAGTATTGTTAAAATTCCCCCACACAACTTAATAGCTACGGCTATTAACCGAGCCTCTTTTTAATGGAGGCTTGGACTTATGCGAGTTATAGCCTACATTGACGGATACAATCTCTACCACTCTATTGATGATTTAAAAGACGATAGCCTAAAATGGCTAGACTTACGCAAGCTTTGCGAGCGTTTTTTAAAAGACGGCGACGAGCTGGTGCAGGTTTTTTATTTTACCGCTAGCCCTACACATATTCAAGAAAAGCTATCAAGACACCAAGCCTACACCAAAGCACTGCAAAAAGCAGGGGTTACACCTATTTTTGGCAAATTTAAAAAGAAAATTGCAAAATGCAAGATATGCAAGCAAAGCTACCAAACCCACGAAGAAAAGCAAAGCGACATCAATATCGCAATAAATTTAATCAAACACGCCCTAACAGACCGCTTTGACAAAGCATTTTTAATAACAGCCGACACAGACCTAGTCAGCACTATTAAGATGCTAAAACGCCTAGCTCCGCAAAAGCCGCTTATATTACTAACACCACCAAATAGGCATAAATACGCCACAGAGCTAATACAAAACGCCACATCTCACAGGGAGATTAAAAAATCACACCTAAAACAGGCTTTGCTTGATGAGTGTGGCAGACCAGAAAAATACAACCCAAAGAAAGGATAGCAATGGAGAAAGAGACAAAGGGGAGTAATAACATAGTAAAAGAAGTATGCGCTGAGCTAGGTATTACGCAAAAGGAGCTAGCGGAGAGAATGGGGGTTAGTAGTGGAATGCCTGCAAAATGGGCAATGAAAGACGGCAACCCACCTGAATGGGCTATCAAATTTATAAAGCTTTTGATAGAACACAAGCAAATAAAGGATAGGCTAGATAAATTTAACCAAGCCTTCGCTTTAATTGATAAAGCTAGAAGTTAATAGGGACAATTTGTCCTTATTAAAATACCCCAAAAGAATATACAAAAATTAAAAATATTCTCTAAAAGCAATAAAATACTTGACATATATTCTCTAAAAGTGTATAATTCTGCAAAAATAATTCTTAAAAGGAATAAAAAATGCAGGATTTATTTTCTCAAGTATCACCAGTTATAGCACCTTTGTTTAGTGTAGATTTTGTCGCAGAGCAATACGGAAGTGATAAAAATTCAATAAACAAAACAAAAAATAGACATTCCGACGAGATTGTAGAGCCTATCCATTTTGTTACAGAGCTAAACGCAAAAAACCGCCCAGTTATAAAATGGACACTTCGTGGCATAATAAAGCTCGGTATGTTTATCAGAAGCCCACAAGCTAAAAACTTTAGACTTTGGGCAGAGCGTGAGCTGGAAAAATCAATTAACGCAGAACTTGAAAATGCAAGACACGCAAGAGAAAAAAATTTACAACTGGTAAATCAAATCGCCGACTGCCAAACATTTATTAAAAAGCAAGCCAAGCAGGAGAAATACCGCATAAACGGCTACCGCTCTCAAATCGTCCAGCATAACACCAAAATAAACAACCTAGCACTACAGCTTGACGCAGAGCAAGCTAGAAACTACGCCCTGCAAGCTAGGTGCCAAGCCCTAGAAGTCGAAGTCATCGAAGCTAGGACGCCAAGTGATGAGCTGACCCAGCTTAAAAAAGAGCTAGCTGAGCTTAGGCGAGCTAAAATCCTGTGGCAAATAGGTGAAAATGATAGCCTGCTTAAACACACAAGAGCCGAGCGAGACAATCTAAGAGCTGCAAATCGTGAGCTAAAAGAACGCCTTGCAAAGCTAAGTGAGTTTTTACACAAGCAAGGCGAAGCGAGCAAGCTAATGGGCGAGTTTGCTTTTTATGGTAAGCCTGAGTTTATTCAAAAGCTAAGCCAAGGTGAAAATTAAATTTAAAGGATAAATTATGAACGAACTAGAACAGACATTACGGCAAAAATTTGAGGAAATTGCTGTGGGGTTTTTTGGCAAAAAAGGCAAAGAGCCAGATTGGCGGCAGGTTGCATTTGAGACCTTTTCCGCCTTTGCAGAGGTCTATGCCGAAAATAAAAGATTAATAACTACAATAGAAACAATAAAAACGAAAGGATAAAGTATGAACCTAGTTAAATTTAACAATGTTGAGCTTGAGATACTTGAGTTTAAAGATAGTTGGAGCTTATCAAATAAGCAAGTGGCTGAAGGCTTTGGGGTAGATGAAGCCACGATACGCCAGCAAAAAAGTCGTGGCGAATACCTAGAAAACGTGCATTTTTACACTGTGACAAATTGTCACGGTGGTGCAGATAGAACCTTTTGGACTAAAAAAGGTGTCGTAACACTAGGCTTTAAGCTGCGTGAGACACCACAAACCATAGCCTTTAGAGACTGGGCGAGCGATTATATAATCCAGCCAAAGCTTAGCATTAAAGACCTAGCAAAAAACCCAGACCTAGTTATCGAACTAGCTACAAATTTAAAAATCGAGCAAGAAAAGAGCAAGGCACTAGAGCAACAACGTGATGAAGCCCTAGCCGCAAAAGCGTGGATAGGCTCAAAAAGGGAGGCTACTGCAATGGCAACGGCTAGCAGTGCCACACGAGAAGTTGAGCGGCTTAAAATCAAGCTTGATTTAAGTAAGGATTATGCGAGCATTAAAAAGGTAGCCAAAGCTACAGGCAAGCACGAAAAAGACTACTCGTGGCGTCTGCTAAAGGGAGTAAGTGAAGCTCTAGGGCTTGAGCGAAAGAATGTCGATGATGAAAACTATGGCGAAGTCAAAGCCTATCACAAGCAGGCGTGGCGTGAAGCTTATGGCGTGGATATTACGAGAATTTAAGGAGTAATGATGACCGAAGCAGAAACAGCACTACTTTTTACCCTATTGACCTTTGTTTTTGGCTGGCTGATTGGTCGAGCAGTCGGTAAGTGGCGTGGTAAAAGACACGCTAATCGTGAGTGACTTAATAGCCAAAATGCTCGTGCATATACTCGCTATCGCTTCGCCTGCTTTGGTGGGGTGGTGGTGTGCGTTGGGGCGTTAGGCGTGCAATTATGTTGTTTGCTTTTGTGATTTCTGCATTGTGCCTATGCACGAAATCACTTAGCTCAGACTGCTTTTGCTCGTATTTTTCATTAGCTACTTTAAGCTCAGCCTTGGTGCTTTCTAGCTCCCTTTGCAGGGCTTTTAGCTCATTTTTAGCCTGCGTAGCTTCAAGCCTTGCTATTTTTGTATCGATAAAGGTCTTAGCGTAGCTTATGCCATATCCGAGTAAAAAGCCCACACCAAAGCAGGCAAACGCCCACAACTTATTTTCCAACACGAAATCTAAAAAGCTAAAAACACTTTCAAAGCTCACAAGTTGCCCCTTGGGTTAAATTTGAAAAAATTATATCACATAAAGGAAAACATATGAAAACAATAATAATCACAGATTTTGATGATGAGCTAAATGTAAAGCTAACCACGCTAAAAGAGCGAAACTTAAGCCTACGCACTGCCCTTGAAAATGCAAATAGCAGTAATTTCGCCCTAAAAAAGGAGCTTAGCCGCGCACAAAACTCAATCGCAATTTTACAGACCCAGCTACGGCACGAGCGAGAGCGAAATAAAGAACGCCGCACCATAAGCGAAGCTGAAAAAGCCCTGCTAGAGAGCGTAAAAAATGGCGAAACTGTGGTAATAAATTTAAAAACTGGGGAGTGTGAAAAATGGAGCGAGGGCAGAGATGATTGTTAACCTTACACAAAATAGCCCTGAGTGGCTTCTGTTTCGCCGTGATAAATTTAACGCAAGCGAGGCTGGGGCTGTTATGGGAGTAGGCTTTATTAAGCCATATGAGCTAGCAGCGCAAAAATACGGCAATGCTAAATCAAACACGTACGTAAACGAAGCCATGCGGCTGGGGCATGAGTATGAGCCTAGATTGCGAGAGCATTTAAATGATACGATGAGTTTAAATCTAAAGCCTGCGGTATTTCAAAGCGATGATGATGGGCGCTTTTGTGCTAGCCTTGATGGATATGACGCAGGGGCTGATACGTTTTGCGAGATTAAGTTTAGCTCTGATGAGTATGAGTATGTAAAGCAAACAGGAGCGCCAAGTGAGAAATACTTTTGGCAAATCCAGCACCAGTTTTACGCCTGCAATATTAAAAACTGCATATTTTGCGTGGGGCGCTTAAACGATAGCTTTGAGCTTGATATTATCACTTTACCCATAAAACGAGATGACGAGGCGATAAAGCGTCTAATAAAAGCATGGAATGAATTTGAAGCCACTTATAAGGATAGTAAGCTAGATGATGAGTGGGCTAGCCTAAGTGATGAGCTTAGCGCAATAAACAAGCAGATAAAAGCCCTGCAAGCTAGAGCTGATGAGCTAAAAGAGCGAGCCATAGAAAAAGCAGACGGCAAGGAGATAAAAGCCTACTCACTTACCATATACAAAACCCAGCGCAAAGCCAGCTTTGACTATGCTAGCTACTGCAAGGCTAAGGGGCTAATACCTGATGAGGCTTATGCTAAACCAGCAAGCATTAGCTGGAGTGTGAGAGTGAATTAAATATGCAAATCTCAAACGAATTTAACCGCTTTATGCACGGCGTGGTGCTTTCATACGTGCATAGTCTGCGCTATTTAAAGATTGAGGGACTGCGTGTGGGGATACGCCCATTTTATCTTAGCTTTGACGCACTAAAGCAGCTGCTTAAATACCTAGACTTTGACTATCCACGCAATGAGCTAGGAGTACCCATAAGCTACACAAGGCTAAGCGTATTTGACATGCTAAGTCATATCGCATTTATACAGACGGTGCTAGCGGAAAATGGTTTATTACAGGATTTTTTAGATGAGTTTTATAAGGAGATAGAAAGTGTTTAATAAAATAGTTTTAGTGGGTAATCTAACTCGTGATGTAGAGCTACGCTACAGTACTGGAGGCTCAGCCATAGGCAATAGCGCAATAGCCGTAACACGCAAATTTAGCGTAAACGGTGAGCGTAGGGAGGAGACCTGCTTTGTTGATATTGTGTTTTTTAGCAAACAGGCTGAGACGGCAAATCAGTATCTAAGTAAAGGCAGCAAGCTTTTAATAGAGGGCAGGCTCGTTTTTGAGCAGTGGCAGGATAATAACGGAAACAACAGAAGCCGTCATAAAGTGGTAGTTGAAAGCCTTGAAATGTTAGGCGAGCCACAACAAAAACAGCCAAACAACTCATACATCCAAAATCAGCCAAACCAAAACAGTAATAAATACTACGATGATGAAGTAGTGCCATTTTAAGGAGGTAAAATGCACGAAATACTAAGCAAAATTCAAACCGAGCTAAAAGCTCCAAAAAGTCAGTTTAATAAATTTGGCAACTATGCATACCGCAACTGCGAGGACATCCTAGAAGCCCTTAAACCCCTGCTAGCTAAGCACAACGTAGTTATAACTCTAACCGATAAGATAGTCTTAGTAAATGAGCGCTACTACATAAAAGCTACAGCCACCATAAGAGGCGAAAAGGGCGAAATAAGCACCACTGCGTACGCTAGAGAGCCGCTAAACAAAAAGGGAATGGACGAGAGTCAAATCACAGGTGCAGCTAGTAGTTACGCTAGGAAATATGCTTTAAATGGACTGTTTGCCATCGATGATGAAAAGGACGCCGATAGCGAGCAAGAGCAAAAATCAAGCACAAAAGCAGCCCAAAAAGAAAGGCTTAGCCCAGAGCAGGTAGGCGACTTAACTCAGCTAATAGAAGCCTCAGGTACAGTTTTGGCTGATTTTTTGGGGTACTTTAAAGTGCGAGAAATTGCAGAAGTGCCGTATGATGTAGCTCGCCAAATGCTACTAAAAAAGCTACAAAAAGCTAAAAACGAAGCGCAAACTGGTGCGTGAGCAAGGAGAAGTTATGACATTTCGAGATTTGATAAATGGTGCGCTAAGCAATTAAAGGCTATGCAGGGCGAGCTTGAAGCCTTGCAAGAGAGTGGCGAAGCGGTGCTAAATGCTAGCTTTTTTACTGGTAGGGCAAGAGTGGCGGAGATTGAAGCTGAGTTTAAAAAAGCAAGCCGACAAGGCGAGCTAGCTTTTAGTGATGTGCCGCTAAAAGATTGTATGTGCAGGCATTAATAAAATATTTTGATTTAACTCTGTTTTGGGTAAAATCTAGGCTATTAAATTTATAAGGAGCATAAATGACCAGCGAAGAATTAAAGGCACTTAATCAAACAGAGTCAACTCAAATATCCCCTGTAAAAATAACCCACAAAGGCGATTGGAAAATAACAGACGAAATATCAATCGAATGCTATGTTACAAGTGATAGTCGCCGCCTTTTATCTTTGCGTGGGACAGCTAGAGCTATGGACTTAAGGGGTGGTGGCAGTGGGGCACTGCTTAGAAACCTAAAGGCGTCTTGGATACAGCCTTTTTTATCGGACCAGTTAAAAATATGGATTTTAGGGGCAGATACAAAGTCTTTGGAAAAAATCTCAGGAGTTAGCGGACCAAGGTTTATTCCGTTTGAAGCTGAGTTATTTGTAGATGTATGTAAGGCTTATGTTATGGCTGACAGTAAAGGCATACTAAACGAAAGTCAAAAAGCCATAGCAAAACGCTTATTGCATATAATGTCAGCATTTGCAAAAGTAGGCATTGTTGCGCTAATTGATGAAATCACAGGATACCAAAACCAAAGAGAGCAAGACGAGCTACAAAAAATATTAGCAAAATACATATCGTCTGAATTTTTAGAATGGACAAAACGCTTTCCAGATGAGTTTTACCAACAGATATTTAGGCTTAAAGGCTGGGGGAGCTTTAAAGCAAATCACAAAATGCCTCAAGTTGTAGGCAAGATAACAAACGAGCTAATTTATCGGCAATTGCCAAATGGTGTTTTGGATGAACTTAGAAATAAAACCCCAAAAAGTGAAGCTGGTAACAATCTAGTCAAATATCATCAAAGTTTAACCCTTGATACCGGCATACCACACCTAGATAAGCACCTAATAGCCGTAATAACGCTTATGAAAGTATCTGATAACTGGGACGATTTTTTATATCTTTTTGATAAATCATATTCAAAAAATCATCAACTAAGATTTAATTTTGATAAGGAGAGAGAATGACCGCAGATGAATTAAAAGCATTTTGCAAGCAAAGAAATTTAACCTACAAAGAGTTGGCAGAAAAGATAGGGATGACAGAGGGCGGTTTGCAAAATGCAGTCAAAAAAGATAATATTAGCGAGCAAACAGCCAAAGCCATTGAGCTTTTAAGAGAGATTGAAAACCTAAAAGAGCAAGTAGCAGACTACGAAGCACTAAAGGCAATCTTGAAAAAAGCCCTAAATTAAACTAACCAGCCTATTTTTTGGCTGGTTAAAAACCTACTTTTATACACGAAAAATAGATTATTACACCGCAAACTATTGACAAAAACAGATTATTAAGCTATAATTATGTCATCAAAACGGATTAAAAACCCGTTTTGACAAACTCTTTTAAAGGAGTAGTGATGGAAAGGACAAAGCAAATCCTTGAAATCATCTTGTTAATACTCCAAATCGCGATAGCAGTATTAACAATCAAAGGGTTGGCGTAAGCCAGCCCCTTAACTCCTAAAGAGCCATTATACCATAAGGAGAACAAAATGGAGCTAGTCAATATTTTGCTTGTCGTGTCAGTGGCACTTTTAACACTTTATGTTTTTAAATTTAAGGCTGATAAATGAACCGCCACGACCTTAAGGCACTAGCCACCTCGGAGCAAGAAAAGCGTTTTTTTAAGTTGCTAGAGCAATACATTAGCCGTAAAGATGACACAGACCCGCGCTATGATGTGCTTGATATGGCGTTTGATTTGTTTGTCTTTGCGGATAATTATGTATCTGCTACCAAAGCCAAACACACCCAAATTTTAAGAATTTTAAATCAAATAAAGGAGCAATAATGAACCAGTTACAAATTTTTAAAAACCAAAACTTTGAAGTGCGTGCAATTACGCAAGACGGCGAGCCACTTTTTTGTCTAGCTGATATTTGCAAGGTGTTAGAAATTCAAAACCCAACAGATGTCAAAAAGGCGGTGGAAGTGGAGTTTGGAGATGACCTAGATTTAATCTACCCCATCACAGATAGCCTAGGCAGGGAGCAAAAAGCGATATTCATAACCGAACCCCAGCTTTATTTTGTGATGATGAGAAGCGACAAGCCAAAAGCAAAGCCTTTTCGTATGTGGGTAAATGGCGAGGTTATCCCAAGTATCCGCAAGCACGGCGTATATGCAAAAGATGATGTCATAGACAAAGCCATAGCAGACCCTGATAGCTTTATTAAAATTTTAACCGAGCTAAAAAGCGAGCGAGCCAAGAGCAAAAAGCTCGAGCAAGAAGCAAAGGAAAACCAAAGCTATGTCATCTATGCTAAAGCTGTCGAAGCCTCAGCCACATCAGCACTTATCGGAGATTTTGTAAAAACCTTGTGCGATGGCGAAAATATCAGCGTAGGGCGTAATAGAATTTTTAAATGGCTAAAACAACAAGGCTATTTAATGAATGATAGAATGCCTTATCAAAAATACCTAGATAATGGCTATTTTGAAGTTATACCACAAGTCATAATCACCCCAAAAGGGGCAAAAGAGCGTTTTACCACACGCATTACAGCCAAGGGGCAGGTCGCCTTAAGCACTAAGATAATAGAGCATTTTAAGGCTAAAAAAGCAAGTTAAAATTTAAAGGAGAAATAATGCAAATAGTTAAATTTAACAATGTTGAACTTGAAGTGCTAGAGTATGAAAAGACTTGGGCTTTAAGCGACAGGCAGGTGGCTCAGGGTTTTGGAGTAAGCCAAGAAGCCATAAGACAACAAAGGACAAAAGGAGCTACCGAGTATGTCGAAGGGGTGCATTTTTATTATAAAAATATGTATAACGACGGCAAAGGTGGGCTTTCAGACACCCCGGTGGATTTGAGCGGGGGTGCTCAAACGCCCCAAAAAATGACCTTTTGGACTAAAAAAGGCGTCGTAACACTAGGCTTTAAGCTGCGTGAAACGCCACAAACCATAGCCTTTAGAGACTGGGCGAGTGATTATATAATCCAGCCAAACAAACCAAGCTCAGCTACAGATTTATTTTACCAGTCTGCTTTGGCACTAAAAGAGCAAGAACAGCGCATAGCCCAAATAGAACAAGAGCGCAGAGACGACCACAAAGAACTAGCCAAAGTAAAGCACAACATAAACCGCCTAATGACAAACGAGCAGTATATGACTATTATCGCTTATGCAAATTTAAAGGGCATACCAGCTAAAAGCTACAACTCATCAGCCCTAGGCAGAAAGGCTAAAAAGCTAAGCAATGAGCTGGGCTTGCCTATGGGTGCAGTCATCGACCCACGTTATGGCAGAGTGGGGACGTATGCGATTGAAGTTTTAGAGCTGATTTTTAAAGACATAAAAAGAGTTGGTTAAATTTAAAGGAGAGATGATGAAGTCAAAAGATAGCCTACGAGCTACTAAAAGTCTTTTTAGCCGAACTTGACATAAGTGCAAAAACACAAAAAGGAGATTAAAATGACCCTAACCATAAATGAGTTAATTAATGGCTATGGTATTAAGCTAAAAGACATTGAAATTTTAGCCTTTGACACTAGAGGGTATGCTTTAACAGATGGTATAAGCATAGTTAATTTAGGCGATAGTGAATGTATTATGTTTAACTATGGGTGCAGGACTTATTACCTGCACTTTGATACGCCGCTGATTAGCGATGACGTGATATTTCGCTTTAATGCAAGCGACACAATCAAAGGACAAACAGACAGCACAGCATTTGGCTTGATAGTTAGCCAAAGGGTTTTATTTGAGATGCTTGATGAGCAGATTTATTGAGTGAATTTAAAGGAGAGATTATGAAAACAACAACATTTTTAGATTTTATAATGGACGGCAGCTTTAGCTATTCGCATATTACCCTAGTGGAGCGAAATGACGCCAAAGAGACTGAAGTTTATGGATTTTACGATACTTTGCGTAATAAAAATGACCCTACTCGCACCGATTTTGTCTTTAGAAGCGGCAAAAGTGAGCTTTTGGTATTAACCGACGCTAGAGTGTATTTTGATAAATGGCTTAAAGACGTTGCTATTTTAGAGCTAGACGGCAAAGAGTATCTAATCTGTGCTGCAGTGAAAAATAGTAAGAAATTTAGAAATATCAAGGACAAACAATGAATGAGACGGCACAAATAGGCTTAGACACCACCATAGAAAGCGTCATAAAACAGACTGTAAGGCAAGCTATTGACGAGAGTTTGCCAGCGATAATAAATGCCGTTGAAGCTAGCCACCTGCGGCTAGCCATTCCAAAAGAGCTAAAATCTGCTGAAGCGGCGCGGCTTTTAGGCATATCAAAAAACGCTTTAAACCTACGTGTGTACTCTGGAATGTATTATGAGGGCAAGCATTTTAAGCTTAAAAATGGTAAAATCCGCCTTTGGGATAGGGACACTCTTTTAAATTTAAGGAGCAAAGAGTGAAACTATACAATAGAAACGGTAAGATTTATGCTGATTTTAGCGTAAATGGCAAAAGGTATCGGCGTGGGCTTGACCTAGCTTACACTAGGGCAAATTTAAATCACGCAATGCGGAATGTAGTGCCTGATTTAATCGATGAGATAGAGGCTACTTGGGGGCTAAAGAGAGATTACACGCTTAGCGAGATAATAGAGCTTAATAAAGAGCATTGGAAAAGTCTAAAAGTGGGGACTAATTATACATATAACTCATTTAGCAAGATTATCTTTGAGCATTTAGGCGATAAAAATATTAAGGAGTATAATATTGCTTGCATTGATATGTTTTTTGCGACGCTTGCAAAGTGTGGTTACTCATCATCTAGTCAGCAGGTAATAAAAGCGATACTAAAAGGGTGCTTTGATAAGGCGGTTCGTCTAGGAATTATTAAAAGCAATCCTGTTTTTAAAGTGCGTATAACGCCGACAAAAAAGATAAATCGGTGTATATACACAAAAGAACAGGCTCAGTTTTTAATCTCACAAGCCGAGCCTGAGCTTAAAAAATTTTTATACTTCGCTATTTATACAGGCGCAAGAGCAAATGAAATACTTGCGCTAAACTGGGAAGATATAAAAGATGATTATATCATAATCTCAAAGACTTTGGTACCTTGTAAAAGCAAAACCATAAACTCGCCAAAAAATGGTAAGACACGAGCGGTATTTATAACGCCAGTTTTAAGAGAGTATTTGTATAAAATTAGACAATGCAAAGGGCGAATTTTTAAAAATATGTATAGCACAATGAGAATTAGATTTAAAGCACATTGTCAAAATCTAGGCTTGGAATACACAGGACTTCATAGTTTACGCCATACATTTGCTAGCCTTTTGCTAAATGACAAGGTAGAGCCATACGTCATAAGTCAAGCACTAGGGCATAGTAGTCTAACAATGCTGGAGAAAATCTATGGGCATTTTACAGGCTACAGTAGCAGCGATAAAGAGGCAATAATAAGAAGTCTTGATTTTTAGCTTGACACAGTTTTGGCACAGTAAATATAAAAAAGCCCTAAAATAGGGAGTTAAAACGACTTTTATTATAAATTTTTTCTTTTTTAAGGTTTGCTTTTTTGAGCCGATTTTTCAGCAAAATTGAGATATAATCCCAGCTAAATTTATAAAGGTTTATCATAAAATGAAAATATTTTGCAAGGCATTTGGGGATTTTGGCACTAATTGCTACATCGCCCAAATAGACAATAAAGCATTTATCATTGACCCTGGCGTTGGAGCAACAAAATGGGTATTAGGAGAGCTAAAATCAAAAAGTCTAACACCTCTAGCTATACTATGCACGCACGGACATTTTGATCACATAAATGACGTAGCAGATCTAAAAAGCGAGCTTGGAGCACCAGTTTATATTCATAAAGATGATGAGTTTATGCTTTTAGGAGGCTATCAATTTGGCTTTAAATTTACACCTTGTAAGCCCGATTTTGCCGTAGACGAGGGTAGCTATAGCGAAGGCGGAGAGGAGTTTAGCTACCTGCATTTTGCTGGGCATACGCCAGGGTGCGCAATGATAAGGATAAAAGACGTGATTTTTAGCGGAGATTTTTTATTTAAATCAAGTATAGGTAGGTGGGATTTTGAATACTCAAATGCGCACGATATGCTAAAAAGCCTACAAAAGTGTGCCGATTTAAAAGGGGATTATACCATCTATCCAGGACATGGGGCTAGCACCACGCTAAAAGCAGAACAGGCAAATCTAACCTCATGGGCGGAGTATATCCGCCGTGAAATTTAAGGGTTTATAGCCTCAAGTAGATTTATCATGGCTTTTGGCGGGATAAAGCCGCTTGTTCTATGCTCTTTTAGCTCGGCACCGTCTTTAAAAAATAAAAGCGCAGGAGGCCCTACTACTTCAAAAGCTCTCATCATCTCCTCGCTAGCTGCACCACTTGCGCTAACGTCCGCTTTAATGAGAACAAAGCGCTCTAGACTAGCTTGCACGCTAGGATTGCTTAGAGTTTTCTCATCAAGCTCAATGCAGCTAGCACACCAGCTAGCCCAAAAATCAACCATCACAGTCCCATCAGCACTTTTAATCGCATTTTTAAGCTCGTTTAAATTTGAAACTTTGATAAATTTTGGCTCGCTGTGAATAGTTGCGACACTAGAGCCAGTAAAAGCCAAAAGTGGATTTAAATAATCCTTACCTCCAGCAACCCCGCCTATAAAAAGTAGCACCGAGTAAATAGCAAGCACTAAAAGCGCACCCCTTCTTACCCAGCTAGCCGAGCCAACAAAAAGCCCAAATCTAGCCACAGCAAAAAGCCCTATCGCACCCCAAAGCACAAGCACAACACTATCTCCTAAAACCCTACCTACAAGCCACGCAGCCACAGCAAGCATAACAAAGCCAAATGCGCTCTTTACGCCATCCATCCATACGCCTGGTTTTGGCAGCCATTTACCACTACTTATGCCTATAATTAAAAGCGGAACACCCATGCCAAGCGCCATAACAAAAAGCATAATCGCACCAAAAAGCACGTCTCCACTTCTAGCTATAAACAAAAGCGCACCAGCAAGCGGTGCCGCAACGCAAGGCGAAACAACCAAAGTAGACAACACACCCATTATAGCCACGCCAAAAAGCCCGCCTTTTTTTGAAAATCTATCACCAGAAAAGCTGGGCAGACGTATCTCATAAGCCCCAAACATACTAAGCGCAAGCAACACAAAAACCAGCGCCATAGCCCCAAGCACCCACTCATTTTGCAGCCACGCCTGCACTCCGCCTCCAAGCAGGCTTACCACCACGCCAAATGTTGCGTAAGCTAGCGCCATAGCAAACACATAAACCACGCTCGCCATAAAGCCACCCCTGCCCCCACGAGAGACGATAATACCTGAGAGTATAGGCACCATAGGAAGCACGCAAGGCGTAAGAGAAAGCGCAAGTCCATAGATAAAAAACACAAAAGCAGAGATTATAGCAGTGCTGCCTGCTAAGCTGTTTGCAATCTCCGCATCATTTCCCAAATCCCCTGAAAAAATCGCAATAAATTTATCCACAAATCCACGCTCACCGAGCACACTTTCTGACGTATTGTCCGTAGCATCCTTTGCTGCAACGCTCTTGCCATTTAATCTTACAAGCTTTGCACTAAATCCACCCGAGTCATCTTTTAGTACACTAAACTCCCTAACTTGCGGACGATAGCATATGCCAGATTCCGCACAGCCTTGATAATTTAGCACGAGACTTGAGGTGTCTTTGCTAAAAAGCGAAAACGGCAAAAGAAGGCTAAAATCGTGCTTTATAATAGAATAATTGCCCTTATTTTGCCCCATGGGTATGGCTAGTTTATCTGTGATATTTTCACCATTTACAACAACCGAAAAGCTATTTTTATAGATGAAAATTCTCTCATCTCCTAGGATAAAATCCACATCAAATCTATCCTCCGCAGGGGTTAAATTTACCACAAAAGCCTCATTTACATCGATATTTTTAGCAAATATCTGCGTAGTCAGAAGCGACAAAAACAGTAGCATTATGAATTTGCGTATCATATAATTCCTTAAATTTTTTCTTTGATTGTAACATTTTTTATTAAACCGATAGTAAAATTATAATCATTTTTAAAAAATATTATTATTCAAGCATTTTAATAAATATAAATTTAACAAATAATTGCTAAAATTTAACAACCGAAGGAGTGAGCATGCAAGAATTAGACAAAAATCAGCCAAAAAAGGTAAGTATAAAGGTCAAAAAAAGCACCCTTGAATATCAAAAAGAGCTTAGACGATTACAGATTGAGATGCTTAAGTTTCAAAATCATGTCAAGGACAAAAACCTACGCATACTCATTATTATGGAGGGGCGAGATGCGGCTGGTAAGGGCGGATGTATAAAACGCATAGCCGAGCATTTAAACCCAAGGGGGTGCCGTATAGTCGCACTTGACAAGCCAAGTGACGTGGAAAAATCGCAGTGGTATTTTCAGCGTTATGTTGCGCATTTGCCAAGCGCTGGCGAGATAGCGATATTTGACCGTAGCTGGTACAATAGGGCTGGCGTGGAGCCTGTGATGGGCTTTTGTACACAAGAAGAGCATAAGGAATTTTTAAAAGAGGTGCCAAAATTTGAAGAGATGATAATAAACTCTGGCATAATCTGCTTTAAATTTTATCTCTCTGTAAGCAAAGCGGAGCAAAAAAGAAGATTTAAGAGGCGGCTAACAGATCCATTAAAGCAGTTTAAAATCTCGCCAGTTGATAAAAAATCTCAAGAACTATGGGAACAGTACTCCATAGCCAAATACTCCATGCTCCTAGCCAGCCACACGCCAAAAGCGCCGTGGACAATCATAGCCTCAGACGATAAAAAACGAGCGCGAATAAATATTTTTAAGTATATCTTAAGCCACGTCGACTACCCTGACAAAATAGACGTAAAATACCTAAAATACGACCAAAATCTAGTACGAAGCGGAGATGAGGAGATAAGATTGATTGAGGATAATTTTAACAAAGAAACGCATTAAAATCGCCTTTTTACAATGATTTGCTGGGCTTTATACCTACTCTCTTATAAAGCCATTATAGTTTTTACCTTAAATGCTAAAAGTGGATAATTTTTAATTGCAATTTTAAACTACCTTATAAGCCTAACACCATTAATTTGTGCAAGAGACCTTTAGCATTATCTCCTTTACTACGATTTTTAGCATAAAAATATCTAAGAAAATCTCCTAAATAAAGCTTAGTAAGCTTACTATTTTTATACAGCTTGCATCAAAAGAATTAAGTCCAGCGCAGTTAACCTGCTAAACTACTTGCGCAGATTGCACTCATTCTCACTCTGTAGGCAAAGGCAAAATCTGGGTGAAGCAAAGCTGGACATGCCTCACTGCTATATTGGTTGTGAGTAAGCCACTCATACGTGGCATAGGGGTTGCTTTTGAAATTTGTAAAGCACTATTAATAAAAAGAGTTTTTCAAATTTTTACGCCATAAAAAGCCATTTGTTTTTATAAAAGCAAAAGCTAAATTATCGTGTAGTCACACACAGCTAAAATTAAGACCATTCTACTAGCAAAATAGTAGAGGATATACTTAAGCTTAGGGTTAAAATTTAGCGATTATTTTTTGACTTTTAAGCATAAAGTATTTTGCCAAAAAGAGCGTAAAAATTTGTAAATAATTTTAAGTATTTTTGCTTAATTGCAAATTTTAAACTGCAAAACAATCCTAGCATCGCTAATTTAGTATCAACGCTATTTTTAGAGTCCAGCAAAGCTAAGATGAGACATAAAGCTTGCCTTTGAAATTTGTGACCCAATCCTGCCTATCCCTATTTTATTGCATTTTTAAATTTGATTTAATAAATTAAAATCGTAACAGATAGCAGAATATAGCATAATGCGCACAATAGACGATAAGTATAGTAATCGCAGACCTTTAAGGAATTTTAATTGTGCTTTACTCTACGAAGCCTAAAGGATTTAAAGCCATAATAACCGCAACTTTGGCTGAGAAATTATGCGCAAATGCCGCCTAATGACTACAAAATGTCGCAAAAGATACAGCTATACCTTGCCTTACAAAGTAAGATAAACCAAAATCAGATCAAAGCGCTAGCCCTCATCTACCCTAATATGTTTAAATTTATCCACATCAAATAATCCAAGATCTGTTAGCTTTAAATGTGGCAAAACAGGCAAAGCCAAAAAGCTAAGCGTCATAAATGGATCGACCCCCTCGATAACGCCAAAGCTTCTAGCAAGACGAACAAGCCTAGTATCAGCACTAGCCACCTCATCAATACTAGCACTACTCATAAGCCCCGCAATATCAAGCCTAAGCTCATCTATCACGCGCCCTTTACTAGCAACGACCATACCTCCGCCAAGCTCCACGACACGGTTAACAGCAGCTAAAATATCATCATCATTATCGCCTATTGCAATGATGTTGTGGCTATCGTGAGCCACACTAGTAGCCACGGCGGCGCGCTTTATGCCGTATCCTTTGACAAGTCCCAGTCCAACGTGGCTCTTACCGCTATGACGATCTAGCACGACAGCTTTGCAAATGTCATCATCACTAAATTTAAACTCGCCCTGCTCTAGCTTTACCCTTAAGCGCAAATGCTCAGTAATTAGCTCATCTGGGATTATTCCTATGACATTTGCCTCATCACTATTAAGTGCTAGACGCAGGTCGCTTTTATCTAGCTTGCGCGCCCTCATGCGTAAAATAGGCTCGCATTTACTGCCAAAACCAGTCAAAATAGTGCCATCTTGAGCGATAAGCTCACCCGCTATATAGACGCTTTTTGCCCTTATGTCATGCAAATCATCAAACAAGAAAAAATCAGCCCTATACCCACACGCTATCGCCCCGGCGCGCTCTATGCCGTAGCAAAGGTGCGCGTTTAGGCTTGCCATGCGAATGCCAAGAAGCGGATCAAGCCCTAGCTTTATCGCTTTTTTTAGTACGTAGTCTATGCTGCCCTCGCTTTTTAGATCACTTGGATGGCGGTCATCAGTGCAAAAAAAGCACCTGCTTGAGTTTGCTAGGGTAACGGCTGGCAAAAGGGTGCTTAAATTTTTTGCAGCACTTCCCTCTCTAAGCTGCACCCACATGCCCCTAGATATACGGTCATTAAACTCACTCACACTGCTACACTCATGATCGCTCATAACCCCAGCCGCAGCATACCTATCTAGCCGCTCGCCACTTAGCATAGGTGAGTGTCCGTCTATAGCTTTTCTGTACTTTTTGGCTAGTTCTAGCTTTTTTAAAGGCTCACTCTTGCCATTAATAACCCCCACAAAATCCATCATTTCGCCAAGTCCTAGCACCCTCTCATGGCTTATAAGCGCGCTTAGAGCCTTTGCATCCAGCCTCGCTCCGCTAGTTTCAAACTCAGTCGCTGGCACGCAAGAAGGCAGCATTACATAGACATGGGCTGGGATATTTTCGCTTTGATTTAAGATATACTCCACGCCGCTTATACCGCAGACATTTGCTATCTCGTGAGGATCTGCGACTATGCTACTAACCCCACGAGAGACAAGCTCTCTCATAAGCTCCGCTGGGCTTAGCATAGAGCTTTCAATATGCACATGTCCGTCTATTAAAGTAGGTGCCATATACACACCACCTGCGTCTACTTCACACTCTGCGCTTGTGTAGTAATCCCCAACGCCTAGGAATTTGCCATCTTTTATAGCGACATTTGAATGCACCACATTAAGAGAGAAAACATCAACTACTTTTACATTTTTAATCAATAAATCAGGCTGAACTCTACGCATTAGCACCACCTAATATATCGCTAAGCCTCCTAGCCTCAAGCTCTAAAATGGGCTTTGGCTCTTTTGGGCTATCACCTGGATCGCAAAGCTGCTTTTGCATCCAAATAACGTCATACCAGCGGTTAAATTTAAATCCGCACCCAAGCCATCGACCCACCTCGCTAAATCCTCTCCTAGCATGAAAAAGTATGCTCGCACTCTGCTCTAGCTCATGCCCTGCAGCTATGCAGGCAAACACGCTAGCTACGCCCTGAGCGCGCAGTAACCCCTCAAGCACATCATAAAGCGCACTACCGATACCTGATGATATGTGGGTATTTGGCAAATATATACTACTCTCCACCGCCCAGTCATAGGCTTGCCTGTTTTTTAGCTTAGACGCATACGCATAGCCTACTACTCGTCCTTGTTCTTTAGCGACGATAAATGGATATTGCCTTAAAGTAGCCTTAATTTGCTCACCTATAGCGCTCTCATCAGGCGCTTCGTAATCAAACGTAATAGCTGTATTTTTGACATAGTATGAGTAAATCTGCGCTATCTGCCCAGCATCAGAGGCCGTGGCTAAACAAATCTGCATAAAACCGCCTTTATAAATTTAAATTTATACGCCTTATTAAAAGTAATAGAGCATTTTAGTGTTATTTTATCCAAATATAGCAAAGTAAAAACTAAATAGCCCTTTTAAACAATACTACTTGCTTTGCAAATTTCAAAAATAAGCCCTATGCCACGTATGAATGGCTTATTAATAACTCATATTGCACTGCAGCAATCCTTGTGGTGTGTAAGCCAAACGAAGGCTTGCAAGGATGTTTATCAATTTTGCACCAAACCTATGCGAAGTGCTAAAAGTTGCTGGTATTAATTAGCAGTATTTGGCTTATGCTGTGGTTTAAAATTTATAATTATAAAAGAGTGCTATCTTTAATCATATACCACATCATCATCGCTACTTATATCTTTTAGCTCAAATTTATCGCAAAAATCCCTAAAAAGGTTTAAATTTTTGCAATTATCAAAATCCCCAACAACCACGATAGCTTCCTTTGCTCTTGTTAAAGCTACGTTTAATAAATTTGGCTTAGCGCAAACCCACTGCCTAGCACCCTCACTAGCCCCACCTAGGATTAAAATAACAATCTTAGCCTCCCTGCCTTGCATGGTGTGAATTGTGCCGCTAATACTAGTTTGAGATTTTATCTTAAAGCTGCCTTTAATCTTATCCGCAACCGATTTAAACGGCGATACCACGGCAATATCACTAGCCTTAATGTTAGCTTCTTTGGTGGCTAAAAGGTGGTAAAACTCCTGCGCCACCCTAAACTCATTATCTGAAAAATGCTCACTAAAATTATCGCTTTTTACATTAAGCCAAAGCGATTTTTTAAGCCCAAAGCTAAACTCATCAGCCTTAGCAGACACCATTAGTCCAGCATAACTAATCTCATTTGCTATCTCAAACATAAATTTATTACACCGCCTATGCACCAAAAGTGGCGAGCCGACCCAGTCGTCTTTTATGAAAGCGCCGTATTTTTGAGCTAAATCCGCCCTTGATTGCAATGAATGCTGTGTGATATCAAAGCTATCAGGGACGTTAAATGATTTCATTAAAATTTCATTTACTGACTTTGGCAAAACAGTAACAGGTTCAAGCTGCAACGGATCGCCCACCACAACCGCCCTCTTGCAACGCATTAAAAGCCCAACTCCAGCGGATAAACTAGCCTGCCCAGCCTCGTCAAATACAGCGTAGCCAAACTCGCTATCTTTAGCAAATGACAAAAATCTACTAACGCTTGCAAGCGTGGTGGAGATAGATGGAACGATGAAAAACAGCGATTTAAACGCCCAAAGCCTATCGTCATTAGAGGCATTTTGACTAAAGGCTACGTTTAAGTTTGTGGCAAATTTTGGACCATTTGCAAGCACGAAAGCTTTGTGTAAATTTAAAGCTTGCTTAAAACACTCCTTTGCCGCCATAAAATACTCATCGCTATTAAAATGGCTTTTTAATATAGTCCCCTTAAAATCCTCCTCAAAAAAGCCTTGCAATTTATCGTTTAACGCATTTAATTTGCTTTGTAGCTGCGATTTTTCACTTAAATTTTTAAAGAGCTCTAAGCAGCCCTCGTACTCATTTTGCCAAGCTTTCAACCTCTTTTTGTTAAAAATTTTAATCAGCCAGCTAGGCTTTGTCTGTTTTAAAAAATCTATCCTTTTTTCTACATAGTCCTTATCCGCCACGTCAAATCCAAGCTGATTGCAGATAGTCTTTGTCTCTTTATCTATCCAATTTAGCCTTTGTTTAATTTTTATAGCCTCGGTTTTTGCCTGTATAAGATCGCTTTGCGTTTTAAAAATATCATCAATAATATCTTGTACTCTTTTTAAAGATAGGCTAAATTTATCCTTTGCAGTTTTAATATCATCACATAAATAACCGTCAAAAAGCTTTTTATAGTAAAATAAAAATGCGCTTAAGCCACAAAATTCATTATCTCTAATAAGCTCCTTGTGCCTTATATTTAGCGCATTATCAAATTTTGAATTATTTAGGCATTTTGTCTTAAAATTATCTCTATTTTTCTTATTTCCAAGGGTAGCGCATATTAGCCCCCAGCACTCCTTACCCAAAAGCTTAGTTGCAAAATCAGCAAAATAGTCAAACTCACCCTCTATCTCGCTAGCTAATGGGACGTTTTGTGAGATATTTTCGACCGCTTTATTATTTGATGAAGCGATTATAATCTCATGTCCTATTAGCCGCTCGTTTAACTTATAAAGGTCGTCACTATCGCCTTTTTGCCAAAAATCTGCCTCATCAATATCTAATAAAACGCTCGCCCTATTTATTATAATATTTGCGACAATGTCCTTTATTAGCGTGGTTTTGCCAGTTCCAGGAGGACCATTGACGCTATAAATTCCGTCTTGATTTTTAAATTTTTCAAACATTTTATTAAGTGCAAACTGCTGTAAAAAATTTAATTTATGCCTGCTTAAAAATGCGCCGCTTACAAATTTACTCTCGCAAAAACTCTCTAAAGCAAGGCTATCTTTGGTAAGATCCACCCTATTAGTTTGCACTAGGCCAAAATACTCTTTTAATAAGATATTTGCACTATTATTTTTAAACTTATCCTTAATCAAAAATAGGTCGGATAAAAAGAAGCTATTTAGCAAGGTATCTGTCTCGTTTGAAAAGCTCACTAAGCATTTAAAATTTGAAAAATCTAAAAACTCGCCACTTTGATTGCCGATTTTAAACTCTTGATTTACCTTATCTAAAATTATATTCTCAAACGAAAACCAAAGCTCGCTTTCTAAAACATTTTTTATAATATAAAGTAGCCCCTGCAAGCTCTTAAGCTCAAGTCCTGCAAACTGCCTATTAATTTCTGCAAAAACAGAGTTGCAAAACGCTTCAAATTCGCCATTTTCTAACCTAAAATCTTTAGAATATTTTAAAAAATATGGCGTAGTGGAAATGAATAAATTTAAACAGCCAACTTCAAAAGTGTCGGCTAAGAGTATCTCATCTAGTGTTTTGTTTTGGTATATCTCATCAAGCTCAAGCTCGCTACCATCTGAGATAAATTTCATATCACTTAAAACCGATTTTTCCACTTTTTTATTATTTTCAAGCAATAACAAAAACGAAGCACACTCGCCGTTTAAATACTCCTCAAATTCAAACTTTAGCTTCTTTTTACTATCTAAACACAGGCCAATAACTCTATCTCTAATTGACTTTAACGGATAAAGGCCACCATAAATGGCAAAATTGCTTTTAAGGAAAATTTGCTCCCCATTTTTTACAAATGGGATAAATTTTCTATTATCAATCTTAAAAAGCCCATTGCAAAAGGCTGATTTAAAGTCATCTTTAAACTCAAAGCCAAAGTGATGATTTACATTTTTATAGCCTAGTTTTTTATTTTCAAATTTATTCTCATCAAGTGGCTTTGGGTTTAAGTATTCGTTTGCAAGCAGGTAGTCTAATAAATTTTGCATTTTTTTAAAAAGATTTGAGCGCCAAAGCGCCCAAAATTACTCCCACTCTATCGTTGCAGGTGGCTTTGATGAGATGTCGTATACTACGCGGTTTATGCCAGCTACTTCATTTATAATTCGGCGACTTACGTTTTCTAACAAATCATAAGGAAGCCTTGAAAAGCTTGCCGTCATGCCATCGCTTGCATCTACCACACGCACACAAACAGCGTTTTCATAGGTGCGATTATCACCCATTACGCCAACCGAGTTTACGTTTAAAAGTACGCAAAATGCCTGCCAAGTCTTATCATACCAGCCGCTACTTTTTAGCTCATCGCGAAGTATCACATCGGCTTTGCGAAGTAGATTTAGGCTAGGCTCATTTACCTCGCCCATTATGCGTATAGCAAGCCCTGGGCCTGGGAATGGATGGCGAAATACCAAATCCCTGCTAAGCCCCAGCTCAAGCCCCAAAGCACGCACTTCATCTTTAAAAATCTCACGCAGTGGCTCGATGAGTTTAAATTTCATATCCTCTGGCAAGCCGCCCACGTTGTGGTGGCTTTTAATGGTTTTACTAGCCCCTGCGACGCTGCTTTCTATGATGTCTGTATAAAGTGTACCTTGGGCTAGGAATTTGACATTTTCATGCTTAGCCGCCTCAGCGTCAAAGACTTCGATAAAGGTATTGCCTATGATTTTTCGCTTTTGCTCTGGGTCGCGCACGCCCTTTAATCTGCCTAAAAATAGGTCGCTAGCATCAATTGTTATAAGATTTACCCCTAGCTTTACCTTAAAGATATTTTCAACCTGCGTTCGCTCATTTGTCCTTAAAAGCCCATTATCAACAAAAACCACTATCAAATTCTCAGGCACCGCATGAGCTAGCAAGGCTGCTACAACAGAGCTATCCACCCCACCGCTGACCGCACAAAGGACTTTAGCGTCGCCTACTTCCTCTTTGATTTTGGCTATTTGAGATTTTGCAAAGCTACCCATATTCCACGTACTTTCGCAGCCGCAAATATTTTTAGCGAAATTTTTCAGTATCGCTGTACCATGCTCGCTATGCTGGACTTCTGGGTGAAACTGAAGCGCATAAATTTTACGAGCCTCGTCAGCATATGCGCAAAACTCGCTATTTTCACTCACTGCTATAACTTTGAAATTTATAGGTAGCTCCTCTACCTTATCAGAGTGGCTCATCCAAACTATCTGAGAGCTATTAAGCCCATCAAAAAGGGCATTTGGCTCGGTTACACTTAGCTTTGCTTTGCCAAATTCTTTCTCATTTGCCGCTCGCACACTACCGCCAAAGTGATGTGCAATTAGCTGCATACCATAGCAAATACCTAGCATAGGCAATCCTAGTTCATAAATCCCCTCATCGCAAAAATAAGCGTCGCTTGCATATACGCTAGCAGGTCCTCCGCTTAGTATTATGCCCTTTGGTGATTTTGCCATTATCTGCTCTATTGTTGCATTAAAAGGCATTAGTTCAGCATAAAATCCCTGCTCTCTTAGCCGTCTAGCAATAAGCTGGGTATACTGTGAGCCAAAATCTAAAATAACAATGTCAGCTTGTTTCATTAATATAATCCTAAAATTTCAAATTGAACATACCATATCACAAGTGACACAATGTAGCCTGCTAACACCTTCCAAGCCTGAGCCATATGCGCACCAAATGTATAAATTCCTTTTAATTTACCCATTACGCCAACCCCAGCAGCAGAACCAAAGCTTATCATAGAGCCACCGATTCCAGCAGTCAATGTCACTAGCAACCACTCATCAGCATTCATGGTTGGATTTGATTTTAATACAGCACTCATAACTGGGACGTTATCCACAATAGCCGAAATAAAGCCAACTGCTATATTTATAGACGTAAATCCAAAATGGTCGTAAAGCCTGACTAAATAATCCAAAAATCCCAAATAGTGAAGCGCGCCAACGGCTGAAAGAATTCCAAAGAAGAACAGCAACGTATCATGCTCTATTTTTGATATAAAGTGGAATAAATTTAAAGGCTCCTCATTTTTATAAATTTTCTTAAATATATATGTATAAACACCCAACAAAGATAAACCAAACATCATACCAAACATAGCTGGAAGGTGGAAAAACTGATGGCTAAGTACAGCACAGACAATGGTAATAATGCCTAAATATATAATAGGCTTTCCACCGTGTTTTATGCAAAATTTCTGCTCTGTATTTGCATCAAAGTGAGGACTACCAGCAGGAACACTCCAAGAAAGCAGCCATGCGGTAATAAGCCAACCTATGATAGAGGCAGGGAAAAGAGCTAAAAAATCGATAAACGGAGACTTACCAGCTGCCCAAACCATAAGCGTGGTAATATCGCCAAATGGACTCCAAGCACCACCTGCATTAGCCGCAACTACGATATTTATAGCTCCAGCAACTAAAAACTGCTTATTTGTACGGTCTATTGTAAGAAGCACAGTTGAAAGAATTAGTGCAGTAGTTAGGTTATCAGCTATAGGGCTTAAGAAAAAGGCGATCACACCAGTAAGCCAAAATAAACGCTTATATGAGTAACCTTTTGAGACTAAATTATATTTTAGAGTATTAAAGACATCTCTGTCTATAAGCGCCTCAATATAAGTCATAGCAACCGTAAGAAAGAAGACAATCTCGGCAATTTCTAGGATAAGATGCTCGACTTCGTGATCAAGCGGCTGCATATCCATACCGTTAATAGCCATATAAATGCCTATTAGTATAAACATAAAAGTACCGATAAATATCGCTGGTTTAGCCTTATTTACATGGTATACTTCCTCTGCTGCTATAAAATAATAACCAGCCACAAACACTATAAGACAGACAACACCAACCCAAGTTGTGCTTAAATTTATAGCGTGTTCTGCCACTGCGCCGTCACTTGCAAATGCAGGCAAAAGCGATAGGCAAAAAAGTAAGAGTGATTTCATCACTGCCTCCTTTAAAAGTTAAATTAGTTGCCATTTTACTTAAAAGTTTCTAAATTTGACTTTATAAAAAGCTGGCAAAAGCTAAAATCACTCACTAAAATAAATTTGGGTTATTTTTAAAGATAGTGTTTTTTCTAAATTGTAAAATTCAAACCACAGCGTATAAGATTACACACCCCGCTAATTTGTGTCAATGGCTTTTATATTGCCTCGAGGCTTGCGGCACGATTTTAGCGCATTCGCACGAGCTTGGCGTAAAAATAGGCGCTAAGCCAACTATGAGTGGAATAGGAATTGCTGTTTTAAATTCTGCTGCACTGGCTCGCTAAAATTTGAATAAAATGGATCTGCCTTATACCCACACCCACAAAGAAAAACTAAAGCAAAACCTGCTAAAATCACGCTATGAAAGACGCTAAATCGATAATTACTAAACATTTTTTTAACAATCCTATCTACAAAGGTCTATCCGCCGCCGCTCAGTGCCATACCCTTATTGAGCTTTTACCAAACAACGTAAAACCACTTATTGCATTTGTTTATGCAAAAGGCGAGCTTCTTTTTATCGTAGTTAAGCACCCTGTGGGGCTAAGCGAATTAAAACGAGATAGTAGTATAAATATGATAAAAGGCTTATTAAGAGCGATAAATGCAGGCGCGAAACTAAATGGTCAGCCTAGCGCACTAGAAAGTATAAAAGATATAAGAATAAGCGTGCTAAAAACTCCACCAAAGCAGATAAATCTCACCCCTATACCACCTATAAAAACCCCATTAAAGTCAAAGGCTAAGTTTATAAATTTAGCCAAAAATAAAGAAGTCTTTAAAGCCTTTGAAAGATTAAGAAATGTCATAAAGGAGCGCATTTGCAAGCCTTAGAAAAAAATTCATTAAGCCAAAAATTAGCCAAGCAGATAAAAGAACTACCTGAAAATAGCGGAGTGTATGAGTATTTTGACAAGGACGGCAAACTCCTATATATAGGCAAGGCAAAAGTGCTAAAAAATAGGGTAAAAAGCTACTTTAAATTTACCCCCAATCTAGCACCAAATCCAAATGTATCCTTAAGAATAGCTAAGATGATTAGCGAAACAGTTGAACTTAAGTTTATAATCACTCCAAGCGAGGCTGACGCCTTAATATTAGAAAATTCGCTCATAAAACAGTTAAAACCAAAATACAACATACTCCTAAGAGATGATAAAACCTACCCCTATATTTACGTGGATTTATCCGAGGATTTTCCACGATTCGAGATAACTAGAAAGGTGCAAAAAGGCAAAGGTGTGCAATATTTTGGTCCCTATTATAAAGGGGCTAGCGAGCTACTTGAGGCTCTTTATCTAAATTTTAATCTCGTACAAAAAAAAGGCTGTTTAAAGCATAAAAAAGCCTGTTTATTTTATCAAATAAAACGCTGCGAAGCACCGTGTGAAGGCAGGATAAGTAAACAAGATTATGAAATGATTTTAAAAAACGCCATAGCTGCACTAAATGAGCCGGCATTACTAATTCCAAGACTAAATGAGATGATGGGAAAATATGCTGCTATGCTTGATTTTGAGCAAGCCGCAGCCATGCGCGATAAAATCGAGCTTTTAAAAAGCCTTGAGATAAAAGTCGAGCTTGATTTAGCCAAAATGGAGGATTTTGAAGCGTTTGCTGTGGTGTGCGATATGGGGCTGGTATGCGCTACTAGGCTTAGCATATCAGGAGGCAGGGTAAATGGGGTAAATAGCGCCATAAGCATGGCAAAAGACGTGCAAAATGAGGGCATAGAAGAGGTCTACTCTCAGGCGATTTTGCAAGCCTTTGGAGTGGATACTCCGACTATTAGCACAAAAATTTATACCCTAGATAAACTAGCAGACGCGCAGATAATAGAGGAAATCCTCTTAAAACGACACGGTAAAAAATTTAGCCTCAAAAGCCCACTAAAGGGCGAGAAAAGACGAATTTGCGAGATAGCCGCACAAAATGCAAGAGCTGCTATTTTAAGTTCAAATAAAGAATACGACCTGAGCGCAGAAAAGGCATTGGCAAAGCTATGCGGACTTAGCTGTGTGCCTGAGACAATAGAGGTCTTTGACAACTCCCACATGCAAGCACAAGCTTGCGTTGGGGCTATGATACGCTACAAAAATGGCAAATTTATCAAATCCGACTATCGCCACTACCACCTAAGCGCAAACAATGACTACGAGCAGATGCGCCAAACACTCACGATTAGGGCAACACGCTTTGATAAGCTAAGTCCGCCTGATTTATGGGTGATTGATGGGGGCGAGGCTCTGCTAAATCTAGCCAAAGAAATAATAGCAAGTAGCGGTGCGAATGTCGAAGTCATCGCAATTTCAAAAGAAAAGCTAGACGCAAAAGCCTACCGTGCAAAAGGGGCCGCAAAGGATAAAATTTACTCATCAAACGGCACTTTTAGCCTAGCTACAAATGATGCCAGGCTCTTACTCATTCAAAAACTAAGAGACGAGGCGCACAGGTTTGCTATTAGCTTTCATCAAAAAACAAAGCGTAAAAACGACCTAGCCGCCTCAAAACTAAAACAAGCTGGCATAAGCGAGGCAAGCCTTAGTAAATTAGTTAAATTTTATGGAAGTTTTGATAAAATCTATGAGGCTTCATATGAGGAGGTAGCAAAGCTTACAAACAAAAGTATAGCAGCCAAAATATCCACTCTAAAAGATAGCACAAAAGGGCAAAATAGATGATACTTTATGATAAATTTTATAATATTTTGGGGATAAATGATATAGCCCTTGGCATACTGGGCTTTGATAGTTTTGAGGTGTTTATGCGTGAGTGCAAAAGCCTAGACGCCATGGTATACAGACACACAAAAGAAAATGACGCCACAAGCATATTTGAAAGCATAATAAAAAGCAACAAACGCCAAAGAGTCATCACTCTAAAGCGAAAAGACGGACGGACTATAAGCGTGCTGGCTCAAATTTGTGATGTATACATGCTAAGCAATGAGGAAATTTATGAGCTGAGACTTTTAATCACGGACGAAAATAAAACCCAAGAGGAGATAAAACAAGCCCAAAATAGCCTAAGATTACCAAATCTTCTCGCTCAAGACACGAAAGCCTTAGCACCAAGTGCTGCGTTTGAAAAATTTGATGAAGCATGGCTAAAAAAGGAGATGTTTTTGCTCGATCTATCATCTGAGGAGCTATTATCATATCTAAGCGACTTTATCCAAAATGCACAAAAATCAGAAATAAGATTGCAAAACGCTATGCTCTCAAATGATAAAGTAACTATAAATAAAATTGCAAAAAAGCTAGAAAAAGTTGCGCTTAACTTTCATCTAACACCCCTTGCAAAGACATACGAAAGCATACAAAATGCAGGACAGTATCAGTATCAAGAGCTAATAAAGCTCTCACGCTATTATCTATCAAATTTATCTGCTTTAATAAATAAGGAAAATTAAATGAGAGTTTACAAAGACTACTGGCTTATAGTACCCATATTTGCTGTAGGAATATACTTTGCTATAAATGGAACTGGACTTTTAAAAGACGCAGCTGCCTCAAGAAAGCTAGAAGTAGCCATAACAAAACAAAGTGCACTTAAAGATATATCAAAGGATATTTTCAGCGAAAGAAATATAAGTATAAGATATCTAAAAAAAGAGGCTGATAATATAGACTTAGAAAAGCAGCGCTCAAAAAGTGATGAATCTATAAAGAAATTTAAAACACTTTACACTTCGCAAGATGACACAAGTCAGTTTAATATCCTAGTAAACGGACTGGATCAAGCTAGGGAATTTATAGCAATAAATAAAAATATAAAAGATGTTAGACTGGTTGAATATCTTGGATTTTTAGAAAAGCTAAATGAGATAATGATACAAAACTATAAAGATATAGACCAAGGACACTTTATAGACGAAATAAAAGCATATGTAAAAGCACTAATTTCTCTTTATAGCCAAATGCTTGATATAAATAAAAATAATACCTTCATACAAAATCAACTAAATAGCAAAACTGAGCTGGATATAAAAAATATACAAGAACAACTAAACTTTGAAAGCGACGATGTAAGTAATTTCATGCTACAAAAACATATAATGACACCTGGAATTTTAGCAATACTAAACAGTGAGGAATTAAAAGAGATAGATACCGAGATAGAAGAGATTAAATTTGAACTTGCGAATAATATTATTACGGATAAGATAGAGATATTAAATGACATATATAGCCTACAAATAAAGCGTTATATAATATTAAATCAAATCTCTAACATCTTAGAAAAAGATCTAGATGAGAAAAACCGCAATTATTACACAAAACTCGAACTAAAAATACCTGTTTTTATGGGTATTTTTATATTGCTTTTTTTCATATCCCTTTCGATGTTTAAAAAATTAAGAGTGCTAAATGAAGCAAAAAATATAGCCCTAACCAGTACAAAAGTGGAACAAATTGATGATAAAGACGAAACCATAATAGAAATATTACGCGAACTAATGGCAAAAATAATCTCTATGCAAAGTACACTTGATAGAATAAATTTATTCAACAGTATAAAAAATAGCTACCTAGGCAAGATAAGTTCAAACTACCAGCACCTAGTCAAGCAAAACCTGCAATCTCTAATATTTTTACGAAAAAGTGCGACGAGTAAAGAGCAGATAAAAATAATAAATTTAATCGAAAATAACTCAAGCCTGGGGCTTGCAAACTTTGACGCACTTTTTAGTACCATAAACATGCAAGATGAGGAAATTAGCACTACTGAAGCTGAATTTAACCCTCAACAGGCATTTGAAGGGGCAATAGGTTCAACTATAGATGAGATAGAAGCAAAAGGACTAAATTTTATAAATTATATAGATCCACTTTTTGTACATGTGCTAATAGGCGATGAAGCAAAACTAAAAGCTATAATTTCAAACCTAATAATAGCAGCTACTATGAGCGCCGCTAAAAACTCAAAACTGCAAGTCATGATAAAAAGGCTAACCGATATAAAAGATACTGCAAGCGTAAATATATCAGTAAATATAAAAAGCTTTGAATCAGCTACAGGACAAAATGAGATACTAGCAGATAGTGTAAAAATGCGTATAGATATAGCAAAAACCTTCCTAAACATCATGCACTCAGAGCTAATTACGCAAATAGAGCGCGGAGTGGAGTTTAGCTTCACGCTTAAGCTAAACCTAGGCGAGCATTTAGTCATGCCTGAGACAAATAAGAGCCTACATATCCTATACATACAAAGTGGTGATGAGGAGTATGATGAAATAATGGACTTGACACTAAAAAGAATGAACTTAAACTTTGAAACAACCTTTGAAAGTGCGAAAAAAATCAGAGAGATGAACTATGACATAGCCTTTATGCGCCACACCAAAAAGCTGGCTGGGTATGAGGATTTAAAGAATCTAACCATACTAAAAGACCCACTCCTACCAAATCAAATAATATCAAGCATAATTGAATTTGAAACTAGAGAAGACAAAAACTCATTCATGCTTAAAAAGCCACGTATCTTGCTGCTTGATGAAAACAACATAAGCCTAAGTATGCTACGCCTTGCATTTGAACATTTTGACGTTGAGCTTACAAGCCTAAGTGATACAAAAAACTTCCTAAACTCGGTGGCACAAGATGACTTTGATGCTATATTCATAGACTGCGATATATCAAATATAAACCCCAAAAACCTAGCTAAAAGATGCAAAGAGCTAGAGCTAAACAACAAACTAGCACAAGCTAGTATAGTAGCCATAGTCTCAAACACTTCAGAAATCTCTATAGACGAGATAAAAAACGACGCAAATTTCACAGATGCCATTAAAAAACCTATGTCGTTAAAACACCTACAAAATACACTTGAAAAAATAATAGAAAAATTTGAGCTATTTGTGAAAAAGCGTGGAGGGTATGAGCAAAATACTAAAATACTAATCTACAAAAAGACCCCTGTGCAAAATCAAATTTACCAAGGTGCGCTTAAGGAATTTAATATAACAGCAGTAAATAGCATAGATGAATTTAAAAAAGAGCTTAAACAAAATGCTTACCGCATAGCAATGATAGATGATGAAGCAGACGGATTTAACGAAGAACAAATCACAGAGTTAGTATCTCAAGCAAGAGAATTATTTAACGTAAATACAAATTTATTTATATTTAGCTTAAATGAAATAGGTAAAATAAATTCGGCATTTACAAAGATATTTAAGGCAAATATATCAAAATCACAAATAGAACAAGCTGTAAGAAAGGAGTTTAATATCGATAACATGACTTTTAGCGCAGCTCCGAGAGAGAGAGAGAGAGAGAGAGAGAGAGAGAGAGAGAACAGGAAGGTTTATAAGGCGATAGATAGACATCTATTTGTAAAAATCATACCATAAACTAGCAAAGTATTAACTTTGCTAGTATTTTAGAAAATTCTAAAATCATGCACCCCACTTATCTAATGCAAAATATTTTATACAAATAAAAAACCAAGGATTTAAACAGTCTATTTTTAGTGCGAGTAAATTTAATAAATCAAAATTTTTTTAAAAATCTCTTATAAATTTATCAAACAAAAAGCATATATTACCATAAAGCTATCTTTACTTTATAATCAAATGTTTGCACACCATATATCAAGAATTAGCTTTAAAGAGAAACTAATTTAGTCTTTAGACATAAAGCATATTTTAACCGATTTTAAAACTTTATGCCAGTGCTTTATAAATTTTAACCATCTACAAAATCATATCCCAAACCAAAAGCGCGCCTGCTTTTATGTCGGTTTTAGCTGTTTTTTTATCCACTAAATCATAATATTTTGGCTCTATGCCACCGCCTGGACGAAGTGAGGTAAAGTTTTTATTAAAAATAAGCTTCTCGCCTTTTACAATATCCTTAACCGCAATTAAAGAGCGTCCTGCTTTTAAATTTACACTCTCAAGCACAGGCTTTCCAATGGCCTTAAATGCATCATTGCAGCCACTTACTAGCTCTTTTAACTCATCAGCCGTAACAGAGAAAAAGTCATCTGCGCTTTTTACGCTACAATCAAGCATGAAATGCTTTTCTATCACACTAGCCCCCAAAGCCACAGCAGCCACAGGCACGGCAATACCCCTTGTGTGATCGCTTAGCCCTACAACACAGCCATAAATTTTTGAAAGCATTTTAATAGCAGAGAGGTTCATCTCCTCAGGCAGGCTCGGGTAGTGACTGGTGCATTTTAGTACGACAAGCTCCTCGCACCCTGCTTTTAGCGCAGTCTGTATCGCCTCATCAAGCTGAGCTAAGCTTGCATTGCCAGTTGAGATTATAAGCGGCTTTTTGGTGCTTGCGGCAAGCTTTATTAACGCCGTGTCAATAATCTCGGTCGAGGCTATTTTATAAGCTGGCATATCAAATTTCTCCAAAAGCTCTATCGCACTCTTATCAAAAGGCGACGAAAAGAGCGTAATACCAGCTTCCTTTGCAGTTTTTACCAGCTCCGCCGTCCACTCCCACGGCATAAAAGCTCCATTATAAAGCTCATAAAGGCTCTGTCCAGCCCAAGGACCAGACGTTATCATGTATTCAGGCGCATTTGAGTTAAAAGTGATAGTCTCAGGCTTATAATGCTGAAGCTTGACTGCGCTCGCACCAGCATTTGCTGCTGCAAAAATGCTCTTTTTGGCTAGCTCAATATCGCCGCCATGATTAGCTGAAAGCTCTGCAATGATGTAAGGCGCACAGCCCCTGCCTAGCTCTTTACTATCTATTTTTATTCTATCTTTCACAGTTTTTCCTTTGATTTTTTGCCTAACACGCAAGCTTTAAAATTACGAATTTAATTTTTTATTTAGTTCGTAAAGCACCTCAGCCATCTGCCAATCCTCAATCGTATCTATATCACAAACCATATGCCTAGGCAGAATAAATGCAAGCTTATCCTTGCTAAAGCCAATTTCTCCAGCAGGAGCCGCTAAATCATCAAAGTAAAACTGCCCTGCGTCACCGTAAGCTGGCACTAAGTCTTGCGAGCGGGTGCTAAAGTATTCTGGGAAAAACATCTCGCACCTGCTATCCTCATCTACGCTAAAGCTACGCCATATCGGAAAATTCATAGAAGTAGCGCTAAATACCTGCCTAGCCCCACCGCTTGATTTTAACCTCTTAAAAGCCTGCGATAAAAGCTCAGGGCGCAAAGAAAGTAGCGGTGCAGTGGCGTATATCGTACAGACAAATCGCCCAAGCTCGGCATTAGAGCTTAAAAACTCAATAGCGTGATTTACCGCTTCTCCTGAAGTGCTAAAATCATCAGCTAAACTATCTGGGCGCATAAATGGTACCAAAGCACCGTATTCGCGTGCGACTTTAGCGATAGTCTCATCATCAGTTGTAACTATAACCTTGCCAAAAACCCCACTTTTAATCGCCGCTTCTATAGAATAGGCTATAAGTGGCTTGCCACAAAATTGTTTTATATTTTTGTTTTTTATGCGCTTGCTACCGCCACGAGCTGGTATGATAGCAATGGGCGCAATTTGCTCGTTTATTTTCATGTTTTCTATATCGTCAAAAAGTGTAAAATTTTAACCCTAGCCCTAACCGAATATCTCAAATTTTTCAAAAAGAACTTCATCATAACCCACGATGCCTCTATCCGCTAGACTTTTTACCACACTTTTAGTACAATCTGTCATATTTGGCCAAGCCCTAGTATAGCCGTCGTTTTCGCCCTTTTTCGTAGCGTCAACACAGACAAGTTCGCCATTTATATAAATATCACGTTTAGCGTCAATGTTATTAACAACTCTCCAAATAATCATGTAAGGATTTTTAAGCCTAGCATCAGAATCAAGTAAGACAATTATCCTAAAATGCTCCCTTAAAGCACCGAGTCTCTCAAGCACCAAAGCCGCACTTACACTTTTGTCAAATTTAACCACACAGATAGGATTTTTGCTCTGCCTTTTATAGGTGTAAAGCTCACTAAATGCTGGCAAGATGGTATTAAATTTATCCAAAAGTTCACCATCGCTTAATAAATTTGGTGCCACTGGCGCAAAATCAATAGTCGCATCAATGCCGAGCTTTCCTCCAAAGCAGGAGTTTGGGCTAGCATGATCTAGCTGGTCGCAAACACCCTCGCTAATAAGCATCGCATGCGGTGCAAATCTATCTAGCACATAATCGCTAAAACCATCATAATCCTCAAGTCGCGGCGCATCGCTAGGTACAAATATGGCATGCTTGACAAAGCTCATCTGCCCCACACCCCAAAAAGCGTGCATAGCCTGCTTTGCATGGGCTGGATAAAGGGTGTTTATTTTTGCTAGGATTAGGTTGTGAAAGACGCCATTTTCAGGCATGTTATAATCAATTAGCTCAGGCACAGTAGTGCGAAGCAGTGGTAAAAACACCCGCTCTGTGGCGTATCCCATAAATTTATCCTCAAGCGGAGGCTTGCCCACCACAGTAGCGTAAAATATAGGCTCACGCTTTGAGGTAATTGCGCTTACTTGCATAAAAGGAAAAGGCTCTGCTGGAGTGTAAAATCCGGTATGGTCTCCAAAAGGCCCCTCTATTTCAAATTTATCAGTATCAACAAAACCCTCTATGACAAAGTCCGCATCATGAGGGATATAAATCTCATTTGTGATTGATTTAACTAGCCGTGCACCCCTACCTCTAATAAATCCGTAAAGCAAAAGCTCAAACACACCCTTTGGAAGCGGGGCTTGTCCACACCAGATATAAAGTGGATCGCCACCTATTGCCACAGAGACTGGCATTTTGCGCCCAGCACGCTTATACTCGTGGAAAAAATGCGCACCGTCTTTGTGTATTTGCCAGTGCATTCCAAGGCGAAAATCGTCATAAATTTGCAAGCGATACATGCCTAGATTTGCCTGCTCGCCGTCAAGACTTTGAGTGTAAACCTGCCCCATGGTAATAAACCGCCCAGCATCGCCTTGCCACGTACGCAAGGCTGGCAAAAGGCTAAGCCTAGCCTCATCGCCAAGAAGCACCCTCTCCTGACACTCTCCACGCCCACTTTCTCGCTTTACGAGGGTGTTTTTCATAGAGTAAAGATGGGCTAAAAAATCGAGCTTTTGTTTAAAATTCTTTGGCTTTTTAGGCTTTAACAGCGCCTCTATACGCTCTGCTATAACATCAGGCTCGCAGCCAAAAATAAGCCTAGTAGCCTCCTTTGAGCCGTATAAATTTGTAAGCACAGGTGGGTACTTGCGCCCCGATTTATCCGTTACATTTGTAAATAAAAGTGCCTTGCTATCAGACTTTTTTACCTCTATGTAGCTAGTGTGAGCTATCTCTAAATCAATATCCACCCGCTCATCAATCTGCTTAAGCAGCCCATTTTTGCGTAGCAAAGAGACAGCATCTATCATCAGATAATCTCCGCTGCCATCGCCTCAGCTTTTTTTAAAAGCTCTCTCGCACCACGGGCTATAAATTTATCCGCTAGCTGCTTTCCAGCTATCTTATAAGCCCCCACATCAAAGCGAACAACATCACTTAAAATCTCGCTAGCATCGGGCATGCCAAGCACTGCACGCACCAGCACACTCTCGCCATCAAGGATAGCATGCACTCCGATAGGGGCTTGACAACCACCATTTAAAGCATGGACAAAATCGCGCTCAATAGTAGTAGCTACCACAGAGACTGGGTCGTTTAAAAACTCAACACACTCTCTCATATCCTCCCTAGCCTCTATGCCAAGTGCAGCCTGCCCCATAGCTGGCACCATCTCTTGTATATCAAAAGCGTGAATAAATTTAACCTCATCTTTTAACCCCAGTCGCAAAATCCCTGCCATAGCCAGGATAATAGCATCAAATTCACCCTCTTTTAGCTTTTTTATTCTAGTTTGGACGTTTCCACGCAGGCTAATAATCTCTAAATCAGGGCGCATAGCAAGTAGCTGCATGCGTCTTCTTAGGCTTGTAGTACCAATTTTTGCGCCGTATGGTAGCTCGCTAAAGCTAGCATATTGCTGTGAAAGCATGGCGTCTCTAGCATCCGTCCTAGCACACACAGCAGCTAGCACAAGCCCCTGCGGAAAGGTAGTGGGGACATCTTTTAGACTATGTACCGCTATGTCTGTCTCACCTCTGAGCATGCTTTCCTCAAGCTCTTTGGTAAATAGCCCCTTGCCGCCTATTTTAGCGAGCGGAGTATCAAGCACCACATCGCCTTTTGTTTTCATTCCTACTAGCTCGCTACTTTTGCCTTCATCAGCTAGTTTTGACGCTATAAACTCACTTTGCCACAGCGCCAAAACACTCTGCCTAGTTGCTATTTTTATCATTTTATCCCCCTGCTTTCCTCGATTATTTCAACGTCTATTATCTCGCCCTCATCATCTGGGTTTTTAGGGCTTTGCGAGTAAAAACCATTACGAGGATTAAAGCCCCTATCTTGTGGTGCGCTCTGCCCTATAATAAGTGATAAAAGCAGGATAATAACACCTGCAAAATCGCTAATTAAGCCAGGGATTATGAGTAATACCCCAGCTATGCCGTACCCAAGTGAGCTAAAAATGTCCTTAACCCCATAAAACATAACTCGGTTAAAAAGTCCAGCAAGCCCAAATCTAAAAGCCAACACAAAACCAAAAATCGCGGTTATTATGCACTCTAATAAAAGTGAGCCAAAGCCAAATTTAATCATATAAAAATAAGCCGCAACCGCCTCTAAAATCAGCCAAAGCCAGCCTAGACGCATAGCCTCTGCCTTATAATCTCAAACGCCATACTTGCCTCAATGCTCTCTTTGGTTAACCCTTTTCTACTTATAAGCTCGACTTTGCCCTCTTTTAGCCCCTTACCCACAAGCAGCGCATAAGGAAATCCCATAAGCTCATAATCGCTCATTTTCACACCAAATCTCTCATCTCTATCATCATAAAGCACCCTAATACCAAGGGATTTTAGCTCGCTGTAGATAGAGTTTGCATAACTAACCGCCTCATCATCTTTTAAATTTAAAAGTATCACTGATATGTCAAATGGCGAAATCTGTCTCTGCCATATGCAACCCTTCTCATCATGACTAGCTTCGATAGCTACAGCCATTAGGCGACTTACGCCTATGCCATAACAACCCATGTAAAAGGCCTCTGCCTTGCCATTTTCATTTAAAAAAGTCGCACTCATAGCGCTTGAGTATTTCTGTCCTAGTTTAAAGATATGTCCTACCTCAATGCCTTTTTTTACCTCGAGCGGTGCGCCGCATTTTGGGCATTTATCGCCCGCTTTAACAGCGGCTAAATCCTTAAACCTATCCGCATTAAAGCTAGCCACACTAACACCAACAAAGTGATAGTCCTTTTCATTTGCACCGCATATCATCTGCGTGGCACCCTCTAGCTCACGGTCAATGAAAAACTCCACCCCACTAGCTAGCCCCACAGGCCCACAATATCCTGCCACTAGCCCAGCCTTTGCTATATCCTCAGCCTCAGCCACAACTAGCTCAAGCGCCCCAGCTGCATTTTGAGCTTTGACATCTTGAAGCTCATCATCCCCTCGCACAAAAAATACAACTACACGCTCACTATCAGCATAAATCGCCTTTTTTATCACGGCCTTAATCGTATAAAACTCATCAACTCGGAAAAACTCAGCCACATCTTTTATGGTATTTGTCCCTGGAGTGTAAAACTTCGCCGCCTCTGCCTCTGGTGCAGCAATATCACTAAGTCTAGGCGCACGACTGGCTGCTTCTATATTTGCCGCATAATCGCAAGCGCTACAGCATATTATGTCATCCTCACCGTTATTTGCTAGCACCATAAATTCCTTACTCCCAGAGCCACCTATCGCTCCGCTATCAGCCTCAACAGCCCTAAAATCAAGCCCAAGCCTAGTAAAAATACGAGAGTAAGTCTCGTGCATTAGCTCAAACTCACGGTCTAAATCAGTCTCGCTAGCATGAAAGCTATATGCGTCTTTCATAATAAACTCACGCCCTCTTAAAAGCCCAAATCTAGGGCGTGCTTCATCACGAAATTTAGTATTAATCTGATATAAATTTATAGGAAGCTGCTTGTAGCTAGTGAGCTTTCCACGCACGCAAGCGACGGCACTTTCTTCGTTTGTGGGGCTTATTACATAATCGCTTTCTTTTCTATCCTTAAAGCGTAAAAGCTCCTTACCAAAGACATCAAATCTCCCACTCTGACGCCATAAATCGCCACTTGTAACCACGCTAAAGCTAAGTTGCTGTGCGCCCGCAGAGTCCATTTCATCTTTGACTACGCTAGTGATTTTATCAAGCACCATCTGCCCCAAAGGCAAAAAGTTATAAAGCCCAGCGCCATTTTGCTCGATAAAACCTGCACGAGTGAGAAATATATGACTAGGCAGGCTCGCCTCTTTTGGCGCCTCTTTAAAAGTTGGTGCGTAGAATTTAGAAAATCTCATTCGCTTTCCTTTTCGTCTAAATTTATATCAAAAATATACTGCGTCGCAGCCGCTATATCGCTAGCGTCATCTCGCTGGGCTAGCTCTTTTAGCCGCATAGTAGGAGAGTGCAAAAACGCCTTAAACACCTGATGAATAAGCCGTCTAGCCTCATCTTTATCAGAGTGCTTTAGGTAGCCCTTTTTTAAGGCTAGATTAAGCTCATAATCAGCGCACTCCTTTGCCCTTTGTCGTATAGCTTTTATAATGGGCGTAGATACACTTTTTTTTATCTGCTGAAAAAACTCGCTAGTGCTTTGCGCGACTATAGAGTAAGCTAGCTGAGCTTGTTCCTCTCTTAAGGTCATGTTCTTACGAACTATCTCCTCAAGGTCATCAACAGCATAGACTTTTATATCGTCTGTTTGAGTTAGGGCTATATCCCTAGGCACCGCTATGTCAAAAAAGTATCGCTTAAACGGAGCTGGTTCAATCAATTCATCAGTGATTACTACATGAGGGGCTGAAGTGGAGGAAAATATAAGCTCATGAGAGTTTACATACTCTTTTAGCTTTAGTATGCTATCCCAAGTCGCATTCTCGCCTAATTCATCGACTAATTTTAAAGCTTTTTCACTACTTCTATTTATGATTATGACTTTAGCCCCACTTGCTATTAGGTGCTTTGCAGCTAGCTCACCCATCTCGCCAGCCCCCACAATAACTGCGCTTTTACCAGCCAAATCCCCCACAAGCTCCTTTGCCTTTGCCACGGCTACGCTTGAGACTGAAATCGGATTTTTTGAAATTTGAGTCTCGTTTCGCACTCTAGCAGCGCATTTTGTAGCTCCCTCTATCGCACGCGCTAAGCCATCGCCGCTGCTTTTTATAGAGCAGGCAAATTTATGCGCCTGCTTTAGCTGCCCTACTATCTGCGTTTCGCCAACAACTAAACTATCAAGAGAGCTTGCTACTGAAAAAAGGTGATGTATCGCACCGCTATCCTCATATATGTCTGCCCGCTCAAAAAGCTCATCCTCAAACACCCCACTGCTTACAGCCATGCAGCGCATTGCGTGATCGCTTGCCTTAGCCAAATCATCAGTAAGGGCTAGTACCTCCACCCTATTACAGGTGCTTAATATCATCGCCTCATCTATATTTTTACTCGCTTTTAAGAGCTTTAAAATTTGCTCTTTTTTACTATCTGTCTCTGCGGCAAGCTTCTCTCTGACTTCTAGTGTGGTATTTTTATGCGTGAAACTCACGCTTAGATAGTGCATTAAAACTCCCTATCTATCATATTTTTAATGATACTTTGTAGTTTTTCATTTTTGTACTCGCTTATAGCCTCAAGAGCCTCGGCGGCTAAAGTTTTTGCACGGTTTACACACTCATTTATCGCACCGCTCTCTCTCATGACCTTCTTTAGCCACATAACCTCATCATAACTTAGGCTCTTTTTATAAAGGCTTTTTAGTCGTTCTTTATCACTTTCTCCCAAACGCTCATAAAGATAAATATAAGGCAGTGTAGTTTTACCCTCGCTAAAATCATTAAGCGCAGGCTTACCTAAAACCTCCGAGCTTTGCGTAATATCAAGCACATCATCAATAATCTGAAAAGCAAGCCCCAAGGATTTACCATACACACCAAATTTATCCGCATCAAATCCCGCAAGCACTGCAGCTGAATAAGCACTAGCTTCTATTAAAATAGCCGTTTTTAAATATATCATGCGCCAATACGCCTCAACATCCACACTAAAGCCATCACCAAGACGCACATCCATAAGCTCGCCTACACTAAGTCCAGCCACGGCATTTGAAATTTTATTTGAAATTTCAGGGGCAAAGCCACTAAGCTTGCTAAATGCCTTTGAATAAAGCACATCGCCTAGCATAACGGCGTCTTTTGTGCCATAAAGCGCATTTATGCTAGGAGTGCCGCGCCTAGTGTCAGCCTCGTCTATAACATCATCATGCAAAAGGCTAGCAAGGTGTATCATCTCAACAATAGCGCATAAATTTATGGCGTTTTCGCTAGAGCCAGCTATCGCCATTATGAGCTTAGAACGCAGCATTTTGCCGGTGCTAATACGCTCATACATTTGTAAAATCGGCTCATAATCAAGCTCTTTTATAAAAGATGATATTAAAGAGTTAATCTCTTGCATTTTTTACCTTTTTGGATCTATAAATTCTGCGCTCATTCTGCCAGCAGCGTCTAAAACTCCAGCGTGAAAACTAGCCACGCCGGCACTAAAACCAGTAAAACTTATCATAAGCTTAACCTCATCACTAGGGGGATATTTAGTGGGTGGACGAAGCACCTGCAAAAACGTCCTGCCACCTATTCGTAGGCTTAAGACATGCTGCCTAGGATAGAGCCTGTAAAAGCTCTGAAGGCTTAAATTTGTCCAATCATACAAAGTCCAGCGAAAGCTAAACTCCTCTACCTTTTGATTAGTCAAATCAGTAAACCTAATAACACCCCACTCGTCCTTTTTTAGCTCAAATTTATGCTCTGCGCTAAAGTTTGGCGCCAAAGCAAAAGCACTACTAAAAAGACTAGCCATAAATAAAAATATCAAACCAGACCTAGTTTTTTCAGCCCCGAAAGCCTTAAAATTCAAGCCAAAATAAGAGCGTAGGCGCATATTTTAGCCTACTCATTTTGGCTTAAAATATCGCCGCTCATACCTATATATATATCATTTAGCCCCTGCTCTATCTCAAAAGCATTCTCTGCCACAAAGCCAGCAATCTCTCCTTCGCTTACGCCATGCTTCTCACAAAGCGCCTCAAGTGCTATCATGCGAACAAATAGCTTGTCTAGTTCATTTTCGACTATGTCACGATTTGCCGCAAAAATAATGTCATAAAATTTTTCCCTAGGAGAAGCGTCAAATATATCCATTTTAACCCCCAAAAGCCGTGATTATACAAAAATTTATTTTAAATTATGCAAAATCCCATAAGCCTCATCAAGCGTATTTGCATTATACTCAGCACTAGCGCTTGGATCTGCTAATCCCCAACAAACCTGCATATAAGGCACCTTCGCAGCCTTTGCCGCACCCTCATCTTTTAAGCTATCCCCTAAAAATATAGCCTCGCTTGCGTTTGTAAGCCTCATCGCCTCAAGCACCATAGCTGGATCTGGCTTTTGAGGCATAGTGTCGCTTGCGCCTATTATTACGTCAAAAAGCTCGTATATCCCACCACGCCTTAAAATCTCCTCAAGCGTGCTAGCTGGAGCGTTACTAGCCATGGCTACTTTCATGCCGTCTTTTTTAAGCTTTGACAAAAACTCGCCCATGCCCTTAAAAGGTCTAGCATAAAGCTCATAATTTTTGCGGAATTTATCCTCAAACAAATCTTTAAATTTGGCATTTGGTTCGTCTATGCCATAAAACTCAAGTGCTAAATTTTTACCTGGAGTATTTACGTCTGTGATAATTCTCTCAACACTTAAAGGCGCTAAACCTCGCTCCATTCTAGCCTCATTTACTGTTATAGCTATAGCATCAGCGCTATCAAGGACTGTACCGTCCATGTCAAATACAACAACCCTCATCTCTCCTCCTTAAATTTGTTCTTGTGTTTATCTTTTTTGTAGGTTCTTTGATTTTTTAATTTTTCAAGAGCATTTGCGCTTTTTAAAAGCTGCTCTTTTGTGGCATGTGTTAAAAGTCCATTTACAAATGCCTCAAGCGCTTTTGTATAAGGCTGATCTAAATAAACAGGCTCTATTTTATCAAGCACTTGCATATTTTTACGCACCCGCTCTTTAAAAGCCACCTCGTCAAAATCCGCACGCTTTAGCCCAGAAATTGCAGCCTTTGCCACTCTCTCAAGCGCTCTTATATACTTTACCCGCCTTGTTTTTTCCTCTACTACGTCCACTTTGCTCCTTTATTAGAGAGTGATTATAGCAGAGCTTGCCTGATTTTATGATTATATAAATTTGAGAAAATTTTTATCGTTTTTATATTATTTTATTATTTATAATTTACTTTTAAGCTAAACATATGGTAAAATAAGATTAAATAATATTTAAAGGAGACACAATGCAAAAAGCAACACTCGCCACTCACGCTGGCTATGATTCAAAATCAGGCTTTGGCTCTATGGCAGTGCCTATTTATCAAAGCACGGCTTTTGATTTTGGCTCAGCAGATACGGCTGCGGCGCGCTTTGCGCTTCGTGAGCTAGGTCCTATTTATTCGCGCTTAACAAATCCTACTTGTGATGTCTTTGAGGCGAGAGTTGCTGCGCTTGAAGGTGCAGCTGCCGCTATTAGCACCTCAAGCGGTCAGGCTGCAATTTTTTACGCCGTGGCAAATCTAGCAGAGGCTGGGGATAATATCATCGTTGCGCGTAAAATTTATGGCGGAGCGACCACACTTCTTACGCACACCATAAAACGCTTTGGCATAGAAGCGCGTGTGTTTGACGCAGATAGTAGCGATGGATTAGAGGCGCTTATAGATGAAAAGACAAAGGCTATTTACTTTGAGACGCTATCAAATCCACAAATTGCCATACCAGATATAAGCGGCATAGTAGAAATCGCCAAAAAGCACGGCATAATCACAATAGCCGATAATACCGTCGCCACGCCGATACTTTGCAATCCAATAAATTTAGGTGTAAATGTAGTAGTTCATTCAGCTAGCAAATACATAAGCGGTCAGGGACTAAACATAGCAGGCATCATAGCAAGCGCAAAGCAGACAAACTCCCTACTTGTAAATAATCCTAGATACGCCCATTTTAACGAGCCTGATGAGAGCTATCATGGGCTAGTGTACGCTAGTTTGGTCGAGGTGTTTGATCTATTTACCCTGCGCATTAGACTATCACTGCTACGAGATATAGGCGCGACACTTCAGCCGCAAGCTGCGTTTCAGCTTATACAGGGGCTTGAAACCCTGCCACTTCGCATGAAAGCTCACAGCCAAAACGCACTAAAAATAGCTGAGTTTTTAAGTACTCATCCAAAGGTAAAATCGGTAAACTATCCTGGATTAAATGGAGATAAATTTCAAAACAGGGCAAAAGAGTATCTAAATGGCGGAGCTAGCGGGCTGCTTAGCTTTGAGGTTAGTAGCGCAGATGCAGCCATAGCTGTGCTTGATAACGTAAAAATCTTTAGTATTGTTGTAAATATAGGTGATAGCAAATCAATAATAACCCACCCAGCAAGCACCACTCACCAGCAGCTAAGTGCAGCTGAGCTGGAAAAAGCAGGCATCGCACCTGGGCTAATCCGCCTAAGCGTAGGCATCGAGGACGCAAAAGACCTAATAGCCGACTTAGATGAAGCTCTAAGAAAAATTTAAATTTAATGCCAGCTAAAAGGCTGGCATTAAATTTAATTTGCTATTATATCGACTAAAAAAGGCAAAAAATGCAACAAAAAAGCGTAAGAATAGTGAATTTTTTACACCTAAGCCCTGAAAAATATGACAAAATCTTAGAATACAGAAATCAAAAATACGTAAGAGAAGCCTCCCTAAATACAGATATAATCACAAAAAATCAGCACGAAAACTATCTAAACCTACTCAAAAAGCAAGACCTATTTTTTGCGTTTTTAATCACAGTGGACGATAAAGACTACGCCGTTATAAGCCTTAAAAAAGTAAACGATGATACGTTTTATATAGGGGATTATTTAGTAAATGAGGTGTATAAATTTGAAGGCGGTGGGGTGGTTAATAAATTCTGCACGCACTATATCTGTGAAAAGCTAGGCGCTAAATTTATTAGTTATGACATTCTTTACACCACGACAAGAAATCTGCGAACAGGTAAAATGGGCGAAGTCGTAGCACACAAAGAAAACGATAGCTCATTTACCCAAACTACTAAGCTTTATAGCTACAACTCCCTAGAAATTCTAAACTCCAAACAGCGCAAACTATTTGATAAAATGTATGAAATAAAAGAGTGTATTTTATAAATAGCACTTTAAATTTAAGCTATCAAGTAAACCTAGTGCTTTAATCAAAAAAGCTAGAGGATAAAAATTTATAACTACCTAAATTACCCCCCCCCTCCGTCGATAAAATAGCTCTCTCCCATTATAAACCTAGCGCTATCACTTAACAAAAACAGTATCATATTTGCAACTTCACTTACAGAAAGAACCCTAAAAGTCTCCTCGCCTACAAAATTATCATACTCACCTTTTAGCTGCCTAAAATGGCTAGTACGCTCTATCATATCTGTATGTACCTCACCTGGCAATACGGCATTAAATCGGATTTTGCGCTTAGCATACTCAAGGCTTAGCACCTTTTGCACGCTTTGAGCGGCTGCTTTAGAAGCGATGTAAGCGACCTGCGCTTTTTTAGGTAATTTTGTCAAAAAAGTAGAGATATATACTATAGAAGCAGCGTTATTTGAGTGCTGTTTTTTGCAAAGATGCTTTGAAATTTCAAGATAAGAGAATGTATTAATCCTAAAAATCTCATCTAAAAAATCAAGGCTTAGCACCTTTGCTGGGCATATGCCAGCTACTCCAGCACTATGTACAAAGCCGTCAAATTTAATTCCGTCAAATTTAACAACCTCCTCCACAAGCTCACCTATGCCTTGCGTTTGGCTTAAATCATAACAAAAATATCTATGGCGTGCACTATCTTTCATTAAAGAAATGCTCTGCTTTAGCCCCTCCTCACTCCTAGCGACTAAAACCACCTGTGCACCAAGCTCACTAAGCCTAATGCAAACCTCACGCCCTATTCCAGAACTAGCACCAGTTACGAGTATCTTTTTACCATGAAAGCTAATCACGATAAATATCCCCTAACGTCAAAACACCTGCCATATACACCAGACGATAAATCACTAAGCAAAAATGCCACCTGTTCAGCTATGCTAGCTGGCTCTATCGTGCCACCCATTGCCTCGGCTAGCTGGCTTTCACGAGGGCTTAACCTAGCGTCTGAGCGCACGATGGCTGGGCGTATGGCATTTACTCTGATTTGCTTTTTAAAAAGCTCCTTTGCCATAGCAACTACAGCACTATCCATAGCACCCTTGCTAGCACCATAAGCAATCTGACCCTTATCAGGACTAAGGGCTGCAAATGACGAGAGTGCGACTATGCTACTGTTTAGGTTATGGAATTTGCGATTGCTAAAAATGCGCACAAACTCCACAAATGCGAAAAAATTCACACTCATCGTATCCAGCAAAAGTTTAAAAGTGGTGTTTTTAATCGGCATTATAGGAATAACTCCAGCCGCATAAACAAGTCCATCAAATTTACCCACATTAAGACTTAAAGCATCTTTCATAAGCCCTTCCACTAAGCCTATATCGCACATATCAAGACACAAAGTCTTATGCTTAGATTTTAAATTTAAGCTAGATAAAAGCGTATCTAACCTTTTTTCGTCTTTTGCAATTAGTGTTATATTTGCGTCTAAAGCATCTAAGGTATGAGCTATACTAGCACCAACTCTACCAGTAGCACCTATTAGGAGGATATTTTTATCCTTTAAATTTATCATTTTGCGTTTAAAACCTTCTGTCTGCCCTCGTCCCACGTTAAGTTTGTGTGTATGATGGGTAGGATATTTTTAGTGTCTACATGAGTGTCCGCAATAGCTAAAGACAGCCCCACACCAAAGCCTGACATTATTATTTTTACCATTTTTAAACTCTCGTCGCTACCCCCCCCCATGACCGTTTTTGCATAATGATCGCACATTACATTTGCAACTGTGGCTGAGGCTGTATTTGCATATCTATCTAGACATATGGGGACGTTTTTGGCTTTGATTTTTTTACTTATCATATCTATTATGGATTTGTTTGCTTGATGAAGCAAGACGCTATCATAATCATCTACGCCTCCACCAAAGCTCTCAAAAAACTCCCTAAAAAGCGCAGGTACTTTTGTAATACTAAAACTAAATACAGAAAGTCCGTCCATATAAATTTCAGGTCTTACCTCTGGATTATCCACACAAGCATATCTGAGCCCAGACACTGCACCCAAGGCCTTAAAGCCACTACCCATGGTTTTAAGGATAAACCTAAACCCATCTGCATACTCTAACTCGTCCGTGTATTCAATAATAGTCGCGCTCCCACAATCCCCAAAAAGCAGCTCATTTAGCCCACTTGCCACACCAAAGCCACCATTGGTATCTCCAGCGAGTAATAACACACGCTTTGCTGCACCTGAGCTAATATGACTAGCCGCTAGATAAAGACCATATACATAGCCGGAACAGCCCAAATTTACATCATATGCTAGACAGTCCTCATTTAAACCAAGCCTATATTGAAGCGTGTTTGAGGTAGCAGGAGATGGATAATCAGGCGATTGAGTAACCAAAACAAGCGCATCAATACTAGATTTATCAATGCCCTTTTTGCTAAATATCTCCTCCGCAGCCGCACAGCATAAATCAGAGGCTATGGTGGTTTTATCTTTGCTATAAAACTTCTGCTTTACGCCGGCTTCTTTGACAAATCTATCCACCGTATCTTTGTCTATTTTTGCGTAAAAATCCTCGTAGCTAAGCCTATCTTTTGGTACAGCACAACATACTGCTGAGATTTTTACATTTTTAATGTGAGCTTTTGCCATTTATTTCATACTATCTAGTATATCTTGAATGGTTTTAAAGTTTTGAATCTCCTCAGGCTTTGCCGCAATACCAAATTTCTCATCCATTATAACAACATAAGAAATAGCCGCCAAAGAATCCCATTCCTCCAAATCATCAAGTGAAGTTTGCGGAGTAAAATCGCTAGTCTCAAGCTCTAAAAGCTCTGCTATAAGTTCCATTTTTTGTGATAATTCCATAATAAAACTCCTATGTTGCTTAAATTTATTTAATTTAGCATTATAAGCAAAAAATTTTTAAGGACGCTTAAAAAGCTAGCTTCAGCAAACCTTCGTAAATAAAGCCAAACACACAAAGCCTATATACATATTAAAAAGCCCTACATTTAAGCTAACTCGCTTTTAAATTTATCCTCATCAAATTTCTTGCCCAAATACTCACAAAGCGCAACCATATCTATGCGAGCAGTCTCAAAACAGCTCGTAGCCCCAGGGCTTGGCGTCATGTTAAAGGCTATACCATCATTTGTCGCTATCCTGCCCTCACCTAGCTCAAGTCTACCAGTTTGCTTATTTAGCACCTGCGGACGCACTCCGCCAAAGCCGCTAGCATAGGTTATATCAGCAGCTGTGATAGTTGGAACTATCTTTTGCACATCTTTAGCAAATTCGCGCTTGTTGATATAAGGAATCTCAAAAACAAAATTCCTACCGACATAGTTTCTAATGTCGCTGTCTTTTAAAAGCCCAGCAAGAATACTCGCGATTTTGCCATCAAAATTTAAAGATTTTAAAAAATCAACACAGCTGCCTAGCCCCCTATATCGCTCAAGCTTTGGAAGCGCTAGTGCAGTTGGCCCAAAGCGAGTGTTGCCATCAGCTAGTATGTCTGGGTCGCCATGAAGCGCAGCAAAAGGCAACTTGTCATTTTGCACCATATACACCTTGCCTCGTAATAGCTGCTTTTTTGTAAAATAAAAGCTACCCGCAATAGGAAGCGCACCCAAATGCTCGCCGTAGCCCATTTTATGCGCTAAAAACAGAGAGTGAGCCCCAGCATCAACAACCACATAACTAGCGCTAAACGCCTGTCCGTCGGCTGCCTTTAGGTAAAACGTATCGCCCACTTTTTTAATCTCATCTATGCGCGTGTTTAAAAACACGTCATAACCATCTCCGCCTATATTTTTTGCATTTTTTACTAGCGAATCACTCATTGCGCCATAATCCATAGTCGTGTACTGCCCATCCCTAACACCCATGGCTACGATATTTTCTGGTCGGTCTTTGCCGTCTTTGCCCTCGACTATCTTAGGCTCGATTTGGCGCAGGGTATCCTTATCAAAAAGCTCCAAATACGGATAAAGCTCGCGGAATTTCTCATATCTAGCAGTAATTTTCTCTACCTCAGCATCTCCGACACCTAAAGCCATTTTTTGATGAGCAAACATAAATTTATTCTCATATCCGTACTTTAGGGCGTAATTTACCACCATTTTGGCCACATCGCGCACTTTTGCAGCTTTTTCAAAGGTGTAATTTGTCTCTATGTCGCCACAGTGAATAGTCTGAGAGTTTGATCTGCCACACGTATTTAAAGGCGCAATGCACTCGTATTTTTCAACCAAAGCCACCCGCTTAATATCACTAAAGCTTGCTAGTTCGTAAAACAGAGCAGCCCCGCTTATGCCTCCGCCTACGATGACTACGTCATAGTTATTTTGCTTCATTTCCTGCCTTTTGATAAGTTTTAAATTTATTAGTAAGTTTGGCATATTTTTTCTTTAAAAAATATAATATTTAAATTAAATTTACATTGCATACTTTTTATTAAGATTTTATATAACAATTCGTAACAGTTACTTTTAATGTATAATTTTGCATTTTTAATATATAATTTTGCATTTTTAATAAAGGTACATTCGATGTTTTATTACGTAAAATCTTTCTTTAGTATGGCAAGTGCGCTTATTTTGATGCTCATTTTTGCCATAGCAAGTGGTACTGCTACTATCATAGAAAGCTCAGAGTCCACGGCTGCGGCTTGGGCTTTGGTGTATGGCACTACTTGGTTTGGAGCGGTACAGCTACTGCTTGGAATAAATTTGGCTTATAATATCTTTGCTTATAAGCTAATAAGCGCAAAAAAGCTTCCTGCGCTGCTATTTCACGCTGGCTTTGTAGTCATACTGCTGGGCGCCATAATTACCAGATACTGGGGCTTTGAGGGCGATATGCACATAAGAGAGGGCGCAAGCTCAAATATCATAACCACAAAAGATACTGAGCTTAAATTTAACGCCTTAATACCAGAAGGCAAAAAACAAAGCGCGAGCATAAAACTAAATCCAAATGCGATAAAGAATAACTTTAATCTAAGGCTAACCCTGCCAAAGGGCGAAGCTGAGCTTAGGTTTGATAAATTTATCCCTCGCGCCTCATACGCCTTTAAAGAGGCAAAAGATGGAGAGGCGGTCATTGAGCTAGTGCTTTCAAAAGGCGGCGATAAAGAGGAAGTTTATCTGCTAAAAGGCGAAAAAGCAATAGTTGATGATGTTACATTTGCCTTTGATGCTAACGTGTCTGATACGCCAAAATACGTACTTTTTAGCCTGGATAACGAGGGTAAGTTTAATATAAGCTCGAGTGAGGAGCTAAGTGAGTTTAACATGCTCTCAAACCAAAGGCAGACTCTAAGTGCGAAAACCCCACATGAATTAAGCAAAATTCTTTACACTGTAAATGATATAAACTTCGCTCCAAAAACCATACTAAAAAGCGCAAAAAGAGAGCTTGAAAGCACGCCTAACGGACAGTTTGACGCTATAAAGGCAACTTTAGTATACGATAATCAAAGCAAAGAGATGGATATTTTTTATGCCATAGGACGAGCAGCCCACGTGCAAATAGACGGCATTATTTTTAGTGCAAACTGGGGTGCTAGCGAGGTAACGCTACCTTTTAGCCTGCATCTTAAGGATTTTGAGCTAGCTAGATACCCAGGCTCGCAGTCTCCTATGAGCTATGCCAGCGATGTCGAAGTACAAGGCGCAAATGGTGATAAATTTGATTATAGGATATTTATGAATAATGTTTTAGATTATGAAGGATATAGATTTTTTCAAAGCTCGTACGACCAAGACGAAAAAGGAACGATACTATCGGTTAATAAAGACCCAGGTAAAATGCCTACATATATAGGATATTTCCTGCTCTGCCTAGGGCTTGTGCTAAATGTAATAAATCCAAACAGCCGCTTTAGAAAGCTTTCAAATTTAATAGACGCACAAAAGGGGGCAAAAAGCGCAAAACTAGCCGCTATTTTAATAGCTGCCTGTACCCTAACACACCCAAATATGCTTAAAGCCGACGATGTAGCAAACTCTATAAATGCGATAAATTCAAGCACGCCACAATCACTGCAAATAGAGCCGGCAAAGAGCTTTACACCAGTAATAAGCAAAGAACACGCCCAAAAGCTCTCCACGCTAATAATCCAAAGCACAGACGGACGCATGAAGCCTCTAGATACTGTGGCTAGGGAGATTTTAAACAAATTTCACAGAAGTGATAGCCTAGATGGCATGGATGCAGATCAAGCCCTAATCTCGCTTATGAGCGTACCTGATTACTGGCAAAAGCAGCCCATTATCGCAGTAGGTACGAGTAAAAGGCTAAAAGAGGCGCTAGGCATAAGCGAGGGCGCAAAATACGCTAGCTTTGATGATTTTTTCATAAAAGAGAAAAATGGCGCAATGGAGTATAAGCTAAACCGCGCCGTAGAAGCAGCAAACCGTAAGCACCCTGGCTCAAGGGATACCTTTGATAAAGACGTCATCAAAGTAGACGAGAGATTAAACGTACTTTATATGGTATTTATAGGGGAGATTTTTAAAGCCTTTCCAAAACCTGATGACAAAAATAACACATGGTACGCCCCAGCAAGCGCTATGATGAGTTTTGGCTCAAAAGAAGGCGCAGAGGTGGGCTGGCTTATAAAGGATTATTTTGGTGCAATAAATAATGCGCTTTTTAAAGATAGCAGCTGGAGCGAGGCAGACAATGCCTTAGGAAAAATAAAAGAATACCAGCGCAAATACGGTGCTGCGGTAATGCCTAGCGCTTCAAAGCTAGACGCAGAAATGCTCTTTAACCGCTTGGATATTTTTGATAGGCTTACGCCTATTTACCTTATCACTGGGCTTATTTTACTCGTGCTTGTTTTTGTACGAATTCTAGCGCCAAAGCTAAGCTTAAATCTAGCCTCAAAGCTAGTACTTTTTATAAATTCATTAGCATTTTTAGCCCATACAGCTGGACTTGGACTGCGCTGGTACATATCAGGACATGCGCCATGGTCTAATGCGTACGAGTCGCTTGTGTATATAGCGTGGGCGCTTGCGCTTTCTGGGCTTATTTTTTCTCGCAGAAGCCCTATTGCTCTTTCGCTTACAGCGATACTTGCTGGAGTTACGCTATTTGTTGCGCACCTTAGCTGGCTTGATCCACAGATTACAACCCTCGTACCAGTGCTTCAAAGCTACTGGCTAACCATCCATGTATCTGTAATAACAGCTAGCTACGGATTTTTAGGGCTTTGTGCTATGCTCGGAGCCTTTACGCTTATCCTACTAGCCATAAAAGGCGATCGCGTAAATACAAACATAGAGCGCAATATCACAGAAGCTACAAGAATAAACGAAATGGCGATGATACTAGGCTTAAGCCTGCTTACTATGGGCAATTTCCTAGGCGGCGTGTGGGCGAATGAGAGCTGGGGGCGATACTGGGGCTGGGATAGCAAGGAGACCTGGGCGCTAGTGTCAATTTTAGTCTATAGCATTGTGCTACATATTCGCTTTGTACCACGACTTAATAATCAATACGCCTTTGCCGCACTTTCTATGTTTGCATACTGGGCTATTATCATGACATATTTTGGGGTAAATTTCTACCTATCTGGCATGCACTCATACGCAGCTGGAGATCCTCTACCTGTGCCAAATTTTGTCTACGTAGCCATAGCTATTATGATAATTCTAGCACTTCTTGCCACAAGAGCAAAAAGTGCATTTAAAGCAAAGCTTTAAAGTGAAAATAGCATTAATCATAGCCCTAATTATACTTTTAGGGCTTGTTGTACTGCTTATATTTTTAGCTCTAAAGCTAGCCTCTAACACAGAAAAAGTAGCTTCAAAAGAGACAAAAAATGAGCCTAAAATCTCAGAAAATGAGAGCAAAACGCCAGATATAAAAGAGCTACTTAAATTTGCAAGCGATAGCTCAAAAAGTAGAAACGATCTAGCGAATTTAGTATATGTTTTTTGTCAGCTTAAGTGGCCACAGTTTAGCAATCCAGTAAGCAAAGAAGCAGAGCTTTATCTAAGCTTTATACTGCTTATTGCAAGCCATAAAAACTCAGACGCAAAGCTGGTAACTTATCTAAACAGTGAGGCAAAAAAGCTAAATCCAGCCTATTCTAACCTAATAGAGGAGTATGAAAACATGGGACTTTCAAGCAGAAAAAAGTAAGCCTAGGACATAAATTTAAAAAGCTCAAAGCAGCGTGAAAGATTACCTATGCCTATACTTTCATTACCTCTAGCATGAATAGCTATCATTTTATCCCAATTAAATTTATTCTTACATCCATTCTAAAACCTGCCTTATGTCTTTTACTATGTAGCTTTTTATGCCATTTAAATTTGCAGGTTTTGAAGGAATTATTGCATTTTTAAATTTTTGAGTACTAGCCTCTTTTAGGCGTTGCTCTAGGTTAAAGACATCTCTTATCTCTCCATTTAGGCTTAGCTCTCCTATAAATACACTCTCTTTGCTTATGGGTCTATTTTTAAAGCTTGAGACAATAGCTGCAATGACAGCTAAATCAGCTGCAGTCTCTCCTACTCTAACACCACCTGAGATATTTATAAATACATCATAATGTCCTAAGGCAAGCTCTAGCTTTCTCTCAAGTAAGGCTAAGAGCATGTCTAATCTATTTCTTTCATAGCCTGTTGCACTTCGCTTTGGGTAGCTGCTTTCACATACTAGGGCTTGTACTTCTACACTTAATGCTCTTGAGCCTTCCATTATGATTGTAATAGCTGAGCCACTTATTGCCTCTCCACGAGTAAAGAATTTACTAGATATTTCAGTAGCACTTATTAATCCTTGTGGGCTCATCTCAAAAATTCCAACCTCGCTGGTTGAGCCAAAGCGGTTTTTAAAGCCCAGCTGTAAGCCAAAGCCTAATTTTTAAAAATAAAAGCGTCCTTAAGCAAAAAGCTATCATAATGCCCTGCAAAAACTCGCATATTTTTATCCAGCGAGCTAAAAAACGGCACACTTTTTTGCTCATACACCCTCCTAGCCCTAGCACCACCAATAAATGAAGTATCCGTATGGCTAAAAAGGCTATCTCCACAAAAGAGCCAGTCATTTACAATAATACAGCTGCTACCCTCGCTATGCCCTGGCGTATGAAAAAGCCTAATATTAAGCCCTTGCCATTTTAAATCATAGCCATCATCAAATTCCACATCAGCCCTATCTAGGCTTATCTCATTTACCACTGCGTCTGATTGTGCGTTCATAAGCCCTAGCAAATATCCACCAAAGCGTGATAAATTCTTTAAAGGCAAGGTGATATTTACGCTAGCTTTTTTCTGAGCTATGACCTGTGCGCCGTAGTCGTTTTTTAGGGCATTTACCGCCATTATATGATCAAAATGCTCATGGGTTAAAATAATATAATCAAGCCTATTTTTGCCAAGGGCTTGCTTTATTTTGTCATAATTATTTGGGTCTATGACAATAGACGCCTCGCCCACGCTTAGGATATATGAGTTTATCCTAAAATCATTCTCATTGCACACCTTTAAATCAATGCTCACTTCCCCATCCTAATCTCATCTAACGCTTTTTTAATATTTTCTAGCGCACTGCCATCAATTATTTTATGAGCGTTTTTACAAATTTCATTTACGCTTTGTACATTAAGCCCCAAAAGCCGCTCATAAGCCCCACTAATCTCACCCAAATCACTTATCATTCCAAGCTCGCCAAAGCTCTTTACAATCCACGCCAGATAGCTCCAGCCAACCGCAGCCGCAGGCACTCCTAGGCACATCGCCTCATACGTACTCATCCCCCCTAGAGTAAGCAACAAATCGCTATTTAAAATAAGCTCACTAAGCCCCAGCGGACTATCAACAAAGCTTAAATTCGGCTTTTTTACCGATAGCATAGCCTCCTTTCTAGCCGCGCTCATAGCAGGCCCTAGCACTACCTTGTACTCGCGTCCATCATCAGGATTTATACACCTTACAAAATGCTCCGTGTAAAAGGCTGGATCAGCACCCCCAAAGCTTATTAAAATGTTTTTTATCTCGTTTAAGTTTTTTGGATTTTTAAGCCGTTTTGATAATAAATTTTCAGGCACTATGTAATAATTAAACCCACGAAATACCCTAAAACCCCCACTTGGCGCAGGGTAGCTAAAGCCATCTGTGATAAAAAGCGCATCCACCTCAAAGCCACCTTCAAGCCCATTAAAATGCGCTATCTTAGGCACCCCCATGGCTCTTAGGGCGTCGCTTAGGCTCTTTGTGGCATCCACTAAATCGCAGATATACACGTCTATTTTAAGCTTGCTTAAAGCATGCAAAGACGCCTCTAGCCCATCACTTCTAATAACTCCATTTTCCACATACCTACCAAAAAGCTCCTTAGTGCATTCAAACACACAAACCACATCCTCCCCACTTTTTTGCAAGAATTTAAAAAGCTCAAAGCAGCGTGAAAGATTACCTATGCCTATACTTTCATTACCTCTAGCATGAATAGCTATCATTTTATCCCAATTAAATTTATTCTTACATCCATTCTAAAACCTGCCTTATGTCTTTTACTATGTAGCTTTTTATGCCATTTAAATTTGCAGGTTTTGAAGGAATTATTGCATTTTTAAATTTTTGAGTACTAGCCTCTTTTAGGCGTTGCTCTAGGTTAAAGACATCTCTTATCTCTCCATTTAGGCTTAGCTCTCCTATAAATACACTCTCTTTGCTTATGGGTCTATTTTTAAAGCTTGAGACAATAGCTGCAATGACAGCTAAATCAGCTGCAGTCTCTCCTACTCTAACACCACCTGAGATATTTATAAATACATCATAATGTCCTAAGGCAAGCTCTAGCTTTCTCTCAAGTAAGGCTAAGAGCATGTCTAATCTATTTCTTTCATAGCCTGTTGCACTTCGCTTTGGGTAGCTGCTTTCACATACTAGGGCTTGTACTTCTACACTTAATGCTCTTGAGCCTTCCATTATGATTGTAATAGCTGAGCCACTTATTGCCTCTCCACGAGTAAAGAATTTACTAGATATTTCAGTAGCACTTATTAATCCTTGTGGGCTCATCTCAAAAATTCCAACCTCGCTGGTTGAGCCAAAGCGGTTTTTAAAGCCTCTTAGCATCCTTAGCTCGCGCCCAGCATCGCCTTCAAAATAAAGCACCACATCGACCATATGCTCAAGTACCCTAGGACCTGCTATGGAGCCTTCTTTTGTGATATGCCCGATTATAAATATGCTTATGCCACTGTCCTTTGCTAAGCGCATAAGCTCAAAGGTAATCTCTCTAACCTGCGAAATAGACCCTGGTGCGCTTTGGCTTTTCTCGCTATAAAGCGTCTGAATGGAATCAATAACGACCGTTTTATACCCTCCATTTCTAATCTCAGCGATAATGCTTTCTAAATTTATCTCCGTAAGCAAAAAAAGCTCGCTTTTAACAGCGCCTAGCCTATCGGCTCGCATTTTTATCTGGCTTGCGCTCTCCTCGCCACTGACATACAGAGCTTTACGCTCTGGCGTGGCTAAATTTGAAGCGATTTTTAATAAAAGCGTACTCTTACCAATCCCAGGGCTACCGCCTATTAGCACGAGGCTACCCTCCACTACTCCACCACCGAGCACCAAATCAAGCTCGCTATCACCAGTGCTATATCGGACTATACGCTCTACCTCAACCTCTTTTATACTCTTTGCAACTTGAGTTTGGCTGCTTGCTTTTTTTATTTGTTTTATCGTCTCAATCTCAGTTTTACTAAGCTCTTTTAGACTGTCCCACGCCCCGCATTGCGGGCATTTACCAGTCCATTTAGCTTGCTGATGTCCGCAAGCCTCACACTCAAAAATAGACTTTGCTTTTGCCATTTTTGCTCCTTTTTTAGGCGTGATTATAGCGATTTAAAGCTTTGCTTTGGTATAATGCACCTATTTTTGGAGGGGTGATGAAAAATATCTTAATTCTAGCAGAAGGCGTCTTGGCTAAGCACTTTATAAACCGTCTTGCAGGCTCAAAGCTAGGCGCATACTACTACACCGTAATATCAAACGATGAGCGCATAACAAAAATGGAACTAAATAAGCAAAGATTTAAGCTACTTGAGTTTGATCCGACAAGCCTTTCTAAGTTTAAATTTAACACCTCCTCACAATCATATGCACAAGCCATTATTGTAACAAGCTCAAAGCGCGACACCTACGCCTGCTATGAAAACATACGAGAAGTCAATAAAGAAGTCGAGGTCGTGATGCTTTCTATGTGGTCTTTAACGGAGTATAAAGACGTATTAGAAAACGACAAAAGGCTTGATGTAATAGACGGCAAAAACACCATGGCTACAAAGCTAGTCGATAGCCTGCCTGAAATGCCGCTATTTGCCGATAATATAGGGCTTGGAGAGGGCGAGATAATGGAAGTTAGAGTACCAGCTCACAGCCCATATGCGTATAGAAATATAGGCAGTATCCAGCAGCGAAAATGGCGCATAGCCTTAGTTATTAGAGAGGGCGATATAGTCTTACCAAACTCCGCTGAAAAGATCCGCCCAGGCGATAGCCTAATCACAGTAGGAGATCCAAATGTCCTTGAGAATGTCTTTCGCGCTATAAAACGAGATCAAGCGCAGTTTCCAAATCCATTTGGAACAAATATCTACTGCTTGATTGATATGAGCATACAAAATGAGGCAGATATTTTAAGACTTATTGATAGTGCACTTTTTATGCACTACAAAATCGCTAATAAAAAGCTATTTTTCAAGGTTTTAAACCCTACATTAAATTCAGCTTATGAGGCACTTAGGGTGCTTGACGAGGCTGGGGTAAGCGTGATGATAGAGTATGAAAATATCGGAGTTATGGATATTTTAGGTGATACAGCAAATCTAGACATTGGGCTAGTCATAAGCGATAGTAGGTTTTTCTTTAAATTTAAAAAAGAGCTTTACTCGCTTGGGCTACCTGTGTTAAAAATAGGCGATGTAAGCCTGCAGCAAGTAAACTCTGGCGTCATACTAGGAGGCGATGAGGACGAGCTGCAAGACCACTCGGCTGTAATTATGGACGTATGCAGTCAGCTTGGGCTAAGAACTGAGCTTTTTTGCTACAACACTCAATCAAACACAAACGAGCTTATTGATTATTTTGACGGACTTAGCCGCCTTTTTGAAAAAAGCGTAAAAGTGAGCGTATTTAGCGAGGAAAATCCCCTTTTAATGCTTCAAAAAAGGAGCGATTTTATGCAGTTTGTAATCTTTGATGAGGCGATAGTAAATAGCGATTTTTGGGCGGTTTTTAGCACTAAATTTAATAGACTTTACAGACTACTTAGTAAAAACGCACAACTTTTTATACCATCATCTGATAAATTTGAATAAGGCAAAATGATGAAAATACCACTAAATTTAAAGCAAAATGAGATAAACTACGAAGTCTTTATAGATGAAAACGAAAATATAAAAATTAACGGCAAATGTGCCATAATCACAAACGCAAAGGTCGCTGGACTTCATCTACAAACCCTGCTTAAAAGGCTAAGCGCCGATGAGATTTACATAATAAGCGTCCCAGATGGTGAGGAGTATAAAAATTTAAACACGCTTGAGACGATACTAGAACAGCTTTTTGTAAGCCGCCTAGATAGATCAAGCACCCTGCTAGCCTTTGGTGGGGGCGTGATAACGGATATGACTGGCTTTGCGGCTAGCATTTACAAGCGTGGGATTAAATTTATCTCAGTTCCCACCACACTACTAGCACAGGTTGACGCAAGCGTAGGCGGGAAAACAGGAATAAACTCCAAATTTGGCAAAAATTTAATAGGCTCGTTTTATCAGCCAAACAGGGTATATTGCGATAGTCAGTGGCTAAGCACCCTGCCTAAGCGAGAAATGGCCGCTGGCATAGCCGAAGCGATAAAAATGGCGGTCTGCTTTGATGAGGAGTTTTTTGCGTGGTGCGAGAGCGCTGATTTAAGACTTAAAGAAAACTTAGCTCATCTAGTCGCAAAATGCGTGCAGATAAAGGCTCGCGTCGTAGCAGCCGATGAGCGAGAAAGCGGAATAAGAGCCGTACTAAATTACGGACACACATTTGCGCATGTCATAGAGCGAGAAAGCGGATATGGCACGCTACTTCATGGCGAAGCGGTCGCTGTGGGAATGGTAATGGCAAATGAGCTTGCTTTTAGACTTGGGTTAATTAGCCAAAGTGAAAAAGAGCGCATAAAAGCCCTGCTAAAGCGCCACAATCTACCAGTCTCGTATAGCGTAAAAGACGTCCTTAGCTTTTATGATGAGTTTTTTATGGATAAAAAAAGCGAAGGTAGAAATATTAAATTTATCCTACCGCACGGCATAGGAGATGCGGTTATTAGAAGCGACATTAGCGAGGAGCTTGTCTTAAGCGTGCTTGGAGAGTTTAAATGAGAGGAGCTTTTTTAGCATTTTTTATATTTTTAGGTACGCTTTTTTCGGCTACACCAGACGGAAAAGAGCCTCAAAATACCGCACAACCCAGCCAGGCTCAGAGCATAGCCAAAAGCTTTGATGTATCAAGCTTGATTAAAGAGCTTGAGACTATAGACAGGGGACTTAGGGGTAATGTGTGGATTACAAGGTATCTAAACTACAACACATATCAAAATTTAAAAGAGGACTTAGCAAGTAGCGAATACAGCCTAAAATCGGCAAAAGATAACAAAAATAGCGAGCTAATTAAAAAAATAGCAACTCTAAAAGAGCAAATTTCAATGCTTAAAGAGTACGAGGAGACGCCGTTTTCTAGCATTTTACAAGCCCCAGAGATAGACGCCCCACCTCGCATAACAAATCCCATCGCTCTAATTTCAGGATTTAGCTATATAAAAAAACTCCGCCTTGATAGGGAGGAATTTGAAAGACACATAAACGATCTTGCTAACCTTATACTAACTTTAGAAAAAAAGCAAGACATACTATCAAGTCTACTAAAACATCAGGATGAATTTGACAGCGATAAAATAGACGAACTAAAGGTCGCGCTAAGTGTTACAAAAAGCGAGATAAGTGAATTTAACGCCGCAAACGACATAGTAACGATAACTCATAGCGTATATGATAAAAAGGTCGAGGAGCTAGTCGCCACCACCACAAACGACATAAAAAGCCAGCTTTTTAGCATGGCAAATATCGCCGTTTTTATAATAGCGAGCATTCTGATTTCGTTTTTATGCAAAATCATCGCAAAGCGAACGATGAAAGACAAGGAGAGAATTTATACTTTTAATAAATTTATAAACTTCATAAACTTTTCGCTCATTATTTTGATTTTGCTCTTTGCCTACATTGAAAATGTAAGCTACCTTGTTACAGTGCTTGGCTTTGCCTCGGCTGGTATTGCCATTGCGATGAAGGATATGTTTATGTCAATGCTTGGCTGGGCGGTCGTGGTATTTGGCGGGACATTTCACGTGGGAGATAGGGTAAAAGTAAGCCACGCAGGGCATGAGTTTGTCGGAGACATTATAGATATTTCGCTTTTAAGGATGACTATTTTTGAGGACATCACACTAACTACATACACCACAAACAGACGAAGCGGACGCATAGTATTTGTGCCAAATAACTATATTTTCACAGAGCTAATTTGCAACTACACTCACTCGGGGCTAAAGACGGTCTGGGACGGCATAGACGTGCTTATAAGCTTTGAGAGCAATTACAAAAAAGCAGCCCACCTAGCACATACCATAGCCGCAAGAAACTCAAAAGGCATAACAGAAAGCGCACGCAGACAGATGAATAAACTAAGAGATCAATACAGCCTGCGAAATCCACTCATAGAACCACGTGTCTTTACCTTTGTCGAACCTTATGGAATTAAAATTTCAGTCTGGTACATGACTGATTCTTATGCCACACTAAAGCTAAGAAGCACGATAGGAACGGAGATAATTGATGCTTTTAAAGCTGAATCTGACATAAGTATCTCCTACCCAGCGCAAAATCTCTATCTGGAAAAAAAGAAAGTCAATGGTCCAGCAAGCCAAAAGGAGACTAGTGTATGAAAAAAATTTATTTTAAAACCTTTGGCTGCCGCACAAACATCTATGATACCGAACTCATTAAAAGCTACGTAAAAGACTACGAGATAGTAAATGATGAAAACCTAGCCGACATAGTTATAATAAACTCCTGCACCGTAACAAACAGTGCTGATAGCGGCACGAGAGCCTACATAAATAGCGTAAAAAAGCGTGGTGCGCAGGTGGTTTTAACAGGCTGTGGGGCAGTTAGCAAGGGGCGAGGGCTATTTGAAGCTGGCAAGATAGACGGCGTGCTAGGAGCTAGTGAAAAATCCAGGATAAACGAGCTTTTATCAAGCAAGGCTAAATTCTTTGAGCTAGGGAATTTAAACAGTGTGGATAAAAATATCGTAACAAATTACGAAAACCATACAAAAGCATTTATTAAAATTCAAGAGGGCTGCGATTTTGCATGCAGCTACTGCATAATCCCAAGCGTCCGTGGCGCAGCACGTAGTATGAACGAGGAATCAATCATAAACGAAGCCAAAACCCTAGCGCAAAATGGCTATAATGAGCTAGTGCTTACTGGCACAAATATTGGCAGCTACGGACGTAAGGAGGGCAGTAGCCTAGCAAAGCTTTTAAAGCGCCTTGGAAGCATCGCTGGCATAAAGCGCATAAGACTTGGCTCGATTGAGCCAGTACAAATTGATGATGAATTTAAAGAGCTTTTAAGCGAGCCATGGCTGGAGAGACACCTGCATATCGCACTTCAGCACACAAGCCCTAAAATGCTAAGCATAATGAGACGGCGAAATACTGCGCTAAAAGATAGAGAGCTTTTTGAATATCTTGCGCAGCGTGGCTTTGCGCTTGGGACGGATTTTATCGTGGGACACCCTGGTGAAAGCGAGCAGATATGGGCTGAGGCTTTAGAAAATTTTAAAGCCTTCCCCCTTACTCATTTGCATGCCTTTGTCTACTCGCCCAGAGAAGGTACTCACTCAGCCACGCTAAAAAACGACGTAAAGGGCGACGTGGCAAAGGCTAGGCTAGCCCAGATAAAGCAGATAGTCACACAAAATAACCATAAATTTAGACTAGCCCACAAAAAGCAAACCCTAAATGTGCTAGTTGAAAGCGAACAAGAAAGTGGAATTTATAGTGGGCTTGATCAGTTTTACAATAAAATAATCATTCACTCAAATCGCGACATATCAAAAGAGTGGGTAAGCTTAAACAAATATGAGATAAAAGAGGATGCAAACTATGCAAATCTTTAAAAAATCAAAAATAGCCATTTTTGCCCTTGTGCTTTTAATTGCGCTTTTAACCGTTGTCGCTACTAGAAACTACACCAGCGCGCGCTCAATCAGCCTACCAGAGCTACAAACCCTACTAGCTCAACCAGAAGGCTTAAGCGCAAGCTTGCAAGATGGAGTACTGCTCATAAAAAACGGCAACGAGACATACTCTATGCCAGCAACACAAAGCGTGGTTGATACAGTCATCGCAAAGCTTGCCATAAATTACGAAAGCAGTAGCGCTGATAATATGGCAGAGGATATTGCCTTTTATGCCATAGCTGTGTTTTTTGTGATTTTTATTATCTCGCTCTTACGCCAGCAAAAGCGCACTCAAAGCCTATTAATATCAAACCAAAAAGAGAGCGAAGGCGCAAATTTTACAGAAATAACACACTCAAAAGTACGCTTTAGCGATGTAGCAGGCATTGACGATGTTAAAAGCGAGCTTGAGGAGATAGTGGAGTTTTTACGACACCCTAATAAATTTAAACGTTTTGGCGTAAGCATGCCAAAGGGCGTACTTTTAATCGGGCCTCCTGGTGTGGGCAAAACCATGGTCGCAAAAGCGGTCGCTGGAGAGGCAAATACGCCATTTTTTTACCAAAATGGCAGTAGCTTTGTGGAGATGTATGTCGGCGTTGGAGCAAAACGCGTGAGGCAGCTTTTTGCCAAGGCTAGAGCAAGCGCACCGTCGATAGTATTTATAGATGAAATAGACGCTATAGGCAGAGCTAGAGGCACAAGCGGAGCAAACGAGGAGCGAGAGGCGACACTAAATCAGCTACTAACCGAGATGGACGGCTTTGAGGATAGCAACGGAGTAATCGTCATAGCCGCCACAAACCGCATAGAGATGATAGATGGAGCACTACTGCGCTCTGGACGCTTTGATAGGCGCATATACCTATCCATGCCTAGCCTAAACGAGCGAGCTGAAATCATTAAAAGCTACCTAAAAGACAAGCCTCACAACATACAAAATATAAACGACATAGCAAAGCTTACTGTGGGATTTAGTGGGGCTGCGCTGGCTACTTTGGTAAATGAGGCTGGACTTTGCGCACTAAGAAATGGCAAGGCTCTTATTGAGCTTAGCGACTTTAACGCAGTAGCTAGAAAGGTACTTGATGGCAAAAAACGCGTACTAAGTTACACAAAAGCAGAACAAGCCGTCCTCGCACAGTATCAAGGAGCAAAGGCATATGCGGCGTACTGGCTGGGTGTGGAGTTTGAGCGCATATCGCTTATAGAAGATAGATTTAGTGAAGTTGACGCTGAAATTTATTCAAAAAGCGAGCTTCTTTCAAGGCTAAAGGTGCTTTGCGCTGGTAATGAATGGGTGCAAATAGCGCTAGATGAGAGCTACTCAAACGCAAGATACGATCTACGTCAAGCCTCAGTACTGGCTAGTAAAATGGTAAATGAGTACGCCATGGCAAGCAGCGAAATAGAGCTTTTAAACCTAGCTCAAAAAGAGATAGCTGAGCTTCTTAAATCAGGAGATGACTCAGTGCGTAAAGTAGCAGAGCATCTAAGCCAAAATGAGAGTATAACACAAGGAAAAATAAGAGAATTATTACAAATTTAAAGGATAAAAAGTGGCAAAAATCGCAATACTAACCCTAAGTGATAGAGCAAGTGCTGGGGTGTATGAGGATGCCTCAGGGCTTGGGGTAAAAGAGTGCTTAAACGAGTGGCTTTTAGGCGAGCATGAGTACGTTTATGAGGTAATACCAGATGATTATGACCTCATACACCGCACCCTAATTAGGCTAGCCGATGATGAAAAATGTGACCTAATCCTAACAACAGGAGGCACTGGTCCAGCACCTCGTGATGTAACCCCAGAAGCCACAGAAGCAGTATGTGAGAAAATGCTACCAGGCTTTGGCGAGCTAATGCGAAGCGTGAGCCTAAAATCCGTCCCCACAGCCATACTATCGCGCCAAAGTGCTGGCATAAGAGGCAAAAGCCTAATCATAAACCTCCCAGGCAGCCCAAAGGCCATAAAAGAGTGCTTAGAGCCTGTATTTCCAGCAGTTCCGTATTGCATAGACTTAATAGGCGGAGCATACATACAGACTAACGAGAGCAAAATGAGAGCATTTCGCCCAAAAGCAAAGGAGAAAAAATGACGCCAGCGGAGGCTTTTAGCCTAAAAAACGAACTAGGATTAAACTGCGCGCAGACACTGCTAGCACACTTTGCGCCACGATTTAGCGACAAAATAAGCAAAGACGCCATGGTTGCCATGGGATTAAATTTTGGTGCCGGCATGAATAAAGGCGATGTCTGTGGCTCAGTTTCGGCAGCTTATATGATTTTGGGACTTGCGTTTTTTAATCCGAACTTAAGTCATGATGAAAATCGCGACTTAAGACTACAAAAGACTCGCGAGTTTGATGAAAAATTTATCCAAAGTCAAAAAACAAATCAGTGTAAAGAGCTACTAGGCTTTAACCCTGTCTTTGACACCCCCAGCAACGCTCAAAGCGACGCAGTACCAGCCGTGTGCGGAGGCTCACTAGCAGCGGCCATAAACATACTTAAGAGCATGCTGGGCTAAATTAATAATGCTACTTTAATTACAAATTTTAAGCTGCATTATGAGCCTAATGCCGCTAATTTGCGCTAGTGGTTTTTTATGTTGCTAATATTGCTCTGTAAAAATCGGCACCAAGCTAGCCATATGTGAGCTTTTTGGAATAAATTTACGCCTTTTTAGAAGGGCGTAAATCCCTATATCTTTAATCTACTGCTTACGATGGCTAATTAAAATGGCTTGCTAGCTTTAAAATCACAAAGTAAGCCTTTATCTTTTTTAAAAAACACTTTTAAACGAATAAGCTCCAACATCACTATCTGCTATAACAAATATCCGCACCTTAGAATTTAATCTTAGTCTTTTGTGCGGATATGTATTTTATAAATTTTCAAACCACAAAGACTTTTTAATCCATTTTAAAAGCAATGCACAGCTTATTTTGCCCACTCACGATAATTGTTTCCACAGAAACATCGCTTAGCTTGTTTGACGAAGCCGCCCATTTTTCATACTGCGTCCACTGCTTGCGAACCACTCGTTAAAAACTGGCTATATACGAGATAAATTTAAACTTTGTTTTTTACTGTTAAAAAGGGGACAAAACCGCAGAAACTTTAGAATTTAAATTTATTTTTGCACCAAAAAGTAGTTTTTTTATTGCGAAATCACCGTACTTATTTTTATTAACGCCTTTTACTCGCATTGCTTTTAACTTCGTTATGCTTGTAATGCAACCCGCCCGACATCCGCAAAAACACTGTATAGCTATGATTAAATTTATCAGTGCTAAATTCCTAAACCGTATAACTTTAGCTTTACTTAAGTTTAAATTTATTTTTGTACCCTAGCTTTCATTTTTTACATCAAAGGCTAAGTCTGCTTAATGTTACGGCTTTTATTTTTACGCCAGGGGAAAAGGAGCTTGAATTACGAAGTCGCCCTTCTTTCAGTCCAGTACCCTAAAACCCCACTGTCTATGCGGCTCGCATCGCTCTGCGATATACTCGCCGACGTCCAGTTTCACTTCGCTTCGCTTGTTTTCGCTTTATGCACGCATAGCAAGCAGTTGCTGTGCTAAGCCACTTCGTGGCTTGCATACGCTCCTGTGGCAGTACCCTTGGGTATGACCGCCGCTACTTCGCAGCGTCGGCAGGCGAAGCCTAGGACGACAACTACTTGTTGTCCGTGCCGTAAGCGAGTGGGCGAACTTGTCGCTTTGCGACGTGAGCTATGAATAATCTACTCATTACATGGGGGGGGGCGCAAGACTTTTCTACGCAGGTATCAAGCGATATTTTGCTTCACTTTGCTTTCAATTCTTGCTCTGTATTGACTGGCTATATGCGAAGTATAGTGAGATGATTTTTAGGATTGTAAGCCATTTTAAAACGGAGCATACATATAGCACGTGAGTATTTAAAATGGCAAAACTCCGTAAAAAGCGTTCACGAGACGAGCTGGCTTTAAAACGAAGTCAAGCCAAAAAATCACTCATAGCCCTTACCAGCTTTTATCTTTATGCGACGCTTTTTAGCGGCATTATTTATCATTTTCTTAATGACGCCATTATCATAAAGTCCAGCATGATAAAGGCTAAATCCAACCATAGCCACACCAGCTACGATGTGGATTTTTTTTACGGTTTTATTTTTCATACCAAAGGCAGTAAGCACAAGCGCACCCAAGGACACGCTCATTCCAGCCTTAGCAAATCTCCTGTGCGCATCAATATCGAGCAAATCGCCGTTTATTATACTTTTTTTAGAACGAGGCTTTTGCGTACTAGCACTGGTATGCGATACCGATTTTTCGCTTTGATTTAACTCTTTTTGCATTTTATTTGCCAAATTTTACACCTTTTATTGAATTTAAAAGCAGCCAAATAGTCGTGCCATTATGAAGCACAGCTGTGGCTATAGGGTTTAAAAAACCGAGCGTAGCGGCACCTAAGATAGCAGAGTTTATACCCACAGTAGCTTTGAAATTTGCATTAATAAGCGCCATGGTTTTAATGGATAGCTCCTTTATATCCGCCACGCTTGCTATGTCATCTTTTAAAAGGCTCACATCAGCCGTAGCCTTTGCTATATCTGCGCCCTTGTGCATACTAATACCCACATTTGCCTTACTCAGCGAAGGCGCGTCGTTTATACCGTCGCCTATAAAGGCTACATTGCGTCCACTATTTCTAAGCTCATCTATGACCTTTGCCTTATCCGTAGGCAAACACTCTGCATATACCTTATCTATGCCTAACTCCTTAGCGACCTGCTCTGCTTTTTGGCGTATATCGCCAGTTAGCATTACAAGCTCTTTTACCCCTAAAGCTCTAAGACGCTCTAGGGTCTGCTTTGCATTTTGGCGCATAGTGTCTCTCATAGCTATCATGCCAGCTAGATCGCCGCCGTAGCCTATGTATAATAGGGTATATCCAGCCTCAAGCGAGCTTGATATAATCGCCTCATGCCCAGCAAAGCTAATGCCCTCATCATCCTCTAAGAAGTGTCTACTACCAATGATTACCTCTTTGCCGTGCATTTGGGTTTTTACGCCGTGCGCGACGATAAATTCCACCTCGTCATGATGTATGTGCTTAAAGCCTATCTTGTGCGCTGCGTCTACTATAGCCTCGGCCACTGGGTGAAAATAGTGCTCCTCAGCCGAAGCGGTTAAATTTAAAAGCTCGTTTTCACTTAGTCCTTCCTTAAAAGAGTGGACTTTTACCACAGATAATTTACCATGAGTGAGTGTACCGGTTTTATCAAAGACAAAGGTGTCCACAGCAGCTAGCGCCTCTAGCGCCTTTGCGCCTTTTACCAGTATGCCACCCCTACCAGCTTTTGATATACTTGATTTAAAAGCCACTGGAGTCGCAAGCTTTAAAGCGCACGAATAATCAGCCTGAAGCACGCTAGCCACGCTTTGCATGTCGCGCTTTAGCAAGTATGAAAGCCCAGCTAACGAAAGCGTAACAGGCACTAGCTTATCAGCCAGCCTGCTTGCTTTTAGCCCTACTGATGATTTTTCATTTAAGGAGGCTTGAATATACTCTTTTATCCTAGCAGTTGCGGTGTCAGAACCGACATTTTCAGCCCATATCTTTATACGCCCCTCTTCTACGACCGTGCCACTTATAACCCTATCTCCACGCATTTTAGCCACTGGCTCAGCTTCGCCAGTCATAGAGACTTGATTTACGCTAGCACTTCCTTCTACTATGTAGCCATCTACTCCTATACTCTCGCCAGCTCCAACTACGACTATATCACCCTCTTTTACGTCTTTAGTCTTAATTTTACTTAGGGTTTTTTTACCATCTTTTATCTCCTCGACCCAGACATCCTCAATACTTGGCTTAGCTAGTTCTTTTATAAGATCATCACTTTTATGTACGGCAGATTCTTCCATATATTCGCCTAAATTTAGCATTAAATTTGTCGAGTTTGCAGCCAGATAGTCCTTTCTGGCTAGGCTCACGCCAACAGCCATTGATTCAAGTACCTTTGAGGTAATACCCTCGCTTTTTAGCTCCTCAAAGCCCTCTTTTAAATTTGCGCTTGCTGCGTAAAGCCCTAGAGCTGTTTTAGCTAAATCAGAGCTTAAAAGTGGCGATATGCCCATAGCTACAGCAGCCTTGTAGATACCGCTTTTATCAGGCGTGGAGCCTTGTTTTGTAGGCAGGGCTATGCTACTTACATGAGAGATTATATCATCAAGGCTCCCACTATATTCTACTATTATGCTTTTTGCATAGCGGTTTACTCTGGCAAATTTTACCCCAGCGCACTCACTTACACTAGTCTCTATGCGTGCCTCATCACTATATTTACAAAGCCCATCTACAATAAGTCTCGCACGCCCTGGTAAGCTGTGGACTATGCGGATACTATTCCTCTTCGGCTGCGATTTCTGCTTTGGCATCTTCAAACCGTTCTTTTAACTCTTCAAAGCCAGCATTTAAAAGTGCGCCACCTTTTATAATAGCGCGAAAAAGAGTTTGTTGAGCCTTTTCATTTGTAAGCAAATATGCACCTATTGCGCCTACTGCAAGCCCTTTTAAAAACCCAGCTGTATTAAAATTTTCAGGCACAAAAGGCATATTGCTAGCGGCTTCATTTATGCTTTTATCCAAAGTACTCTGAGGCGCTTTATTCTGCATATTTTCGTTTATGTATGGATTTTTCACTGTTTTTCCTTATTTATAAATTTTTCAATCAATATCAAGCTAGCAGCACCACCAGCTGCCCAAAGCAAAGCGCTTGCAAAATCTCTCCTTACAATAGCATTTGATGCACCAATGGCAGCAGCAGTTACCACGCCACCGCCCACAGCTAGCTTTGCAGCCTCTTTTACCACGTCTTTGGTATTAGCCTCGCCTTTTTGCACCCTGGCATATCCCAGTGCTACGCTACTCATTCCGCCTAGCAAAGCCCCACTTATAAAATTATCAAGCGGCAAGCGAGAAGTCGAGACTAAGGGCATTTGATTTTGTTTTAAATTTTTTAGCATCTATATCACCCTACTCTGCTTTGGTGGCTTTTTTTACTGGAGATTTTCTCGCTGTTGGCTTTTTGGCTAGCTTTTTTACCTCTTTTTCACCACTAGATACTATGGCATTAACCTCGCTTTTACCATTTTTATATGCCTTAATAGCAGCCTCTTTTCCCTTTTTTATGCCAGTTTTTGCCTCTTTTAATAGCTCATCTTTTTTATTAAAAGCAATCACTGCAAGTGCGCCAGCAGCAGCGCCAACTAAAAACGGTAGTGCCATTTTAAACCCCTTTTTATTAAGATTATTCATCATTTTTCTCATCTTTATTTGTATTTTTTATAAAAGCAGCCAAGCCCATAGCCCCAAGGGCTGCACCGCTAAAAAAGGCAAACTGCTTATGATTTAAAAGCTCTTTTATCTCGCCCTCTCTAGCCTCGCCATTTACTATACGACTTAGCTTTTGATTTAGCGAGTTTATGTCATCTTGATAGCTTTTAAAATCCCCGTTTAAAAATCTAGCAAGCTCATTTTTTGACCCATGAGCTAAATGAAAGCTATCTTTTTGCTCAGCGGCTAAAGCGTGATAAAGTCTAAGCTTTAAAGCAGGAATAAATTCATTTTGTGAAGTAGCCCAAAGCCTAAAAAATAGATCTCTTAGCGCCTCATCATCGCACTGTTCACATAAGCTATCATAAAATGCAGCGATTGAAATTTCATAATTAATCGCCACAATAAGCGCTTCATCAAAAATATCAGGCGCAAATACGGGCACACCAGCCTCATCTTTTAAGCTTAAATTATAAGAATTTGCCGCCTCTTTTAGCAGCTCGCACGCCCTTAATCTAACATCCCTAATACTAGCAAACTCCTCAGCCTCATAGCCTTTTAAGGCAAGCTGAGAATAAAGCATTACCCCGCCAAGCTCACTAGCATAAGCCATATTTAAAGCATTAGCCACGCTATCTTTAAAAGGCTCTTTTTTAACATCTATCATAAAGCACCCACCCTAGCTATAATTTCTGCAACATATTCACTATTTTCTCCAGCTATAAGGCTATCCCAAAACTTAGCAGGCAATAAATTTTCGTCATACTCTATAGTAACAGAACCAATTAGCTTATTAAATTTAACATTTTTTATGCCGTCTATATTTTTCACCCTATCCTCTATACCGCTTACTGGAAGCTCAAGCTGCTTGATTTTTGGGCTTACACGCACTCTAAGCCTGCCTTTTGTATGAGAAATAGTACTTAAAAATGGAGCAATGCTGGTTAAAATGTCACTATTTATCTGCATTTTTATCCTTAAATTTAAAAATAAAAACTTTAATTTGTTTTGGCTTAATGCTCGCTTAAAACAGGATATTTATGGTGCTATTTTAGGCTTTAAATTTTACAAAAGACTAAATAAAAGATTAATATAAGGTTTTTTTGGTATATTTTCGCAATTTTTTACTTTAGACCACAAAAGGAAGTTTAGATGACTTATGACGAGTTAGAACTTGACGCTGTGCTGCTTGAGGTACTTGAAAACAGAGGCAGTTTTGATTCTATGGACGATGAGGAATTATATGAGCTAATAGAGCAAGTAGCTGGATATACTGATGGAGATTATGAAGAGGCGTTTGAGTATATGACACAGTTTTCTCCTATTCCTAAAAAGAGATTTGTATCGCTATTTATGGTATGAAAAACTTTAACATAAGAGGCGCAAATAAGCAGGATATGCCAGCTGTGTTTGCCATGATAAGAGAGCTTGCAGAGTATGAAAAGGAGCCAGATGCGGTCGTATTTGACGAGGGCGAGTTTTTAGATACCATATTTAAGCAAAAAAGGGCAAACATCCTAGTCGCTGAGATTAATGGTGCGCTAGTTGGCTATGCGATATATTTTTACTCATTTTCTACATGGCTTGGAAAGGCTGGGATATATTTGGAGGATTTATATGTAAAGCCCGAGTTTAGAGCCAAAGGCATAGGTAAGGCATTTTTTAAAGAACTTGCTAATAAATGCGCTAAAGACGGTCTTGGCAGGCTTGAGTGGGCATGTCTACACTGGAATGAGCCTAGTATTAAATTCTACGAAAGTCTAAACGCAAACAACCAGTCAAAAGAGTGGAGAGTTTACAGGCTAGAGGGCGAGAGCCTAGATAAATTAAAGAGCGTATGAGCCAGACTCTACGCTCGCTATTTTACTTAAAGGCGTTTGGTTTTAAATTTTACGAACCAGCCAAAACAAAAACCAAAATAGAATACACATCATTAAACGAACTTTACGCACAAATAGACAGATGTCAGCTTTGCGAACTATCGCACCTACGCCAAAAAAATAAGCAAAATGCAAGCGCTGGGATAAATTTAACAACCCCAAAGCTAGTTTTTGTTAGTATTTTAGAGGTAAAAAATAGGGAATTTTTAACAAATATTGCAAGCAAAAACCTAAATATAGCCAAAGATGAGATCGATTTTATCTCAGTGATTAAATGCCCAGCAAAAGACAAGATAAACAAGCACTCAATAAACCTTTGCCTGCCATATTTTTACAACGAATTGTCATTACGCGACATAAAGGCTGCTATCGTATTGGGAGATGAGGCGTGTGGGTATATTTTTACAGAGGAGCTAAGTCGAGCTAGAGGGATAGTGCAAAATATCGCAAACACAAAGGCTGTGGCTTGCTTTAGCGATGAATACGTGATAAAAAATCCCAGCAAAGAGGGCGAGTTTATAGCCGATTTGATAAAAATTAGGAGCTACTTATGAGAGTTTTTTTATGTATTTTACTAGCTTTTAACACACTAATAGCAAGAAGTGAACTTCCCTCGCCTATACCGCCAGCTTATGAGATATGGATAGACCTAGACATAAATCAATGCGATGAGGCGTGCTTAAAAAACCTAATAAAAAATCGAGAATTTGCAAGCTTTATGGCCAAATATAACCCCAAAAGCTCAGCAGACAGAGAGCTTTTGCGAAGCTATAACGCTATAAAATGGGGATTAAATTTAAACAAAAAAGCCCAAATAGCCGTACTTTTGCCAAAGACGTTAAAATCTTACGCAAAAGCAATAAAATCCTCCCTACAAGCCTACATTGTAAGCCATGAAGCAGCCCTAAGCGCACATTTTATCCAGTGTCAAAACGAAAGCGAGATAAAAATCGCCCTAAAAAAAGCAAGAGAACTTGGAGCAAATATATTTATAGCACCTGTTAAAGAGGCTGGGCTAGGACTTTTGGCTACTGAGCTTAAAGAGGGCGAGATAGCCTATGTCCCGACACTGGCTGCTATGCAAGCACCATCAGACGGCAGAATAATCTTTGGTGGAATAGATTATAAAGAGCAGATTTTTGCGCTAACGCAAAAAGCACAGTCAAAATCTGCGATTTTTAGCGATAATAGTGCCTTGGCGCAAAAGCTTGACGGGCTTATAAATGAAGCAGGCGTTAAAGTCATGAACCGCATAAAAATAAATAGCGACGAGACAAGCACAAAGGTGCTGCAAGATAGAGCGAACGCCCTAAATAACGCTAATATATTCTTAAATTTACCGCTAATAAAAGCAGCGTTTGCAATAAATTATCTACCAAAATTTGAAATCAAACCAAAAATGCTACTAAGTACGCAAATAGGCTATAATCCCCAGGTCTTTAGTCTCATATCTCCGCTTGCTAGAGGTGAAATGATAGTGGCTAGTTCGATAGACGAAATGGACAAAAAGCTAAACCTAGCTGCAGAGCTTTTGGGGGCTGGAGGCTGGTATAACTGGGTGAACTATAGCTGTGCACTAGGCTTTGAGCGGCTTAGTCAAAAATATGTAGATGTGGTTGATGAGGCGGATTTTAAAGAGCAAATAGTGTCTAATAAGGTGCTTTATAATACAAGGCTGTATAGGCTAGAAAATGCTAGTTTTGTGCCGATACAGGAGTGATTTAGGCTTTATAAGCTATGCCTGTGAGTTGGTAAAATTTAAATTCACTCCAGTCTTTGGGACATTTAAAGCGAGAAAACAGAGGATAAATCATTAAATTTGCCTACTTGCCTAGACAGAAATTTGAAAACATTTCATCAAGTATTTCGTTTCTGTTAAACGGCTCTGTTATATTTGAAAGCTCCAAAATAGCCTTATTAAGCTCATAGGAAAAAAGCTCGAGCGAGCCTTCATCAAGTAGTTCATCAGCTCGAGTCAACGCCACACTTGCTGCTTTAGAGCAGTCTATCTGACGAGTTGAGCTAAGCATTATCGAAGTGGTCTCAAGGCTATCCAAATACGCCTGTAAAGCACTCTCAAGCTCGCTTGTATCATGGCGCGATATGCGCACTGCGTCCGCTAAATCAATGTCAAATTTAAACTCAAGATCCGATTTATTAAAGGCATAGATTATTTTTTTACCAGTTAGACTTTGGCATAAATTTAAAATTTTCCTATCCTCATCATCACTAATTCTAGCACCATCAAACACACAAACAACGATGTCAGCCTCGCTGGCTGCTGCTATTGAGTATTCTATGCCCTTTGCTTCTACATACCCAGCACCAGCTCTAATACCCGCCGTATCAATAATCTTTACAAGATGGGTGCCTATTTTTAGGCTCTCTTCTATCCTATCTCTAGTCGTGCCAGCCTCATCACTAATAATCGCTCTTTCATAATGCAAAAGGGAGTTTAAAAGAGAGCTTTTTCCTACATTTGGCTTGCCTATAATAGCAACCCTAAAGCCATCTATAAGCCCTCTCCTGCTTTGGCTAATCGAAACTATTTTATCAAGCTTTTGGACATTCTTACGAAGCATTTCATGGGTGCTTTTAAGTATATCCTCTGGCAAATCATCATCAGCATAATCAATAGCAGTCTCAGAGTATGCAAGAGTACGCACAAGCTCCCCCCTAAGCTCACTTACAAACTCGCCAAGCTCTCCGCGCAAACTTCTGGCTAGAATTTTTACTGCACTTTCACTTTGAGAGCTTATAATAGCCTGTATAGCCTCGGCCTTTGCTAGGTCTATTTTGCCATTTATAAAGGCTCTCTTGCTAAACTCCCCAGCATCAGCCAATCTAGCGCCGTGATTTTGGATTTCAGCAAGCACTATTTGCGCCACCACTATACCACCATGGGTCTGAAGCTCTACTACATCCTCGCCCGTAAAGCTATGGGGTGCTTTAAAATATATGGCTATAGCTTCGTCTAAAGGCTCGCCTTTTGAGGAGGTTAAATTTACAAGAGTAGCATATCTAGGCTTTAGCTCGCACCCGCTTAAAGCAGTAGCTATACTAAGTGCACGCGAACCACTAATGCGAATAATACAAATAGCCCCAACACCATAAGCTGTAGCAATAGCAACTATTGTATCATTTGCGGTAAAACTCATTTACCACCACACACTTGCCCTCTTGGGTATTTTTAACTCCGACATACTTATTTGGAAAAGTAGCTCTTAGCTCATCTAGGATTATCTTAAGCCCTACTCCATCAATAGGCCTAGATTGCACCCTGCCATTTTCATCGACTTTTTGTGCTAATACTACGGCATACTGTCTAGCAGACTCCTCCTGAGCTTTTAAAAACTGAGCTATTTCAAGACGCAGGGCATAATTGTATTTGAGATTTATCCAGTTAAATAAAATATAAGAAAGTGCTTTGTATCTATGCCCCTCTTTTCCTATTAAAAGCGCAGCGTCAGCCCCATCTAGGCATATCTGTATAGTTTCGTCATCGTAGGCAAACACATCAATACTATTTATATCAAAATCACTAACCTCAAAAAGCTTTATAAGTTTTTGTTTTATTTCGTTTAAGGTTTCGCTACTTGCAGGAGATTTTGTCTCCTCAGCTGGTCTTGCTTGATTAAAGGTATCTATTATAGAGTTGTCTAATATACCACGCTCCTTATGGCGTTGCTTTGGTATGTCTTGGTGCTTTGATTTTGTCGGTTTTTGCTCTTTTTTTATGTGCTTTTGCTCTTTTGATTCTGTATTTTGAGCCTCCCCTATAAACTCCTCTTTAAAGAAATTATCAAAGCCTTGATTGTCCTTAGTGTTATTTAAAGCCTGCTTTTGTTCTTTTCTTTTTTGCCTATTTTTTTTAGATATAAAATCATTAGAGCCTTTATTTGTCTCCCAAACTGACTCTTTTACATGTTCTTTTTTTCTATTTTCATGGTGTTTTTCGTCATCAAATTTAATGCCATTTTCACGAGCTACCTCTATAATAGCAGGCTTTTTAAAAAGCCCAAAAAATCCAGCTCTTGGATGCTGAAGTACCTTTATATCAAGCTCGGTTACAGAGCACTTAAGCTCATCAGCAGCTCTAGCAAAAGCCTCTTGTAAACTCGGAGCTTCGATACGCATTACTTAGCTCCGCTGGATTTATGCTTTGCAAAAAGCTTATTGACAAATATTTGCTGAATGACAGAACAGACGTTATTTACAAACCAGTAAAGGGTAAGTCCTGCTGGGAAATTTACAAAGAAAAAGGTAAATATCAATGGTAGAAATTTAATAATTTTTTCTTGCATAGGGTCTGTAAAAGTTGTCGGTGTGAGCTTTTGTTGCAAAAACATAGTTGCACCCATTAATATAGGCAAGACATAGTATGGATCCATTGCCGATAGGTCATGTATCCACAGTATCCATGGTGCGGATTTAAGCTCTATAGCATTTAAAAGCACCCTATAAATAGCGAAAAATATAGGTATTTGTATTATTATAGGTAGACATCCTCCCATAGGGTTTGCACCGTGCTTTTTATAAAGCTCCATCATATGCACATTTAGCTTTTGTGGGTCGCCTTTATACTTAGCTTGAAGCTCTTTTACCTTAGGTGCAAGCTCTTTAAGCTTATTCATAGATAGCATGCCTTTATAAGTAAGTGGGAAAAGCACAAGCCTAATAATAAGCGTAAGAACAACAATAGCCCAGCCCCAGTTTCCTATATGGTTATATAAAAAATCTATAAATTTAAACATAGGCTTTGCTATAAAAGTAAACCAACCATACTCTATTACATTTGTTAGCTGTGGATTTATCCCATTTAGCTCTTTATGCCCTTTTGGTCCTATGTAGCCACCAACGCTAAGCGCACCGTTAGCCTTAATAAAAGCGATAGAATTTAAATCCTTTGATTTGTCATTATCAACTACTACATTAAGTGGACTGTTAAATGAGTAAAAAAGTGTAGTATAATATCTATCTGAATCGGCTAATATGTTTATGTTATTAAAGACTTCAGGGGACTTGACACTATCATCTGATAAAATCTCTAAACTCTCATCACTATTTTGCAAGAGCACTCCGTGGACTGTGTAGTTATCTACAGCTATATTTGGTCTAAGTCCAGGTGTCATAAAATACTCTACATCGCGACTAGGTAGCACGCTTACATCATAACTGCCATTTGGATTAAATTTTATCTTTTTTACTATGTTTAGCCCATTAAGCTCTTGAGTTAGCGTTATCTCCGCTGCTTCACTACCCACCTCCACGCTACTAGCGCTTGAAGTATAAGGAATCTTAAAAGCCTCATCATTTATAGCAGAATCGCTAAATCTAAGCTCAAGCGGTAACGGAGAGAGTGATAAAAGCTGAAGCCTCTGTCCGTTTTCGTCATTATACCTTGAATCCTCTATATAGTATTTACTAATTCTACCCAGCGCATCTATGTGTATTTCATAACTAGCTGATTTTACAACTGCTATTATTTTATTTAAGCTATCATCAGACGGCTTAACAGGGCTTGATGATTGTAAAGCTGGAGCATTAGATGAGCCTTGCTCTACTGTATTTAAATTTGAAGTAGTGCTTTGGGATACGTTTTTAGCGTTCTGCTCTTGCAGTGGTTGCTTTGGTATAAAAAAGTAATCATATGCTATAAAAAATATAAATGATAAAAGTGTAGCAAGCAACACTCGCTTTTGGGTGGATAGATTTTGCATTTTATTCCTTTAACAAATTGCCTTAATTATTTGAAATTTATTATTTTTAAGTGGTATAAACCAAAAGCTTATATGCTTTTTTTGATATACAAAGTAGTTAAACGGCTTTGATACCACAGGATAATCAACACCGCCAGAAAATAGCTGATTACACCTAAGTAAACGAAGTAAAGTCGCCCAAAAAGCCCTAAACGGAGAGTTAAATTTAAACTGCCACATAGCATACTCAGAACAAGTTGGATAATATCTACAAGAACGTGGCAATAGCTTTGAGATATAAAGCTGATAAAATTTAATAAGTCCGACTAGCCATTTTTTCACTTTAGACACCCTAACTTTTTAAAAGACCAACGCATATTTTTAGTCGCTATGGATAGGTTAAAGCTCTCAACGCCACTTTTAGCTACTAAAATATAAACACCGGGTCTTAACTCATCTGCAAAACAGGAAAAAGAGGCTCTTAGCACTCTCTTAGCCCTATTTCTAGCAACTGCTTTTCCAACCTTTTTGCTAGCTACGACAGCTATTCTCCTATGTTCACCCGGTAGGTAAAAGACTATACAAATCTCGTTATACCATTTCTTTGCCTGAGAGTAAACAGTAGAGAAATCACGCTGGCTATTTAGCGAGGCGTATCCTGCTACGCAGCCAATCTTTTTCTACCTTTAGCACGTCTTGCTTTTATTACTTTGCGACCATTTTTAGTTTTCATGCGTACACGAAAGCCATGAGTGCGCTTTTTTGGAGTATTGTGCGGTTGATAGGTTCGTTTCATAGACTATATCCTTTAGATAAAATAAAGGGGCAATTTTAGCTAAGGTTTACTAAATTATGACTTAAGAGCTTTAAAGGGAGCATATAAATTTAAATGTAAGCCAACTTTTGTTAAAATCTCACGTTTAAAATAAATTTAAAGAGTATTATGTCATGAAAAAAAGAAAAAACTGGAGCTCAAGGCTCACATACGTGCTGGCCGTAGCTGGCGCAACAGTGGGCTTTGGGGCTACTTGGCGCTTTCCATATTTAGTTGGGCAAAATGGCGGTGGCGCATACGTTCTTGTATTTTGCATAGCGATGCTATTAATCGGCATTCCCATGATGCTAGTTGAAAGCGCAATAGGCAGAAGGCTTAAAGTAAACTCCGTGGACGCATTTTCTGGCAGCCTAAGTGGCAAACGCATAAATCCAACGTGGAAAATCGTCGGCTATATGGGGCTAATAGGTGCTTTTGGAATCATGTCATATTACATGGTAATAGGTGGCTGGGTGCTAAATTATATTGGCAAAATAGCCTATGGTACACTTGATTTAAGCACTCCAGTAACACTAAGCGCGACTAGCGAATTTTACGAAAATAACATAAAAAACTCACCCCTTGACATAGGCATTGCGACGCTTATTTTTGTCGCTATAAATTTCATAATCCTAATAAAAGGCGCAGTTGAGGGCATAGAAAGAGCCGCCAAATACCTAATGCCCATACTTTTTATGCTGATGTTTATAATGGTGATTAGAAATGTTAGCTTGCCAGGGGCAAGCGAGGGGATTAAATTTTACCTCACACCTGATTTTTCAAAGATAAACGCAAAGCTTTTTGTAGATGTTTTGGGACAGGTATTTTTCGCACTTAGCATAGGCTTTGGCGTGATGATAACCCTAGCTAGCTTTGTCAAAAAAGACGAATCTTTGATAAAAGTCTCAGTCATCACAGGCGTGCTAAATACCGCCATAGCCGTGCTTGCTGGCTTTATGATTTTTCCTTCACTTTTTACCTTTGGTATCGAGCCGGCAAGTGGCCCTAGTCTTGTGTTTAAAAGTCTACCTATAGTCTTTTCAAATATGTTTGCAGGAAATTTCTTTGCGATTTCGTTTTTCTCGCTTTTGATGATAGCAGCCCTTACGACCTCGCTACCTATTTACGAGGTAATCATCACAGTCCTATGCGAAAAAGCAAAGCTATCACGCAAAACAGCTATCGCACTCACCCTTGGTGGCATATTTATCCTAGGCAACGTCCCCAGCCTGCTCTCATCAAACTACCTAAGCGATGTGAGATTTTTTGGCAAGGACATCTTTGACGCATATGACTCCATTTCAGCCACGATATTTTTTATCCTGACCTCGCTTGGCTGCGTGCTTTTTGCCACTCTCGTACTTAAAAAAGAGGCGATAGCAGAGGTGCTACAAGGAAGTGAAAAGCACCGCTGGGTGGTACCGATATGGTTTTGGTATGTCAAATTTATAGTGCCGTTTATAATCTTAGCCGTGTTTATAAGCAGCTTTTATGACAATTTTATAAAGTAAAAATATGCTATTAAATTTAATCATAATATTCGCCATTTACACAGCTTTTAAGATAGCTTTAAGCATTTTGCAAATTAAATTTATAAAGGCACAGCTACGAGAAAAAGCAGTGATTTTAGATGAGGCTAGCTACCATCAAGCTGGAGTTGTAGCGGATGAAAACGAAAAATTTAGTATAGCTTCAAGCCTATTTTCATTTTTCATATTTTTGATTTGGGCGACATGGGGGCTTAGCGCATTACAAAATGCCCTAATAAACAACACATCTGATATAACCCAGCAGACTATTTTTGTAGTTGCATTTTTAATAATGCAGTCAATTTTATGGCTTCCGTTTGATATTTATGAAAAATTTATCAAAGACAAAAGGCAGGGCTTTTCAAATATTAACGCAAAATTATTCGCGCTTGATACCGTAAAAACCATAGCTCTGACAGTCATATTTGGCGGAGCTTTTGTGTGGGTTCTTTTGTGGATTATGCAAAAATCGCCAAATTTATGGTGGCTAATTGGATTTTGCTTTAGCTTTGGTGTAATACTTATGATAAACTTAATCTACCCTACTCTAATTGCGCCTATTTTTAATAAAATGACCCCGCTTACAGATAGCGAGCTTTCAAGCAAGATAACAGAGCTTTTAAACAGGTGTGGCTTTAAAAGCAGTGGTGTATTTGTCATGGACGCAAGTCGTCGAGATGGCAGGCTAAATGCCTATTTTGGCGGGCTTGGAGCAAGTAAGCGTGTGGTGCTTTTTGACACTCTTTTACTCAAGCTAGAAAACAGTGAAATCCTAGCAGTTTTAGGGCATGAGCTGGGGCATTTTAAGCACAAAGATATACTAAAAATGTTAGCGCTTAGTGCATTTATGCTGTTTGTTATATTTTTTGTCTTTGGCAATATGCCAGCTTCTGTTTATAGTGCACTGGGCATAAACAGCGGAGGAGGAATTTTAGTCTTTTTACTGCTTTTTAGCTCTGCTTTTAGTCTTATTTTCTCGCCAATTATAGGCGCTTTTAGCAGACAGAATGAATTTAATGCTGATAAATTTGGCTCACAAATGCAAAATAAAAACGACATGATAAACGCCCTAAAAAAGCTAGGTAGCGAGAATAAAGCCTTCCCAAAATCGCACCCACTTTACTCAGCGATATACCACTCTCACCCTAGCCTTTATGAGCGTATAAGCGAGCTAAGCGGTGAAAGTAGCTAGTGCATTAAAAGCTCAAAGTGAGCTGCTGGCAAAATCTAGCGAGCTTCCAGCGACGCCTATGCGCATAGCCTCTTTGTTACTAGCTCATACGCTTGAGTGCGAGCCTTCAAAGCTAGTGCTACACAGCCAAAATGAGCTAAGCAAGGAGCAAGAGTTTGAATTTAAACAAAATATAAAGAGCTTTATAAAAGGCACTCCCATAGAGTATATCACGCAGCGCGTGAGCTTTTATTCGCACGAATTTACGGTGCTTCCTGATGTGCTAATCCCTCGCCCAGAAACGGAGCTTCTCGTAGAAAAAGTGGCAAATGCCCTAAAATATAAAAACGCACCAAAAATATGCGAAATAGGCGTGGGAAGCGGCGTGATTAGTGTTATACTAGCTCTTTTGCTTCCAAAGGCAAAAATAACCGCCACAGACATAAGCCAAATCGCTCTAAAAAACGCAAAAATCAATGCGGATAAATTTAATGTTAGCTTAAATTTAATACAAACGAGCCTAATGACAGGCGTTAGCGAAAATGGTGAAAAATTTGACGCCATAGTATCAAATCCGCCCTACATTGCAAAGGATTATGCACTTGATAAATGGGTACTAAGCGAGCCTAGCGCCGCACTTTTTGGAGGGGATAGGGGCGATGAGCTGCTCTTAGAGATTATCGATTTAGCCGCAGCTAGAGGTGTGCCTTTGCTAGCTTGCGAGATGGGGTACGACCAAAAAGCCTCACTAGAAAAAGCACTTGATAAAAACGGCTATAAGGCGAGCTTTTATCAGGATTTAGCAGGCTTTGACAGGGGATTTTTAGCATTTAAAAAGGAGAAAATTTGAAAAGCATTTATCTATTCTTACTCGCAGCCATAGTCGGCTTTGAGCTTGGCATAGGGGCTATCGTCGCACCTACTATATTTTTTCCGCCAGAAAGTCTAAGTGCGGTGTTAAGTAAATTTGATAGTGGCGTTTTAATGAGTGAAATTTTTGTCAGATTTGGCTATGTTTTGGTAGCTGTTTGCATTTTTAGCTTGCTTTTTGAGACAGCGGGGGTATTTAGTAAATGCAATTTTTATCTCAAATTTAGCCGATTAATGCTCTCAATCATCTGCGCTGGTGGAGCATTTTTATTTGTCTTTTACTTTACCGATTTTATCCTTAACGCCCAAAAGCTAGGCGAAGCTAGCGTGAGTACGCAGGAGTTTTTACAAATTCATATCGCAAGCGAATATACCCTAAAAATCATAATGATAGCCCAAGTTGCGCTATTTTTCATAAGGCTAATACCATGCAAAAAGAGATAAGTTTTAGGGTTTATTACGAGGACACCGACGCGCAGGGCATAGTCTATCACGCAAACTACTTAAAATTCTGTGAGCGCGCAAGAAGCGAGATGCTACTAAGTCAAAATATCGGCGGCTTTAGCGATAGAGAGTATTTCATCCTGCGTAGCGTGCAGGCTGATTTTATAAGCCCGGCTAGACTAAATGACATAATCACGGTACACACAAAAGCCCTGCAAATAGGCGCTAGCAAGGTAATACTAGAACAAAGCATAAGCCTAAATGAAAGCACTATATTTTTAGCAAAAGTAACGCTAGCCTACATAAAAGACAAAAAGCCAAGTAGGCTAAGCGAGCAACTAAGGGAGTTTTTTATAAGCTGCCTATAGGCTTTGGCGGAGTTTGTCGCCAAAGCTCTGAAGTAAAATATTGTTTTTAATTACAAATTTAAGCCACAGCGCAAGCCTAGCATCATTAATTCATGCCAGTGGCTTTTGGTATTACCGACATCGCCTTGTAATGTCGGCACGATTTTTTGGCACTTTGCACAGACTTAGCACAAAATCGGCGCCAAGCCTAATATGTGTGGCTATGATTTGCTTTAAAATTTGAAAAATAGTATTTAATCAAAAAATCCCATATCAAAGCTAGTCTTAATACCGTTTGAATAATCGACAGCATACTCTAAAAGATCATCTCCCAGCCTTTGCCCAAACATAGTCATATTGACATATACTTGACATTCTAGGTGCTTTTTACTGACATCTCGCTCTACTTCATCAAATTCACTAAATGTAAAATCAAACATCTCCATAGTGCCCTTTTCACCCACAGCATCAAGCATCGTTCTTATATTCTTATCATTTTTATTTGCCTTAATCGCTACTCTCATAAGCTGTCTAAATTTTTTATTTAAATCAGCCACGACTGCCTCATCATCGCAGTTTACGCTTTTATTACTAGATTTTCGTCCGCTATCCCTACTAAAAGCATCATCAAACACCCCAGCACCAAAGCAAGCCACGCAAAACAAAAGCGCAAAAACTATCTTTTTCATCTTTTTCCCTTAAATTATAATTGATCAAGTCTTAGCCGCCTGAGACTAAAGGTTATAAATTTACTGCTTATTTTTCTGTTTTACGCCGTTTTCGTAGTAGGTCTCGCTTGCCACTTCGCCGTTTTTATACTCTATAAATTTGCCATTTTTTCTATCGTCTTTATATCCCTCTTCACTTACTAAAGCACCGTCATTTGTGTAGTACTTAAAAATTCCATCTTTTTTACCATTTTTGTAATTTCCCTCATATGTTAGCACCCCATTTTCATTATACTCCTTCTCAGCTCCATCTAGCTTATCATCTTTATAATTAGCCTCTTTAAGCAATACGCCATCGCTATTATACTGCTTAAACGCGCCATCTTTTTTGCCAGCTTTAAAAGCCCCTTCCCCTAGCAAAACTCCATCTTTATTATACTTTTTAAACTCTCCACTTATTTTGCCGTTTTCGTCATACCCGCCAACCTCATCAAGATTGCCATTTGGATAATATTGCTTATAAACACCATATAATTTATTATTTTTATAATTTTGCTCAAGCGCTAAAGTACCGTCTTCATAGTACTCTTTACTTACGCCGTCTTTAGCCCCATTTTTATAATTTTGCTCGAGTTTTGGAGTGCCGTCAGCGTAATACTCCTTTTTTACACCGTGAATTCTGTTTTCTTTATTAAGCGGAGTTTCAGACTTTATAGACCCGTCGCTATACTTGCTCTCATTTACCTTTACTGTATCACTAGGCTGCCCTGGGAAATCGCTCCCACACCCCACAAAAACCAAAACCGCCGCCACAGATAAAGCAATCTTTGAAAATTTATTCATTTTCTCTCCTTTAAAATAGATAAAAAGTTCGCTATTATAAATTCATTTGCTTTAAAAATAATTGAAATATTAAATATTTTTTATATTATTTATAGAATATTTCAATAGTTTTTTTATCAGAAAAAAGCAAGTAAAATCAGCTTAAAAAAGCTAAGGATTAAAATTGCAAAAACAGACAAAGCGTGATATGGCAGCATTTTTAGGCATTGACGTCTCCACGCTTTACAACTGGCGAAAAAACAAGCCAAACCTATATCAAACTCTGATGTTGGGCTTTAAGATAGATGAAATTTTAAAAAAGCAAAAAGATTACTATGCGGAGTTAGAAAATTTAAAAAATGAAGCAAAAAACAGATAAATTCTAGCATTAAATTTACGAATTTACCTGCATGAAATATTATTTAGCTGGCGATTAGGCACTATCCCAAACGCCGCCTTAACCCTAAGCTTTAAGCAGTATCTGCCTAACAGCCTCTGCGTCGATGTCACCGCGTTCGCCACATCTAAAGCAACGCTCGCTAAATCTAGCCGCTACAGCCTGGGCTGCTTCTGCTGCGTCGATACCATACTCAGCTAGCGTAGTTTTAACCCCAAGAGAGCGAAAAAACGCCACTATACGCTCCACGCACTCGCTAGCCACTACCACTTCATCGCCCACTAATCCAAACGCCTCTCGCCCAAGACGTGCTAGCTTTGTCTGCTTTGAAGATAGCTTTAGCCGATAAAGCGACGGTAGCACAATCGCCAGCGTCTGAGCGTGATCTAGCCCATACAGAGCCGTCAGCTCATGCCCTATCGCATGCACGCTCCAGTCCTGCACCACGCCAAGCCCTATCCAGTAGTTTAATGCACAAGTCGCCGACCAGCACAAATTCGCCCTAGCGTCGTAATCAGCGGAATTTTTTAGGCTCTTTACTCCCTCGCTCATTAGCGTTCTCATCACACCTATCGCCCAAAGATCCTGTAGCGGAGTATCCACGTCATAGGTCGCATACTGCTCAATGGTATGGACGAATGCGTCGATTATGCCGTTTTGAATTTGTCGTGGCGGCAGGGATAGCGTTGTAGCTGGATCGACGACGGATACTCGCGGAAAGGTCAGTGGGTTGTGAAAGCCCTTTTTCTCGCCACTGCTTCGGCGGCTTATCACGCAGCCCATATTCATCTCAGAGCCAGTCGCAGGTAGCGTGAGCACCGCGTATATCGGAGTGGCGGCAGTGGCGGTGATCTTTCGCTCATATAGCTCGCTCTCCCTGCCCTTAAGCGGAATAATTTGAGCAATAAATTTACACGCATCAAGCACGCTGCCCCCGCCCACAGCCAGCAGACAGGTAGCATTGATACTCCTAGCTAGCTCGGCAGCCCTAACGCAGGTGTCAAAGTCAGGATTTGGCTCGACGCCGCCAAACTCCACAACGCTAACGCCAGCCAAAGCCGCCATCACCTGCTCATACACTCCGTTTTGCTTAATGCTACCGCCGCCATAGACGAGCAACACACGCTCGCTTTTGTCTATCTCGCCAGCTAGATTTGCTATCTCTCCACGCCCAAAAATGAGCTTTGTCGGACACTGATATGTGAAGTTTTTCATTGTTTCTCCTTTAAATTTTTAACACTTATCCCAGATATAAAATAATCACTTGGTGCTATCTCATCGATAATTACGACAGCGTTTTTAGCACTTCGCTTCATTACTTTTTCAAAAAGCTCCACCACTCCACGAGCCAGCTCGTCCTTTTGTTCTTGCGTTGGAGTGCCGTTTTCTTTAGTGATTTTTATATTTATGTATGGCATAATTTTCCTTTTTTTAAGCACAAATTAATAAACTCTAGCCTCCACTCGCCTATTTTTATATCTGTTTTCTCTGGTTGTGTTTGGGACTTTTGGGTTTGTCTCGCCATATCCCTTATAGCTTAGCCTATCAGACCTTACGCCAAGTGCAACTAGAGCGTCTCTGACTGACTTTGCTCTACGTTTTGACAGATTCTTGTTATAATTAGCATTGCCCACATTATCAGTATGTCCGCCTATTTCTGCTTTGGCGTTTGAGCTTATTAAATAGCTTGCAAATCTTGCCAAATTTGGAGCAAACTCAGCCTTTATGATGTCGCTATCGTGGTCAAAATTTATCAAAAAATTATATACCCCATTTTCCCAGCCAAGCTCCACAACATCAAGCGTCGTAATAATTCTATTTAAAATAACACTAAGCTCAGCTGCGCCCAAAACGTCATAATAAACGCCCTTGCCATAGCTTAGCTGGCTTAGCATATTTCTTGTTCCACTATCTACGTTATACCCAAGCACAAAAGCGTTAAAATTAATCTGCGGATTATTAGCCACTAAGGCATTAATCTCACCCAAAGGATTACCTCCGCAACTCTCAAGTCCATCGCTTAAGAGAATTATATTTACAGTATTTTTAAATTTATTAGCCATTTTAGAGACTCTTTTAATAGCCAAAGCCAAAGGAGTTTTACCGTCTGCTGATAGCCCTTGCAGTTTACCTATAAGCTCATCTTTGCTTGAAGTAGAAAATACTTCCGTGTCAACACTACACCACCCACCAAATGAAACAAGCGATAAATTTGTCTTATTTGTATCTAGCTTTAAAGCGATATCTTTTATGGTCTGTTTTGCTGTTTTTATCATCGAAACACCACTTTGAGCGTCAATACTCTCCATGCTACCAGAAATATCCAAAACAAAGATAGTAAGTGGCTTATTTGGGTCAATTTCACGCGGTGTCTCAGGCTGCAAAAACGGCAAACACCCCGTAAGCAAAAAACCAAAAATAGTTACTATTAAAATTTTAAACTTTGACATTTAGCCCCCCCCTTTTTTATTAAAATAGCCTAAAATTATATCAAAAAATAGTTAGTAAAGATAAATTCAAAGATTGGAAATTTAATGTTTGGTAGTTTATAAAAGTATCAAAATTGTAAGGCTAGCCTAGCAGCTAGCCTTTGTTTACGCCTTACTCCACTTCAGCGTCAATTACGTCATCGTCCTTTTTCTTGCCCTGCTCTGCTTTAGCGTCATCTTTTTTATACATAGCTTCAGCTAGCTTGTGGCTTGCAGCACTTAGGGCAGCCACCTTTGCGTCAATCGCCGCCTTATCCGCATTCTCATCTTTTAAAGTCGCCTTTAGCTCATTTAGCGCCGCTTCGATATTTGCCCTATCTTCAGCTGGGACTTTCTCGCCTAGCTCAGCCAGAGATTTCTCAGTCTGATGAACTAGCGCGTCCGCACTATTGCGAGCTTCGACCGCTTCTTTGCGTTTTTTATCCTCTTCTTTATGCAGCTCAGCGTCTTTTACCATATTATTTATCTCATCTTCGCTTAGCCCGCTGCTGCCGCTAATTGTTATATTTTGCGCTTTACCAGTGGCCTTATCTTTTGCAGAAACCGTTAAAATTCCGTTTGCGTCGATGTCAAACTCAACTTCAATCTGCGGCACGCCCCTTGGTGCAGCTGGGATTCCTTCAAGATTAAACTGCCCTAAAGATTTATTATCCCTAGCAAACTCCCTTTCGCCCTGCAGCACGTGAATGGTAACCGCACTTTGGTTATCTTCAGCGGTTGAGAAGACTTGATTTTTCTTTACAGGTATGGTCGTGCCTTTTTCGATTACCTTTGTCATCACACCACCTAATGTCTCGATACCCAGGCTAAGTGGAGTAACGTCAAGCAGCAGCACGTCTTTTACATCGCCCTTAATAACCGCACCCTGAATAGCAGCACCGATTGCGACTACCTCATCAGGATTTACGCTCTTATTTAGCTCCTTATTAAAGGCCTTTTTGACCTCTTCTTGCACTAGCGGCACACGGGTAGAACCACCCACCATCACGACCTCTTTTATGTCGCTCTTACTTAGTCCAGCGTCTTTTACGACTTCGTTTATTTTTGTGATAGTTTCAGCCACAAGTGGTTCTATCATACCTTCAAATTTAGCCCTAGTTAGCGTCTTTACTAGGTGCTTTGGACCAGTGGCGTCAGCTGTGATAAACGGCAGGTTTATCTGCGTTTCAGCCGCAGAGCTTAGCTCTTTTTTAGCATTTTCAGCCGCTTCTTTTAGACGCTGCATAGCCATTACGTCGTTTTTAAGATCTATGCCGCTTTCGTTCTTAAACTCGCTTACTAGCCAGTCGATTATCTTATTATCAAAGTCATCGCCACCAAGGAAAGCATTACCGCCAGTAGCTAGCACTTCGACTACATTATCGCCAGTTTCTAGCACAGTAACGTCAAATGTGCCGCCGCCTAGGTCATAGACTAAAATTTTCTCAGCGTCCTTTTTATCCAGCCCATAAGCAAGTGCCGCAGCTGTTGGTTCGTTGATTATCCTTAGCACGTTTAGTCCAGCGATAGTGCCAGCTTCCTTTGTCGCCTTTCTTTGGCTGTCGTTAAAATACGCAGGCACGGTGATAACAGCATCGACTACCTTCTCGCCCAAAAACGCCTCCGCGTCCTCTTTTAGCTTCATTAGAATTTTGGCCGAGATTTCTTGCGGAGTATAGACCTTGCCAGCTATCTCGACCGCACACGCGCCGTTTCTATCCACCACGTGATACGGCAGTCTAGCTTTTGCTTCAGTGGCGTTTTTTTCGTTGCTCATTAGACCCATTATACGCTTGATTGAGTAGATTGTCTTTTCTGGGTTTGTTACGGCTTGTCGCTTTGCCACGTCGCCCACTAGCACCTCGCCCTTATCGGTAAAGGCAACCACGCTTGGAGTGGTGTTTTTGCCCTCTTTGTTTGGGATTACCTTCGCTTCCCCACGCTCATACACGCTCACACAAGAGTTTGTAGTTCCTAAATCTATTCCTATTACTTTTGACATTTTATTTTTCCTTTAAATTTAAATTTATTTTGCGATACTTACCATCGCTGGGCGTAAAACCCTATCATTTATCTTATAGCCTTTTTGCAGCACCTGCACTATCGCCCCGCTTTCGTGTTCATCGCTATCGACGTGCATTACGGCGTTGTGGATATTTGGGTCAAACTCGCCGCCCACCTCCACTTCGCTTACGCCGTGCTTGGCTAGCGCTTTTATAAACTCCGCTATGCTAAGCTCGATGCCCTCTTTTATCTTAGCGCCAAACTCATCAGCTGGCTCAAAGCTAGCACCCATTTGCAGTGCGTCAAGCACGCCTAGCAAATCCCTAGCAAATTTCTCATTTGCATAGCTTGCGATGTCTGCCTTTTCCTTTTCGGTGCGTTTTTTTAGGTTTTCAAAGTCTGCGTTGGCTCTGTAAAACTTATCCGTCATCTCCGCTAGCTTACTCTCAAGCTCCAAAGCCTTATCGTTTGATTTTAAGGCATCTAAATTTATGCTCTCATCACTATTTTGGGTCTGCGCTTGTTCGCTTGATATTTCAGCCTGCTCACTGTTTATCTCTTCATTCACGCTGCCTCCTTAATTTGATTTAAAAAATTTAAATAATCCACATAAACACTTCCCGCGCAAACCAAAGTCGCACCTTTATCCTGAAAGTTAACTGGCAGCTTTAGCCCCATATAACCACTTTCAAATATCGGCGAAAACGTAAGCGGCTCCGATAAAATGCTAGCAACCGATGGCTCAAGTAGCGCCTTAAATCTATTATCGCCAAACATTTTAAAAGCAACTATTTCATTTGCCTGAAAGTAAATTTTTGTACGTTTTAGCTCCCTTATTTTGCTTCTAAGTTCGCTTAGACCAACCTGAGCGCTAAACTCCTCAAGCTGATCTAAACTAACACCTTTTAAATTTGCCAAAAACTTCTGCACCCTAGCATCAAATTTAATAACAAGCTCATCATTATCAAACTCTAAAACTATAAATTTATCATTTAAGTTTAAAACATCTTTTAGACTCTGAGCTGACGAGGCAAACACCATACAATACACCCCAAATTTTTCACAAAGCAGGCTTAAAGCCCTCTCATCATCTATATAAATTTCAGGCAAAAATCCGCTAAACTCGTTGCTCCAGTAACGCCTCATAGCCGAATGCGTTGGTATACGTCCTCCACTGATGTGTAGCTGGGTGATTTCGCCCTCGTCTGAGAGCTTTTTAAAATAAACTCTAATAGTCGAGGCTGGTATGGCTTCGCTCATTCTAGTGCCAAGTTCAGCCGAGCCAATAGGGAGATTTTGGTTTAAATATGCTTCAATGATAGATCTAAGTATTAAATCTCTTTTATCAAGCTTATTCATTCCACCCTCGCTATTTTATTTATTAGCACTCTTTATTTTAAATTGCTAGCGATATTATACAACTTTAGCCTATCTTTGTCAAGGGCTAAGATTAAATTTTTTAATTTATTTTTATTTAGTCTTATACACTAAAGTTTTATAGCCCTATTTATCGGTATTTTTTAAATTTTCATGTAAAAATTTTAAAATCAAAAACTTAAATTTTTAAAGAATTTCACATAAAAATTTAAAAAACTTAGCAATATAAGTTATAAAGTGCTAGATATTTTTATAAAACCATGATTAAATTAATCATTTTATACCCCCCCCCCTCAACTTTTAAATTAGTTTAATGAGATAGCCTAATCTACTATCAAGCCTTTTATAAAAAATAACCATCGCCATGATGCGATTTATTTTTTAAGCCCCATAAGCTTATAGCACGTTACCAAGCTCAATTACTCATAATAGTATCAAAAGTATAATTATTTACGTTCACAAGTAGCACAAAAATACGATTACTAGGGACTTATGCTAATAGAAATTTGATTTATTCTCGCCAATTAAAAGCTTAACGCCAGCTCATACAAAAGTGGATATATACACAAAACTTAATCCAAAAAGCTATTATTGCGTGCCGATACATTTTATTTTATACATTTTTACGTATATTCTACTGATAATAATAGATAAAATATAAGTTTATTTAAATATAACATACTATTTTAATAATAAAATATAATATTTAATTCGTATTTAAAGAATAATAACGTATAATATCGCCCATGTTTAAAACGAGCAACATCTTTAATATCTTACACAACGCACTAGAGGCCAAAAATATGGGAAAAAAAATCTCACAGTCAACTATGGCTAGGCAGCTGGGCGTATCTATGCGAACGTATCAGGACTGGCGATTGGGAAACTCAAACCCCCAAGCCGCCGCCGCTGTGTGCCAAATGCTCTGCGAGCTAGATGATGAGGATGTGCTGTTTGTGATTAAAAAGATAAAAAAGCTAGAAAAGAGCGAGAAATGAACGGACTAACACATAAGGAAAAGGCGGATTTGGAGCAGGTGTTTGCGGCAATTTATGTCAAAAAGCAGTCGAAATTTATTAGGTTTTATAAGGAAATTTATCTGCTAGGCAAAAACAGACTGGCCACAAAAATCAAAAGCAAAATCTCAAAAATTCGAATATGTCGCCACAGCTAGTATAAATCATTACCTTGATCTAAAAGCAAGATGGTCTATTTATTTTATGGCTTTAATATAAATTTAATTTTATACAAATATTGCACACTTAGTAAATTTTCAATCAACGTTTCAAATCCAACTATGATAAAAATCCATAAAATTATTTAGATTTGAAACGTCAATTTTTTACATTTTTCGGTTTAAGCTTTAGGGTTAAATTTATCCAAATATCCCAACAACCCAACCCACATCCTGACCTTTGCTTAAACTACGCTAGAACAAATTCAAAGGGGCTTTAAACCCCTTTTAAAAAGCTAGAAATTCATTATTAAAAGCTCGGTTTTTTCCCTGTTTTTGCTTAGTGCGTTTAGGCTATAATCAGTTTTTAGCTCTTTAAATTTAAAGCCTGCGTAAAGCTCCCGCACTAGTTTGCAGTCATTATAGCTTAGGATAAACTTACCATTTATGCTCCTTAAAATCTCAGCCAGCCTTTTATGCTCAGCTAACCCAAAGCCGTCTGTGTTTTTATAATAGCTCTCAGTCCCCACGTATGGTGGATCAAGATAAAAGAGCGTATCAGGGGCATCATAGCGAGTAATAAGCGTCTTGTAATCAAGATTTTCAATGCTAGCCCTTTTTAGTCTGCGTGCGTGCAAGCTAAACTCCCTATAAATCCCACCAGCACTCCTAGCCTTTGCATAGTTTTCGCCCTTTGCCCCAAAGCTTAAGGCTATGCGGTAAAAGTAAAATGCCGCTGCTTCTATCTTGCCCCTTGGCTTTAGCCTAGCGTGCCTGATGTCGTTAAAAAGCTCTCTGCTTTTTAGCATAGTGTTTAGGCACCCAGCTAGGCTAGCAGGACGTGAGCGGATTATTTTGTGAAGGTTAATTAGCTCAGAGTTTATATCATTTACTATCTCACATTTGCTGGGTGCTTTGGCATAAAATACGCTTAAAGCTCCACCGAAAACAAGCGAAGCGAAGTTTCTGTGAAAACAAGCGTATGCGGTCGGCGTAGCCGATGTTTCTAGGTGAAGCGAAGAGGAACTGGAAAACCTCGACATAAGTTTTATGCTCTGGCATAAATGATGTGATCTCTTTGGCTAGCTTTGATTTACCACCAACCCAGGCAAAAGGAGCTTTTAAGCGACTTTCTTTAGTAAAGCAAGCCTTTAGGTGAGATTCTTTAGTAAATCTCTGCCTTAATGGGCTTGTTGCCCTCACAATTTGAGTAGATGTTTTTATTATTCAAAGAAACTTAGCACAACTTAATACACGCATAGCAATAAGTTATTTTCAGCTTTCATACGCTTCTGTAGTGTAAGAAAAACAGAGCTTTTGTAAAACAAGGCATGGTTGCGGTTTTTAAAGAGGTTGTTGTTTTAAAAAACTTCATTTTAAAAAAGCTAATTGTTGGCAAAAAAGACGTTACAGGACGATTATCGATTATGGTTCATTTGCCACATATTAATACCGCAAAAGGTATAAGCGATTTAGAGACTGCTATTATCGGTAATTTTGATTGTGGCTATGATATAGATACCAAATGTGAATATTTAAGCTTAAAATTTGACGCATTAATGGGAGGAAAATAAGTAATGGCAAAAACACTAATAAGGAATAAACTAGGCAATAATAATGTCATTGGTATGGCTTTGCCTTGCGGTGCTCAAAAAGCCAAAGCTTTTGCAGGGCGAATATGCAATCTATGAAAGAAAACAAACTGAGGGCAGTGACGTAGAAAGTGAGTTTTACCACACTACCATAACTGGCAAATCTCAGATAGGGCTTTTACACTACTTACTAAGATTAGCAAAAGCGAGAATGAGATTATGACTGCTTTAAAAGAGCTTACCATTAATTGGCTGATTTTTATAAAGTTATCAGGCATAAACAAAAGGCTAAATGAATTAGAAAAGTCGCTTATAGCCACAAATAAAAAACTTGGTTACCTACAAAAACTAAAATCAAAAGTTGATTGTATTTATAATTTTAGCCTTAGATACAGTAAGATTAAGAGGAAATAATACAAAAACACATTTTAAGTATTGGGGTTTAATAGGGGTTTAAGTTAAAATCTTTGTTTTATGTCCCACTTAGCGCAAAATCCGTTTGGTCTAGGTGCAACGAATATTAAATTTAATATAAAGCCATAAATACACGCTAGAATAGAAGGCTCCGTGTTTGCCATAAGCTCATAAAATTTAAAAAGGGCTTTAAAGCTAAAGCCCTCAGGGTTAGCGGATTAAAGCACTCGCTACAGCCCAAGCTCCGCCCAGCTAAACACCTGCCGTCCGTTTTTAAAGGTCGCCACGCAAGCCCCACGCAGACGCTTGCCAAAAAGTGGAGAGTTAACTGACTTAGAGCGATTTATGCGCTCATCGTAGGTGTATTCTAGCTCAGGGTCAATGATAGCGATGTCGGCTAGATAGCCAGCCTCCAGCCTGCCTTTGCTTTTTAAATTTAAAATCCTAGCAGGATTTGCCGAAGTAAGCCTAGCCATATCGCACTCATCTATGACGCCATCACGCACCAGCCCCAAAGTAAGCGGCACGAGTGTTTGCAGCCCTATAATGCCAAATGGCGCCTTGTCAAATTCAACCACTTTCTCATCGCTGTGGTGTGGGGCGTGGTCGGTGGCGATGACGTCGATTAGCCCGCTTTTAAGAGCTGCACGAATCGCCTGCACGTCGCTTATCTCACGCAGCGGCGGCGACATTTTAAAATTCGCATCATAGCGGTTTGCCAAAAGCTCATCATCGCTAAAGCTAAAGTGGTGTGGCGTGGCCTCGCAGGTGATGTTTATGCCATCACGCTTAGCCATTTCGATGATTTTTAGCGAGTAGGCTGAGCTTACGTGAGCGATATGCACGTGTCCGCCAGTTAGCTTGGCTAGGAGCATATCACGACTGACGCTGATTTCTTCCTTTTCTCTTGCCATTCCACGCAGTCCTAAAAGTGCCGATACCCTGCCCTCGTGCATCACGCCGCTGCGGCAGAGCGAGCAGTCCTCGCTGTGGCTAATGCAAAAGCTATTAAACTGCTTTGAATACTCAAGTGCCGCACGCATCACGGACGAGCTAGACACTGGCAGTCCGTCATCGCTAAACGCCACCGCTCCAGCTGCGATCAGATCGCCCATTTCCACTAGCTCATCGCCCTTTAAATGCTTGCTAATCGCCGCTATTGGCAGCAGGTCGATTAGCCCCACCGCCTTTGCCTTGGCTATCATCGCAGCCGTGATGTAGGCGGTGTCATTGACTGGGTTTGTGTTTGCCATCGGCAGACAGGTCGTTACGCCCCCAGCCACAGCCGCCCTTGAGCCGCTTTCTATGTCATCTTTATACTCAAGCCCAGGGTCACGAAAATGCACGTGCATATCGATTAGCCCTGGCAGGACGAGCTTGCCACTAGCGTCGATGACGAGATCTGCGTCTGGGCTAGCCTGCGTTATCTCGCTTATATTTTCATTCTCTATTAATAAATTTGCCCTTACCTTGCCGTCTGAATTTACCAAAATGCCGTTTTTTATCAGTGTTTTCATCGTCTATTTTCCATTATTTATTAGGCTTGAGAGTATCGCCATACGCACCGCCACGCCGTTTTCGACCTGGTCTAGTATGCGGGAGTTTAGGCTATCGGCCACGTCTGAGTTTATCTCTACGCCCCTATTTATGGGGCCTGGGTGCAGGACTAGGGCGTCAGGCTTAGCTAGGGCAAGTCTAGCTCTGTTTAGCCCAAAAAATTTAGAATACTCTCGGCTTGAAGGAAAAGCGACATCATCGCCGCCACGTTCAAGCTGAATCCGCAGCATCATTATCACGTCCGCACCCTCGCAGGCCTGCTCCATATTTTGTGCCACAGGGCAGCCAAAGCTCTCTACGCCCAGTGGCATCATCATCGCAGGGGCAAAAAGCGTGGGCTTAATGTCAAATTTAGCCAGCCCCCAGATGTTTGAGCGTGCCACACGGCTTCTAGCGATGTCGCCAATGATAGCGACTTTTGCTCCTGGCTTTAGCTTGCCCGCTTCACGCAGGGTGAAAAGATCTAGCAGGGCTTGGCTGGGGTGAGCGTGAGTGCCGTCGCCTGCATTTACGACGCAGGCGTCTGTGTGCTTTGCCACTAGCTCGGCCGCTCCGCTGCTTGGGTGGCGGATGACGATGATGTCGCTTTTCATCGCTGTTAAATTTGCGATAGTGTCAATGAGCGTCTCGCCCTTGCTCACGCTTGAGCTAGCGGCGGTGAAATTTATCGCGTCCGCTCCCAGTCGCTTTGCCGCTATCTCAAAGCTCGTTCTAGTGCGGGTAGAGTTTTCAAAAAAGGCATTTATCGTGGTCTTACCACGCAGATGATCTGCCTTTTTAAAATCACCTGAATTTAGGCGTTTAAATTCATTAGCGGAATCTAAAAAATAGAGTATCTCGTCAGCGCTTAAATCCTCAATACCGAGCAAATCCTTACGCAAATAACGCATATCGCACCTACTTTGCTAAATCACAAGACGGCGCGTAGCCACCCTCGCACGCCTTTTTAAGCACAGCTTCAATCTGCTCTAATTTTACATTTTTCCTATCGTATCCATAGGTATACAGCTCGCCGAGTTTACCGCAAGCCATGGCTTCGTTTTTATCACAAAGCGATTTAAATTCATTAATAGCAGCCTCTTTATTAGCAACTACACCCTCGCCATTAAAATCCATTATCGCCTTCATAGAGCAGGATTTATCGCTGCCATTTTTACAAAGTGAGCTAAAATCCGCATACGCCTCATCAAATTTACCATGCTTATAAAGCCCATAAGCATACTCGTAGCTGCCCTTTGTCACGCTTAAATCGCTTGCCAGCAAAGCACCAGCCAAACCAGCCATAAAAAACGCTACTATTTTTTTCATTATTTCCCCTTTTTCTTAAAATATTGTGGATATTTTTGTTTTAGATATTCAACTATCACAATGACTTCATCAACGCCCTGTGCGTCGCTACCCTCTAACGCCTCATCACTACACTCAACGTATAAATTTGCCACCTCTTCAAGGTCTGTTTTTGCCACACCTGCGTAGTATAAAAGTCCGTCCAGCACGATGCTTAGCTCATAGCTAAGCTCCTCTATACTTATCTCATTTTCTCTCATACGTTCTCCTTTTCTTTTTTGGCCAAAAGCTCATCAATTTGAGCCTTTATCATCTCATAGCTAAAGCCATCCTTAAAGCCAGCATACATTCCTCCGCTTGCATTTACGTGTCCGCCGCCGCCGACTAAACGCTTACTAAGCGCTGCGACATCGCACTTTCCATTTGCTCTAAAGCTCATAGATTTTTTACTCGTAACATCAAGGAAAAAATCAAAATCATCATTAGCAACCAAAAAGTCATTACCGATAACTGAAGTATTGCCTATATTGTACGTTAAAAGCCCTTTTTTGCCCTCAAAATATATGCTAAGCTTATCTGCATTTTTACTTAGATTACTAACCACAAAGGCTGAGATTAGATTGCTTAGCGTGTCGTCTTTGGCATCTTTAAAAAATTCCTTTTTCATAGTATGTACCGCACTATCAAGCCCTATGTAGTCGTTTTTTTCATTAAAAAATTTAGCCGCACTTTTAATTAGATGAAACATATATTTATTGTTGTGATTTTCAAACATCACCCTATTTATCTCTTTTGCGCCAGCAATTAGCCCTAAACACACCTTACCCATCTCAAAATGCTCGCTGTCTTTTAGCCAAATATCCACAGCATTTATCACATCGCTTATTTTTTCTAAATAATCGCTTTTACCACAGATATTTGAGAAAAAATCATACGTAATCTTGCTCGCACAGCGTGAGCTATCTAAAAAATACCACTCATATTTGCTCGCGCACTCAGCCCCGCTTGCGTGATGGTCAAGTAAGAATAATTTTGCATTTTTGCCTTTTATTCTCTCCTCAAATTCAGCACATTGCTCTAAGGTTAGATTAAGGTCGGTTATAAGCACGATAGCCTTTTCATCTCCTAGCCCATCAAGCCTAGCCAAAATCCGCCCAAACTGCTCATCAATCTCACGCCCGTAATTTGAGTTAAAAAACTCCACATCTTTAAAATAATAATCCACTATAAACTGCGCCCCATATCCGTCTAAATCGGTATGAGAGAGATGAAAAATTTTCATTATGTTCCTTATAAATTTGGTATTTCAATGACGCCTACTATCTCATAAGGCGTATTTGGCGCTATCTCAGCACCGCTAATAACAGCAACATCGATACCATAAGTGCTAGTTAGCGTGTCTATATTTTTCCTAATGGCCGGCTCAACACAAAGCACCATTTTATTATGTACCTGACTAGCTGGACGCTTTTCATATGCATTTTTTATCGCTTGTACTAGCGCCGTAGTCTGCGCTATGCTAATAGCTAGGCTGTAACTGCCGTCTTTATTTTGGCTAAGAGCCTCCATTAGCTTTTGCTGTGCGTTTTGCTCTAATACATAAAACTCAAGCTGCCCACTATCATTAAGATAAAGCGAGGTAATAACCCGTGCAAGCGCGTGCCTAACATGCTCTACGATAAATTCGACATTCTTACTAATTTCCGCCGTATCACTAACCGCCTCAAGGATACTTAGCATATCCTTTATCGGTATGCCGTCTTTTAATAGTGCCCTAAGCACCTTTTGCACGAGTGCGACGCCAGTTATTCGCAGAGTGTCCTCAACTAGTACAGGATACTCATTTTTTAGCTTATCGAGCAGATTTTGTGTCTCTTGACGAGTGAGGATTTCAGCTGCATTTGCCTTTATTAGCTCGCTCATATGTGTACTTATCACACTTGCTGGATCAACCGTGGTATAGCCGTTTAATAACGCATCCTCTTTGTTTTTGGCATCAATCCAAAGCGCATCAAGCCCAAAAGCAGGCTCTTTTGTAGGTATGCCCTCAATGTCCTCTGTTACAAGTCCGCCATCCATAGCTAGGAATTTATCAGGATAGACCTCACCCTTGCCAATTACCACGCCCTTTAGTTTAAACTGATACTCGTTTGGAGAGAGCTGGAGATTGTCTCGGATACGAATTTTTGGCATTAAAAAGCCCAAAGTCGTGGCTATGTTTCTGCGTATTGCACGGATGCGCTCTATAAGATCCGTCTCAGCCATTTTAAGCAGACTATAGCCTAAATCAAGCTCTAAAATTTCGAGCTTTAAAATATCATTTATCTTTTGCTCTTCCTCTCTAGCTATCTCCTCATCGCTTTTTTTAGCTGGCTTTACACCAGCCTCGCTAGAAGCGCCACCTGCACCAGATTTTGCCGCCCCAGCTTGCGTGGATTTAGCAAGACCAGGCACAATAGGCGTACCCTCGCTTTGGCGCATTAAAAAAGCCATACCTATAAAAATAAGTGCTATAAACCCAAGCGAAAGCGTAGGAAGTCCAGGCACCAAAGCAAACATAGCAAGTATCCCACCCACTATAAAAAGTATGCGATAATCCCCCAAAAGCTGATGTATGCTCTCATCAGCAAAATTCGCCGAATCCTCCTTGCTAGCACGTGTGATGATGATAGCTGTAGCAGTTGATGTAATAAGCCCCGGTATCTGGCTTACTAGTCCGTCACCTATGGTTAAAATGGTATAATTTTGTGCCGAAGTAGCAAGGTCTAGATCATACTGAAAAGCCCCTATCGCAAAGCCACCGATGATATTTATAATAGTGATGATAATGCCAGCTGCAGCATCGCCTTTTATAAATTTAGACGAACCGTCCATCGCGCCGTAAAAATTTGCCTCTGCGATTATGGCTTGACGGCGTGATTTTGCGGTAGCTTCATCGATTAATCCAGCGTTTAAATCCGCATCAATCGCCATCTGTTTACCAGGCATCGCATCTAGTGTAAAGCGAGCTTGCACCTCACTCACCCTCGTACTACCCTTTGTAATAACCATAAAATTTATAAGTACCAAAATACAAAAAACAATGATACCTATGACGTAGTTTCCGCCCACGACAAACTCGCCAAAGCTAGCGATTATATCGCTTACGGCTTCTGGGCCAAGATGCCCTTTACTTAGTATCATGCGGGTTGTGGCGATATTTAAAGATAGCCTAAAAAGCGTGATAATAAGCACCAAAGTAGGAAAAGTACTAAGGTCGGTAGGGCGTGGGACATATATGGAAATGAGTATAATAAGCACTGAAATAGCAATCGAAACCGAAAGCAAAAAATCCAGTACAAAAGACGGCAAAGGGACTATGATAACGGCTAGTATGGCGATTATGACGCCAACGATACTTAGACTTTTAAATTTAAGTATCGGCGCTATGTATGGGGCAACTAGGGTTAGTATAGTCTCTTTTTTTGCCAAGTTAGGAGGCCTTGATGATGTCGCTTAATTTAATAGACTCTAGCATATCATCAACCTGCGCCTGAAAGCCAGTAAACATCGGCCAAATTTGACATATGGGTGCCTTTTGTCCTGGGCAAGCACTCGCATCAGCAGAGCAGTCAAACACGCTCGCACGGCGCTTTTCTGCGCTTTCTATTATGCGAAGCACGCTAAGTTCCTCTGGTGCTACGGCAAGCGTAAAGCCACCATTTGCCCCTTTATATGAGTGTAGTATTTTAGCCCTAGCTAGGTTTTGAAGTATCTTTGCCAAAAAGCTCTTTGATATACCAAGCTCATTTGCTATACTCAAAGCGTCTGTAGCCTCGGGCTTTTGTGATATTAATATAAGCGATAAAAGTGCGTACTCGCTGGCCTTTGTAAAAAGCAATATAAATCCTTGTTTAAAATTTAAGCTTATCATTATATTGAATTTTTTTTTAAAACCTGCTTTTTTGTTTCACTAGACAGAGTTTTTAAGCGCTTTGACTTTGGGTTAAATTTATATATATTTAAGCTTATTTTCAGTATACTCCGTCTCTATTTTAATTACCAATCAGGAGGTCTATTATGGCTTTGGATACGGCGAAAAAAGCGGAGATTATCTCTAAATTTGCACGTAAAGAGGGTGATACTGGTTCACCAGAGGTTCAAATAGCTCTATTAAGCAACCGCATTAGCGATCTTACAGAGCATTTAAAAGTATTTAAAAAAGACTTTTCATCTCGTTTAGGTCTACTTAAATTAGTCGGACGCAGAAAAAGACTACTAAAATACCTAAAAAGCACAGACTACGCTAAATACTCAAAAATTATAGCTGAATTAGGCATAAGAGACAAGTAATCCAAAAGCCCGAATAGATCGGGCTTTTACACTATATAACATACTAAAATCTAAACTCCATAAAATTGATTTTATGAGCTTAAAAATCCACAAAAAGCCAAAGCAACCCTTTAAACGCCTTAAAACTAAACAATCTTTATAAATTATGCCAAATTCCATTCAACCATACTCACATTGCTAAACTATTTAAAAAAACATACTGTTATTTTAATCATGAATTTTAAGCCTAAGCGCAAACTTATGCTAGTGGTTTTTGGTGTCACTGCTACTAAAGCATGTTTTTTATCTATTTACAGAGCTAAGTAAAAACTCTCTTAGGAAAAGCCTAGTAATCTAAGGCTGTTTTTATTAGGTAGCGATATGCCAGTGCGTCCAGCTTTTCTAGAATTTGTCTATGCTGGGCAAGCTTGTACCATAAAGTAGCATAGAAAATAGAACCTTTTAAAACAAAGCTTCTTTAGTAAAATATGGTTTTTTTAAAAAACTACTACTATGCACTACCTTAAAAACTTACACTTCGTTTGTTTTCACAGAAACTGCACTTCATTTGTTTTAAATAAACTGCGGCTTAAAGAAGATCTGCTTTTGCTAACAGCAAAGGAGTGCATGAGAGCCGCACAATGGCTTATCAGGGCAATACTTGCTACGTGTTAAAGTGAAGACTAAGTTTATTTGGTAAATCATAGCTTCTTTAAAACAATCAAAGCGAAGCAAAACCAGACGTAAGCTAGTCAATTAGTAAGCCGCTCATATGTGTGACGTAGGGTTATAGTTGAAATGGCTCTGTTTTAAAAAAGCATTACTTTCTTAAAAGCTTAATTTGCCAGTACCACGTATATGAGTGGCTTAGCCATCGCTCACATTGCTTTGCAAAGCGTTAGCTTCTTTAGCAAAACGAGAAGCTTCTTTAAAACAAGACGTAGCCGCAAGTTTTAAAGAAGCTTTGCTTTCTGCTCCACTTCGCGGCTTGAACCCATTGGGTCTAAGTAAACGCAGTGAGCTGAAAATATGCTCGCTCACTCGCTTAAAGCACAGGAGCGTATGCAAGCCACAAAGTGGCTTAGCAAGGCAACTGCTTGCCCTGCGTGCATAAAGCAAAAACAAGGCATAGCCGCAGTTTCTAGGTGAAGCGAAGCGGAACTGGACGTTAGCGAAGTATATCGCAAAGCGATACGAGCCGCATAAAAGCAGTCGTCGTCCTAAGTCCTCCGGACTTAAGGGCGTTCCCCAGATTTTTGCGCTGAGTCACTGCAAAGTGCTAAAAATCGTACCAACATTGTGCAACAAGGGCGGTAATGCTTTATGCTACTGGCACAAATTATGGATACCGCTCTTGCTTTAGTGTCACTAAAAAGCAATGTTTTTTAAAACAAAGTCTTTGAAATTTATAAAGCAATAGTATTGTTTAAAAAGACGATAACAATAAATATTTTGGGATTAGTGGAATTTTAGTTGTATAAATTTAAAGCCGAGTTAAGAACTAAAGTCTTTCTAATTCCTTTTTAAATTTAAAAAGGATATTTAGGATAAATTTAAGTTAAGTAAAAAATTAAATTTATCCAAAGCAAAAACTGTTTAAATACCTAAGGACAAATCAGATAAAGACTGGAATTTCTGTATTTTTTAAGAAAAACTTAGCTGTCCCTCCCAAAAACATCTCTCTTAAGCCGTTTTCTCCCTGTTTGCCAGCTATAACTAGGTCAAACTCACCCTCTCTAGCGGTCTTTAGCAAAGCCTCGCCAGGTATAGCCGTAGTGTCTATAATCTCAAAACTAGCCTCTATGCCGTGGATTGCAAAATACTCCTCAAGGCGAGCCAAATTTATGCTAGCATCATCGCCTAGACTCGCCTTTGAGGTTATGCAGTGTACTCTACTAGCCTGTTCTAAAAGTGGCACAGAGGCCGTAAGTGCCGCGCTGCTTGCAGTCGTACCAGTCCAGCTAACCAAAATACTATCCGCCTTAAAGTCCTTTAAATTTCTAGGAATAACAATGGCTGATTTGCCGCTTTTCATAGTAGCAGCTTCAAAAGTACCAGTAATCTTGCCATCAAATGGCACAGCCGCTACTACTAAATCGCAAAATCGGCTCTCTGCCTCGACTAGACGGCTACGATTGCCAGAACGCAAGACAAAATTTGCACTTGCGATATTATCAATAGGACTATCAGACACCACCACGCCAAGCTCGCTAGCTGCACGCTCAAAAAGTCCCCTAATTCGAGAATGCTCTCTATCAAGCTCCTCATTTGCGGAGCGCAAAAACTGCTCATAAAGTACGCTTCCTCGCATGGTGCTTTTCATATTATAAGCCTCACCTGGGTCAAGATAGCAACAAAGCACCTCCATATGTGCGCAAAAATGCCTAGCAACGCTCAGTGCGCCATAAAATCTCTCATAATAATCCTCGCCAGCACCGATAGGGAAAAATAGCTTTTTGCTTCTCACAACGCATCCTTTACGCTAAATTTAAAGATATTTTATTGCCTTTTTGTTCTGCTACTACTACACGCACCTTATCGCCTACCGCTAGTGGAGAGCGGATCTTTGAAATGTGAAGCAAACCATCTACGCCAGCAGCTATCTCGATAAATGCGCCAAAGTCAACGACGCTTTTTACAGTACCATCTATCTCATCTCCGACGTTAAAAATAGGCTTTGGCGCTCTTTCTCTTTTATCGTTAAATCTTTTTGCTCCCCTGTCGCCTCCCTTTGAGGTTAGCTCTATGATGTAGCTTTTTGCTCCGTCAACGCCTTTTCTGTCATCGCCAGAAATCTTTACCTCGCCCTTTTCACGGTCAAGATCCACGCTTACACCAAAGCGTTCGATTATCTCTTTTATCGTCTTTCCAGCCTGTCCGATGATGTCAACTATCTTACTTGGATCCACACTAAAAAGCTCGAGCTTTGGAAGGACGTCTTCATTCACAGCTATCTCACTATCCGCAATTTGCATTAAATTTAATATATGCTCGCGCCCTTTTCTAGCCTGTTCAAGCGCCTCTTTTAGCACTTCTAGGCTAATTCCACCCAGCTTTATATCCATCTGAAGCGCAGTTATACCTCCACGAGGTCCAGCGACTTTAAAATCCATATCTCCATCGTGATCCTCTAGCCCCATTATGTCTGTTAGTACAGCGTGCTTATCGCCCTCAAATACTAGCCCCATAGCCACGCCAGCCACAAGCTCTAAAGTCTCCACCCCAGCTGCACGAAGTGCCAAAGCACCACCACAAACGCTAGCCATAGAGCTTGAGCCATTACTCTCCAGTATCTCGCTAACTAACCTTATGGTGTAAGGATTGCTCTCATCTATACTAGGCGCAAGCGCTCTTTTTGCTAGATTTCCATGCCCTAGCTCGCGTCTACCCGGAGCTTTTAGCGGACTTGCCTCACCCACACTAAAGCCTGGGAAGTTGTAATTAAACATAAATCTTTCAACAATGGCTGATTTGCTTGTAAGACTATCGCTTAGCTGGGCGTCGCCGTCAGTGCCTAGCGTAGCTACGACTAGGGCTTGCGTCTGGCCTCTAGTAAAAAGGCAGCTGCCGTGGGCATTTGGTAATAAATTTGTCTCTATCGAGATAGGACGAACCTCATCAAGCGCCCTGCCATCAGCCCTGCGCCCTTCATTTATTATCTGCGCTCTTACTATCTCTTTTTTTACTTTTGAGAGTACCTTGGATATCTCCTCCTCACTCCACTCCTCATTTATCGCACTCTCATCGCTTGCCACTTTTTTGGCTATGGCGTTAAGCTCGCTTGCGCGCTCTGATTTTGCCATTTGATTTATTGCGTCTTTTATCTCACTTAGATAAAACTCCCTTAAATACGAGGCTATACGCTCATTTTCTACCTCAGACTTTAGCTCAAAATTTGCAGATGGTTTTTTATGTGGCGCAAAGGCCTCCTCATAAGCCCTAGAACCTCGCAGTATCGCTTCTGAGGCAAATTTAATAGCCTCTACGACCTCATCCTCGCAAAGCTCATTCATACTCTGAGGCGAGCAAAACATAGCATCAGCTATTATAGGATCTATCGCCACAATGGCTGAAGTATTGTCCTTTTTACTAGCAATAGCCCTCATCTCAATCATCAAAAGCTCATCCTTTACCCCAGCCACGTAAAGGTCTAATGTGCTTTCCTCAAGCTCGCTATTAGTAGGATTTAGCACCCACTTATCCTCTATCCTACCCACGCGCACGCCACAAACTGGGGCTTTTATAGGTATGTCGCTTAGATAAAGTGCAGCACTTGCAGCATTTAGGGAAACAACCTGTAAATCAACTTCAGGATCGGCTGAAAGCACCATGACAACAATCTGCGTAGGATAAGCATACCCCTTTGGAAAAAGCGGACGTAAACTACGGTCTATAATACGCGAAGTAAGCGTCTCAAACTCCCCTGGCTTGGTCTCTCGCTTGACATATCCGCCTGGAATTTTACCTGCTGCATACGCCTTTTCAAGATATTGTACCGTAAGTGGTAAAAAGTCCTCCTCCACAGGCTTATCCTCTCTAGCCACTGTGGCTAGGACTACTGTATTTTTTACTCGCAAAAGCACCGCACCAGCTGCTTGCTTTGCTACTTTATTTAAATCATAAATTTCAACTTGATTATTTACTTCTATACTATATTGCACTTTTTCTCCTTTAATTGGCGGTGCTGTTTTTATCTGAACTTACAGAATATGAGTAGTGTATCCCACCCATAGGGTAAAACGCCACACTGAAAAATACGCCCTGCTTGCGGCTTGCACGCACGCCCTCGCTTGTAGTTGTCGGCTCTATGTCTGATCTGTATGCTAAAGAGTAATTCCAACACTTGCGGCTGTGCGCTATGCCAACGCGCCACATTTTGGTAAAGTCTCTTTCGTTATCGTATTGAATGCCGGCATTTAAGCTATATTGATGTGGTAAATTTATGCTAGCCGCTGCATTTAGGTAGCTCTCTTTGGCTTGGGAGCTATTTTTATTTGTAATGCTTGTGCGACGCATAGTGTGCCAAAAGTCAATACTTCCCATCTCAGCACTTGCAGATATGCCTGTTTGCATTGAGTTTAGCCTATGTTCTATCTGGGAATATTCAAATTTATTATACAGCGTAAGCCAGCTAAATGGATAAAAATGCAAAGAGTGCTTTAGACTTGAGTATTTGCCGTCTTTTCTTAAATATCCCTGAGATACGCTATGTCTTAAGAATTTTCTCCCACTTGAGCTGTAAAAATACTGCGTGGCAAATAAGCTTGCCTCCTCACGCTTTTTCTCCTGAGATAGGAAGTTCTCATACTCCCTTCCATTTTCATCATAGATAAACTCACTATTATCTCCACCCTTATACTCGCCTGGCAGGATATATTCAAAGCCTAAATTTAAAGTATGAAAAAAGCTCTCATATCGCCTAGCCAAATCGGTATGAAGCACAAATCTATGATAGTTTTCAAAGCTTTGGGCATGCCTATCTTTGCTGTTGTCGTCCTTGCTGGTGCGCTTATCTCCATAATTTATCTGACTTGCATAGATATTTTCATAAAGCGAAAGCGTAAAAGCCTCATTTAATAGCGGCAAATGCAAGCTTATAGGGGCATTAAACTCATACTGAGTAGCCGTAACGCCCACCTCTCTTTCATATCTATGAGCGCTTAAATCAACTGAATATAGGAGATTTCTAAGCAAAAACGAGTCTGTAAATTTATGATACTGTAAGCTAGGTAGCTCTTGAAGGGTGTCTTTATTTTGCACACCGTAGCCTATTTTTTGCGTATCTATGTAATATTTTGCATAAATTCCAGCATAGTGCTTTGAGTTTGACATAAAATAATTTAGCCTAGACTCCACCAAAGAATCATAATCATCGCCTCTATTTTTTAAATTCAAATACTCTATATCGTTTAAAAATGTCGCATTTATCCACAAGCCCTCTTGTGCCTTTGGGCTTAGCAGATGAGCGATTAATCTATCACGTGAGTACTCTACTCCAAAGCCTTTGTGAGTACGGTATTTTGAGTTTACATTGTCTGTGTTTTTAAAATTTTTCCTATCGCGAAAGGCTCCAGCACTTATCTCACCACTTGAATAAGGCGAGTCAACAAACCTAAAAGTAGTATAAAGCCCCTGCCCTCGCTTAGTCCTAATTTGCGGATCAAACTGCCAATCCCAATTATCAGATGGAGCAAAATACACAGGCTGCCTGTAGTAAAACCCCTCACTTCTACTATAACCAAAATCAGGATATAAAAGCCCTGTACGCCGCTTTGTATTGGTGTTAAACGCAAAATAAGGAAGCCAAAATACAGGTACTTCGCCTATTTTAAAAACTGGATTATAAAGGTGCAAGAAGTCATCTTTTAGCTCTGCGCTACTGGCATTTATGGACCAGTCTGGATCTGCTACATTGCAGCTTGAGACGGTAACTTTTTTGGTGTAGTAAATTTTATTTTCAGAGTATGCCTCATCAGAGCGCAACCAAACCTCATTTTGCTTATTTACTCCAAAAATACGCTTAAAGCTAACATCATGGGTGTTTAAGTTTATCCTAGCATAATTAGACCTAGAAGCGTCAGTATTTGAACGCATCATATTTACATTACCAAAAAGCTCGACTATGCCGTTTTTTTGGTCATACTTAGCCATATCAGCACTAATAAGATAAGTAGGGGAAAACAGTAAAACCTGCTCTTTAGCCTCTATTATATCGCCATTTTTTACGACATTTTTTGCCATTATCTCCGCCGTTTCTGCGGATAAAGTACTAGCAATTGCCACACAAGCGCAAGCAGATAATATTTTCCTACCCAACATCAATTACCACCGTCTTAGCCACCAAATCCTCCCAAGCCTGCCTAGCAGGGCTATTAAACACCCACAAAAATCCAAGATAAAAGCACATCTCGCTAATCGCCCTAATGCACGCCCTTAAAAAGCTAGCAACAAGAGTTGGTTTATAAAGTCCATTTGCATCAATAACCTCTATTTTAACCGCCATTTTACCAAGACTCGCACCAAAGTACCAAGTAAAAAATGTCTGATAAATCACGCGTAGCAGTATCGCCTGCGAGACTAAATTTGTAAGTAGCGCATTAATATCCAAAAAGTCTCTAGCTACCGAAAATGCGTCATAATATATAATATAAAAAAGCACGCTTATAATAAACTCATCTATTATAAATGCAAAGGCACGCTTTTTAACCGACGCTACCTTTAGCCCCTCAAACTCAAGTCTATCTGCTAAATTCATCAAAGCACCTGATACGCTATATCTTTGCGATATTTTGCGCCTTTAAATTTGACATCACCAGCAAGCAAATAAGCATTATTTGCGGCCTCTTGTATACTAGGCGCAACACCTACACAAACGCAAACTCGCCCGCCAGTTGCCATTAAAGCGCTCTTGTCATCACTCACTCTAGCATAATCTATATACGCTCCCTCGCGCTCAGCTGGCTCTGTTATTTTAGCTGGCTCACTAGCGCCATATGGATAGTTTTGGCTAGCTATAACTACACCAACGGCATAGGCTTTTTTTATTTTAAACTCAACAAGCTCGCCTCTTGCAGCGGCTGCTAGCCCATCGGCTAACTCGCCGTCAATTAAAGGCATAAGAACCTCACACTCTGGATCACCAAAGCGGACGTTAAATTCAAGCACGATTGGCTCATTATCCACCACCATAATCCCAGCAAAAAGCACCCCGCAAAACTCGCAGTCTAGCTCTTTCATAGCCTTAAGCGTAGGTGCGATTACGTCTTTTTCTATCTTTTTTATAAGCTCTGTGCTAGCTAGCGGAGTTGGCGCATAAGCCCCCATTCCACCAGTATTTGGCCCCTCGTCCCCATCAAGAAGTCTTTTGTGATCTTGCGCTACTGGCAAGCTAGAAAATCGCTCGCCATCGCAAATAGCAAAAAAGCTAAGCTCAAATCCGTCTAAATACTCCTCAATCACGACCCTGCTACCAGCTACGCCAAAGCTATTTTCACTTAGCATTTGACGTACAGCATTTTTGGCTTCGTCTGCGCTTTTGGCGATTATTACGCCTTTTCCAGCACAAAGTCCGTCAGCTTTTACAACTACATTTCGATTTTTTGCAGCTTGCTCATCGATAAATTTATCCGCCTGAGCGATGTCGTTTGTGCTTATATGCTTAGCCGTGCGTACCCCAGCGCGAGTTAGCACATCCTTCATAAAAACCTTACTCGCCTCAAGTCTAGCCGCAGCTTTACTAGGCCCAAAAATCTCTAAGCCATAAGATTTAAATATATCCACAACTCCAGCGCTTAGCGGTTCCTCGCCACCGACTATAGTAAGCTCTATGGCATTATCTTTAGCCCATAGGGCAAGCTCATTAAGATTATTAAATTTGATATTTTTTCCTAGACGTGTAGTTGCGCCATTTCCAGGAGCAAAAAATAAATTATGTTTTGCGGTATCAGCAAGCAGTCTAAGCCCTAGCGCATACTCCCTGCCACCATTTCCGATTATTAAAATTTTCATTATTTCTCCAAAGTAGATACCCAAGCGACCGTTGCGTAGTAAGAATCGGCCCGAAAAAGCCAATCTTGCGATTAGGCACAGCCATTAGGTCGCAGCCTCTCCTTGCGCTAGCAAGTCAAGCAAGGTCGCGTCTCACAAGCCTCGCACATCATCGCCTATACTCATATGTTGGACCCTCAAAAAGACGCTCTCGAATCACTCAGGCAAACTAATTATAAACAAAATTAGCTTAAAATCTAGCTAAAGGGCTATTATTTAAGCCTCTCTTTAGATGAAGCAAGTTTATTTTCGATGGCTTTGGCTAAATTTACGCACTCTTTTAAGCTTGGATTTTGTGGCATTTGAAAGCTCACACCACGCTCACTCATGGCTAAAGCCGTGCTTTTACCTATGGCAATACCCACGTAATCATCGCTAAAGCCAAATTTATTAAAAAAGGCTTTAAAATTTAAAGCAGACGCAAAAATTATAATGCTCTTTGGCTCTGGTGAGGCTAGAATATGGCTTTTAACAGGCTCATTTTTATAGCAGATTAGCTCAGATACCTCGATGCCTTTATTTTTTAAACTTAAAGCTAGATTAAACGCCACATCCTCGCCCCTAAGATAAAGCACGCGCTTTTGCTTTATCTTAGGCTCCAACAATTGCGAAAACTCGCGCGCATCGCTAGCTGAAAAATCATAAACCTCACTAAATCCAAAATCAAACGCAGCCTTTGCGCTTGCTTTTGATATGGCAAAAACTGGCACATTCGCTGGCAAAATGGCATTAAATTTAAGCGCATTTATGCTGTTTTTTGAGCTTATTATAATGGCTTCAAACGCATCTAAATTCACATAAAAGCTAAAAAATTTTATCTCTAAAAGGCTAATTTGCTTTATATTTTCATCTTTAAAAATAGTATTTGAGACTAGATATATCATCGCAAAAGCCCCCTAAAATAGGCAAAACCAACCCCAAAAAAGCAAAGCGCAGAGCATAATAAAAAAGAGACCGCGGCTCCGTTAAAAATTTCAACCCTACCTATGCTAGCAGAGACTATCCCGCCCATGCTAAATCCGGCAAAACCAAGCAAAGCTGAGGCTGAGCCAGCGTAGCTTTTAGCCAGTGAAATAGCGTAAAACGATGTCGTTGGTAAAATAAAGCCAGCACTAAAAAGTACGGCAAAAAACAAAGTCATAAGAAAAATGGCGTCAAATTTAAAAATCAAACTAATAGCCAAAAAAACACCAGCAAAAATAAGCAAAAAAGCACCAAATATCATAGCCTGCCTAGCGCTTAGTCTAGAGGCTAAACTAGCAGCTATTCCAAAGCCAGCACCATTTGCCGCAAAGGCAAAGGCAAACTGGCTCTGACTAAAGCCATAAGTATCCTCAAGGATAAAAGCCGAGGCTGAAATATAGGTAAATATAGCATCCAAAGCCCCAGCTGAGATAGCGACAAACACTAAAAAATCTCGCATACAAATAAGCTTTAAATACACGCCATAGCTTTGCAAGACACCACCTTTTAGCCTGCGTCCTTTTGGCAGGCTCTCGTGGAATTTAAAACTAGCTATAAAAAGCAAAACACCTATCACACTAAGCACGGTAAACTCGCCCCTCCAGCTAGCAAAAGTGAGGATAAAAGAGCCTATTATAGGCGAAAAAATTGGCGCAAGGGAGTTAATCACTACAAGAAGTGAGAAAAATCTCCTCATCTCCTCCCCCTCATATAAATCACCTACTATCGCCCTAGCTATGACGATGCTTCCAGCGCTTGCTAGCCCCTCAATCGCACGCATAGCGATAAAAATCTCAATACTTGGGGTAAAAAATATAATAATCGTACTAATTGTATAAAGCATGAGTGAGATTAAAAGTGGAATTTTGCGCCCAAATTTATCACTTAATGGTCCAGCTATAAGCTGCCCAAACGCAAGTCCAGCCATAGTCGTACTAAGCGTAAGCTGGGCGTAGGATGTAGAGGTACTAAAATATTTTTGAATAAGTGGCAAAGCAGGCAGATAAAGATCTAGCACAAATGGTCCAAATGCACTAAGAGCGCCTAAAAATGGGAGTAAAAATAGCTTTTTGTTCATGTTTGCCTTTTTTGGCTAATTGTATCAAAAGCTGACTTAAATCAAGGATTTTGTCCAGATTGCTTGGGTAAAATTATTAAAAATATTAGGAGTAGCCGTGGATAGCGATAAATTCAGACAAGAAGCGCAGACTTTGGTTAAATTTATACAAATTTATTGTGATGAAAAGCATAATGATAAAAAGCTAGAAAAAAGCTTAGACATAAGCTACAAAGATATAAACTTAACACTATGTACAAGGCTTTGTAGCGAGTGTGATGACACTCTTAAATACGCGCTAAAAAGACTACAAAACTGCCCGCATGAGCCAAAACCAAAATGCAGAAAATGCAAAAATCCCTGCTATGAAAAAAGCCGCTATAAGCACATGGCAAAAATTATGGTATATAGCGGAGTTAGGCTTGGGCTTTCAAAGCTAAAAAAGGCAGCTGGTGGGATTTTTAAAAAGTAATAAATTTTAAGCTTTGGATAAATTTAGGCTTTAAATTTATCCAAAAAGCCTATTTTGGCATTATCTGCGTTAAATGCTAATCTCTTTTATATCAGCGATACTTAAAAATGCATTATAAATTTGTCCGATATTTGCGATACGATTTGCGCGCACACGCTCATCATCAACATTTATCATCACATCATCAAAAAACTTATCAATCGCTGGCTTTAGCGCAAAAAGAGCCTCAAGTCGCTCCCTTAAAGGGGCGCTTTTATCAAGGGCGTTAAAGGCATTATTAAGCTCTCTTTCAGCCTCAAGCTCAAACAAGCTTACATCAACCTGCCCTATTTTTGCCTCTTTTAGAATATTTGCAAGACGCTTAAACGTAGAGAAGTTTTCCTTAAAACTATCATTTTGCACCACATCACTAAGCGCACTTATGCTATCAAAAAGCCTTACTACATCCCGCTCGCCGCTGGCTATGCAGGCTTTTACCACCGAGGCATTTGTATCAAAAAATGTATAAATCCGCCCTAAAATAAACTCCTCAAGAGTTTTAACATCAAGCCCATCATAGCCCTTCGCAAGCCCTGCTAAAGTCTGAGAAATATCAAACTCAATCCCCTCTTTTAAAATTATTTTTAGCACCCCATTTGCCGCACGGCGCAGAGCATATGGATCCTTCGTGCCACTTGGTACTCTACCTAGGCTAAATAGCGAAAATAGACTATCAAGCTTATTGCTAAGTGCAATAATGGAGCTAAAAAGAGTACTAGGCATCGAACTATCCTCGCCATTTGGAAGATATTGCTCGCTAATAGCTAAAGCCACCTCCGCACGCTCATTTGCCGCTTTAGCATAATATCCGCCCATAATGCCCTGAAGCTCAGTAAATTCATACACCATGCCGCTTATTAAATCAGCCTTTGCAAGCCCTGCAGCGCGCCTTAGAAGCTCTATTGCATCACTGCCAACCTCACGCTCAAGCCTACTCTTATAAAGCTCACCCAAAGCCACCGCAAGCTTAGCTTCTCGCAGCTGCTTATCATACATGCTGCCTAACTCTTTTAGATACGTTACGTTTTTTAACCCCTCTGGATTTAGCCCATTCTCCAAATCTTGACGCCAGAAAAATGCCGCATCACTTAGCCTAGCTCTTAGGACTTTTTCATTACCTAGGACTATAGTCTCGTCATCAGATTTTGGCATGTTGCTTACTACTACAAATTTATTTGTAAGTTTATCGCCGTTAAACACTGCAAAATATCGCTGATTTTCCTTCATAGAGGTTATTATGACTTCGCTTGGAATTTCTAAAAACTCCTCCTCAAAACTGCCCAAAAGCGCATTTGGAAGCTCTGTAATAGCCACCACCTCATCAAGTAACCCCTCATCGATTTGCACGCTAATCTCAGCACTCTCAAGCGCCTTTATCTGCTCTAGCACCATGGCTTTGCGCCTAGATTGATCTAGCACTATGCCCATTTTTTGAGTTAGCTCAAAGTACTCACTAGCCGAACCAAAAGGCACTAAATCATAACCATAATATCTATGCGGATAAAATGCCGCCTTTGAGTTTACTCCGTAGCAGCTAAAATCCACGTTTTTGCCGCCAAAAAGGCATACAATAGAGCGTATAGGGCGGATAAACTCAAACTCTCCACTCCCCCAGCGCATAGATTTTCCAAAGCTTAAAGAAGACAAAAAGTGCGAAATCACGCTACAAAAAAGCTCCTCACTAGGCTTACCAACCACAACTTTTTCGTTATAAAGCACGTTTTTGCCGTCTATTTCTTTAAATTTTAACTCATCAACACTTAGCCCATTTTTTTTCGCAAATCCAATAGCCGCATTTGTATACTCTCCGTCTTTTACAGCCACGTGATAAGGCGCCCCGATAGCGACTTCTAGGCTATCTTTTGCCTTTTGGCTAAAGGCTTTATGAAAAAAAACAAGCCTCCTTGGCGTGTAGTAAAAGCTAGCTTCATCAGCCTCTAAGGAGTGCGCATCTAGTGCGTCTTGCCACTTTTTTGGGATATTTGCAAGTTCCTTTAAAAAGGGTATCGCAGGCAGCTCCTCTACGCCTATTTCAACCAAAAGTTCTTTCATTTTTTATCCTTTATTTTTCGTCTAAGTTCATCTTTTTTTAATATTTGTCTTGTCATTCCAGTTAGCATAAAGCACAAAAATAGCACAAACAAAACCAGCATAATAGCGTCAAATGCACTCATTTTCCAACCTTTATTACAGCTACTATAGGTAGATGATCTGAATAATCCTTTGCTCCAACAACCTGTTTTTTAAATACATAAAAATCCTCAAACCAAACCCCAGAGTTTTTCTTAAAAAACTCATCTGAAAGCAGTATGTGATCTATCGCTCTATAGCTAGCACCAGCTACATGAGAGTAGCGCTCTTTTGGGTCTTTTATATACTTCCAAAGATCCGTGTAGCCTTTATAATCTATTAAATTTTTAAGCACAAATTTTGAGCCATAAGGGCTATTAAAATCACCCAAAATTATGGCATTTTGTGCGCCTCTTACAGCTAGGCTCATGGTCTTTTTTGCCTCGATTGACGCTTGCTTTCCTTTGCCGTGATTATAGGCTGGAAAGTGTGCGTTAAAGACGCTAAAGCTTACGTTATCCACAAAAAATATGGTCTGTAAAATATTTCTAGTTTTAAAGCGTGGGACGCTAAATTCTTTTACCCCAACATATGGCACGCGCGATAAAATGCCTATGCCAACTGGCGCCCTCTCAGTCGAGCTAAAATAATAATACTCATAGCCAGCTTTTTTAGCCAAAAGAGCTAAAACTTGAGCATTTTCTATCTCTTGAAGTCCGATTATATCGGCATCTAACTCACGAAGCACGGACACTATTTTAGCCAGCTTTATCTCATAAAGGCTCGCGTTCCATTTTGGATAACGAAAGTCTTTATACTCACTTCCCTGTTCTCGTCCGTCAAATAAATTTTCTACATTAAAACTAGCTATTTTAAGCTGCGCACCAAACATGCACGCAACCAAAAAAAGCCACGCAAAAACCGCTCTCAAACCAACTCCTACTTACATATAAATTTCTGGATTTTCGCCCATATTTTGACGCAAAGCCTCATATGAAATAATCCCAGCAGCCATCGCCTGATTTAGGCTACGCCCCTCTTTTGTCATTGGGATTTTTACCATATTTTGAGGATTTAGACTCATCAAAGATAGCGGAAGCCCAGTACTTTCAGCGCCAAAAAATATAAAATCATTTGGTTTAAATTTAACATTAAAATAATATTCGCTCGCCTTTGTGCTAGCAAAGAAAAATCTATCCTTTACTTGATTATTTTTTGCTAAAAACTCCTCCAAATTCTCCCAAATTATCGGATTTAACTTATGCCAGTAATCAAGTCCAGCCCGCCTGACCGCCTTTTGGCTTAGGTCAAACACAGTCGGCTTAATAATATGTAATCTAAATCCAGCGTTAACACACATCCTGCCTATTGCGCCAGTATTTTGTGGGATTTGGGGATTTACCAAAACGATATTAAACATTCAAAAACCAAGCCCTATTTTTAAAAGATATTTGGATATTTTAGCGGATTTGGGCTTAAATTTAAAAGGCTAAACTTTTAAATAAGCCTTGATAAACTCATTTTCTTGCCGAAAAACCTCTTTTGCTATCTCATCTGATTTTAGGCTGTTAAATTTAGAATTATCAACGCAAAAATCTAGCTTTTTTTCAAAAATATTAAGCTCTAAAGCACGCTTTTTACGCTCTGCATAGCAGCCTAGCCACTGCTTTAAAGGGCGTCTTAAAGCTATCCTAACAAGCTCAAAATCACTAGGAGTATCGCTAAAATAAGGCTCATTTTTAAGCCTAGAAAACCTGCGTAAAAGTCCTAGTCTCCTAGCTAAATCATAAGCACTAACTCCAAAAAACCCACCCAAAAGATACAAAAATAAGGTCTCATCTTTTATATCATTATTAGCTGTTTTAAGGACATAGATAAAATCTCGAAGTCTAGCCTTGGATAAAGATATGCCAAAAAGCTCACTAAAAAGCCCAAGTATAAAAAGATAACGCACGCCGATCTCTAAATAATCGGCTCTAAAAAATTTTAAAAGCTCGGTACTTATGCGAGAGGTGCTTAAATTTGATATGCTTAATTTACACATAAGTTTTAGTGTGGATGGAGCTATTTTAAAACCAAAGCGAGAGGCAAACTGCACCCCTCGAAGCACCCTTAAACTATCTTCACTAAATTTATCTGAGTCTATGTGCCTTAAGGTTTTGTCCTGCAAATCCTTCATACCGCCCCAAAAATCAAGAAGCTCTCCGCTAAAAATATCTATCATCATAGCATTTACACTAAAATCTCGCCTAAGGCTCGCAAAACGCGGATCGTCCTCATATTTGACTGCAAAATCACGATGTCCACTACCGACACAACTCTCGCTCCTAGCAAGCCCTATATCGATGTTTTTAAATTTATAGATAAAATAGCTCTTGCCAACGCCTTCGCTACCGAGTTTTTGCATGATTTTATCAAATTTATCAGGGCTTATACCATAAACCTCAATATCATAATCATAAATATCTCGCCCCAAAAGCGCATCCCTAACGCATCCTCCGACAAAATAAACTCGCTTTGTGTATGGGCTTAGGGCGTCTTTTACGGCTAAGAGATCGCTATTTAGGGAGATTTTCAAGTCTATTCTGTACCGTAGCTAGCAAAAATTCTAAAAATTTAAGCGTAAGCTCAAGACGCTCCTCTGCCTCGCTAGCTGGAGTCTGCCCAAGCCCCTCAAAAAGCACCTCCACACGCTCTTTTAAATTCCTCAAAAAAAGATACTCTGGGCTTATCATATCGCTACGTGAAAAATCTACACTATTAGGAGTGGTTTGAGCGACTAAATCAGAATTTGGCGCAGCTACAGTATTCTTTGGTAAGGCTGTGCTAGAAAATACGCCATCATGCGCCAAAGCACCAGCAGAATGGGCAATAATAGCGCCGTCTTGCCCTATTTTGGCCTCAGGGAGACTGTAATTTGAGGCACCATAATGACTAATGGTGCTATCTAAATTCGTATTAAAAGCATGCGCATGGCTTTGAGGCTGCTCTGCCCTAGCTTTTTGGCTTTGCTGGATAAACTCATCATGGGCACCACCTATCTGGGCCAACTCTGCGCTTATCTCCTCAATCGTCTTTTTGGCTATATCATCAATCGCACTCATAGTTTCAAAAGCCACCTTTTAAATTCATTTATCTCTTCTTTGGTTTTCATATTAAAGAAAAAATCAAGCATAGTCTCATTAACACCACGAAGTTCGCGTCGCACCCCGCTTAAACGCAAGATAGCAGACATCGCATCTTTATTCTGCGGATCTGCTTTAAGGACATTTTTATAAACCTCAAGCGCATCATCACGCAGCCCTTGAGCTTCATAAATTTGTGCCTCTGTTATGGTATTTTTCACAGCGCGTCTATTTGTTGGGCAATTATTGAGCCCATTTCAGCACACGAGCATATCTCTTTAGCGTCAAAAAGTGATATATCCTTAGTGCGATACCCCTCCGCTATGATTTTACGCACCGCCGTATCTATGGCATCTGCTGCCGCACTCTCGCCTAGCGCATAGCGAAGCATCATCCCTGCACTTAGTATAGTGGCTATTGGATTTGCCACACCCTGCCCTGCTATATCTGGAGCAGAGCCGTGAATAGGCTCGTAAATACCTACCTTTCCACCCATGCTAGCACTTGGCAAAAGCCCTATGCTACCACAAATTTGGCTAGCCTCATCGCTTAGTATGTCGCCAAATAAATTCTCTGTTAATATCACGTCAAATTGCGCTGGATTTCGCACAAGCTGCATGGCTGCATTATCTACGTACATATACTCTAAACTCACGTCCTCATAATCGCTTTTTACGCTCTGAGCTACATCTCGCCAAAGCTCACTGGTTTCAAGCACGTTTGCCTTATCCACCAAACAAACGCGTTTTTGGCGCATTCTAGCTGCGTCAAATGCTATGCGCGCTATACGCTCTATCTCAGAACGAGAATAAACCATAGTATTATACGCTCTATCAGCCTCCTTAGCTCGCGGCTGCCCAAAATAAAGTCCGCCCGTAAGCTCACGCACTACTAGCATATCCACACCATCAAGCACCTCTGGCTTTAGCGTGCTTGCATTTACAAGCTCCTTAAAGACAATAGCTGGGCGTAGATTTGCAAACGCATTTAGCTCTTTACGCAACTTTAAAAGCCCACTTTCTGGGCGCAAATGACGCTCTAGGCCATCCCATTTAGCGCCACCTATAGCGCCAAATAGTACCGCATCGCTTTCAAGCGCACATTTTAGCGTCTCATCAGGTAGCGGCACACCAAAAACATCAATAGCTGCCCCACCCATTAGCTGATAGCTAAGCTCCAGCTCAAAGCCAAACTTCGCCGATACTCTATCAAGCACCTTTATGGCTTCGTCTATGATCTCAGGTCCTATGCCGTCGCCTTTTATTACACAAATTTTATATCTTTTCAAACTTATATTTCCTTTTTTGCGTATTCTATCAAGCCGCCAGCACTGATTAATTCTTGCATAAATGGCGGTATGGGATTAAATTTATACTCTTTTTGCTGGGTTAGGTTTTTAATCACGCCAGCGTCTAAGTCTATGGCTATCTCATCGCCCTCATTTATCTCTGTCGCCTGAGGCGTTTCTAGGATTAAAAGCCCTGTATTAAAGCTATTGCGGTAAAAAATGCGTGCAAAGCTTTTGGCTATGACTGCCCCAACCCCAGCAGCTTTTAGTGCTAGCGGGGCATGCTCACGGCTACTGCCACAGCCAAAGTTCTCCCCAGCTACGATTACGTCATTAGTGGATAATTTTGAGTAAAACTCAGGGTCAGCATCCTCCATTATATGCTTTGCAAGCTCGTTTTCGTCGCTAGTATTTAAATAGCGCGCGGCGATTATTATATCTGTGTCGATATTATCCCCAAATCGCCATACTTTGTGCTTATTCATCCTGCGTCCTTTTAAATTTTTGCGCTGATTGTAGCTAAAATTGTCTAAATTTAAGCTATAAAAATCTAAGCAAACACATATAAACCGCAGTAGAAAGGATAATACTAAAAAGCGCATTTTTGCTTATTAAATGCACGAGTATCGCCACCGCGACACCTGATATTTCAGGGATTGCGTAGGGATAAGCGAATAAATTTATCCCCTTTAAAGAGTAAAAAACAAGCACCACCATAATCATCTGTCCGATATACTTCTCCACCACTTCAAGGCTAGATAAAAAGCTAAAGCTAGACATGTAAAACGGCAAAGCACGAGTGGCAAAAGTAGCCCCAGCGCAGACTAAAACCGCAGAGAAAATCTCCCACTGGCTAGAGGCTAGGTTTATCACAGTTTGTCCTTAAAAAATAAAATAAAAATAAAACAAGCCATAATCGCAACAATAAGCATAAATCTATCAGGCACAAAAGCAAGCGAAAGCACCCCAGCTAAAATGCTAAAAGATAGCACCAGCTTTGAAGGGGCAGCCTTAAACATCTCAAGCGCAAGCACAATAAAAAGCGCCGTAAGACAAAACTCAATGCCGCTATAATCAACCCTTATACTACTACCTGCTACGTATCCTATGATCGTACCCACCGCCCAGTAAAGATACGTGAGTAAATTTATGAGGCTAAAAACCTTAGTGCGGGTATTAATGTCGGCGATATTTAGACTTTTAAATATAGCAAAGCTCTCATCAGTTAGTGCAAAAATATTAAAAAATTTAAATCCAAGCCCCTTATAATCCCTAAGCAAGGTCATCGCATAAAAACTATGGCGTAAATTTATAAAATAGCTTGCCACTGCTATCTCAAAAAAGCCAGCTCCTACGCTAAGCATGGATAAAAAGGCAAACTGCCCTGCCCCAGCGTAAGTAATTAAGCTAAGGCTCATGGCGATAAATAGGCTAATTCCAGTACTTTTAGCCAAAATTCCAAACGCAATGCCAAGCGGAATAAAGCCGAGCATCACAGGCACACTAAGGCTAAAAATCCTGCCAAAGCTATAATATTCGCCCTTTTGGCTCTCTTTTTCGCTATCTTGTCTGGCGCCACACGCGCTTTTGCTCATCTAGTACCCTTAGCAAAATAGACCGCATCAACCGCCCAGAAAAATAGCACTAATGCTATAAAAAACGCTATCACTAAGCCCATTTTACCTACCTTTTAAGCCCATTTACTATCTCAAGCATACTATCGCTTGTTGTAATTGCCTTTGAGTTTGCCTCGTACGCACGCTGCCCTGTGATTAGATCAGTCATCTCCTCAACTAGCTGGACGTTACTCATCTCCACAAAGCCTTGCTTAATCTGCCCAAATCCCTCAAGCCCAGCCGTGCCAATTACGACATTGCCACTAGCTGAAGTTTCTAGGTAGTTATTATCGCCCATTGAATGAAGTCCAGCTGGATTTATGAAATTTGCAAGCTCAATCTGCCCAAGCTGCGTCATCTGCTGCTGCCCAGCTTGTAACACTGAGACTGTGCCGTCTGTACCTATGGATATGGCTGTGGCGTCTGATGGGATTGTGATTTGTGGGATTAGCTGATATCCGTCTGAGTTTACTACTGTGCCGTTTGCGTCTAGTTTAAAAGCGCCGTTTCTAGTGTATGCTGTCGTACCATCAGGCAGCTGAATTTGGAAAAAGCCATTTCCAGCTATTACCATGTCTAAATTATTGCTCGTCTCCTTAAAATAGCCCTGAGTAAAAATTTTATTTATCGCTGTCGGGCGCACACCTAGACCCACCTCGATTCCTGTAGGGCTAGTGGTAGTTTGGCTAGTTGCTGTGCCTGCGTATTCCATATTTTGATACATCAAATCCGCAAACTCCGCCCTATTTTTCTTATAGCCGTAGGTGTTTACGTTTGCGATATTGTGCGAGGTTACGTCGATTTGGGTTTGTTGTGCTATCATGCCAGTAGCGGCTGTATAAATTGATCTCATCATGGCTTTAATCCTTTAAATTTATTGCTTAACTGCGCCTAGCTTTGTTATGGCGTCTTGATTTATGTCATTCATCTGCGAATTCATCACACGCTGATACATCTCTACTAGGCGGTTTGTCTCTATGAGCGCCACCATTTCAGTTACTGGATTTACATTACTCATCTGAACATACCCTTGCACTAGCAAATCTGCCTCATCGTCGCCAGCCCTTACATCAGCGCGTGCATTTGGCGAGTAGAGATTATCGCCTATTTTGTTTAAATCTCTTACATCTTGCACGCTTAGGATATTAAATTTATTCGCCACTTCGCCATCTTCATAAATATAGCCGCTCTTATCGACTGAAATTTGTGCATCCGTATCTAGTGCGATGGGCTGGTTGTTTTCACCTAGTATGCGGTAGCCTTCTTTGTTTATGATATACCCCTCAGCATCAAGGCTAAAGGCCCCATTTTTACTCAGCATTACCCCACTTTCAGTCTGCACAGCAAAAAATGCGTCATCTTGCTTAATGGCAAAATCAAGCGGATTTGAGGTGTACTTCATGCCAGCTGCGCTAAAATCCGTATAGCTTTCGCTGATAACTGGCACTCTATCAAGAGTACGGTTTAAAAACTTAGCCGCATCTTTTGTATGATTTTTTAGTGGTAGTTCGTCCTCGCTATCTTTAAAAATTCGCTCAAAATCCCCAACCACGACGTCTTTTCTTTTATAACCGTAGGTATTTACATTTGCTAGATTATTACTTATGGTATCTAGGCGGTTAAACTGCGTAACCATAGCGCCAGTTGCCTGATAATATCCGTTTTGCATACTTGTGCGTCCTTAAATTTATCATTTACAAATCAATTTATTCCAAATAAGCAAAATGCGTTCCAACTTAAAATATTATCACTGCTTAAGAAAATTTGGGTATAATATATCCCTTTTATCCCTACAAAGGAGAAATATGTCATCAAGTAAAGAGATATTTAGCCAAATAGAGGAGCTTTTTAGTGAAAATGCAAAAGGCTTTGTAACCTTTGAAAAGCTCATCAAGCTATTTGATAAAGCTCCAACAGCGACAGTCGTTAAAAAAATAGAATCTCTAGCACAGGAGCATAAAGTAAAACTCCTAAGTGCAGCCGAAGTAGCAAAGCAGCAGCACTTAGCAGACGCTAAACGCGCACGAGAAGCAGCCGCAAAAAATGTAGACGCAAACCTAGAGGATGAGTTTGATCTAGCAAATGAAAACGACTTTTTAGAGTGGTCACGCTCTGATAGCCCTGTGCGTATGTACCTGCGTGAAATGGGACAAATCGCCCTACTTAGCAAGGACGAAGAGGTCGAGATAAGCAAAAAAATCGAGCTAGGCGAGGACATCATCATAGACGCATTTTGCTCCGTGCCTTTTCTTATCGATTTTATCCTTGAATATAAAGAGCCGCTAATAAACCGCGAACGCCGAGTAAAGGAGCTTTTTAAAAGCTTTGAAGATGACGGCGATAGCGATGATGAGGAGATAGACGAGGACGAGGATAGCGATGATGAGGATAACTCGCCTAAAAAAAGTGCTAAAAACGACAAGCGCGCCGAGAAAGTCATCGAGAGCTTTAAAGCCCTAGAAAAGGCCAAAAAAGAGTGGCTAAAGACGATAAATAAACAAACAGAAATAGACGAGGGCGATACTTTATCAAATTTAACCCTAGCCTTTAAGAAAAAAATCCTAAAAGACAAGCTAATGGATCTAGGACCAACGAGCAAGCTAATAAACGAGATAGTAAAGTCTATGGAGACGGCGCTTAAGAGCGATGATGAGTTTGATAGGGAGCTTAAAAGGCTGGAGTATCGCCTACCGATGTTTAGCGACGAGCTAAAGAAAAATCACAAGGGAATTTTAAAAGATATATTAAAGCTAAGCAAAGAAGAGATCGCCGCACGTGTGCCAGAAGCGACGATGGTAAGCACCTATGTCGAGATCAAAAAGCTCTTTGCCACAAAAGAGGCGAGCAAGCAGGGCTTTGACCTAGATCCAGTTAAGCTTAAAGAAGTCTTAGAGCAGATAAAGCGTGGCAAGAAAATCAGCGACGAAGCCAAAACCAGAATGGCAAAATCAAATCTCCGCCTAGTCGTCTCAATCGCCAAACGCTACACCAACCGCGGACTGCCGTTTTTAGACCTAATCCAAGAGGGCAACATAGGGCTAATGAAGGCGGTGGATAAATTTGAATACCGCAAGGGGTATAAATTCTCCACCTACGCCACGTGGTGGATACGCCAGGCCATAAGCCGTGCCATCGCCGACCAAGCCCGCACCATACGCATACCTATACATATGATAGAGACGATAAACCGCATAAATAAAATCAACCGCAAGTACCTACAAGAAGAGGGCAAAGAGCCCGATGTGAGCGTGATCGCAAAAGAAGTAGGGCTAAGCGTGGATAAGGTCAAGCAGGTGATAAAAATCACAAAAGAGCCAATCAGCCTAGAAGCCCCGATTGGCAATGAAGACGACGGCAAATTTGGCGATTTTGTCGAAGATAAAAGCCAGCTAAGCCCTATGGAGCAAATTCTAAAGGGCGATTTAAGGGAGCAGATCGATGAAGTACTAGAACAGCTAAACGAGCGTGAAAGAGCTGTGATTTCTATGAGATTTGGCCTGCTTGATGATGAGAGCGACCGCACCCTAGAAGAGATAGGCAAGGCCCTAAACGTAACTCGCGAGCGCGTGCGTCAAATCGAAAGCTCTGCGATAAAAAAACTAAAACACCCAAAAGTAGGTAGAAAGCTGAAAAATTATATAGAGAGTTAAATTTAAAAAGCATATTTGGGCTTTGGCTTATCCCAAAGTCCTGTTTTATCCAAGACTTAAAATTTAAAAGCAAAAAATCAATAAATTTTAAACTTACATCACAGGCTAAATACACTAGGGGTTTAGAGTTTGCGCAAAATAAAAGAGTTTATGAAATTTATAATTTAGCTTTTTGTACGTTAAAATATAGTCAAACAAAGACTTAAAATTTTAAAATCATCTGAAAAAAAAAAGGGGGGGGGTGCGACCTAAAAATTAAAAGCTTTCATGAAACCACAAAAACTTTATTTTTGCTTTGTTAATATTTTAAATTTATTTTATACTAATTTTCTAAAGCAAGACTTAATACTGCAATTATCCACAAAATTTGCAAAGCATTGTAGCACCCTGCAAGTACAATTAGCCAAATGTAATTCTCGTTTCGCCTTGCTTTAATCAAAAAACTCACCGTACTTATTTCAAAAGTCGCACTTTGACTTACCTCACACCATGCTAACAATTACTGAATCAGACTCTGCCTACTGATTTTCCATTATGGTTAGAATTTACTGCATCAAACCCCTCAACTGCTCGCAAAGCTATACTGCGCTTACAAGTCTATGACAGGGGCATATAATCTTAGGTTCTTTGAGTTTGAATATCTCTTAAACGTGTCAATAATTGCTTTTTAAATTTATTTTACCAACAAATTAAATCAAAACATTTAAATAATATATAAAGTGTCTGTATGGCGGATAAAAAGGCTAACAACACCAGTTATTGAGTGCGCATCAAAGCAAAGCCAAGCATCATCCAGCATATTGTAACAAAATGTGCGGCTTACCAGATCTTTATCTTACAAATATTTTCATTACTTGCATTGTCTTTGACTTGCTTTACTTGCAATCCGCTAGACAACACATTCGCACACAAAGCCACAAAACATCATACTAGCTATTTCCTAAAATTTGACCAAGTATGCGCAATAAATCGCTAACATTTAAATTTAACTTTTAAAACTATACTTTTATTTTAGGCTTATTCGGCTCTTGGAGGTCTTAAGAGGCTTGCACCATAGATTTTGCTTTAAGAATTTAAAAGCGACACTAATTTTTAAAAAGGCTAAAAAGCATTCCTTTTACTCACTCAAAACCCCTAATAACAACACTTATAAAAAGCTTTTTGGCACATTAAATTTAAAATATCACCCCAAAAATACCCCTATTTTTTCGTAATCGAATATAAAAAACTAAATACCTCGGCTACGGCTTTATATAAATTTGGCGGAATTTCATCATTTATCTCGACCTTACTTAAAACCTCGACCAAATCGGCATCTTCGCGCACTGGTATGCCGTTTTTTTGCGCTAAATCAATTATGCGCTCGGCGGTACACTCCTCGCCACTTGCTAGCACCTTTGGCGCATTATCCCTGCCTTGTTTAAAGCCTAGCGCAACCGCCTTTTTACGCCCAATCTTTGCCATTTACGCCCTTTTATTAAGCCCTAGCTCAAAGCCGCCAAATGCCTTAAATTCATCACTCATGCTTTTTTTAGGCGCAACACGTATACTAAGTTGCCCCAAAAGCAGCCCCCCACTCTTTAACGCATCTCTTAAAGAATCCTTATGCGAGCGTATCAGCTTTGCAAAATCATCTCTCTCAGTCGCTGCGCTAATATCGATGTGCTTTTTATCGCTTAAACTTATAAGTGCACTGATGCCACCAAACGCCTTAAAATTAAGCTCAACCTGTGCGTGAAATTTCTCCTTTTTTCCACGCTTAAACGCCACCCTAGCGCCGTCTAAGTCATCCCAAGAATATGGCAAATAGCTACTTAGTTCGCCACTTACGACGGATAAAATTTGATTCGCCTCTATGCCGGCCAAAGTACGCGCTACGGCTGATTTTAGCGCCTCATTTGGGCTTTGCTTTAGTTCAGAATTTGCCGATAGAATCGTGGATTTTATGTCATTTTCTATGCTTCGCGCTAGCTCAGAGCCATCTTGAGCTTTTATATTTATAGCGGCCTCGCTAGCAGCTTTTTGGTGCTTCATCACGCCTCTTATCTCGGCTAGGTCACGCTTTGCCCTGCTTGCTTCGCTATCAACACTCTCAAGCATTCCACTTAGTCGCCTTGCGATTGATTTTAGTCTATCTTGCAAGCTTCCTTGCTCACTTAACGGCTCGCTAAGATTTGAAAATTCGCTTACAAACTCCGATTTTGAGCCTATTTTTAAAAGCCCATCAAGCACCTCTTTTGCCTCTTTTATGCTTGCCTCAAGCTCCCTTTTATTCGCCAAAAAGCTCTGCGAATTTGCCTGCTTTGTCCCCTCAAGCCCCTTTGCTTGACTAAGCACATTTTCTAAAGTCTTGCCTATCCATAAAGCTTCACGCTTTAAAGCATCTGGACTTTGATTTAACGGCTCTTTTTGGCTTAAAAACTTAGCCATGCTATCTAGCTTATTAGGCAGGCTCAAAGCCCTAGATATGGGCGATGATGAGAGTTTTGCCTCAGCATTTGAGGCGGCGTTTTTAAGGATGTTATTTAGCTTTTTAAAAGCCTCTGCCTCGCTATCATCTGCTTTGGCTAAATTTAAAATTTGAGCAAGGATTTCTTGGTTTGAGAGATTTTTTATCTGCGAAAAAAGCCTATTTATAGCTGGGGGCAAGACATGCGGATTTAGCGCATTTGCAAGCTTTGCCTCAAAGCCAACACCAGAGTCTTTTATACTGCTGGCTAAATTTGACGCACTAATATTTGCTATTGGTTTTAAAAACTCTTTAAGCTTTATCCCTAGCTCCTTTAGAGTAGGATCTGCCTCCTTTTCAAGTTCGCCTATAAGCTCATTAATGCCTTTCATTACGCCATTTGCAACGCCAGTTTGCTTTAAATTTAAAGCCACGCTAGAGCTGTCTTTAGAGTTTTGATTTAGCTCATTTAGCACCTTTGCCATAAGCCTCTCAACTCCAGCTAAAGCCTCCCTGCCCTCGTTTGCTAAGGGGGCATTTTGGCTTTGTGGCTGGTTTTGGATTAGTCCACTTTTAGCGCCTTCAGTAGCAAGACGAGGCTGAGGGCTAGTGGGGGTAGAAAGCGGCTGAGATATTGAAGTGCTATTATTTATAATTGCCACAGTATTATCCGTTTTGAGTTTTGCTACTTAGCTCATCAATGGCGGTGGTGCGTATGGTATGAGGCTGCCATGGCTGACGCTTTTCTTGTGGCACGCTTTTTTGAGTGAGAGCAAAAAGCAGTAAAAGTGCAAGCAAAAGCACATAAATCCCCATAAACCCCCTAGCCCCATCAAGCTGCATAGCAGTACCTAAAAGCACAGGCGAAGCGAGCGAACCAGCAAGATAGCTAAAAAGCAAGGCACGCCCTACTTCTAGGCTTTTTGAGCGGTCATTTAAGACATCATTTGCCCTAGCAAGTGCGAGCGCATAAAGACAAAATGCCCCGCTGCCCAAAAAAAATCCAGCCACAAAAATAGCCACCATATCAAGGCTAAAAATCATAAAACAAGCAGAAGCGATAAGCGAAACAACGCAGACTGTAATAATAGCAAGCCTCCTGCCAAATTTATCGCTTAGGGGCGCTATGAAAAAATGCCCACAAAAGCCACCCACCATAGCTACAAACATAAAAACAGGTGCAAGCTTTAAGCTAAGCCCCAAAGACAGGGCAAACGCCCCACCCATGGAAAAAAAGCCATTTATCACCACTCCGCCCACACATGCGCAAGCTAGAGCTAGTGGGACGACGCTAAAGACTTTTGGAAGGCTAAGCGCTTGCCTTTGTGGGATTTTAGGCTGGCGAATGCGGATTAAATTTAAAGGGATTGATGAAACCATTATAAAGCTTGCGGCGATTATAAAAATCTGCATATTTTCAAGCTGTGCGCTCATTAAAAGCACGCCAAACCCAAAACTTAGGTAAAAAACCACCTCATACACCGCAAGCACGCGCGAGCGTAGGTAGTTTGGGGTGCGCTCATTTAGCCAGCTTTCAATAATCATAGTAAGAGCGTAATAGCAAAATCCCACCACAAACCTAAGCAAAGCCCACACAAAAATCGAGCCAGTCATGGAGTGATACATTGCACTAATGCCAAAAAGTATGGTAAAAATCCCAAAGCTGCGGATATGTCCCACACGTGAGACTATGCGATGGGCAAAAATCGTGCTTAAAATCGCCCCAAAAAAATAAGACGCATTTACCACGCCTATAGCCAGCTCAGCAAACCCAAGCTGCTTTAGCTGAATGCTAGCACTGCTTACTAAAAGCCCATTTCCCAAAAACATAAGCGCCATGCCAAAAAATAATGCCCCCATAGTCCTTACAGTCCGCCCCAAGCTAGCCATAAAACCTCCTAGCCGTAATAATTGCGCCAAATGCACCAATACCAACGCCTATAAAAAGCGCAGCAAACTCGAGCAAATCATGACGCTTAAGCATAAAAAAGGCTATCACAAAAATGGCGTATGATAAAATTCTAAGTGGCAAAAAAGATGAACCAAAGCTATGTGCAGAGGGCAGAAGTTTGCGCTTTTGCTTTTGCGTAGCTATAAAGGATTTTATATCCTCCTCACGCTCTAAAACCTCGCTATCATCGTCCTCATCGTTAAATTTATCCGCCTCTATTTCACCACGTTCTAGCTTTTGCCTTACACGCTTATAATATCCATAAAAGCTGGCCACAATGATAAGTGAACTACCCAAAAATCCAACACTCACGCTAGCTAGCCACGCCACGCCATTAAAAGCGCCAAAAGCGAGCAAAAAAGCAAAGAAAAAAAGAAGGGCAAGCGCATTTTTCACACGCGCTCCTCCCACTCCTCATCATCATCTGTTTTGCTAGATTTATCAAATTTATACCTATCTTTAAGCTCATCAAGCTCATTTTTAGCCTGCAAATAGGCCTTATAGACATTTAATACCGCAGCTGCTACGCCAAAAAATAGCCCCACATAAAGCGTCCAGTCTAGCCCTGTAATATCTCTAAGCCACAAGCCAAGCCCCACGCCTATTGCAATCGCCACAACTATGCTAATGCCAAGGCTTAGCTTGCCAAGCCCCGTGGCTATGGAGTTTAGCCTAGCCATTTGCCACCTCAGCCATAGCGTCTCGTGCCGCACTAATAGCAAAATCTATATCATATTCACTCATACTAGCACATATAAACCCAGCCTCAAACTGACTAGGTGCTAGATACACTCCGCGTGCTAGCATAGCGTTATGAAACCGTGCAAACATCGCTGTATCAGAGCTTAGTGCGTCATCGTAGTTTTGCACCTCTTTATCCGTGAAAAAATATCCAAACATCGACCCACGCACGCAGGTTTGAATTTTTACATTTGCGGCTCTTGCGGCGTCCTTAAAGCCCTGCATCAAGCGCTCTGCAAGAGATTGCAATCCCTCGTAAAGTCCGATATTAGCGTCAATTTTTTTAAGCATAGCCACGCCAGCTGCCATAGCCACTGGATTGCCGCTAAGCGTGCCTGCTTGATAGACTGCCCCAAGTGGGCTAAGCACGCTCATTATCTCAGACCTAGCCGCAAATGCAGCCGCAGCCATGCCTCCGCCTATAACCTTGCCAAAAACAACCATATCAGGGCAGATGTCGTAGTATTTTATCGCTCCTATTTCGCTAGCCCTAAAGCCACTCATCACCTCATCAAATATAAGCACTGCTTTAAATTCATCACAAAGCGCACGAAGCCCTCTAATAAACTCAGCGCTTGCTGGCACTAGCCCCATATTTCCAGCTATTGGCTCGACGATGATGGCGCCTATTTTATCCGCATTTGCTTCAAATATAGCCCTAACACTATCTATGTCATTATAGCGCGCTAAATACGTGTCAGCGACTGCATTTTGGCTTACACCTGCGCTTGAGGCGTTGCCGTATGTCGTAGCCCCACTTCCTGCTTTTATTAAAAGCGAGTCTGAGTGTCCGTGGTAGTTACCTTCAAATTTAATAAGCCCCATTTTACCGCTAAAGCCACGAGCCACACGAATAGCACTCATAGTCGCCTCCGTGCCGCTACTTACAAAGCGTATCATATCTAGGAATTTAAACCGCTCAAGCACAAGGCTGGCTAGCTCGCTCTCAATAAGCGTTGGCGCACCAAAACTAAGCCCCTTTTTAGCCTGCTCTATGACAGCATTTAGCACATCTTTATCAGCATGCCCAAACAATAGCGGCCCCCAGCTTTGTACAAAATCAAGATAGCGCTGCCCCTCTATGTCATAGATGTATGCACCCTCACCCCGGTCAATAAAAAGCGGCTGTGAGCCGACGCTGCCAAATGCTCTAACTGGGGAGTTTACTCCGCCTGGGATTAAGTCTTTTGCCTGTTTAAACGCCTCTTTATTTGTCATTTTCTACCTTTTTAAAAAGTTTATTTACATACATGTATAGTGCTGCTATTTCGTTATTTGTAAGCGAGTAGCTTGGCATAAAATTTTTAGGATTTGCTAGGGCTTGCTTAAAATTTTCAAGGCTAATGCCGACTATATTTGGCGCTACTACCTCATGCTTTTTATTCTGCCCACTAGCTTTGTCAAACTCATAATACACCCCTATCACACTACCCTTTCCCTCTGCGCCGTGGCACTTATTACAGCCTATGCCATGTGGGTTAAAATAGAGCATTTTGGAGTATTCAGCTGGGGTGATAAAGCTACTCTCCACAGCCGCTGCGACAAAAAAACAGAGTAAAAAAACTAAAACCAGCCTCATTTTAAACCTAAAAATTAAATTTATTCCAAAGTTTGTTATGATACACTATTTGCCTTAAAAACCTAATTAAAGGACGATTTATGCAAATCTTAGACGGCAAGGCCACAGCAAAGCAAGCACGTGATGAAATAGCAGTAGAGGTAGCCAGCCTAAAAAATAGTGGCAAAGAGGTAAGCCTAGCTGTTATTTTAGTCGGCAACGACCCTGCAAGCGCAACCTACGTCGGTGCAAAAGAAAAGGCCTGCGAGGCAGTAGGGATACGCTCTGTGGTGCACCGCCTAAATGAAAACGTAAGCCAAAGCGAGCTTTTAGCCCTTATCAATGTATTAAACTTAGACGCTGGCATAGACGGCATACTCGTACAGCTACCACTACCAAAGCATATAGACGAGGACGTCATCACGCAGGCAATAGCAGCTGAAAAAGACGTAGATGGATTTGGCGCAGCTAGCGTGGGGCGACTTTGGAGCGGACTGGCTAGTTTTGTGCCTTGTACTCCGCTTGGGGTTATGTATTTACTTGAAAAATACAGCATAGAATTAACAGGGCTAAACGCTGTAGTGCTAGGGCGTAGCAACATAGTCGGAAAGCCTATGGCAGCGCTACTGTTGGCTGCAAATGCGACTGTTACCATAGCGCACTCTCACACAAAAAATTTAAAACAAATCTGCCAAAACGCCGACATAATAGTCGTAGCCATAGGGCGGGCTAATTTCTTAAGCGCAGACATGGTAAAAGATGGCGCAATAATCATCGACGTAGGCATAAACCGCCTAGAAAACGGCAAGCTAACTGGCGACGTGGCATATGATGAAGTGGCTAAAAAGACCAGCTATATCACGCCGGTTCCAGGTGGAGTGGGACCTATGACGATTGCTATGCTGCTTAAAAATACTCTAGCCGCAGCAAAAGCAAGAGGCAAGAGGTAGGGCGATGATAAAGTTTCTAAGCAGGCTTAATAAATTTAGCAATAGCTGGACTGGCACTGTAATAATCGTACTTTTTTTGATATTTTTTGTCGCTCAGGCCTTTGTCATACCTTCAGGCTCGATGAAAAACACACTTTTAATAGGCGATCATTTATTCGTTAAAAAATTTAGCTACGGCATACCCACACCAACCATACCTTTTATAAATAAAAAGATACTACCTGATTTTTTCGGCAACGGACACCTAATCGAAGGCGATAAGCCACAGCGCGGTGATATAGTGGTGTTTTTAAACGTGCTAAACGAGAGCGAGCACTACGTAAAAAGGCTCTTTGGAGTAGGGGATGATGAGATAGTATTTGATGGAAATGCCATGTATCTGCGCCCACACGAAGGCGATGAATTTATAAGCCAAAACTACAAAAAAGAGGATATTATTAGCCTTGATGGTAGGCTTTTTGTAAGGGAGCCGTATAAATTTAGTGGCATTCACTACGATAAAAACGTAGATATGTTTAGCTATATGATTTATGCGCTAAACTCAGGTAAGCTTGATATGAAGCCAGTAATGATAAACTCGCTAGAAAAAAGGGGAGAACTACCATTTAACGCCTTTTATACAAAGGTTAAGGCTAATGAGTTTTACATGATAGGGGATAATCGCGACCACTCAAACGATAGTAGATTTTGGGGGAGCGTGCCATACCGCAATATCATCGGTAAACCGTGGTTTATATACCTAAGCTGGGACGATAAATACCGCATAAGATGGGAACGCATAGGCAGGCTAGTAAGCACGATAGAAAATAGCGACGAATTTACCCAAATGGCGATAAAAGAAGAGGAAGTTGATGGAGTTTATTAACGCTATTACACATAAGCTTACTTCACTTGATATAGCTGAAATTTTGGTGCTTATAGCCTGTCTTATCGTCTCTATCGTAGGACATGAGATAGCACACGGCTGGGTGGCTTATAAATTTGGTGATAGCACCGCTAAAAACCTAAACCGCCTAAGTCCAAATCCCCTGCGCCACATAGATATATTTGGCACCATCATAGTTCCAGCTGCTATGTATCTAGCTGGCGGAGTTGTGCTTGGCTGGGCAAAACCTGTGCCAGTAAGAATGCAAACTGTGTTTAATAACGGCAAATACGTGGGTGCAATAGCAGTCGCACTTGCTGGTATTGCTTATAATCTAGCTTTAGCAGCGGCTGCTTTTATTGCGATAAAAGCACTCATTTACTCAGGCAGTTTAAGTGATAGTCAAAGCTCGCAAACGCTGATAAATTCGCTATTTATGCTATTAAAGCTAAATATCTTACTGGCACTTTTTAATCTTTATCCCCTACCTCAGCTTGACGGATATAAAGCACTTGCTTACGTGCTAGATTGGGCTGGAGCAAGCGCACTAACTGCAAAAATGATGGAGCTTGAAAGGTACGGTTTTATTATTCTAATAATAATTGTCATGAGCCCATTTTCTAGCTCTATTTTTTCTCCAATTTATGCAACGATTAGGTATGTTAGTGGGCTTATTTAAGGGTTTTTAGGATATAATCACGGAATAATTTAAAAAAAGCAAAGAAAATGAAAATACACATCGCAAGCGATCACGCAGGATTTTGTCTCAAAGAAACATTAAAACACTTCCTAATCGAGCGAGGTCATCAAATAAACGATCTAGGCACACACAGTAAAGACAGTGTAGACTACCCAGACTATGCCCATGCCTTAGCAAAAGCATTAAATGATGGCGAGTTTGGC